>CAUZDW010000001.1:0-205364 GCA_963578825.1 Vicinamibacteria bacterium
GTGATCGTGATCGAAAACCAACCGGACGGCTCGCTCCCGGACCTCCAGTGAGTATCTCCTCGGTCTTCCCATGGACCCCATCCGCCCAAACAATGGAGCCTCCAGGAAACCCGGGGCGGGTCACTTTTGGCGCCACAAGCTCGTTGCACAGGGAACGGGAACAGAATTAGACTTGGGGTTCCCTCTTGAGGGGTTGTCGACGTCTTGCAGTACAGGAGGACGGTCATGAGTGGAAGAAGGATGGTCTTGGTACTGGCCGGCTTGCTGGGGCTCGGCGGGTTGGCTTCGGCCCAGGACGGAGAATCCGGGACGAAGACGGTCACCCGGGACGAGGTCAAGAGTTGGATCTTCGAAGTGGACGGCAAGGAGTGGAGCGTCCGCCCCTCGGCCCCTACGACGATGGGCGATTCGGGCCTCTTCCGCCTCGTGGGGAGCGCCTACACCCTTCCGAGGGGGCTGTTCTCCTTGGGATACTCGTTCGACAACATGGACCGTGCCCCGAAGGGCACGGACTTCGCGACCCACGCGGTGACATTCGGATACGGCGTGAGCAACCGCCTCGAAGTCTTCGGCGCCGTGGGCGTCCAGAACCGGACCAAGGCCCACTACCTGGCCGAGCTCGGCGGCCCGAACGAGTATCCGTTCCCCAACGAAAGCTTCGCGACGGGCTTTGGCGACGTGTGGCTCGGGGCGAAGTACTCGATCCTGAACGACTACCTCGGCGACGGCGTCGGCCTGGCCGTCAAGGGGTTCGCCAAGCTGCCGACGGCGGACGAGGCAAAGGGGCTGGGGACCGGCAAGACGTCCTTTGGCGTCGACCTGAACCTGTCCAAGACGCTGAACTACGGCGCCGATCTGCACGCCACCATCGGCTACGAGGTCAACGGGAACCCGGACCGGCCCGGCATCGCACTGCCCACAGACGGTGATGACATTTTCCCGGGTCCGGAGTTCGTGGGGAACGCCCTCCGCTGGGGCGTCGGCCTCAACGTCCCCGCCTGCTCGAGGTTCCAGCTCCAGGCGGAGCTGAGCGGCCGCTCGTACAGCGACACCACCATCGACCAGACGAGCACACTCGACATCATCGTGGGGGCCTCGTTCTGGCTCAAGGAAGGCCTGTACATCCGACCCGCCTACGTATACGCCCTGAGCTACGACGGGCGGGGTCGTGACGTCTCCTCGGGCAAGAGGAGTGGCGTCAACATCTCCATCGGCTACCACGGCGGCACCCCCTGCTGCGAGATCTACACCCCGCCGCCCCCGAAGCCGGCTCCGGCGAACCGCCCGCCGACGGTCTCGGTGAGCTGCAGCCCACAGACGGTCCTCCCGGGCCAGGTTTCGAAGTGCCGCGCCACCGCTTCCGACCCCGACGGCGACCCGCTCACCTACGCGTGGAGCGCGGGCAGCGGCCGGATTTCGGGCTCGAACGCCGAGGCCAGCCTCGACACCGCCGGCGTCGACGCCGGCGACTGCGCCCCGGTCACCGTCAAGGTCTCCGACGGCCGCGGCGGCAACGCCGAGGCCACCTCTCGCGTGTGCGTGCAGGAGCCTCCCCGGCCCAAGCCCGAGGCGGTCACCTGCACCTCTGGCGGGTTCCCCCGCAACCTCTCGCGCCTCAACAACATGGACAAGGCCTGCCTCGACGACGTGGCGAGCAAGCTGCGCCAGGATCCGCGCAGCCGCGTGATCATCGTCGGCCACGCCGACAGCAGCGAGCGGCACACCGAGGTCATCGGACGCAAGCGCGCCGAGGGAGTCAAGAGCTACCTCGTCACCGAGCGTGGTGTGGCAGAAGCCCGCATCACCGCGAGAAGCACCGCCGACTCCAAGCCTCTCGACACGGCGAAGAACGCCCGCTCCCGGGCCAAGAACCGGCGCGTGGACGTGGTCTTCGTCCCCGAGGGCGCGACGGTCCCGGAGGACGACGACTAGCCAGGCGTTCGGCTGACCCACTGAAGGCGCGGCCTCCCTGGAGGCCGCGCCTTTTTCTTTCCGTGTAGACTGGCGCGAAGGTGGACATGAGGGCACGAGGGACGCTGCTGGCGCTCGCCGGCCTAGTGTCGTTTGGTGGGCAGGTCTCGGCCCAGGGGGCCTCCGAGACGAACACGGTGGCACGGGACGAGGTCAGGAGCTGGATCCTCGAGATCGACGGCCGTGAGTGGGCCGTCCGACCCGGAGCGCCGACGACCCTGGGAGACACGGGTCTCATCCGCCTGGTCGGGAGCGCCCACACGCTGCCCCGGGGGTTGTTCTCCTTCAGCCTTTTCCGGGACAACTTCGCCCGGGACCCCAAGGGAACGGACTTCGCGGTCCACGGCTTCACCCTTGGGTTCGGCGTGTCGGACAAGATCGAGATTTTCGGAGCCGTGGGAATCGAGAATCGCTTGAAGTCCCACTACCTCGAGGAGCCCGGCGGACCGAACGCGTACCCGTTCCCCAGCACACCGTGGGAGACGGGCTTCGGAGACATCCGCTTCGGAGGCAAGTACGCCCTCCTGAGCGGCACGCAGGGCAATGGCGTGGGCCTGGCCTTGCGGGCGTTCTTCAAGATCGCCACGGCGGAGGCGGCCCTTGGGCTGGGAACGGGAGAGGCCTCCCTGGGCAGCGACGTGGTGGTGTCAAAGGCCCTGGGCCATGGGGTCGAGATGCACGCGATCGCCGGCTACGAGTGGAACGGGAGCCCCGACGCACCGGACACCCTCGGAGCTATCGCACCGCTCGCGACCACGGACCCTGTCTTCGACGGACCCGGATTCGTGGCGAACGCCTTCCGCTGGGGCGTGGGTCTCAACGCTCCCGCCTCCTCGAGACTCCAGCTCCAGGCGGAGCTGAGCGGCAAGGTGTACGGAAACACCACGGTCGAGCAGACGAACACCGCGGACGTGATGGTGGGGGCCTCGTTCTGGCTCCGGCCCGGCCTTTTCGTGCGACCCGCCTACGTGTTGGCTCTCGGCTACGACGTGCGGGGTGGTGACGTCTCCCTTGCCAAGAGGAGCGGGCTCAACATCTCCATCGGCTACCATGGCAGCACTCTCTGCTGCGAGATCTACACCCCGCCGCCGCCGACAGCGGCTTCGGTCAACCGCCCGCCGACGGTCTCGGTGAGCTGCAGCCCCTCGACCGTTCTTCCCGGCCAGGTTTCCAGGTGCCGCGCCACCGCTTCCAACCCCGACGGCGACCCGCTCACATACGCGTGGAGTGCAGGCAGCGGCAGGATCTCGGGCTCGAACGCCGAGGCTAGCCTCGACACGGCGGGTATCGGCGCAGGCGACTGCGCGCCGGTCACCGTCAAGATCTCCGACGGCCGCGGCGGCAACGCCGAGGCTACCTCCCGCGTGTGCGCGCAGGAGCCTCCCCGGCCCAGGCCTGAGGCGGTCAGCTGCACCTCTGGCGGCTTCCCTCGCAACCTCTCGCGCCTCAACAACGTGGACAAGGCCTGCCTCGACGACGTGGCGAGCAAGCTGCGCCAGGATCCGCGCAGCCGCGTGATCATCGTCGGCCACGCCGACAGCAGCGAGCGGCACACCGAGGTCATCGGACGCAAGCGCGCCGAGGGAGTCAAGAGCTACCTCGTCACCGAGCGTGACCGAGGCCGTCGGCATCCAGCTCGGCCTGACCGTGGGCCTCGAGCAGGACTCCGGTGACGACGAGCCGGTGCGGCTGGGCCGGCCGAGGATCCTGTCACCCCCGCAGATCTGACCAGGCTCGAGGCGTTCAGGGCCCCAGGAGACCGTGGCGGAAGTGCGAGCCCGGGTCCTGACATGAGATCATCCGGATCAGGAGACGAGATGAACCTGTCGACGGCCCGGCGCCGCGCCGTGCGCTCGATCGTGCTGGCCGGGCTTGGGATCCTCACCGCTCAGGGCGCGCCGGCCCGGGCACAGTCCTGGGTTCCGGTGGGTCCTCCGGGCGGGGACGTGCGCTCGCTCGCGGCGCATCCCGCAATGCCTCACATCGTGTACCTGGGCACCGCCGGCGGAGTTCTCTACCGCTCGGAGGACTCGGGGGGCAGCTGGGGGCGCCTCGCTCCGGGTTTCCCCCTCAACGGGATGAGCCTCGATGACCTGGCCATCGCGGCCGACGGCTCGGTCTTCGTAGGCTACTGGGCGCTGCGGGGCGCGGGCGGCGGTGTGGCCAGGAGCGACGACGGCGGCAAGACATTCACGGTGCTTCCGGGAATCTCCGGCCAGGCGGTTAAGGCTCTCGCCCTCGCCCCGAACGACCCCGACATCGTCATCGCCGGAACACTGACCGGCGTCTTCCGATCGGGAGACGCCGGTCGCAGCTGGAAACGGATCAGCGTCGAGGGTCACCCGGAGCTGCGCAACGTCAACTCGATCGCCATCGATCCCGAGGCACCAGCCACGATCTACGCCGGGACGTGGCATCTCCCGTGGAAGACGACGGACGGCGGGAGCACCTGGCGATCGATCCACTCGGGCATGATCAACGACTCCGACGTCATGACGATCACCCTGGACAGGCGGTCCCCAGGGACGGTCTACGCCACAGCCTGCAGCGGGATCTATCGCTCCAGGAACGGAGCAGGCCGCTGGTCCAAGGTCCAGGGCATACCCTCCTCCAGCCGTCGAACGCGGGCGTTTGCGCAGCACACGGAGGACCCGGAGACGTTCTTCGCAGGCACCACAGAGGGCCTCTGGGTCACCGAGGACGACGGGGCCTCGTGGGCACTGCGCACCGACAAGAAGCTCGTGGTCAACGCACTCCTCTCGCAGCCGGACGGATCTCTCCTGGTCGGCACCGACGGAGCGGGTGTCCTGCGCAGCACGGACGGCGGGCGCACGTGGACCGACTCGAACGTCGGCTTCTCGGAACGCTTCGTCTCTCGGGTACTTTTTTCCCCTTCCGGCGGCCAGGTCGTGGTGGGAGTGACCGCGGATCGCCGGCACGGGGGCGTCTTCTCGGCCCCGACGCCGGCGGGCCCCTGGACACGCCTTGCTCCCGGCCTCGAGGGTCGTGAGGTCCTCACGATCGCCCTGGCGGGCACGACTGTCCTGGCGGGGACCGACGACGGCATCTTCCTGTCCCGGGGCGAGGCCTGGCGCCGGCTGCCGACCGTCGTGGACGATCTGGAGCTGCACCCCTACATCACGGACCTGGTCGCGCTCTCGCCGCAGGTGTTCCTGGCGGCCACCTCTCAAGGGCTCCTCCGAAGCACCGACGGCGGTGAGACGTGGCAGCGCCACCGCCTGGGCGTCCTGCGCACAGTGGAGCGCGTGGCGGCGTCGGGTGGGCCCCAGCGTGCGATCCTCGCCGCAACCCCGATCGGCTTCTTCGAGAGCCGCGATGATGGTGCGAGCTGGGACCCCATCGCGGGCCGCATAGGGGACGCCCGCGTCCATGCTCTCGCGTTCCTGCCGGGCTTCGACCGGGTCGTCTTCGTGGCGACGTCACGGGGCCTGCACAAGTCCGAGGACGGCGGGCGGAGTTGGTGGCCCCGAGGCGGGGGCTTGCCCTTGCTGGACATCACCGGCCTGACGGTGGCCGACGATGGTCGCACTCTCTACGCGAGCGAGTTCACCCAGGGCGGGCTCTGGGGCAGCGACGATGCCGGGGAGACGTGGGAGGCAGTGGCGACGGACGGCCTGGCAACGACGCGGATCTGGGCGCTGGCCCTGGATCCGAATCGGCCAGAGCGGCTCCTCGCGGCAACGCCCTCGGGCGGGCTGCACGAGCGACGAGCCCCTGCCGTGCGCCAGGGGACCGCCGCCACAGGCGGGGACGGAGCGCGCTAGCCCTCCCGCCTCGAGAGCGGGGCGTGAGCCCGGTCACAGTCGCCGGCCGGGGAGCGGATAGACTGCGGGTCCAAGGAGAAGACCCATGCTGCTGGTCACCCTCATTCTGTCGGCTGCGATACCCCAGGCCGCCCCACCGGAGGCCTCGCCTCCCGAGGCGACCACCATCCAGGAATCGACTCCCATGTCACCACCGGAGGCGCCAGCGTCCGCCATGGGGATCGAGGCTTCCGCGCTCCCGGCGCCACCCGGCGGCGCCTTCCAGGAGAACATCGAGGCCGGACTGAAGGCGTTCATCCGGGGACGCTTCTCCCGGGCCCGGGACGCGTTCGAGAAGGCCTACGAGGCCGACCCCCAGAGCGCGGCTGCGGCCTTCTACCTGGGCTACGCCTGCTACAAGATCGGCGAGCCGTCGGCCCGCATGAATGCCGACAAGGAGAAGGCCCGGGACCTTTTCGCAAAGGCCTACGATCTGGATCCTGCCTTTCAGCCGGTGTGGGGACGGAAAGCGACGGCGGAGTAGCCCGAGCTAGCCAAGCTAGAGGCCTCACGACAGAACGGAAGGTTCCGGGAACGTCGCCTCATGCTGCGTTCCCGAAACGGTTCACGGCAGCAGCCCGCGGACGAAGCTCAGCTTCGAGATGTCCGAATAGATCACCAGGCCGATCAACAGGAAGATCGCCGCCGCCCCGGCGTTCATGATCCAGTTCTTGATGTTGGGGCTCAGGTCCCGCCGAGCGACGCCCTCGGCGGCGATGATGGCCAGGTGCCCGCCATCGAGCGGGGCCAGGGGGAGCAAGTTCAGGATCCCCACCTGGAGGCTGATGATCGCGATCAGTCGAAACAGCGGGTTCAGGCCGCTCTGAGCCGCCTGCCCCGAGATCTGGGCAATGCCCAGCGGGCCCATCATGGTCTTGGGTGAGATCTGCGCCGTGACGAGCCGCCCCAGGACCTCGAAGGTCTGGCGGGTCATCTTCCACGTGTCCCCCACGGCCTGGACGACCGCATCTCGGGGACCGAACTGCATGTGGATGAACTTCGGCGTGATTCCAACCAGCAGCCCGGACCCATCGTCGCGAGGGGCGATCGCAAGGTCAAGCTGCTCGCCGTCACGCCAGATCCGGAACGAAAGGGCGCGACCGTCCGAGCCCTGGACCACCGGGGGAATGTCGGCGAAGCTCGCAATCGGTGTGTCGTCAATCCGGAGAATGGCGTCGTCCGGCGCGAGGCTCGCCTCCTCCGCCGGGGAGCCGGGCATGACTTCTCCGACACGAACGAGCGGGTGGACGCCGATGTGGCCACGCTTGTCCGTGGACGTGGCCTCCGAGTGCACCTCGACCGTCCGGTCCCGGCCATCGCGCCGCAAATGCACGTTGAGGGTCTTCTCCGGCTGGAGAACGATGAGGTACTGGGCGTCCTCCCAGGACGCCACCTCCTCTTCGTCGATGGCCACGATCTCGTCCCCGGGGACGAGGCCGGCTCTCTCCGCGGGAGAGTCCACTGCGACGGCGCCGATGATCGGACGGTCGAAGACGGCCCCGGGCACCGGGGTCCCCACCATGTTCAGCACGCTCAGGACGCTGATCGTGAGCACGGCGTTCATGGCCGGTCCAGCCAGGTAGACGAGGAAACGCTGCCAGCGCGGACGGGTGAGGAAGTTCCGCCCGTCGCCGAGCTGGCTGGTGTCCTCGCTGACGAAGTCGTCGCCCTCGCCCTCGAGCTTCACGTACCCGCCCAGAGGGACCGCGGAGACACGGCAGTCCGTGTCGCCCCACTTGATCCCGAAGAGCCTCTTGCCGAAGCCGAACGAGAAGACGAACACCCGCATGCCGAAGGCCTTGGCGGTGATGAGGTGTCCGAACTCGTGCACGAAGATGATGACACCGAGGACGAAGACGAATGCGAGGATCGTTATCAAGAAACTCATCGATTCAACCGGTTGAGGGCGCTAGGAAAACGAGCGGGCGGCGGAGTGCCGCGCGAGGACCACCTGGGCGCGCTCCCGGGCCCGGCGGTCCGCATCGAGGACGTCCCCGAGCGAGCGGGTGGCCGACGACGGCTCCGCCTCGAGAACCTCCTGGATCGTCTCAGAAATAGCACCGAAAGGAGCATTCTCCTCGAGAAACGCGGCGACCGCCACCTCGTTCGCCGCGTTGAGAGTGGCGGGGGCCGTCCCTCCGGCCTCGAGAGCCCCGTATGCCAGCCCGAGACAGGGAAAACGCTGGCGGTCCGGGGGCCCGAGCTCGAGGTGCATCGGCTGGGAGAAGTCCATCGCCGGGATGGCGCCCGGCCACCGGTCCGGATAGCTCAGCGCGTACTGGATCGGCACGCGCATGTCGGTCACGCTCACCTGCGCGAGCACCGTCCCGTCCACGAACTCCACCATCGAGTGGATGATCGACTGTGGGTGGATGACAATCTCGATGCGATCCGCAGGAACTTCGAAGAGCCATCGCGCCTCGATCACCTCGAGGCCCTTGTTCATCATTGTGGCGGAATCGATGGAGATCTTGGGCCCCATGTTCCACGTCGGGTGGGCCAGCGCCTCCTCCCGTGTGATCCGATCGAACGTGTCGTGTGGCCGCTGGCGAAAGGGCCCCCCCGAAGCCGTGAGGAGAAGCCGCCTCACCTCGTCCGGGCTTCGGCCGTCCAGGCACTGGTGGAGCGCACAGTGCTCCGAGTCGATGGGCAGCAGCCGTGCCCCGGTCTCCCTGGCGCGCGCGAGCATCAGCTCGCCCGCCATCACAAGCGTCTCCTTGTTCGCCAGGGCCACGTCCTTGCCCGCCTCGAGCGCCCGGTACGTGGGCACGAGTCCGACCGCACCCACCGCCGCCGCCACCACGGTGGCCGCTTCCTCGTGTGTCGCGACCTCGACCATCCCCGCCTCGCCAAACAGCCCACGAATGCCGGTCAGATCGACCAGTCGCCCGAGATCCTCGAGCGAGCTCTCGTCCGCCACGGAGACGACCCGCGGGCGGTAGCGCTCGATCTGTTCGGCCAGCCGCTCGACGTTGCGTCCGGCGGCGAGACCCGTGACGTCGAAGCGATCGGGAAAGGCATCGACGATCCTCAGCACGTTGGTGCCGATGGAGCCGGTCGAGCCGAGTAGCGCGAGGCCTTTCATTGCAGGGGGGACCGAGCAGGCACGAAACAGCCCCGGGGGGCCGCTCAGCGCACGTACAGAAAATAATAGTACAGGACCGGCGCGCCGAACAACAAGCTGTCGAGCCGATCGAGCATTCCGCCGTGACCTGGAAAGAGGGTTCCCGAGTCCTTCACTCCGGCCCAGCGCTTCAGAAGGCTCTCGTCCAGGTCCCCGACGATGCCCAGGGCGGCGACCCCGATCCCCAGGGCGATCGTGTGGGCCAGGGGCAGATCGGGCAGACCCAGCTCCCGCACGGCGAGGGCGCCCAGGGCCCCACCCAGGAGGCCGCCCAGGGCCCCCTCGACCGACTTGCCCGGGGACACCTTCGGAGCGAGCCGACGACGACCGATGGCGTGGCCCACAAAGAAGGCCATCGTGTCCGAGGCGAAGATGATGACGAACAGGAGGACGAGCCGCCAGGCTCCTTCCCCCTCCGGAGCGATGAGCCGCAAGGCGACGATCGTGCCTCCGAGGCCTCCGAGATAGACGGCACCGAGCAGGGTGGCGGCGGCGGCAGACACCGCCTCGAGGTCCGCGCCCCGGGACAGCGCAAAGCCGAGCAGAAGTAACGCCACGAGGGGCAGAGAGGGCACCAGCGCACCACCCGGCCACGCCACCTCGAGGACGAAGGCCGCGGCCACGACGTAGCCGACCCGCACCATGGGGCGCAGCCCCCGTGCCCGCAGGAGCCCGAAGAACTCGAAAAGACCCACCGCCAGACCCACCGCCACGAGCGCCACGGCGAGCCAGGGTGGCCCAAGAAAGAAGACCGCCAGAAGCACCGGGACCGCCACGAGGGCCGTCCCCACGCGCCGCGCGAGGTTCCCGAGGAAGCCCGGGGCGCGCAGCCCCCGGGGCGGGAGCCGGTCAGCCGGTGGTGATCCCGCCGTAGCGCCGCTCACGCTTCTGATAGTCCCCGATGGCCTGGAGGAGATTGCGCCGCCGGAAGTCGGGCCAGAGCACGTCCGTGACCCAGATCTCCGCGTAGGCGATCTGCCAGAGCAGAAAGTTGGACACCCGCAGCTCGCCGCTCGTGCGGATGAGGAGGTCGGGATCCGGCTGGCCGGCGGTGTAGAGGTGGGCTGCGAGGGCCCGCTCGTCGATCCCCGAGGGATCGCGGCCATCCTTCAGGAGCTCTTCGAAGAGCCGACGAACGGCGTCGGTGATCTCGGCTCTTCCCCCGTAGTTCAGCGCAATGTTGAAGCTCAGCCCCGTGTTCGCACTCGTTCGCTCCATGGCCCGCCCCAGCTCGTCCTGAACCTCGGGAGGGAGCTCGTGCGCCCGACCGATGACCCTGAAGCGAATGTCGTTCTCGAGGAGCGAGTCGAGCTCGCTCCGAAGATACCGTTTGAGCAGGCCCATGAGCGTGGAGACCTCGCTCTGGGGCCGCTTCCAGTTCTCGATGGAGAAGGCGTAGAGAGTGAGCACCTCGAGCCCCATTCGCGCCGAGGTCTCCACCGTGTCCCGCACTGCCTGGATGCCCGCCCGGTGCCCCTCCACCCGCCTCTTGTGGCGCAGCTGCGCCCACCGCCCGTTGCCGTCCATGATCACGGCCACGTGACGCGGGAGCCGGCCGAAGTCGATCGAGCGAACGAGCTCTTCTTCCTCGGAGCCGGCGGGCACGACCGTGAGCAGGTCCTGAAGGGACATTGGTGCCCGGTGACACGCCTCGATTCGCGCCTATGGTAGCATCGGGGTCCGTCCCGAAGGGTAGTCAACGCGCACCAGGGTCAGCCCGCATGCAGGGGCGGGAGCGGGCCAGGCCCTCCGATCGCGCGCCTCGAGTGCCTCGGCCAGCTCCCGCACGGCCAGCGCGCCGCCGCCGACGGCGATGAGCCCGCCGACCATGCTCCGGACCATCCTGCGCAGGAAGCCATCGGCCTCGACCTCGTAGGTGAGACCCAGCTCATCGAAGGTCACCTGGGAACGCGTCACCTCTCGCACGGTCGTCTTCACCGACCCCCCGGCGGAGGCGAGTGAGGCGAAGTCGTGCCGACCCAGGTAGAGCCGTACGGCCGAGCGCACCGCGGCTTCATCCAGGGGACGAGACACCCAGGCAGCAAGGCGCCGCCGCTGGGGCAGCGGCACACCTCCGCAGTCCAGGGCGTAGCGATACAGCTTCGACGTGGCGCTCCTGCGCGCATGGAAGCCGTCGGGCGCGGGCTTCGCCTCCAACACCCGGACGTCCCCGGGGAGGAGGCCGTTCAGGGCCTTCCGAAGCTCGGCGCCTCCCACCTGCCGTGGGAGATCGAATGACACCACCTGCCCCAGGGCGTGCACCCCGGAGTCGGTGCGTCCCGCCGCCGTCACGGCCACCCTCTGCCCTTTTCCAAACGGCGCCAGGGCGTCTTCGAGAACACCCTGCACCGTCCTGCCGATCTCCTCGCGCTGGCGCTGCCAACCGCGAAACTCGGTGCCGTCGTAGGCGAGGGTGAGCTGGTAGCGACCCACGGCTTCAGCGGGATGGACCGGAGGCGGCCCGCGAGCCGGGCTTCACCGGCCGGGAGCCACCAGCGCACAGGGGGCACTCCTCCGAAGGCCAGGTCCGCACCTCCAGCTCGAGGAGGCTGGCGCGGGGAGCGCCCACGTCGGCCGCTCCCCCGCTGCGGTCGACGAGGCTGCCGGCAGCCAGGACCCTGGCGCCACGACCTCGGACGGCCTCGACGACCTCCCGCGTGGAGCCACCAGTGGTGATGACGTCCTCCACGACGATCGTGGGCTCGTCTTCGTCGAGGACGAAGCCTCGGCGCAGGGTCATGGCTCCGTCCTGGCGCTCGGTGAAGAGCCCGCGGCATCCGAACGCCCGCGCCACCTCGTGGGCGACGAGGACACCGCCCAGCGCAGGGGCGACGACCACGCTGGGAGACCGGCCACCGAGGAGGGGCCGCAACCGCCCAGCCAGGGCCGCTCCCAGTGCCGTGGCGATCCCGGGGTCCATGAGGACGCGGGCGCACTGGAGATAGCGGGGCGAGTGGAGCCCCGAGGAGAGCAGAAAGTGGCCTTCGAGGAGGGCCTCGCGTTCCTGGAAGAGGCGAAGGATGCCGTCGCGTGTCTCGAAGTCATGCTCGCTCACGGCGCCTGATCCTAGCATGGGGCCGCGGTTATACTGCGCACTTGACCGCTATCTCCGCCGTTCTCATCGCACAAAACGAGGAGCGGCACATCGCCGACGCCCTGGCGAGTGTCTCCTTCTGCGACGAGATCGTGCTGGTGGACTCCGGCTCGACCGATCGCACTCGCGAGATCGCCAAAGCCTCGGGTGCCCGGGTGGTGGTGAATGCGCCCTGGCCGGGCTTCGTGGCCCAGCGCGACTTCGCCGTGCGCGCGGCGAAGCACGACTGGGTTCTCGCGCTGGACGCAGACGAGCGGGTCAGCCAGGCACTGCGCGAGGAGATCGAGACGCTCAGAAGAAAGGGCTTCGCCCACTCGGGGTATCGCATCCCGCGGGTCGCCTACTACCTCGGTCGCTGGATCCGGGCCACCGATTGGTACCCGGACTGGCAGGTGCGCTTCTTCGACCGTGCTCACGCGGGCTGGCAGGGCGATCTCGTCCACGAGTCCGTGACCGTCAACGGACCGGTCGGGCGGCTCCGTGGCGAGCTCGAGCACCACCCCTACGCGGACGTGTCGGATCACCTGAGCAAGATCGACTCGTACACGACCCTCTGGGCTCGGCAGGCGCATGCGGCCGGGCGCCGGACGAACGTCGTGGACATGGCCGCGGCTGCCGCATGGGCGTTCTTCCGCAACTACGTGCTCAAGCGCGGCGTTCTGCTCGGGAGCACCGGCTTCCTCGTCTGCGTCTTGAACACACACTACACGTTCGTGAAGCTGGCCAAGCTTCGCGAGCTCGGTCAGGGCACCGGCGAGCGCGCATGAGCCTGCGCGTGATGCACGTCGACAGCGCCGCGACATGGCGCGGCGGGCAGAACCAGGTCCTGCTGACGCTCAAGGGGATGGCGAGCCGGGGGCACGATGTGATCCTGGCCTGCCGCACCGCGAGCCCCCTGGAGACGCGGGCGCGGACCGAGGGTCTCGAGGTGCGGGGGCTGCCCTTTCGCGGCGACCTCTGGCCGCCGGCCGTGGTGGCCCTGGCCAGGGCCCTGCGTCGGGATCGCCCGGGTGTCCTTCTTCTCCACGACCCTCACGCGGTGTCGGCGGGGCTCCTCGCCGCACGCCTGGCCGGGGGAGCGTCACTCGTGGCCGTGCGCCGGGTGGACTTCCCGCTCCAGGGTCCGTTCTCGCGCTGGAAGTACGGCGCGTGCCATCGCGTCATCGTCGTGAGCCGCGCCATCGGCGCCGTGGTCGAGGCCGAAGGTCTCGACCCGACACGCCGGAGACTGGTCTACGAAGGCGTTCCCGACCGGGCCTCCCGGCCCGGGGGCCGGGACGAGCTCGCGGCGCTCGGAGTGCCGCCCGGTGCACCGGTGGTCGGCAACGTCGCGGCGCTCACGGGCCACAAGGACCACGCCACGCTGATCGAGGCCATGGCGCTTCTGCGCACCAGGGTGCCGGAGGCCTGGCTGGTGATCGCCGGCGAGGGCGAGCTGCGTCCGGCGCTCGAGTCCCTCGTGCGAGAGCGTCGGCTGAGCGACCGCGTCGTCTTTGCCGGCTTCCGGCGCGATCTCGACAGGATCGTGCCGGCGTTCTCCATCTTCTGCCTCTCCTCTCACCTGGAGGGTCTCGGGACGAGCCTTCTCGACGCCATGGCCTTCGGCCGGCCCGTCGTCGCCACCGCCGCCGGAGGGATTCCGGAGGCGGTGGAAGACGGCGTCACGGGCCGCATCGTCCCGCCACGAGAGCCGGCCGCCCTCGCCGAAGCCCTCGAGAGCGTGCTCCGCGACGACGAGCTCCGACGCGGTCTCGGCGAGGCCGGTCGTCGACGCTTTCTCCAGCACTTCACCGCCGACCGGATGGTGGAAGGAACCCTCCGCGTGGTCTCGGAGCTGGCGTGAAGGTCCGTGCCATCGTGAATCCCCGGGCCGGTGTCGCCCCTGCGGCCGCGCTCAGCGCAGTGGAGGGCGGGCGCCCTTCGTGGGACGACTACGCGGTGGTCTTCACTCGCGCGGCCGGCCACGCGACGGGCCTCGCGGCCGAGGCTGTGGAGGCCGGGGCGGAGCTCGTGATCGCCGTGGGTGGAGACGGAACCGTCAACGAGGTTGCCCGCGCCCTGCTGGGAAGCGACACGGCCCTGGGCATCGTGCCCGTCGGCTCGGGCAATGGGCTGGCCCGGGCGCTCCGCCTGCCCCTGAAGCCGGCCCGGGCGCTCGACACCATCGAGGGAGGGGTCCGCCGGCGCATCGACGTCGGGCGGCTGAACGGAGGCCTGTTTCTGAACGTCGCCGGGACTGGCTTCGACGCGGCGGTGGGCGCGGCCTTCGAGAGGGCGGGCGCAACCGGAAACCGCAGAGGCTTTCTCAGCTATCTTCGACGGAGCCTCGTCGAGGCCTTCAGCTATCGACCGCGGCCTCTCCTCCTCGAGGCGAACGGCGAGTCTCTCAGGCTGACGCCGTTCATGGTCACCTTCGCCAACGGACCCCAGTACGGTTCCGGGGCGGTGATCAACCCCGGAGGCAAGCTCGACGATGGTCGACTCGAGATCGTCTACTTCGACGACGGGCCCATCGGCGGCATCCTCCTGGCGGCCCCGAGGCTCTTCACGGGTGGCATCGAGAAGGCGGCTCGGTATCGTCGTATCTCCACGACGCGGGCCACACTCAGCGCGGAGGCCCCGCTCGTGATCCACCGCGACGGAGATCCGGTGGAGTCAGCCCGCCAGATCGAGATGGAGATCGTCCCCGGCGCCCTCGAGATCGTCATGGCTGCCGACACCGCGGCGGACCCGAAGGGACCGCTCACGCCCTGACCGCTATCGCGGCTCGGTGGCTCCGTCGTGGATGAAGATCCCCAGCCGGCGCGGATCGGGTCCCCCGCGCCCCGGGCCGGGGATGGAAGGGCGGCTCGACCCGGACGGAGACCCTGACCGGCCTCGTCTTTACCGGGAGCGGCAGGGTGCTCTCGCGAACGGGGCCGGAACCCACCACTGACTCCTCGACCAGCTGCCCGTCCACGAAGAACGACACCCTCGCGCGGTATTCCGGCGCGCTGACGTCGCCGACGTGCCATCGAAGCTCGATCTCTCGGCCGGGAGGATCTGCCATGAATGTCGCCTGCGGCCTGGTCCACCGCCCCCCTTCCTCGGGGCGGTGCATGCCGAGGGTGATCGGCCACCGCAGACGTTGCCACTGAGCCTCCACCCCCAGCGTCGGGAGCGCCAGCAGCTGACCTCCAATCCCCAGGACCCCCGCACACGCGAGAAGCCATGGGGTGGCCCGGAGCGGGGCGCCTTTCAGTCGATCCGGAGGACGCCCAGGGGCAGCGCTCGCACTCAAGCCGACAATCAGCCAGAAGAAGACCAACGCCTCGACGTATAGAACGAGGGCCCGAGCTGCAGAGCGACCACCAGGGCGAGTAGCGATATCGCGAGGTTCGCGGACCGCGGCTCCTTGCGCCGCGACCAGGCGGAGGCTCCGGCGAAGACGAAGACCGTGGCGAGCGCCATCAAGGCCGGCAAGCCCAGCTTGACAGCCGTGTTCAGGAACTGGTTCGGAGCGAACGAGCTCAGCAGGTACGGCTCCAGGATTTCCACATCGGGCGCGAGCAGCTCGTGCTGCTTGCTCACCTCCGCCAGGTAGAGTCCCGCGCCAACGCCGGAGAGCGGATACGCCGCGAGGACGCGGCCGATCAGCGCGTAGCTGCTCAACCGCGTCGTGACGAGGTGCCCGACAAGGCCATCGCGTTCGACGCCGAACTTGAAACGACCGATCGGGCTCACAAGGTCGGCCGGAGTGACGTGGTAGACCCACGCGCCGAGAGTCAGTACCAGGGCCGCGGTGCCGAGCGAGGCGCCCGCGATGAGCCGCTGCCTGGTCCGGAAGAGTCGTGTCGCTTTCCAGACCGTCCAGAGGAGGGCAGCCGTGAGGATGACCAACAGGGCCGTTCGGCTGCCGCTGGCCGACACCGCGTACCAGAGGAGAGCCAGGTTTGCGGCGGTGAGAAGGCCGGCACGGCCGCGCGACGAACCCCAGGCCGGCAGCAGGAGAAACAGCGCCAACGCGGCATCGCCGAGCGCGTAGCAGTACGACGTCACTCCGTTGAGACGGCCGATTGGTCGACCGGCGTGAAGCAGGAAGGAAGGATCGACGTGTTGTTGAACGAAGAGGGCGAGGCTGTTGATGAGGAGCAGCCCGGTGACGACCGTCGCAAGCACCGGCCGCGCGATATGACGAGAGCGGGCGAATTCGTAGAGCCCGAACCAGCTGAACATGGCCGTCGCGCCAATCGTGGCCCGCACGATCGCTTCGTCCGAGGAGAAGCGAAGGGCGTTGAACGGATAGGCGTGGTAGTCGAAGCCCGGGGCGGGCGCGAAGCCCCGGATCCGGGGGATCGCGAACGTCAGCGAGACCAGTGAGAGCACGGCCACCACGAGAAGGGCCAGGCCGGCGGGATCGATGATCGACCGGGGGCTGCCGCGGCGTGCCTGATCCAGGACGAAAACGCCCACGGAAAAAGTGACAGGCTGAGGCCCAGGTCCAGATTGGGACCGGCGCAGTGTGTCTTGACGATGCCCAGGAGAAACGCCATGGAGCCCCCGACCAGCGGCGCCAGATGGGGCTTCCAGAGAGAGCCAATGGCGAGGCTGGCGTACGCCACCAGCCAAAGCGCCATCTCGCCCGGGCCACGCTGCCGTGACTGCAGCAGAAGAGCCGCAGACAGGCCGATCGCGACGAGCCCGTACAGATACAGGATGGGGCGCCCGATCTCGAACGCCCGGTGATTCAAGAGCAAGCGTCACCCACGGCCGATTATCGCCTGCCTCCCCCGAGGGGAGGGCAAGTCAGCCTGATGCGGCGCGGGCCGCGTCGAGGAGTGGTCCGATCTCTTCCCGGGCAGCGTCGGGTGCGCGGAGGAGCGGTCCGCGGACATCTCCGCCGCGCAGCCCCGCCAGGTCCATCGCCGTCTTCAGCCCTGCGACCCCCCAGGTCGAGGTCACCGCAACCGCCAGGGGCGTGAGGGCCTCCTGCAGGCTTCGGGCTCGGGCGTGGTCGCCGGCGACGAAGGCCTCGTAGAGCCCGAGCACCGCCCGGGGCACACAGTTGGCCACCGCGAGGATGCCCGCCTGTACCCCCACGCACAGGGCCGGATAGAACACTGGGGCGCTGCCGCACAGGACCTCGAAGCTCGGCGGGACGGACGAGATGATTCTTCCGAGGAGGCCAATGTCTCCGCTCGACTCCTTCATGCCGGCGACGCGGGGATGGCCTGCCAGGGCCGGGGCGAGCCCGGGCGGCCAGGGCAGCCCGGTGAAGGCCGGCACGGAGTAGAGATACACGGGGATGGGCGAGGCGTCCGCCACGGCCTCGAAATAGCGTCGCAGGGCCTCAGACGTCATGCGGCCGCGGTAGTAGTGCGGCGTCAGGACGAGGACGGCGTCCGCGCCCAGATCGGCGGCCTTCCGGGTGAGAGCCACGGTCCCACGGGTGCTCTCGGTCCCGGTCCCCACGAGAAGAGAACGACCGGGGGCGAGCCGGCGCGCGGTGGCGATCAGCTCCAGCTTCTCTTCCTGCTCGAGCCCCGCGGCCTCCCCGTTGGAGCCGAGAACGAGGAAGCCCGCGAGCCCCGAGCTCCCGAGCAATTCGATATTGGCCTCGAAAGCCGCGAGATCGACTGTGCCGTCCGCTCGAAACGGTGTGACGAGCGGCGGTATGACGCCGCGGAGCGGCACGCTGTTCTCTATCTAGGCCGCCGGCGTCTTCTTGGCCAGCGCCTGGGTGACCCGCTCGATCAGCTTCGCGTCCGGCGTGGAGAAGGCGTCTCGGAAATCGCTCCACACCTCGAGAATGGCCCAGAGACCTGCGTCGGTCCTGATCGGCGCCACGATCAAGCTGCCCGTCGTGAGACCCACCTCGGCCCAGGCCTCGCTCGAGGCGAGCGTCGAGACGACGGTCGGCTTCGTGCCATGGGCCGCCTCCGCCAGCGGGCCCTTGGTCGAACCCACACGATCCGGCCCCTGCGGCCGCTCGAGTGCCATGTGGACGGCCAGCCCCTCGCCGTCCGCGACGTAGACCGTCACGGACGAGTAGCGCGCAAACCGGCGCTTCATGAGCTCAACCGACTGGCGTAGCGCATCCTCGAACGAGGGCGCCTTCTTGATCACCTCTTCCAGCTCCTGCGCCACCCGTTCCCGCCGCTGTGCGGCCTTGCGGGCCAAGTTGGTCTTCCAGGGCTTGTCCTCCTCGCGTGTCAACGTCATGTTCACCTTGATCCCATCCTTCCTCGGTTCGTTTCTTCATTGTCGATCGGAATGCCAACAATACTCAAACGAGGGTGCGTCCTCCGTCCACCGAAAGCACCTCGCCCGTGGTGTAGCCACCGCCCGCCAGCAGGAACAGGACCGCCTCGACCACCTCGGTCGACGTCCCGAACCGCCCCGCGGGGATTCGGCGCCGCACCGAGTCCTCCGCCCCCGGCGGATCGATCACCCCCGGGGCCACGGCGTTGACCCTGATCCGCGGGGCCAGTGCAACGGCGAGGCAGCGGGTGGCCATGATCAGCGCCGCCTTCGACGCACAGTAGGCGAGGTGTGACGGCCAGGGGCGGAGCCCGCCGAGGCTCGCCAGGTTGACGATGGCCCCGCCGCCCCGCTGCCTCATGTGTGGCGCAGCCGCGCGACAAGCCATCACCGTCGCCTTGACGTTTACGTCGAACGCCTCGTCCAATATCTCCTCGGACATCTCATCGAGGGAAACTCGCCGGAACACTCCCACGTTGTTGACGAGGAGATCCAGGCCTCCCAGCGCCTCGGCGGCCTCCTCCACGAAGGCCACCACCTCACCTGGGACACGTGCGTCCGCAGGCCCCGTGAATGCTCGGCGCCCCAGGCGCCGGACCGCCTCGGCCTCATCGAGGGCCCCTCGGCGGCTTTCCCGGTACGAGAAGGCGACGTCCGCCCCCTCCATGGCCAACGCACGAACGATCGCGCGCCCCAAGCCCCGCCCCCCGCCGGTGACCACAGCCTTCCGATCCAGCAGCCTTGGCTCACCCATGGGGCAGAAAAAACCTCCGGATTATAGCACCTCGCCCCGGCTCAGCCCTTGTCCGAGTAACGCATCAGGATGACGGTGACGTTGTCCTTTCCCCCCCCCTCGTTCGCCGCGTCGACGAGGTGAGTGGCCGCCTCTTCAAGCGAGTAGGGGAGCGGGTCGGAGCCCGGTATGAGGAGCCGGGCGATCTCATCGTCGCTCACCATTCCGTGCAACCCGTCCGAGCAGAGGAGCGCCACGTCTCCCTCCTGCAGCGTCTGCTCCACGATGTCGAGGTCGATCGAGTCTCGCGCGCCCACGGCCTTCGTGATTACGTTTCTGAGAGGATGACGCTCGACGTCGTCGGAGTTCAGAATTCCTTCCCCGAGGGCCGCGGACACCCAGGAGTCGTCCTGGGTGAGCTGCTGCAGCTGGCCGTCACGCACGAGGTAGCAGCGACTGTCCCCGGCGGAGCCGATGCTCACGGTGTTGCCCGACACGATGGCCGCCACCACCGTGGTCCCCATCCCCGTCAGTTCCTCGTCGCTGTCGGCGGACTGATAGACCTGGGAGTTCGCGAGGCGGATCGCAGTCTTCAGGCGGTTCGCCTCGAAGGAGAGGTCTGCGTCCAGGCCCCACGGCCAGGTGATGTCTTTCTCGGCGACGCTCTTCTCGACGAAAGAGGCCAGCGTCTCCACAGCTATCCGGGACGCGACCTCACCGGCGTTGTGCCCGCCCATGCCGTCGCAGACCGCGTAGAGATGCGATTCCGGAGCCACAAGGAAGCTGTCCTCGTTCAGCTTCCGGCGCCGACCGACGTCGGTTCGCCCGAACGCCTCGATCATTGGAGTGGAGCATAGGGACTTTCCCGTCGACGGTCAAACATCCCTCGTGCGGGCCGACCGAATCGTCTGCGCCATGTCGCGCACCGCCCTCTCCATCCCGACGAGGAGCGCTCGGGCGATGATGCTGTGACCGATGTGGCGCTCGACGATCTCGGTGAGAGCGGCGATCGGCCGCACGTTGAGGTACGTCAGTGCGTTGCCGGCGTTGACTTGAAGGCCCAGCTTTCGGCCGAGGCGGGCGGCGTCGGTGAGGCTTCGGAGCGCCTCGTCGCGGCCCCGCTCGTCACCGGCGTCTCCCCAGGCAGCGGTGTTGATCTCCACCGCCCGTGCGCCAAGCTTGTGCGCCTCTTTCACCTGCCCCAGCTCCGCGTCGATGAAGAGGCTCACCTGGATTCCCGCCTCTTGCAAGGTCTTCACCGAGGAGCGCAGCTGGGGTCCGTTGAGGATGGCGTCGAGACCACCCTCGGTGGTGACCTCCTCCTGGCGCTCCGGCATCAGGGTCACCTGGTCGGGCTTCAACGTGAGCCCCACCCGGACCATCTCCTGCGTCGCCGCCATTCGGAGAGTCAGCCTCGTCCGAACCGTCTTGCGGAGCACCTCGACATCGCGATCCTGGATGTGCCGACGGTCGCCTCGCAGGTGCACCGTGATGCCGTCCGCCCCACCCAGCTCGGCCAGGACCGCCGCGTGCACGGGGTCGGGCTCGGTCGCTCGGCGAGCCTGTCGCACGGACGCGACGTGATTGATCGTGACCGCCAGCCGTATCATCTCGAGATCCTCACGCCGATGTCACCACATCCTTCTGGGCCGCTTCGGCCAGCTCCCGGGCCCACTCCCGAATCCGGTTCTCGTCGGGCCCCTCCACCATGAGCCGCAGCTTCGGCTCGGTGCCGCTCCAGCGGACGAGCACGCGACCGTCTTCCCCAAGGGCCGCACGCACGCGCTCGCTGGCCTCCTTGAGGGTCGCCATCTCCTCCAGGGGACGACGGGAGAGGACCGAGATGCTCTCGGTGACCTGCGGGACGCGCTCGAGCGCCTCGCGGGCCAGCTCCGAGAGAGGGCGTTCCGTCCGAATCATGAGGGCGAGCACCTGCAGCGCGCCGATCAGCCCGTCCCCGGTCGAGCCGTGGTCGAGGAAGATCAGATGTCCGGACTGCTCTCCTCCCAGGTTGAACCGACCCCTGCGCATCGCCTCCACCACGTGGCGATCGCCCACCGGGGTCCGGACGAGGCGTATCGACTGGGCTTCGAGCGCCCTCTCGAGGCCCAGGTTGCTCATGACCGTCGCCACCACCGTGTCGCCCCTGAGCTCCCCCTCGCGCTTCATGCGCGTGGCGCACATCGCCATCACCGCGTCCCCGTCCACGACCTGACCCTCGTCGTCGATGACGACGAGGCGGTCGGCATCACCGTCGAGGGCGATGCCGATGTGGGCCTTGCGCTTCACGACCTCCGCCCGGGCCTTCTCGGGATGGAGCGCCCCGGCGTCCCGGTTGATGTTGACGCCGTTCGGGTGAACGCCGACCGCCCACACCTTTGCACCGAGCTCGGAGAAGACCAGGGGAGCGACCCGGTAGGCGGCGCCGTGGGCCGCGTCCACCACGACGCGGATGCCGTCGAGGGTGAGATCCCGCGGGAAGGTGTGCTTCACGTATGCGATGTAGCGCCCCCGGGCGTCCTCAAGCTTCTCCGCGCGGCCCACGTCGGGGCCGGTGTGTCGCTCCCCGAGCTGCTCCGGCTCCTCGACGAGCTCCTCGATCTCGGCTTCCGCGGCGTCGGGAAGCTTGAAGCCGTCGGCGGCGAAGACCTTGATTCCGTTGTCAGCGTACGAGTTGTGCGAGGCGCTGATCACGATTCCCGCGTCCGCCCGCATGCTGACCGTCAGGTGAGCGACCGCCGGCGTGGGAACGGGGCCGCACAGGAGAACCCGCCCTCCCATGGAGGTCACGCCGGACGCGATGGCGGTCTCGATCATGTAGCCGCTCAGCCGCGTGTCCTTGCCGATGAGCACCCGGGGAGCGTGGCTCTTGCCGCGACCCGCCACGAAGGTGATGGCCCGTCCGAGCGCGAGGGCGATCTCGGGAGTCATGGGATGCTCGTTGGCGACTCCCCTGATGCCGTCGGTGCCGAAGAGAGAGCGTGGGGTCTTCGGGGTCAAGGCCGTCTCCCCGAGCTCACAGGCCGGGCCGTCACTTCCGCTGGCTCCGTCTGCACGACGCTCACTCCCGTGTGGCCCGATGCGACCTCGACCGCCACCGGGAGAGCCACGGTGGCGTCGTGCCCGGCGGGAACGTTCACGTAGGGCCGGAGGTCACTCGGGCCCAGAGCTCGGAGCGCGATGATCGGCCCACTCACCACCACCCGAACCGACGCGGGAACGAGCCGGGACGCCGTGCCCTCCGCGCTCACCGGCAGACCGTCGAAGGACCGCTTCTCGTGCCTCTCACGGATCTTCACGGTCACCCGGACCTCGCCGGCGCCCTCGAGCCTCAGCAGCGTGTCGTCGAGACCGACGTTGACGAACTCCTCGACCGTGAGGCCGGCGCCATCGACCGAGACTGGCTCGGTGAAAGCGCTCTCGATCTCCTGGACCCGGCTCTGGGGGCCCAGGATGCGGATTTCGGCAGGCCGGCTCGTCACGTCCGCCACCTCATAGCCGGGGGCAGGCCGTCCGAGAATGCGAGGGCGTACGGGCACCATCTTGCTCGCGGTCCGCTCGAGGTTGAGGGTGAGGAGGGACGGAGTGATCTTGACGACCCGAAAGCCGAAGGGAGTCCGGATCTTCTCCGGCGTGAGCTGGATGATGCGCTCGCCCTCCTCCGCACCTTCGAGGTCGATCGGGGCCAGGACCTGACCGGGGTCGAGGGACTCGATCAGGCCCGGCGAGGCCCGAAGACGCACGTCGACCGTGTTGACGAACTCGCCGGTGATCTCCAGGTCCGGGGGAACGTTCCTGAGCTCGACCGGGACGGTCAGCCCGCGCTCGGCGGTGTCGCGGCCCGCGATGATGACCCACAGCACCACGGCCAGGGCCAGGCTGGCCACGCGCAACGGGGTCTCACCCGAGAGCAGCCTCACGCCGCGCCCCCTCCGGCCGCGGGTGCCGTCCGCCCGTCGGCTCCCCGGGAAACGCCGAGCCCGAGGGCGCTCAGGAGGGCGCGACGAAGCGCGGGGCCGTCGAGGCCCCGCCGAATCTGCCCGTTCTCCACCAACGAGACGGCCCCGGTCTCCTCCGAGACCACGACGGCCAGGGCGTCGGTGTCCTCGCTGAGCCCGATGGCGGCGCGGTGCCGGCTGCCCAGGGTGCGGCTCAGCTCGGGGTTCACGGTGAGGGGCAGAAAGCAGGCTGCGGCGGCAACACGGTTTCCCTGGACGATCACCGCGCCGTCGTGGAGCGGCGTCGCCGGGTGGAAGACATTGACGAGGAGGTCGTACGTGAGCTCCGCGTCGAGAGTGATCCCGGTCTCGATGTAGCTGCGGAGCCCCATCTCCCGCTCGAGGGCCACGATCGCACCGGTGCGCTGCGAGCTGAGCGTCGTGGCCGCCAGGACCACCTCGTCCACGACCTCGGTCTTCTGCCGCGTCGCAGCGCTTCCCAGGAACGGCGTGCGGCCGAGGTGGGCGAGGGCTTTGCGGATCTCCGACTGGAAGATCACGATGACACCGAACATGAGGAACGGGAGAAAGGTGCGCAGGAGCCAGTTGACGGTCTGCAGGTTCAGGAGAGCCGACATCCAGTACAGGACGACGAGGACCATGCCGCCCAGCGCGATCTGCACCGCGTGGGTTCCCCGGATGAAACGCAGCAGCTCGAAGACGATGAACCCCACGAGAAGGATGTCCAGGGCGTCGACCCAGCGAAAACCGCTGGCGGCAAGAAAGTCGAACATCCGATCCAGCATCAGACAGGTGCTCCGCCGTCGACGATCGCGTCGCTGACGCGAGCGACCTCCACCATCTCCCGCACGTCGTGCACCCGGACGATGTGCGCGCCGAGGAGGATCGTCGCCGCCACGGCGGCCGCGGTGCCCATTCGCCGATCGTCGAGAGGGCGGTCGAGCACCTTGCCGATGAAGCTCTTGCGCGACGGCCCGACCAGCACGGGTCGGTCCAGCACCTCGAGCGCCTGCAGCCGGCCGAGGGCTTCGAGGCTGTGCGATGCATCCTTGGCAAAGCCGATGCCGGGATCCACGATGAGCGACTCGCGAGACACGCCGGCGCGCTCGGCCGCGGAGACGGCCTCGCCCAGCTCCGCCACCACCTCGCCGGCCACGTCGCGGTACGCCGGGTCGCGGTGCATCTCGTCGAACTTGCCCCTCGAGTGCATGAGCACCACGGGGACGGCTCGCTCGGCAACGAGCGAAGCCATCCGGGGGTCGAAACGGAAGGCGCTCACGTCATTGACGAGATCGGCCCCTGCATCGAGTGCGGCTTCAGCCACGTCTGCCCGTGTGGTGTCCACAGAGATCGGCCCTGCTCCCCGCCGCCTCAAGCCCTCGACCACGGGCACGACGCGGCGCATCTCTTCGTCTCTTTCGATCCTCGCCGCCCCGGGCCTCGTGGACTCACCGCCCACGTCGACCCAGTCGGCCCCCGCCTCGAAGAGCCCGAGCCCGTGGGCAATGGCCGCCTCCGCCGTCGGCAGTTGCCCGCCGTCGGAGAAAGAGTCGGGCGTGGCGTTGAGGATGCCCATGACCAGGGTCCGGCGCCCCAAGGCCACCTCCTCCCCCCGGAGGAGAATGCGATAGTGGCGCCTTTTCCTCGTCTCTCGCCTCGATTCAATGCCTCCTGTGGCGGGTCAGGACGACGGCTTGGGGTCCGCCACCGGAGGCGACAGAAGGCCCACAGCATGCTCGCCCTCCTCGTCCCGCGTCTCGCGGACCGGGGGCACGGGAGTCGGCTCCGGCGTCGGCTCGAGCGGCGCAAGCGGCTCTCCGGCCATGAGCTGCTTCAGCTGGCCGGAGTCGAGCACCTCGCGCTCGAGCAACGCCTCCGCCACGCGCCCGAGAGCGTCCTTGTTCTCTTTGAGGAGGCCGCTCGCCTTGGCGTACTGCTCGGTGACCACTCTCTTGATCTCGGCGTCGATCTGGCGAGCGGTGGCCTCGGAGTAATCCTGGTGCCGGTTGAACTCCTTGCCGAGGAAGATCGCCTCTTCCTTCTTGCCGTACGTCAGCGGGCCGAGCGCCTCGCTCATGCCCCACTCGCAGACCATCTTCCGTGCCACCTCCGTCGCCTGCTCGAGGTCGTTCTGGGCTCCGGTCGTGATCTGGCCAAAGGTCATGTCCTCCGCGATGCGGCCTCCCATGAGGACGGCGATCCGGGCGTCGAGGGCATCCCTGGTCCAGTTGTGCTTCTCCTCGTTGGGCAGCTGCTGGGTCAGGCCCAGTGCCATCCCCCGGGGGATGATCGTCACCTTGTGAACCGGGTCCGCGTACGGCACGAGCTCCGCGAGGAGCGCGTGGCCGCCCTCGTGATAGGCCGTGACCTTCTTCTCCTCCTCGGTGATGATGAGGCTCTTGCGCTCGGCCCCCATCATGACCTTGTCCTTCGAGGACTCGAAGTCGCTCATGGTCACGAACTTCTGGGCCGCGCGGGCCGCCATGAGCGCCGCTTCGTTCACGAGGTTGGCCAGATCCGCGCCTGAGAAGCCTGGGGTCCCGCGAGCGACGATCGAGAGATCCACGTCCTCCGAGAGGGGAATCTTGCGCGTGTGGACCTGGAGGATGCCCTCGCGGCCGCGCACGTCGGGGCGCGACACCACGACCCGTCGGTCGAATCGCCCGGGCCGCAGCAGCGCCGGGTCCAGGACGTCGGGCCGGTTGGTGGCCGCGATGAGGATGACACCATCGTTAGACTCGAAGCCGTCCATCTCCACCAGGAGCGCGTTCAAGGTCTGCTCGCGCTCGTCGTGCCCGCCACCGAGTCCGGCGCCGCGGTGGCGACCCACGGCGTCGATCTCGTCTATGAAGATGATGCAGGGCGCGTTCTTCTTTCCCTGCCCGAAAAGGTCCCGTACGCGCGAGGCGCCCACCCCGACGAACATCTCCACGAAGTCGGAGCCAGAGATGGAGAAGAACGGGACGTTGGCCTCGCCAGCGATGGCGCGGGCCATGAGGGTCTTGCCCGTCCCAGGGGCGCCCATCAGGAGCACGCCCTTGGGGATCCGGCCGCCCAGCTTCTGAAACTTCTGGGGCTCCCGCAGAAACTCGATGATCTCCTGGAGCTCCTCCTTGGCCTCGTCGACCCCTGCCACGTCCTTGAACGTGACCTTCTTCTGCTGGCTCGCCATGAGCTTGGCCTTGGACTTTCCGAAGCTCAGCGCCTTGTTGCCGCCGCTCTGCATCTGTCTCATGAAGAAGATCCAGAAGCCGATCAGCAGCAGGAAAGGAGCCCAGGAGATCAGCATGTTGGCCCAAGTGGGGGTCTGGTCGGGCTGGTAGTTGACCGTCACCTTCTTCGCCAGAAGGGTGTCTACGAGCTTGTCGTAGCCCCCGGGAGCGAACGTTCGGAACGCCTCGCTATCCGCGAGATGACCCTTGACCTCGTTTCCAGTGATGGTGACGTCGGCCACCTTCCCGGCCTCGACCTGGGTCATGAACTCGCTGAACTTGATCGGTGTCTCCTTCTTCTGGAACTGGGCAAAATGCCAGGCTAGAAAGACGACGACCAGCAGCGACATCCAGAGCATTACCGTCTTGAACGTGGCGTTCACTTCTGCTGCCCCTCCGGACGGCCCCCAACAACCGCCCCGTTCCCCTCCAAACAAAGGGAAGAACTGAGTACTCTAATCCAGTTTACCCGATGCGGTGTCAGGCGGGTGCCGGCCGCGGGATCCTGCCCACGTAGGGCAGGGCCCGGTAGCGCCCCTGCCAGCCCAGCCCGTACCCCACCAGGAAGCTGTCGGGAGCCCCCTGCTCCTGTTCTTCCTTGAGGGTGAAGGCCGACCAGTCGGGGTGGACGTCGATCTTGCGAGCGCCGGGCTTGTTCACCAGGGCGCAGACCTTGATGCTCCTGGCGCCGAGCTCGTGGACGTGCCCGAGCAGGTAGCTCAGTGTGATGCCCGTGTCCACCACGTCTTCGACGAGGAGGACGTCCCGACCCTCGATGGGGACGTCATGGAGTAGGCAATCTCGGTCCGCACCACGCCGGCTTCGAGCTCTCGGTGGACGCTGACCCGGACGAGATGAAACGTGAGATCGAGAGGGATGCGCCGGACCAGGTCGGCCATGAAGACGATGCTGCCTTTCATGAGACCGAGGACACAGAGCTCCCGGCCCTCGAACGCCTGGGAGATCTCCGTCCCGAGCTCGGTCACCCGACGGGCAATCTGCTTCTCCGAGTACACGACATCGGCCTTCTGGCTCACGCTTTCCTCCCGCCCGCCGACCCTGCGGCCACCACCGGAGGGCGGGGGCCGAGGCGCAGCGCCCTATGACCATATCGAACCTCGCGCCCGCCCGGAAGGGGCACCCTTCGGCCCGAGGGCGCCGCCGAGCGCGCCAGGGCCAGGATCCGCTCGATGTGAACCGCCCCGATCCGACCCAGCCCTCCTGCGCGCCCGAGCGCCTGCCTCACGGCCACCCGGGCCACGGGCGCCGGCGCCTGCCCCAGGGCCATGCGATCGATGACGAGAGCGTCACCCTCGGCGTGCCCGATCACGTCCAGCAGGGCGTCCGCCTCGGCTCTGAGATGCTCCGCCTCGTCGGCGAGGAGCCCCGCGGTGCGCGCCAGCCCCTCTCGCAGCGCCGGATTGAAGCGAGCCTCGAGGTAGGGCAGCAGCTCGTGGCGAATCCGGTTCCGAACCCGCTTCAGATCGGTGTTCGTGGGGTCCTCGCGCCAGGCAAGGCCGCGCGCGCGGAGGTGCGCCCGCACCTCCGCGCGCGAGATGCCCAGGAGAGGGCGGACGATCCGTCCGCGGCGCGGTCGCATGCCGCCGAGGCCCGTCGCTCCAGCCCCCCTCAGCAGCCGCAGGAGAAGCGTCTCCGCCTGGTCGTCCCGGGTGTGGGCCACCGCGATCGCCGCCGCCCCCGTCTCGCGCCGCACGGCCCGCAGAAACTCGTATCGCGCGCTGCGCGCGGCCTGCTCGATGCCGCCTCGCTCCGAAGCGGCCCGGGCGCGGACGTCGGCCACAGCCGAACGGAACGTCACGCCGTGCCGCTCGCACAGAGAACGGCAAAAGGCCGCGTCGTCGGCGGAGTCGGGCCGAAGACCGTGGTCGAGATGGGCCGCGATCACTCGGACACCACCACGCTCCTGGAGGGTCACCATCGCGTCGAGCAGCGCCACCGAGTCGCCGCCCCCGGAGAGGCCCACGACCACGCCCTCGGACCCCGGGCCCCCAACGGCCCGGAGGGCCCGGAGGGCCCGGTCGACCGCCACGACGAGGGAAGGCTGCTTCATGACCCCACGCCTCCGAGAAGGGGAGCCTGGTGGCGGTGCAGGGACTCGAACCCCGGACGCCGCGGATATGAGCCGCGTGCTCTAACCATCTGAGCTACACCGCCAGTGATCGGGAGCGGGGAGAGCCCCCCGACCCGTCAGTCTACTACGGAACCGGGCGCGCGCCCGCATGCTATACTCCCGCTCCGAATCCCCGGTTTGTGGCCCCATGGACTGCGTCACCTGCCAGAAAACCGAAGTCGAGATCAGGATGCACAAGTGTCCGATCTGCTTCAAGCCCATTTGCCAGGACTGCGGCCATCGGGAGTACGGGCGGGCGTTCTGCAGCTCACGACGCGCGTACCAGTTCTTCTTCGGGGACGACGACTGAGCCAGCATCGCCGGGGCTGATCGGACCATGAGCTTCCCCACCGAACGACCTCGCCGTCTCCGCCGCACCGAGGGCCTGCGGGCCATGGTGCGAGAGACCCGACTCACGCCGGAGAGCTTGGTCTACCCGCTCTTCGTGACTCCCGGGAAGGGACTCCGGAAAGAGATCTCGTCGCTCCCCGGCTGCTTCCATCTCTCGGCGGACGAGGCGGCCCGCCAGGCCGAGCACGTAGAGAAGCTCGGGGTCGGCGGAGTCATCCTCTTCGGGTTGCCTGAGAGCAAGGACCCGCTGGGCAGCCAGGGCTACGCCGACGACGGGGTCGTCCAGCAGGCGGTGCGGGCGATCCGGAGCGCGTGCTCGAAGCTCGTCGTGATGACGGACGTGTGCCTCTGCGAGTACACCTCCCACGGGCACTGCGGTGTCGTCGAAGACGGCGAGGTGCAAAACGACGCGACCCTCGAGCTGCTCGCAAGGATGGCGGTCTCACATGCTCGCGCGGGCGCCCACGTCCTGGCGCCCTCCGACATGATGGACGGGCGCGTCGGCGCCATCCGCAGGGCTCTCGACGGCGAGGGGTTCTCCGACCTGGCCGTACTCTCCTACGCTGCGAAGTACGCTTCCGCCTACTACGGGCCCTTCCGCGAAGCGGCGGACTCGGCCCCGCAGTTCGGCGACAGGCGCGGCTACCAGATGGATCCCGCCAACGCCCGAGAAGCGCTGCGCGAGGTGCGACTCGACGTCGAGGAGGGCGCCGACGCGGTCATGGTCAAGCCGGCGCTGGCCTATCTCGACGTGATCCGGGCCGTGCGGGAGAGATTCGACGTGCCGGTGGCCGCCTACAACGTCTCCGGAGAGTACGCGATGGTCAAGGCAGCCGCCGAGCGAGGCTGGGTGGACGAGGAGAGGATCGTGAAGGAGACGCTCACCGCCATCCGTCGCGCGGGAGCCGACATCATCCTGACTTATCACGCCCTGGACTTCGCCCGCTGGACGAACCCCGCTCGATGACGCGCTCGGAAGAGCTGCTCACCCGGGCACGCAGGGTCATCCCGGGAGGAGTCTCGAGCCCGGTCCGCGCGTTCAAGGCCGTCGGCGGGTCGCCGCCCTTCGTGGCCCGGGCCGAGGGGGCCCGGGTCTTCGACGAGGACGGAGAGGCCTACATCGACTACGTGGGCTCGTGGGGGCCCATGATTCACGGCCACGCTCACCCGGAGATCCTCGAGGCCGTGGCCGAAGCGGCGGCCCACGGCACGTCCTTCGGAGCTCCGTCGGTTCTCGAGGTGGAGCTGGCCGAGCGCGTCGTGCAACACGTGCCGTCGGTCGAGAAGGTGCGCTTCGTCTCCTCCGGCACCGAGGCGACCATGAGCGCGCTGCGCCTCGCCCGGGGCTTCACCGGAAGAAACAAGATCCTCAAGTTCGACGGCTGCTACCACGGCCATGCGGACTCGCTTCTCGTGGCCGCGGGCTCGGGCGTGGCGACGCTCGGCATCCCGGGCTCACCCGGTGTCCCCGAGGGCACGGTGGCGGACACGCTCGTGGTTCCCTTCAACGACCGGGCCGCGGTCGAGGCGGCCGTCGCCGAGCATGGCGCCGACCTCGCGGCGGTCATCGTCGAGCCCGTGTGCGGGAACATGGGCACGGTCGCGCCCCGGGCCGGCTACCTGGAGGCTCTCCGGGAGATCACCCGTGCGAACGGGACGGTCCTCATCTTCGACGAAGTCATGGCCGGGTTTCGAGTCGCCATGGGCGGCGCGCAGCAGCTCTACGGAGTCACGCCGGACATGACCTGCCTGGGCAAGATCCTCGGAGGGGGCCTGCCCGCCGCCGGCTACGGCGGCCGGGACGACATCATGGCGATGGTGGCGCCCGACGGACCCGTCTACCAGGCGGGGACCCTGTCGGGCAACCCCCTGGCCATGGCGGCCGGACGTGTGGCCATCGACCTGCTCGACCGACCGGGCACGTACGAAGCGCTCGAGACCGCCGGTGCCCGGCTCGGCGACGGCCTCGCCAGCGCCGCACGAGACGCCGGGGTCACCGCGACCGTGAACCGCGTGGGCTCCATGGTGACCGTCTTCTTCTGCCCGGGGCCGGTCGTCGACTTCGCCTCCGCCCGCTCGTCCGACACCGCGCTCTTCGGCCGCTTCTTTCACGCCATGCTGAAGCGGGGCGTGGCCCTTCCCCCGGCCCAGTTCGAGGCGGCATTCGTCTCGCTTGCCCACGGATCCGAGGAGATCGACACAACCCTCCGCGCCGCATCCGAGTCCTTCCGCGAGATCGCAAGCTAACGAGCTAACGGTTTCGCTTGCGGGGCAGCCGCACCGGGACGCCCTCCTCGGCGTGGGTCTCGTGGAAGCGCCGTCGGTACTCTCGTCGCCTCTTGCGCTCGGCCACCGGATCGTCCGTCGGGAAGTTGGCCATGAGGACGAACTCGCCGGGCTCGGACGGAGACAGGAGCCCCCCGAGGGTGAGGGCCCGCGCCGGCAGATAGCTGTAGCTCGCGACGTGTCTGTAGGCGGGGCTCGACTGGAACGAGCGATCCTCCTCCGGGCGCACCAGGAGAAGATACGGCACTCGTGACGCCGCCAGGGGCCAGAGATCGCACCTCTCTTCGGCCGTCACTCGCGCGTGGAAGAGCACGTCACGGCGGGCCCGAGCCGGGTCTGAGCAGACTGCCAGGCGTAAGTCGGGACGGTGACGCCGCTCCCGGGCCACGTCCCTGGCGATGGCCCTGTTGGGCTGCGCGCCTGAGAAAGCCGGCAGAAAGAACAGGACGAGCACCAGCCACGCGGAGGCCATGCCGCCGGCGAGAACCGCCATCGTCGGGCGGGGTGACGGACTTCGGGCGACAGCGAGGGCCGCCAAGGCGCCCACTCCCAGCGTTGCCGCCAGGAGCACGATCGCGGCGGTCCCGGGCAGCCAGGCCGCCGGCGCCCGGGGCGGCCGAACAATGGCGGCGGCGACCGCGACGGCGAACAGCACGAGCACCGTTCGCACCCAGGCTCGGTCGAGGCGCCGCCAGGGCACCGCCACGAACCAGCGGCCGATGAGAAGCGAGACCGCCGGGTAGAGGGGGAGCAAGTAGTAGTCGATCTTTCCCCGGGACAGACAAAGAGGGATCAGCACCAGCCCCACCCAGACCGCGAGGAAGCGTGCGGGCCGGCGGCCCTCCTCGTCCTCGGCGCCCGGCCTCAGCAGGCGCCCGAGCGCCAGCGGCAGGAGCAGGGACCAGGGCAGCCCCTCGGCAACGTAGGCCGGCAGGTAGAACCAGGCCGAACGGCCCACGTCGTACGCATCACCCGAAAACCGTTCCAGGTTCTCCTTCAAGAAGAAGTACTCCAGGGGACCCGCCCCCAGCCTGGCGTAGACCAGGCCGAACCACGCGAACCCGAGCACGAGGAAGGCGAAGACTCCGAGCAGCAGCGGCGCGATTCGGAAGGGACGGGGGCGACGGCGGTTCTCCACGAGGACGACGAGCACGAGCACTGCGAGCCCGGGGACCAGGACGGCGATCGGGCCCTTCGTCGCGAACCCGAGACCGAGCACCACCCCGAAAGCCGGCACCACCCAACCCGGCGGGCGCGGCCGGTACACCCGGACCGCGAGGGCCACCGCCAGCGTCGTCAGGAGAGTGAGGAGCATGTCGGACATCGCCACGCGGGCGAAGGTCAGGAATCCGAGGGTCGTGGAGAGAATGACGGCGCCAGCCAAAGCGATGCGCCGATCGAACAGAAGCGCGCCGAGCCAGGCCGTGGCCAGCACGGCGCCGAGTCCCGAGAGCGCCGGCACCAGGCGGGCGGCGCCCAGCTCGGTGCCGAGCCCCGCAAACGCCCCGGCCATGAGCCAGTAGACGAGGGGCGGCTTGTCGAAGAACGGCTCGCCCCGGTAGCGCGGGACGATCCAGTCGCCGCTGTCCACCATGCCCCGGGCCGCGTCCAGGAAGTAGATCTCCGCACGCTCGAGGGGAGCCGCCCCGAGGTTCGGGAGGAGCAAAGCCAGGAGCCCGAGGAGAAGGAGCGCCGCGGAAAGCTCGGCGCGGGACGACCGGTGCTCAGCCACTCACGGATGCCTCGGCCCCTTTCAGATGGAGCTGACCGCAAGCAGCGAGGATGTCGCGCCCTCGGGGGCGACGCACCGAGACCGTCACGGAGGCCGCGGCCAGGACAGCGCAGAACCCATCGACGTCGTCGGGCGACGGGGCCTCGAAGGGGATCTCCGGGGCGGGGTTCAGTGGGATGAGGTTCACCTTCACCCGGCGGCCGCGCAGCCGGCGTGCCAGCTCGCGGGCGTGGGCAGGCGTGTCGTTCACACCGTGGAGGAGCACGTACTCGAACGTCACGCGCCCCCCGCTCGGCACGGGATAGGCGAGAGCCGCCTTCAGAACGTCGTCCAGCGAGTACTTCTCCTCGATGGGCATCAGCGCACGGCGCAGCCCCGGGTCCGGGGCGTGCAGGCTGATCGCGAGGTTGGGGTGAACGCCGTCCGCGACCATCCGCTCGAGGGCGGGCAGGATGCCCACCGTCGACAGCGTGAGCTTGCGCGCGGGTATGGCGAATCCGTTCTCGTCCATCAGGATGCGGAGGGCGGCCACCGTGGCGTCGTAGTTGAGGAGCGGCTCCCCCATCCCCATGATGACCACGTTCCACGGAAACGGGTCCTCCTCACGCCGGTGGGGGTGTGTGGTGGCCGAGGGGTGCTCCTGCATCACCGTCGCGACCTGCCCGAGGATCTCGCCGGTCGAGAGGTTGCGCTTGTAGCCGGCGATGCCAGTCAGGCAGAAGGCACACTTCAGCGGACAGCCGGCCTGGGTCGAGATGCAGATCGTTCGCCTGTTGTCCTCGGGAATGTAGACGGCCTCGATGGTGGCGCCGTCGTCCAGACGAAACAGGTACTTGCGAGTCCCGTCGAACGACAGCGTGCGCTCCGCCACCTGGGGCCACTTCAGCGAGAAGCGCTCCTCGAGCCGGGAGCGCAGGGCCTTCGGCAGCTCGGACATGTCGGCCAGCCGCCGCACACGCCTGGTGTAGAGCCACCCGTGGATCTGTCGCGCCCGGTAGCCGGGCTCACCGAGGTCGTCGACGACCGCGGCGAGAGCGCTCGGCTCCATGCCGAACAGGTTTGGACGACTCATCCGGCGATGATACACCGCGCTTTCGAGAAGCTCCGGTGTAGTATCCGCGTCGTGGACAGCAAGACACCGAAAACCTCAGCGCATCCTGACGCCATGCCCGTGCCCGCCACCGGCGGCGCCGGCGGGGTCCTTCCAGCGTACGCCTCCCCGGACGCCGCCGGTGCCGATCTCCGCGCGAGCGAGGCCGTCGAGATCCTTCCCGGGGATCGCCATGCCGTCGCCACGGGGCTCAGGCTGCAGCTCCCGCCGGGCCACGTCGGGCTCGTCTGGCCACGCAGTGGGCTGGCGGTGCGCCACGGAATCGACACCCTTGCCGGCGTCATCGACAGCGACTACCGGGGTGAGGTGCGTGTGGTTCTGGTGAACCACGGTCGCGAGGCGTTCCGCATCTCCCCGGGAGACCGGGTGGCCCAGCTCCTTCTCCAGCGCGTCGAACGGGCGGCCTTCACCGCCACCGACGAGCTCGGGGACACCGAACGCGGCGAAGGCGGCTTCGGATCCACGGGGCGGTAGCTCCGATCATTCATTGACCCCCCACCCCTATCCCCTCCCCACGTAGGGGGCTCGGGGGGCGCTCAGTCGAGCTTGCGAGACGAGCGTCGACCCCGAGAGTGTAAGTCGCGACGCGTCAGCGTCGCCTCCGACAGGCCGGGAATGCCTGAGCAGTCTCGCCCGTCCACGTGCCCTCTGGGGAGACCACGTGGACGGGCCTGCCTCAGCCGTATTTTGTTCACTGCGGAGCGTGTTATTGTCGAGTGCCATGAATCGAATCGCGCGTATCGCCATGCTCATGCTCGGAGCGCTTGCTCTCGCGGCGCCGACCGCCGAGGGGCAGCGCCGGTCGAGCGACACCCCGGCGATCCAGATCGCGCCCTTCGTCGGCTACCAGTTCGGCGGGTCGATCTTCTCGGAGACCTTCAACCGCAAGTTCTCGTTCAAGAGCGGGCTGAACTGGGGCGGGAGCATCGACTTCGCCATCGGCGGGACCTGGCGATTCGAGGCGTACTACTCGCGACAGGACACGGAGCTCCAGAGCGAGGGCCTGGCCGGCGCCGCCTTCGACGTCAAGGTCGAGCGCTTGATGGTCGGATTCCAGGAAGAGAAGGGCGAGGGAAGCGTCAAGTTCTTCGGGACCATCCTGTTCGGGGCCACGCGCTACACGCCTGCCAACAGCGCGCTCTCGAGCGACACCCGTTTCTCGGCCGCACTGGGCCTCGGAGTGAAGAGCTTCTTCACCCCGAACGTCGGGCTCAGGCTCGAGAGCCACGCCTTCTACACCTCGGTCAAGAGCGGTGGCGGCGTCTTCTGCACCGCCGGCACCTGCATCTTTCGCTATTCCGGCTCGGGGATCTGGCAGGGGGACGTGACCGCGGGACTGATCATTGCCTTCTAGGAACAGAAGGGACTAGACCCCACACTAGCCGAGCGCCACGCTGGCCCGCCGACCCAGGGCCTGGCGGGCGTCGAGCACCAGGCTGAACAGCGCCGGCACCAGGAGCAGCGTGAAGACCGTCGATACGATGAGCCCGCCGACCACCACGCTGCCCAGCCCCCTGTAGAGCTCCGATCCCGCGCCGGGAAAGAGCACCAGCGGCAGCATCCCGCACACCGACGTCGAGACGCTCATGAAGATCGGCCGCACGCGGTTGCCCACGGCGCCGCAGATGGCCTCCCGGGGCGCAAGTCCGTCCACGCGCATGTGGTTCAGGGACTGGTGCACCACGAGGATTGCGTTGTTGACCACCGTCCCCACGAGGATGATGAAGCCGAGCATGGTGAGGACGTCCATCGGCTGGTACACGAACAGGTTGGTGAAGGCGAGCCCCAGGAACCCACCGAGGGCGGCCAGCGGCACCGAGAACATGATCACGAACGGGTAGAGAAAGCTCTCGAAGAGCGCCGCCATCAGGAGGTACGTGATGACGAGCGCCAGAAGGAAATTCCACTTGAGTGTGGCGGCGGTCTGCGTGAGCTTGTCGGCGGTGCCCGAGAGGTGGGCCCGGTAGAGCCCCCCCAAACGACCGTTCTCGCGCATGGGCGTGAGGATGTCCCTCTCGACGAACTCCATCGCCTCCTCGAGAGGACGTTCCTCTTCGGGGGTGATGCGGAGCGTCACCGCCCGCATCCGCTCGCGGTGGTTGATCTGGACGGGCCCGTTCATCTCCACGATGTCCGCCACAGACCCCAGCGTGACCAGCGCACCGCCCGGCGTGGCGATCGGGAGCTGCTCGAGGAGGTGGGTCCGGTGCAGCACGTCCTCCTTGGCCATGACCCTGAGATCGATCTCCCGTCCCTCGTGAATGTAGTCGCTGGCCTTGGCCCCATCGACGAGGGCGCTCACGGCGAAGCCCAGCTCGCGATTGGACAGTCCCAGCTCGGACGCCCGGCGTCGGTCGGTAACGATCCGCACCTCGGGATTGTCCAGGTCGAGGCCGGGAATCGGGCGTCCCTGGGCACCGGGCATGAGCTGCATGGCCTTGCTGAAAATCTCCCCACCGAGGGCGAAAAGATGGGCGAGGTCGGGGCCGGTGACGTTGATGTCGATGTTGCGGCCCTCGTCGAAGCCCCTCTGGAAAATGCTTCTCTGGTTGAAGACGACGAACGTGCCCGGCAGTTGCCCGTTGAGCTTCCGGAGCTCGGGGAGGAGCTCGCGGACCCGGAGCGACTCCCGGGCCCGGACCCCCATGAAGACCCGGCCCTGGAAGACCCCGAAGAAGCTGGCCCTCACGCCGCCTCCGGGCTGCGCGAGGGCCTCGGGGGACCCGGGCTCCGACTCCCAGAACGGCCGGAGCGCATCGGCGATTGGATGACGTATCTCGGCCACCTCGTCCAGGCTGGAACCCGGTGGCGGAAGCATCATGCCGAACACGAAGTTGTTGTTCCCGATGGGAAGGTACTCGGCCTTGGGCACCATCAACCAGCTCAGGCCCAGTGCGGTCGTGGTCAGCCCCACCACGACGGCAAGACGCAGGCGAGTCGAGCCGGTGATCCGGTGGACGAGGGCCTCCATCCATCGGTTCGCCCGGCCGGCGACGGCGGTGAGGCCCCAGAGGTTGTGGGCGTTCTTCGTCCCGTCCACGCCAGTGTCTGCCGGAGTCGCCGTCCGCAGGATGCGCGCCGACAAACTGGGGATGACGGTCGTCGAGACGATGAGCGAGAGCATCACCGCGCAGCTGATGGCCACCGCGATGTCCCCAAAGAGCTGGCCGGCCTCCTCCTTAATGAAGATGATGGGGACAAAGACCGCCACCGTCGTGAGGGTGCTGGCGAGGACCGCCCCCCACACTTCCGCCGCTCCCTCCTGGGCGGCCTCGAACAACGGCTTTCCCATCTGGCGGTGGCGGTAGATGTTCTCCAGCACGACGATCGAGTTGTCCACCACCATGCCCACGGCGAAGGCCAGCCCGGCCAGGCTCACCACGTTCAGCGTCCGCCCGAAGGCCAGCATCAGCACGAAGGTTCCTACCACGCTGATGGGGATGGCGGTGGCGACGACCAGCGTGCTCGTGGCGCTGCGGAGGAACAGGAGAAGCACGATCACGGCGAGGAACCCGCCTACGATCAAGCTCTGGAGGACCAGCTTCATCGCTCCTTTCACGTACTCGGTCTCGTCGTAGGCCTGGGTGAGCACGAGACCGCGGGGCGCGAGGAGCTCGCTGTTGAGCCGGGACACCGTGGCCTGGACCCCGGCCATGACCTCGAGGACGTTGGCGCCGGGCTCCCTGATCGCGTTGACGAACATCACCGGCTCGCCCTGCACGAAGCCCGCGGACAGCGGCTTGCGGTAGCCCAGGCGGGCCTCGGCGACGTCTCGCAGGTAGACCGGGATCCCGTCCCGGACGGCCACGACGATGTCCTCGACGTCTTCGGGAGAGCCGTACTCTCCCACGGTCCGCACCACGTATCGGCGCTTACCCTCGTCGAAGTCGCCGCCGCTGAAGTTGCGGTTCTCCCGCTCGAGGGCGGCCGCGAGCTCGCTCCACGTCACCCGCCGCGCGGCCAGCTTCGCCGGGTCCACGATCACCTGCAGCTCCCGCTCCCGGCCACCGAAGTGGCCGGACATGCCGACCCCGGGGACACGCTCGAACTCGGGCTTGATCGAGTCTTCGACAAAATTGTAGAGCGTGAACATCTCGTCTTCGAAGCCGTCCTCCTCCGTAGGCTGAAGGACCCACCACCCTATGGCCCCCTCGTCGGCGTCGACGGTGGTGATCACGGGCTTGTCGGCGTCCTCGGGGTAGCGGGAGACCTGCTCCAGCCGGTTCGCGACCTTGAGGAGCGCGGTGTCGACGTCGATCCCGACGGGAAACGTCAGGGTAATGGTCCCCATGCTGTCGGCGCTCGCGCTCTCGAGCCGAAGGAGACCCTCGAGGGACTTGAGCTGCTCCTCTTGCTCGTCCACGATCTCCCGCTCGACCTCCTGGGGGCTGGCCCCGGGCCAGAAGGTGCGCACCGTGATCTCCGGCTCCTCGACCGTGGGGGTCAGCTGGATGGGAATCCGGAAGAGGGCGAGCACTCCGAAGAGGACGAGGAAGATCACCCCTACCGCGGTGGTGACCGGGTAGCGGACGGCACTCTCGATGACCTTCACGGCAGCTCGTACTCCCCGGGCTCGGGCAGGACCGACTGGCCCGGCTGAAGCCGCTCGTTGCCCCGGGTGGCGACTCGCGCTCCAGCGGCCAGGCCGCTCCGAATCTCGATCCAGCTGCCCACGCCGGCGCCGGTGTCCACCGTCACGGACTCCACGGTGTCGTCACCGTTCAGCCGATAGACGCGCCTCTCCGAGCCGCGGATGATGACCGCATCCTTGGGCACGACCGTCGCGCGGTACGGCTCACCTGCCGGCAACGCGACCCGGGCAAGCATGCCCACGCCGATGCGCCCCTTCTCGTTGGAGATGCGCACCTTCAAGGGGAACGTGTGGGACTGGGGATTGGCTCGGGGGATGATCGCGCTCACCTCACCGACCACTTCGTGGCCGGGGAGGGCGGCGAAGCTCACTCTGGCTTCGGCGCCGCGCCGCAGCTCCCTGAAGTAGCGCTCGGGGACCTCCACGCGGACCTCCAGGTCGTGGAGCGAGGCCATCTCCGCGACCGGGTCCCCGCGGCCCACCCACTCGCCCACCTCGCAGCGCTCGGCGACCACCACTCCCGAGAAGGGAGCCTTGACCGAGGAGCGCTCGATGTCCAGGCGGATACGGAAGATCTCGGCTGAGAGCTGATCGGACCGCCCCCGCCAAGCGTCCCGCTCGAACCGGGACTCGTCGAACTGGGAGGCGGAGAGGATCCCCTCGTCGAAAAGGCCCTGGTTGCGCTTCAGGTCGCCCTCGGCCCGCCGGAGCCGCGCCTCGGCCTCCCGAAGCCCGGCTTCAGCCGCCTCGAGCCGCAGCTCAAGATCCCGGGTACGCAGCTGGACGAGCGCCTGTCCCTTCCTGACCGTACGGCCCTCGCGGACCCGCAGCACCTCGACCAGGCCGTCGACCTCGCTCGCGACGAGCGCCTCGATCCGGGCCTCGACGGTCCCCGGCAGCTCGACCGTTCGCCGCACGGAGTGCTCCCGGGCCTCGGCAAAGACGACCCGCGAAGGAGGCCTCTGTGCCGCGCCCGGTGCGGCGAGGCAGAGCCCGATCAGACTTCCGACGACGAGCGAACCCCACACGCGCATCTGGAACCGCCACTTCTCCCCAGGGAAGAGAGAATCATACAACGGGTGGGAGGCGGCGACTCGAGTCCACCTCTCTTGATGGAGAGGTGACCCGGCACTCGCACCGGAAGAGCACCACGGATATGATGAAGGTTTGCCCCTTCGGGGCCTCCCTCGAGGACAGCGTTCATGGAGCTCGACCGCATCGTCATCACCGGGGCCCGGCAGCACAACCTCAGGCACATCACCGTCGAGATCCCCAAAAAACGCCTCGTCGTCCTGACAGGCGTCTCGGGCTCGGGCAAGTCGTCGCTCGGCTTCGACACGCTCTACGCCGAGGGTCAGAGACGCTACATCGAGAGCCTCAGTGCCTATGCCCGCCAGTTCCTCGGGCAGATGGAGAAGCCCCTCTACGACTCGATCAAGGGGCTCGCTCCGACGATTTCGATCGAGCAGAAGACGGCGAGCACGAACCCCCGCTCCACGGTGGGAACGGTCACCGAGATCCACGACTACCTCCGGGTGCTGTGGGCCCGGGTCGGTCGCCTTAGCTGCCACCGCTGCGGGCGACCAGTCTCGCAGCAGTCGGCCCAACAGATCGTCCACGAGATCCTGGAGCTCCCGAAGGGCACGAAGTTCCTCGTCCTCGCCCCGCTGGTGAAGGAACGCAAGGGTGAGCACCGGGAGGTGATCGAGGAGGTGCGCAAGTCGGGGTTCACCCGGGTGCGCGTGGACGGGACCGTCCTCTCTCTCGACGACCAGATCCGCCTCGACAAGAAGAAGAAGCATACGATCGACGCCGTTGTGGACCGGCTCATCGCCAAGCCGGGCATCGACCGGCGGCTGACCGACTCGGTCGAGACGGCGCTGCGCCACGGCGAGGGGATCGTCGTGGTGGCCCCCGAAGGACAGCCGGAGATGGTCCTCTCCGAGCACCGAGCCTGCCACCAATGCGGCCTGTCGTTTCCCGAGCCCTCGCCCCAGCTGTTCTCCTTCAACTCTCCCCAGGGCATGTGCCCCCAGTGCTCCGGGCTGGGGATCCGGATGGAGATGGATCCCGCGCTGGTGGTGCCCCGGCCCGATCTCTCGGTCAACGAGGGGGCGGTGAAGCCCCTGGGCGCCGTCGGCGAAGCCAACACCTGGGGCAGCGACATCGTGCGCGCGGTGGCCCGGGAGCGCGGGATCGACCTGAACGCCTCCTGGAGCTCGCTCCCCGAGTCGCACCGCAAGATCCTGCTCTATGGCACGGGCGGCGAGAGGCTCCGGGTGAGCTATCGGGGATCCATGGGCACGGGTTCGTTCCGCATGAAGTACGAGGGCGCCATCAACTCGATGATGCGGCGCATGCGTGAGACGAAGTTCGAGGACATGCGGCAGCACTACCAGAAGTTCCTCTCGTCACGGCCCTGCTCCGCGTGCGAGGGTCGACGCATCCGCCCCGAAGCCCTCGGGGTGAAGATCGCCGGCCGAACGATCACGGAGGTCGCAGCCGACTCGGTGAGCGAAGCCCACCAGTTCTTTGCGGGCCTTCGGCTGAAGGGCGTCGAGGGCAAGATCGCCTCCGAGCTCCTGAAGGAGATCCGGTCGCGCCTCCGCTTCCTGCTGGACGTGGGCCTCACCTATCTCACCCTCGATAGGGCTGCCCCCACTCTCTCCGGGGGCGAGAGCCAGAGGATCCGTCTCGCGAGCCAGATCGGCTCGGAGCTCACGGGGGTCATATACGTCCTCGACGAGCCCTCGATCGGGCTTCACCAGCGGGACAACATGAAGCTCCTCACCGCCCTCCAGCACCTCCGCGACATTGGCAACACGGTCGTGGTCGTGGAGCACGATCGGGAGGCGATGGAAGAGGCGGACTGGGTCATCGACTTCGGTCCCGGGGCCGGACGTCACGGTGGGAAGGTCGTCGCCGCAGGCACCCCGGCCCAGGTCCGCCGCTCGAAGACCAGCCTGACCGGCCGCTATCTGCGGGGCGACCTGAAGATCGACCTCCCCGACAAGAGGCGAACGGGCAACGGACGGGCCGTCGTCGTCCAAGGCGCCTCGGAGAACAACCTCCAGGATCTCGACGTCCGTCTGCCCCTCGGGGTCTTCGTCTGCGTCACCGGGGTGTCGGGCGCCGGCAAGAGCACGCTCATCAACCAGATCGTGTATCCCGCCGCGGCGCGCGCGCTCCATCGGAGCGACCGCAAGGTGGGTCAGCACCGGAAGATCGAAGGGCTCGGCGAGATCGACAAGGTGATCGACATCGATCAGAGCCCCATCGGGCGCACCCCGCGGTCGAACCCGGCCACCTACACCAAGCTCTTCGACCTCATCCGGGATTTCTTCTCCGCGCTGCCGGACGCCCGGATGCACGGGTACTCGCCGGGCCGCTTCTCCTTCAACGTCAAGGGGGGCCGCTGCGAGGCCTGCCAGGGGGACGGGGTGAGGCGAGTGGAGATGCACTTTCTGCCGGACGTCTACGTCCCGTGCGAGGTCTGCCACGGCCGGCGCTTCAACGACGCCACCCTGGCGGTCAAGTACAACGGCCTCTCGGTGGCGGACGTGCTGGACCTCACGGTCGACGACGCGCTCCAGCTCTTCAAGAACCACCCCAACACCCGCCGGGCGCTCGAGACGCTGGCCGACGTGGGTCTCGGCTACATCGCCCTCGGCCAGTCGTCCCCCACCCTCTCGGGAGGCGAAGCCCAGCGGGTCAAGCTCTCCCGAGAGCTCTCCAAGCGTTCCACGGGACGGACTCTCTACATCCTCGACGAGCCCACCACCGGGCTCCACTTCGACGACATCAAGAAGCTCCTGCGCGTCCTCGATCGCCTAGTCGAGGCTGGCAATACCGTCGTCGTCATCGAGCACAACCTCGACGTGATCAAGACCGCCGACTGGGTGATCGACCTCGGCCCCGAGGGGGGCGACGGTGGGGGCCGGCTTGTCGCCGAGGGCACGCCCGAGCAGGTCGCGAGGGTGAAGGGATCACACACGGGTCGCTTTCTCAGGACATTGCTCAAGCCGACGAAGCGTCCCAGGACGACGCGGCGAGCCCGCTCGACCGCCGGGAGATGACCGCCGGGGGCGAGGGCCGGACAGACCCCCCGGGAACGGTTCAGCGGAGCGGCACGAGCCTACGCCCGATTCCGGCCCGGCTACCCCGACGCCCTCGTGGATCGGGTTCTCTCGGAAGCCGGGGTGAAGAGCCGCGATCCGGTCGCGGACCTGGGCTGCGGCACCGGGATCCTCACGCGCATGCTCGCGGCCCGGGGTCTCGACGTCCCGGGCATCGCGCTCGTCACCGTGGCGCAGGCCTTTCACTGGTGCGACGTCGACGCCGCCCTCCGGGAGCTTCGAAGGGTCCTGAATCCTCAGGGTCACGTGGCCGCGATCTGGAACATCCGCGGCGAAAACGCGTTCATGGACGCGTACGACGCGCTCCTCCGACGGTTCTCTTCGGAGTACAAGGTCCTCGAGAGCTGGGAGACGACCCTCGCCGAGCTGAAACACCACGCCCGCGTCGTGAACGCTCGGGAACTCAGGGCCGAGCACGCCCAACGCTTCGACCTCGAGGGCCTGCAGGGACGTGCGTGGTCGAGCTCCTACGTCTTCCGAGGGGTCGAAGACCAGGAGCGCTTCGACCAGGCGCTGGCCTCCTTGTTCGACGGCCACGCCCAGGACGGCGCCATCGAGTTCCCCTACCGCTGCGTGGGACTGGTCTTCAAACTCAGGACCTCCGAACCGTGATCGTTTCGCCCTGCGTGACACCGCCTCACCCAAGCTCTGGATGGACGCCTACCTCGCAGCCTTTGCGCTGGCCGGCGGCTACCGAATGGTGACGACCGACGGGGCCTTCAAGCATTTCCGCAAGTTGACCCTCGAGCTCCTCGGCAACTGAGTGGCTCAGACCCGGGGCTGCTGCTGGGTGAGGCAGTGCAGCGTGCCAAGGCCCCCGACGAGCTCGACGGCATGGATGCCCACCACGGGACGGTCGGTGATGAGCTCGGCGAGGATGCCGAGGGCCACTTGGTCGTTCGGGTCGTTGAACGTCGGCACCAGGACACACGCGTTGGCCATGTAGAAGTTGGCGTAGCTGGCGGGAAGGCGATGCCCGTCGTAGACGAGGGGGGCCGGCATGGGCAGCCCCACCACGTCGGGCTTCGATCCGTCGGAGAGGCGGGCGTCCTGGAGGCGCTCCCGGTTTTCGGCGAGGGGACGGTGGTTCACATCCCGGGAGTCCGGCTCCTGGCACACGACGATCGTCCGGGGGGCGACGAAGCGGCACAGATCGTCGACGTGCCCGTGGGTGTCGTCCCCGGCGATGCCCCGGCCGAGCCAGATGGTGTGGGCGCCGCCCAGGATGTCGAGGAAGATCTCCTCGTAGTCGGTGCGCCGAAAGCCGGGGTTGCGGACCTGGACGAAGGGATCGAGGAGGCACTCTTCGGTGGTCAGCAACGTTCCCTGCCCGTCCACGTCGACGGCGCCGCCCTCGAGCACCACCGGCCGACCCTTGAAGACCGCATGCCGCAGGGTCAGCCCGAAGGCCTTGGCCACGCGCTCGGGCACCTGGTCGTCCTTCCGGTGATCCGAGTATCGGGCCCAGCCGTTGAAGCGGAAGCGGGCAATGGCGATCTCTGCGCCTGGCTTTTCGCGCTTGAGGCACAGGGGACCGAAGTCTCGCGTCCATCCACGATCGGTGGGCCAGCGAAAGAACTCCACGCGCTCGGAGGCGGCACCGACACGCTCCAGGATCCGACGGGCCCGGGTCTCGTGGGACTTCGAGGGGACGATGATCCGGACGACCTCCCCCTCGGCGATCTTGCGGACGATCTCCCCGTAGACCCAGGGGATCGGGGCGAAGCGCCCCGGCCAGTCGGTGACGTTGTGGGGCCAGCCAAGCCACGTGGCCTCGTGAGGCTCCCACTCCGCCGGCATGCGGAAGCCCTCGACGTCGGTGTCGAGGACAGGAGTCGCAGCCACGTTAGTCCCGATCGAGGAGTCGCTGGTCGATGCCGGAGTAGGCGTCGATGCGACGGTCGCGCAGGAAGGGCCAGTTGCGGCGCACGTTCTCGATCCGGGCCATGTCGATCTCGCCCACGAGGATCTCTTCCTTGTCCACTGCGGCTTCGGCCACCACGACCCCGAAGGGATCGGCCAGGAAAGACGATCCCCAGAACTCGAGCCCGTCGCCGCCTTCCGGCGGGACCTCGTGCCCCACCCGGTTCACCACCGCCACGTAGGTGCCGTTGGCGATGGCGTGGGATCTCTGGATCGTCTGCCAGGCCGAGCGCTGGTCCGCCCCGTGCTCGGTCTTCTCCGACGGGTGCCAGCCGATGGCAGTGGGATAGAAGAGGACGGCCGCGCCCCTGAGCGCCGTGAGTCGCGCGGCCTCGGGATACCACTGGTCCCAGCAGATGAGGGTCCCGATGCGCCCGGGCCCGACGTCGAAGGCCTGGAAGCCCAGGTCCCCGGGGGTGAAGTAGAACTTCTCGTAGAAAAGCGGGTCGTCGGGGATGTGCATCTTGCGATAGAGGCCCACGATCTCCCCGTCGGCGTTGATGACAACGGCGCTGTTGTGGTAGACGCCGGAGGCGCGCCGTTCGAAGATCGGCACGACCACCGCGACCCGGCGGTCCTTCGCGACAGCGCCCAGCGCTTTCGTGCTCGGACCCGGGACCGGCTCCGCCAGGTCGAACAGGTCCGCATCTTCTCTCTGGCAGAGATACGGCGTGCGGTAGAGCTCGGGCAGACACACAACCTCGGCCCCCGCCTTCGACGCCTCGCGCAACTTTGAGCACGCCGTCTCGACGTTCTCCTCGGGGCTCGCGGACATGGCCATCTGAACGAGGCCCACTCGGAACCGGGTCGCTTCCGCCATCGTGGGCCGAAGTTTAGCAGCCCGTGGTGATCGGGCGGTCACCGGCACGGCTGCGCTGCCTCAGGGCTGGGGCAGAGGCAGCGGCTCGTCCGCGGCGAATCGGCGGAGGACGTTGCCGGTGATCTTCGAGACGTTGTTGTCGTAGTCGTTGTGGGAAAGGCTGCCCATCCAGCCGATGGACCCGACGGAGAAGACGGCCCCGCCGTTTTGATGCTCGAAATAGACCATGTCGGATCTCACGAGGGGATTGCCAGCCTCGGTCCTGCTGGCATTCATTCCCAGGACCTCCTCGACCACGTGCTGATAGTCCCGGGAGAAGCCGTCGGCCGTGGCCAGCACGAGCGCGTGGATCGGCGTCCCGAGGGAGTGGTCCGTTCGGTCGAGCTCGTCACTGGCCGCACCGCCTCCCAAACCCAGCGACGAATAATCGGAGATAATCTCGTCCTTGCCGATCCCCTCGAAGATGAACGACGCCCGGGGATCGAAGCTCCCGGGCTGGCGCCGGTAGGGCCGGCCAAGGCCGCAACGTCCCGCCGCGGTCCAGCCCTGGGCGGTGAAGCCCACGCCCACCAGCCGCTGCGGTGCCCGACCCCGGGCGCGCCACAGCCCGCCCAGCTCTCCCGTCGTGCTGTGGTGATACTCACCGGGTGCTGCCTCCCAGCGTCGCGTGCCTCCCCAGCGCCGGACCTCGAGGATCTCGGGACGATCGGTGCTTCGTGACGTGACCCAGTAGAAGCCGTTGCCACCGAGATACATGAGCCGTCCACCGCCCTTCAGGTAGCCCTCGAGCCCATCCAGCATCCGCTCCGAGGTGTACTCCGGGTGCGAGCCTGTGACGACCACCTTGTAGGGAGCGAGCAGCTCCGCTCCCTCGCTGTCCAGGTCGTGGTCCGTGATCACGTCGTACTCGTAGCCCTGCGACTCCATCCAGTCGACGAAATAGAGATCGGCGCTCAGGTGCCGGGCAAAGGGCTCCTCGGTGGTGGACCGCTCCTTCGCCAGGGTCGGGCGCAGGTCTAGAAGCGGCGTCAGGTGCGACGCATAAGCGACGCCGCTGCCGTCGGAGTGGTAATCGTAGAGGCCCAAGAGACCAGGGATGCCGGTGGTGAAGTTGCCGTATGCCTGGTAGTTGAACGTCGGGATCAGGAAGGCGATCCGGGCACCGGTCGTTCCCTTCGGCGGGCGGACGAAGAAGGGCAGGTAGTCCTCGTCGCTGCCCGCTTTGATGTGCGCAGCGTAGATGCCGCTCCTCATGTCCGATGGGACCTCGAGCTCGAAGCCCACCTCCCACGCCGCATCGACGAGCTCGTCGTCGTGGAAGTGGATCGCGCCGTACTCGAGGGGCGCGTTCTTGAAGTGCGTCTCCTTACCTGTCCACGAGTGACCGGTGGCCGCCCGCATCGGCATGTTGATCGTCCGACCATGAAGTCCGTTGGGTGAGGCGTCGGTGACGCTGGTGGTCGAAATGTCCTTGGAGAAGTCCCAGGCCGCGAGCAGAGGCACCCCCAGGTACAGGGGAGAGCCATCCTGCCGGAGTGTGTCGAGATCGTCGTTGCCGAGGGCGTGGCCAAACACCCGCGGGCTGTCGACCTTGCCGTTGTAGTGTCTCACGGCGCCTTCCGGACCTGCCGACGCTCCGATCAGGAGCGGCGACGCATTGCGCCCCGGGGCCAGGAGTTTCGTCGGCCGGCTGACCGCGGCCACCGAGTCACCGGTCGGCCACGGCGTGACCTGCTCCTGCAGTACGGAAACGCGGCCTCGCTCCGCGTCGAACGACGCGGCAACGAAGTACCACCTGGCGGCGATGAGGGGGGTCCCGGTCGAGACCTTGTCCACCTGGTTCCCATCCCCGACCCACAGCGCCACGCTCCCGTCCTCTGCGACGAACAGGCCGTATCCGCCACTGCGGTCATCCCACTTGGTGATGATCCCCTGGACGCCCCTGTCGGGCGTGGTCGGGGAGATCCAGGCCTGCAGCGTGAAGCTCTTCGGCTGAAGAGCCGGAGAGTCCGGGACGAGGATGTGGGAGCCGGGGTGAAGCTCCTGTCGCCGACCGGGGTGTCGGCCGGCGACCGGCAGTTCGACGACCTCGGCTTTGTACCCGGGCCCACGAGAGTGGGGATCGCCGTGGACGAGCCTCACGATCTGGACGTCGTACTCGGGCTCCGTGGTGCTGACCATGAAGCGGATCGTCTCGCCTGGCGCCACGCTGAGTCGGTCCGTATAGCCCGTGAGCGCGGGGAGCTCCCGGTTCCGATCGACCGCCGCTGCGTCGAATGCGGAGCCGAGCACGATCAGGCCCAGGCAGGTGGCGCGAACAACTCGCGTAGTCATTGGGAGCCTCCTTCATCGATCGAACAGGTGGAGTCTATGGCCATTCCGGGCTGGAGGTCGAGAGCGAGTGGGTTCGCTCCTTGTCGTCTGGCAAGCGTCATGACGCCGAGACTCCTCGTTGTTTCAAGGGCTGGCTCCGTGGGGCGGCGGCAGGCGGAGGCGCCTGTCCACTCATGCGCTGGCACATCCGCCACAGCTCCTCTTCCGCCGACTCGTCGCGGAAGCGGCACGGGTGCTCGTGGCGGTCCACCCAGAAGATCCCGTTGCGAGAGTCGGCCTGCGGGGCCCACTGCGAGTCCAGGCTGCCACAGCCCCGCTCGATGCGGCCCCAGGCCTCGATGCGGGAGATCCCATCGAGGACCATGCGGTGTGCTGATGTTCAACGTGATCGCCTCGCTCGACGCCGCGCCTTCGTCCAGCTGGAACTCCCCGTCACCCCACTCGAACGCGTGCAGGACGATCGCGCGTGTCTGGTCGATGACGGCCTTCACCAGCTCCTTCGGCCCGAGGACGCCGGCCTCGACCAGGACCGTCCCGAAGCGCTTGCCGGGGCTGAGGGAGTTCCCCGCGTCCACCATCTGCCGCAGGCTGATGGCCCCCTGGCGGAGGAGCAGGGGGCCGAGGCGGTGGTCCGGGTTGGAGGACGAGGCGAAGACCAGCTGCCCCCCCTCCACGGTCACCCCGATCCGGGTGCCCGCCGCTCAACGCCGCCTCCGCCGCTTCGGCTTCCCCTCGACGAGGGCCGCGGCCAGGAGGGGAATGAGCAGCTCGTGGTGCCCGGTCAGCCGATACCCCCGTCCCGTCCCTCGCACCGGCCGCTCGACGACGTTCACGGAGGGCCGGTACGACTGGATGAAGTCGAGGTTGGCTGTAGCGAAGTCTTCGATCTCGTGCCCGAGATTGCGGGCGAGGGTCACGGCCTTCAGGAACACCTCGGGCAGGATGACGGCCGAGCCCACGTTGAGGTAGACGCCCCCGCCGCCGAGCCCGGCGACCTGTCCGGCCAGAATCCGGAAGTCGAGGTGGGTGGCTCGACCGACGGCGGCGGGGTCACAGGCCGGGTGGATGTGCACGATATCGGTGCCGACGGCCACGTGAACGGTGGCGGGCAGGCCGAGCCGCCAGGCCGCGGCGAGGAGACTCACGTCGAGGTGTTTCGGCCGACGGCGACGCTCCGACAGGTGCCGTCCGACGGCCGCCCCGAGGCCCAGCCCGTCGCGGTCGCCCTCCACCACCGCCCGATTGATCTCCTCGCCCGTCTCCCGTGCCATCCCGAAAGCGCCGGTGCCGAGCCCCGCCTCGACGTCTTCCGATGTCTTCCCGGCCAGCGCGAGCTCGAAGTCGTGGACGATCCCCGCGCCGTTCAGTGCGATGGCGGAGACGAACCCTCGCTCCATCAGGTCGATGAGAACCCGGGACAGCCCGACCTTCAGAACGTGCGCACCGAGACCCCAGATGAGAGGACGCCGTCGCGAGCGCGCGCGGAAGATCTCGTCGCGCAGCGCGTGCACCGTTTTTCCCGCGAGGATGTCGGGCAGGCCCTCGAAAAAGGACGAGAAGCTCCCGCCCGGCCGATGCGGTCGTGCGAAGGCTTCGAGTGTGACCTTGCTCTTCCGTCGCGACAGCGGATAGGTGACGATCCCCTGGAGCGACAGGGGTTCGGGAGGCGCCTTTCGGCGCCGGGCCCGTGGGCGGCCATCAGCCATGAGCGACTGCGGCCTCCTCGACGATCTGACATAGCACGTGCACGACCATCCCGTGCACCTCCTGGATGCGCGCGGTGTCGTCGTGGGGCACGTCGACGAGATGGTCGACGAGGCCGGCGAGGGATCCGCCGCCGTTGCCGGTCAGGCCCACGGTCACCAGGCCCCGGTCCCGCGCCGCCCGGAGCCCCACGACCACGTTGGGAGACCGACCCGAAGTGCTGATGCCGATGGCAACGTCACCCTCGCGCCCGTGGGCTTCGATCTGTCGACGAAAGATCGCCTCGAAACCCATGTCGTTGCCGACGGCCGTGACCACCGTGGGATCGGTGGTGAGCGCCATGGCGGAGAGGGCCTGTCGCTCGTGGCGGAAACGCCCCACCAGCTCGCCCACCAGGTGCTGCGCGTCCGCCGCGGAGCCGCCGTTTCCGAACGCCAGGACTCGACCGCCTCCAAGCACGCTCTCGGCCATCTTCGCCCCGACCTCCAGGAGAAGCGGCGCAGTCTGTGCGAAGAACCGCAGCTTGAGCGCGGTGCTCTCTTCAACGATCCGCCGGATGTCCTCTGCGTTCATGCGGGCCCATTATCGACGAGTCCGTCGAGACGCGCCAGCGACCCGGTTGGTGCGGACCCGCCCCGGACTAGATGCGGCGAAGGTGAACGGTCAGGACCAGGGAGGGGACCGCGGGATCGCCGGTGCTCACCTGGAAGACCGCTCCCTCGCGGACGCCCGGGGGAATCTGGAGCGGCACGGGCAGCCGGCGGCTCACCTTGCCTTCGCCCAGGCACCGGTCGCAGTCGAGATACGGCCCGCCCGTCCCCTCGCAAGCTCCGCAGGGGGCGGTGACCGGCACGTCCAGCGACAGCGTGCCGCCTCCGGCCGCCTCGTCGGCGTCCAGAACGATCTCTCCTGTCAGGCTGGAGGGCTGGAAGGGTCGCCGCAGATCGCTGGAGGCGGGACGACGCAGCGACGACCATCCGAGCGAGCCGGGCAACTCCAGTCCCTGGAGCTTCTGGTCGTAGTGTTGCCGGCGGTCCGTATCGGTCAGGGTCTCGTAGGCCGCCTTCAACTCGGCCAGAGTCTCGAGGACGGGGCCGCTCTCAGGGCGGCCCGGACGGGCGAGGCGACGGAAGGCCCGCTTGATCGCGCTCACGGTGGCGTCGCGGGGCACACCGAGGATCGTGTAGTAGTCCTTGCGCTTGTCCATGCCGGTTCCACCATAGGTTGTGGTCGAAAGGGGTGTCAAGTGAACGCCCGGGATTTGACCCACCGTGCGGACTCGCCCACACTTCGAGCACTTCAGGCGAATTCAGGAGCACGCTTTCGGTGCGGACGATGACCTCCCGTCACAGCCAACCTCGCCGGCCGGCTCCATGAAGAAGACACGCGTCCTGGCCCTGGTGGACGACAGCCTGGTGCCTCCCGAGGACACGGAAGGGGTGGACACCCTCACCGCCCTCTGGAAGACCGAGTTCGACGTGATCGAGACGCTCCGCGAGGAGGGTCACGACGTCCTCGTCCTCGGCGTGGGATCGGACCTCGATCCCATCAGGGAGGCGATCCGGGAGTTCCGCCCGAGGATCGCCTTCAACATGATCGAAGCGTTCGACAACGTCGCCAGCTTCGACTACAACGTGGTCGCGTACCTCGAGCTCCTGCGCCAGCGCTACACCGGCTGCAACTCCCGCGGTCTGGTCCTCGCCCGCGACAAGAGCATCAGCAAGAAGATCCTCCACTATCACCGCATCGATGTCGCCGACTTCGAAGTCTTTCCCCGGGGGCGTCGAGCGAAGCGACCAGGGCGGCTCCACTTTCCTCTCATCGTCAAGTCGCTGACCCTCGATGCGTCGATCGGCATCTCTCAAGCCTCGGTGGTGGAGGACGACGAGCGGCTCGTGGACCGCGTCCGTTTCATCCACGAGAGCCTGGAAACCGACGCGCTCGTGGAGGAGTACATCGAGGGACGCGAGCTCTACGTAGGACTCCTGGGGAACGACAGGCTGCAGGTGCTGCCGGTGTGGGAGCTCGACCTCTCGGGCATGCCGGACGACGGACGACGGATCGCCACCGAGCGGCTGAAGTGGAACTTGACCTACCAGAAGAAGCACCGGATCGTGAGCGGGCTCGCGAAGAACCTGCCGGGTGAGATCCGGAAGCACATCGTCTCCGTCTGCAAGTGCGTCTACCGGAGCCTGGGGCTCTCCGGGTACGCGCGGATCGACCTGCGTCTGCGCGAGGACGGTCGCGTCTTCGTGATGGAGGCCAACCCGAACCCCCAGCTCGCCTACGGGGAGGACTTCGCGGAGTCGGCGGAGAAGGCGGGCCTCGACTACGGCCCTCTCCTCGAGCGGATCATGACGCTGGGCCTCCGCTGGGAGACGGGTCGGCTGGGCTAGCGCGCCCCTTCTGCCGCCACTCGACGACGGCCGCCACGGCAAGGAGGGCCAGGCCGAGCCCGAGGAGAGGGAGACGGAGCCGGGGCAGGAGGGAGGGGTCTGGCGCGATCTCCACGACGGCGGTGGCGACGGCGGTCCGCGCCAGGGCCCCGGCGGCCGTCTCGGCGGACATCTCGGCCAGGACGAGCACTCCGCGTCGTGAGCCCCGGGGGGCTCCTGCTCGGACAAGAGGAACCAGAACCGAGACGACTCCCGTCGCCGGGACCACCGGGCCCGACGCCGGGCGCACGCCGCGGGCGGTGAGTACCCGGACACTCACCTCGTGAGCCTCGCCGTCGGCGCTCGAGAGGCGCACCGGGACCGCGCCCCGCACGTCGATGAGGGTCACGCAGGGCGCCGTCGGGACACCCTCGGCGCACTCGATCTGGATCGTCACCGCCGGAGCGGGGGCGGGACCGATCGTGAGGGGCAGGAAGGCACGCTGGCTCTCGACGGGCCGATTGCCCACGGCATCCGAGGCCCCCCCGACGGGGTGCTCGAGGAGGAGTGTCAGGGCGTGCAGGCCGGGGCGTGCTTCCGTGCCGTCGAAGCCCAGGATGACCGCGGCCTCTCCGCCAGCCGGCACCCCCCGGACGACCCGGGCTTCGGCATGCTGGCCGAAAAGCTCGCCAGCGACATCGAGGGGAACGGCCGGCTCGTCCCCGGGATTGGCGATCACTACGCGTACCTCGAGTCGCGGCGAACGTGACACGATCTCCCCCGTCACCTCGAGCGCGCCCCAAACACACGGGGCCCCGAGAAACATGAGCGCGAGAGAAGCCCCGACGCTATTTCCTGGACGGTACAAACGTGACGCCCGTCCGGAGAAAGCCCCCGTCGAGCTTCTTGCCCTGCTTGCGGCTGGTGGCAAACACACGGATCGACGACGCACGGGTCTCGTCCTGCTCGACCGGCGCGAACTCGCAGATCTCCTCGGGCTCCACCTGCAGCAGGAAGGTGCTCGTCCGGGTGGGCTCATAGCCGTCGTCGATCGCCTGGATGTAGTACTCGATGGCCTTCGTCTTGCCTTTCTTCGGGGCGGGCACCGTGCCGCAGTAATCGATGCCGGTGAAGGCCATGTCGACGAAGCTGTAGTACCGCTCGCCGGCCTTGCGGAAATCGAGGCGGGTCACCGCCACGGTTCCGTCGTCGCTGACCGCAGCGCAGAGGGAGAGCGCCTTGTCGGGGACCGTACAAGCCGCCGGCTGATGCTCCACGGTCGGTGGAGTGTTGGCGAGGGCAGAAGACGCCTGGAGAACGACTACGAGCGCCGGCACCAGAAAGAGCTTTCGCATCAGGACCTCCGACGAGGGACTCCTGACTCTGATCCTACCGGGGAGTGGCCCTCATTTCCAGGTGAGGGTGTTGGTGTACGTGTCGCTCCGGGAGGTGAAGGCCACGATCTCCATCTCCCACGACGCCGTCCCCTGCTTCCACACCTGGGGCCGAAGCTGGAAGATGAGCGCGCGCTGTCGCGGTGCGACAGCGGAGGTCCGTGGCGGCACGGGGCCCTGCCGTTTGGCCGTCGATGGTCGTCGTCACCACCAGCTGCTTGAGCTGGATGGGCTGGGCGCCCTCGTTCACGAGATATGCGGATATCGAATACGACTGCCCCGGCTCCGGGGAGGGGGGCGAGGCCTCGATGACCAACTGGCCGGGGAGCGTCGCCGCCTGGCTGCCCCGCTGGACATCGACCTCGGGGGTCGTCTCGAAGCCCGGGGGCGTCGAGCCCGTGTCGGCCCTGGAGGCCTTGGCCACCGAGCGTCCCATCACGAACGCGTGGGCGGGCCTCGCCGAGCCGCCGCCGCCCGAGGCTGCGGCCTCGGCCACGGACCTGGCGCTGATCGCGCCGGCCTGTCCGGTCCGGGCGGCGGTGCTGCTGGGATCGAGCGCGAGAGCCTCGTCGTAGGCCTGGATCGCCTTGTCGTACTCCTTCGCGGCGAGGGCCGCGTTGCCCGCGCTCAGAAGCTCGTTGACCCGCGCCGTTCTTGCTTGATTTGCCTGAGTCTGCGCCGCACGCTCGGTTTCGAGCCGCCCGGCGTCGATCCGGCGGCGGAGCTCGGCCACGGACGTGTCCCAGGGCGCCAGCCCGCGGGCGGCCCCGGCCTCCCGCTCGGCAGCGTCGAAGTCTCCTCGGGAAAGCGCGGCCTCACCCGCCTTGACGCGAGACGCGGCCTTTTGTCCGTTCTCGGCCTTCTCGAGAATCTGCCGCGCCGTCGCATTCGACGGGTCCTCGCCCAACGCCTTCTGGGCGCTGGCGACCGCGCGGCCGTACTCGCCCCTGTTGAAAGCGGCCTGTGCGGCCTTGACCGATGCGGCCGCCTTGCCTTCCGGAGGGGCAAACGTGGGCTGGGGGGGCCGCCGTCACCGGAGGAGGCGCTGGCGTGGCCTCCGCGGTGGCGGCAGGCCGGGGTCGGGGCCGGGCTGGCCGCGGTCGAGGGTGGTGCCGTCGTGGCCTGGGGCTTCAGAACCGTGAGGTAGTAGTAGGCGCCTCCCCCGATGGCCGCGACGGCCACCACCGCGAGGCCCACGAGGGGCATGGGGCTCCGCCGGGGGGCCGGGCGGGCGCGACGTCGCGCCACGGGCGCGGAGCCGGGCGCCCGGCGGGGCGGGCCCTGGGGCGGGCGGCAGGCCTCCCAGGGGCATCGACGACCGTGGGCCCGCCGACCTGCGTGGGACCCGGGGTCCGGCAGCCTGGCACCCCGGGATGCTGGAGGTCTACGGTCCCGTCGGCGAGGGGCCTCCCACCGGGATCGGTCATCGGCTGAGGCATGTGCGTCGGCGCCTCGAGATCCACCAGCGACTCGAGCACGTGCTGCGAGGATGCCGAGGTCCCGTGGGCCTTGAGCCACTGGCGCAGGCCGTCTGGTACCGCTCGTCGATGTTCCGCGACAGCGCCTTCTTCAGGATGGGCAGGAGCGCGTCGTTCTCGGGACCGGACGGGATGAGATCGAAGTTCGCACCGTCGTGAGTGATCTTGTAGAAGATCGCCATGAGGTTGTCGGCGTGAAAAGGGCGCCGACCCGTGACCAGCTCATAGAGCAGGCAGCCGACGCTGAACAGGTCGCTGCGACCGTCGACCTTCTGGCCCTGGACCTGCTCGGGCGACATGTAGTCGGCGGTCCCGACGATGTTCCCCGTGCCGGTCATCGAGGCGCTGGTCAGCCGAGCCACCCCGAAGTCCATGATCTTCACGGTGTCGTCCTGCTGGATGAAGACGTTGGCGGGCTTGATGTCCCGGTGGACGATGCCCTGCTGATGCGCGTGGTCCAGCCCCATCAGGACCTGAACGATGCCCTGGACTGTCCGCTCGGTGCTCATGGGCGGCGGCTTGCGGACCGCCTTCTGGAGATCCTGGCCCTTGAGGAGCTCCATCGCGATGTACGGCGCGCCGTCGGGAAGGCTGCCCAGGTCGCAAACCATCACGACGTTGGGGTGGGTCATCTTGGCGACCGCCCGAGCCTCGCGCTCGAAGCGCTCCTTGAGCTCGACGTCGTCGGCGATCTGGGCCGCCATGACCTTGAGGGCGACGTCGCGCTGGAGGATCGTGTCGTGGGCCTTGTACACCTGGCCCATTGCGCCCTTGCCGAGCTTGCCCGTGATCTCGTACTTGTCGACCCGACCCGTCAGGTCCGAAGACGCAGGCCTGGTCGGGTCAGTGGGCTCGCTCATCGTCGTGCACGGACAGGCAAGTTCCCTCCGGACAAGCAATTAGACGGCAAGGGCAGAGGGGTGCCAACTGCGGGAGCGCCGCTGGACGCGACGCCCCCGCACTCTCGGGTCGGGTGACCCGCCCTGTGTGTTTCCGGCTACTGCGTCTTGCCGGAGACCGTGAACTTGGCCCGGCGGTTCCGCTGCCAGCACTCCTCGGAGGAAGCGCTGCAGACCGGGACCTCCTTGCCGTAGGACACGGTCCGCAACCGGTCCGCCGGAACGCCGAGGGACACCAGGTAGTCGAAGGCGGCCCGGGCCCGACGCTCACCGAGAGCCAGGTTGTACTCCACCGAGCCCCGCTCGTCGCAGTGACCCTCCACCGTCACCCGCAGGAAGTCGAACTTCTTCAGGGCTTCGGCGTTCTTCGACAGGTTGGCGCGATCCGCCTCGCGGATCTCCGACTTGTCCAGGTCGAAATAGACCTCGCTCAGCAGACCGAGGCGGTCGATCTCGTCCGAGTCCATCGACTTGAGGCGAGAGTACTCGTCCACCTCGGGCTTCACCTCGGGCTTCGGCGGAGGCGCTGGTGGCGGCGGCGCCGGCGCCACGGGGGGCGGCGGTGGTGGCGCGGGCGGCGGCGACTTGCCGCACGCCACAAAGCTGACCGCGGCGGCCAGCGTGAGGATGATGGCCGTTTGCTTCATAAGTAAACCCCCTCTGCGCCGGGCGACCCTGCCGCGAAGCGGACAGGGTCCCCGAATGTGGTTGGTTGGCCGAGCTCGGGCAGCCGGCTGGCGCCAAAGATCAGGACGATGACGACGAAAACGAGCAGTATCTCGGTCATCCCGAGACCAGGCATCCTAGGAGCCTCGTGGTGAAAGTCAAACCGCGTCGAGGCCGGATCTTTTCCGCCAGCTCTTCGTTGCCGAACCTCGGAATACTCCCGGTATTCCTGCGGTTCGGCGCCTCGAACACGGAAAGCACGCCTTCACCCGGTTTCTGACGAGAAATCTCTCGCCCTCGCTCGCGGAGCACTTCCACCACGGTTTCCTGGCCTCCCGGCCGCACCCTGTCTTTGGCGCGACGCGCCAGATCATATACTGGTCTGGCCGGTCCCGACCAGTCGAACCCCCAGGGCCTCATTCAGCCGCCCTCGGCGGTAGCCCTCGGGGTCGATCTCGACCGCGCCGTAGCCCGCCGCCAGCACCGCGGCCTCGGCCGCCTGGCGGACTCCCGGCGCCTCGAGTCTCGACATCTCGTCGGTCGCGATCTCGACCCTGGCCCCGTTTCCGAGGTGGCGGACCCGCAGCTCACGAAAGCCCAGACGGCGTAGCCCCGCTTCCGCCCGGTCGACGCGGCCCAGCGCCTCCGGGGTCACCGCCGTACCGTAGGGGAGGCGCGACGCGAGACACGGCGAGGACGGCAGGTCCCAGGTCGGCAACCCCAGATCGCGGGAGAGGGAGCGGACATCGCTCTTGCCGAGCCCGGCCTCGGCCAGCGGCGCACGCACGCCGGCCTCCTGCGCCGCCCGGTGACCCGGGCGAAAGTCGGAGAGGTCGTCCACGATCAACCCGTAGGCGACATGGGCGAACCCTTCGTCCGAGGCCAGGGGGAGGAGCTGGCTGAACAGCTCGCTCTTGCAGTGGTAGCAGCGGTCCGGGGCGTTGCGGACGTAGAGGGGGTCGTCGAGCTCCCGGGTGCGGATCAGTCTGTGAGCGAAGCCGAAGCGGCCAGCCACGTCCAGAGCCTGCTCGCGCTGAGACGCCGCGAGCGATGCCGAGTCGGCGGTGACGGCGAGAGCCCGCCCGCCCAGCGTCCGATGGGCCACGACGGCCAGGTAGGCGCTGTCGACGCCGCCGGAGTAGGCGACGATCACGGAGCCCATCTCCGCGAGGATCCCCTCGAGGCGGGCCTGGCGGGCCGTTGACTCCGCCGTCGTCTTCGTCTCCGCGTTCACCTTGAAGGTCACTCCTGCCACTCCTCGGCGTCCTGTGGCGCGAGGTCCAGCTTGAGAGGGGCCAGACCCAGTACCTCCAGCTCGACCCCGCACTCGGGACAACTGATGATCTCCCCCTTGTCGATGTCGTACTCGTCCATCTCGACAGCGGCTTCGCAATCGGGGCAGACGGCCATGAGCGAACCCTCCAAGGGGAAATCATAACCCAACGCCCGAGTCCGCAAACTACGGTCAGCTCGAGCTCCGGGCATCATCGGGGCGACGTGGTGGAGGCCGCCCCTGGCTTCCGCCCGGGCGTCCTCTCTCGCCCCCGGCGCCACGTGCCGCTCCGGCCCCCGGACTTTCGCACGAGCTCGATGGGACCAATGATCATGGCCTTGTCTGCGGCCTTGACCATGTCGTAGACGGTGAGCGCCGCCACCGCCACCGCGTGCAGCGCCTCCATCTCCGCTCCGGTTCGGGCGTCGGTCCTCACCCGTGCTTCGATGGCGAAGCCGTCCCGCCTGGGGCGGAGGTCCACGTCGACGTGTGTGAGCGGCAGCGGGTGACACAGCGGGATCACGTCGGCCGTCTTCTTGGCCGCGAGTATGCCGGCAAGGCGCGCCGCTTCGACCACCGCGCCCTTCTCGAGCTGACCCTCTCGCACGCGGCGCATGGCCGCGGCGGCGATGGTGATCCGGCCTCTAGCCACCGCCTCCCGGGCGGTCACCGGCTTGGCCGACACATCCACCATCCGCGCCTTGCCGTCGGGATCCAAGTGACTCAGGGCTTTCGCCTGTCGGGAGTGAATCCCGCCACGCTCATCTTGACCCGCTCCGCGGGCGGGGCGGGCACCCTCACGGCGTTTTGATTGGGGCACCGTCGTCCTCCATGAAACCGCCTAGCAGAAGCGCCGGAGCCCTCTCTCCGGCCTCGGTCTTCGTTCTCTCGGCATCGAGCGCCACGAGGGCGTTGGCCCGTGCGTGAGCGACCAGATCGCCGGACCCCATCGAACGGACCGGGAGGGCCACTAGCCGCCCGTTCTCGAAGCGGACACGGGCGGGAACGTGGGCTCTTCGTCCCGAGCGGTTCTTCAGCGGAGCGAGAAGCTCGACCTCGACCCACGGGTGGGAGACGCTCCGGGCCCCCTGCATCTTCATGAGCGCCGCGCGCACGAAGATCTCGAACGTGACCTGGGCGGAGACCGGGTTGCCGGGGAGCCCGAACACCAGGGTGTCGCCCCGCTTTCCGAACACGAGGGGAGCGCCGGGCTTGATCGCGACACTGGTGAACAGGAGCTCCACGCCCAGCTCCTGGAGAGCGGGCTCGACGAGGTCGTAGTCGCCCGCGGAGACACCACCGGACACGACCAGGACGTCCGTCTCCGGAGAGAGACCGCCGCGCACCGCGGCCACCGTCTCCTCCCGCCGGTCGGGGGCCACGCCGATCGATCGGACCTCCGCCCCGCTGAGGCGCGCCTGCGCCGCAACTGCCGGGCCGTTGCTGTTGCGGATCTGGCCGGCTCCTGGAACGGTGGCCGGGTCGACGATCTCGTCTCCCGTCACGAGCACCGCCACCCGTGGCCGTCGGGACACCGGGACCCGGGCATGGCCGGTGGAGGCGAGGACCGCCACCGCGGCGGGACCGATGACGCATCCTGCCTCCAGGACCACCTGGCCCTGGCGGGCCTCGCTCCCCCGAGGGGCCACGTGCGCGCCCTCCTCGAGGGCGGCGAGGATCTCCACCCGCCCACCGTTCTCGAGCTCCCGTGTCTTCTCCACCTGCTGCACGGCGGTGGCTCCTCCGGGGACCGGGGCCCCGGTCATGATCCGAACCGCTTCGCCGGGACCCACCTCCCCGTCGGGCCAGCCTCCGGCGACGACCTCACCCGTGACCGTGAGCGTGGCCGGCACGGAGCCCACGTCCGCCGCACGAACCGCGTACCCGTCCATGGCCGCCCGGTCGAAGGGCGGCATGTCGATGTCGGAGCGAACGTCCCGGGAGAGAACGCGGCCCGGTGCGTCCTCCAGGAGGATCTCCTCGGACTCCACGAGCCGTGTCTCGCGCAGGACGATCTCGAGCGCCTCTTCGACGGAAATCACGCCGCTCTCCTTCCCCCCGCCGTCGATTGTATCCGGACGGCCCACCCCCGGGTTAGGATGACCGTTCGGGAGGTGAGCGGTGGTCTCGACGGTGGCGTGGGAGGATGGCACGGTCGTGATGATCGATCAGCGACGCCTTCCAAATGAAGAAGTGTTCGTCCGTTGCCGGGACCACGCCGAGGTCGGGGCGGCGATCAAGGACATGGTCATCCGGGGCGCACCCGCCATCGGCGTGGCCGCCGCCCTGGGTCTGGCCCTGGGCGCGCGAAACACCTCCAGCGAGGCCGCCGCGCTGCGCACCGAGTGGGACGGCATGTGCAGCCTCCTGGCGGCGACCCGGCCCACCGCCGTCAACCTCTTCTGGGCCATCGAGCGAATGCGACTCCGCTTCGACTCCCTGGCTGCAACGGGAGGGGAGGTCCTGCGAGCAGGGCTCCTGAACGAGGCCCTGGCGATCCAGTCCGAGGACGTTGCGGCCTGCAAGCGCATGGGGGATCTGGGAGCGGAGCTTCTGCCCTCCGCAGCGCGGGTCCTCACCCACTGCAACGCCGGCGCGCTGGCCACCGCCGGCTACGGCACGGCCCTCGGAGTCGTGCGCAGCGCCGCCAGGAACGGCCGGCTGGAGCATGTCTTCGCCGACGAGACGCGTCCCTATCTCCAGGGGGCCCGCCTCACCGCCTGGGAGCTGCACCAGGATGGAATCCCCGTCACGGTCATCACCGACAACATGTCCGGCCACCTGATGGCCCGCGGCGACGTGAACTCGGTGGTGGTGGGCTCCGACCGCATCGCGGCGAACGGCGACGTCGCCAACAAGATCGGCACCTACACGGTGGCGGTGCTCGCCAAGGAACACGGTCTCCCCTTCTATGTGGCGGCGCCGATCTCGACCTTCGACCTCGCCACCCCCACCGGGGCGGAGATCCCCATCGAAGAGCGCTCGGCGGAAGAGGTGTCACACTTCGCAGGCCAGCAGGTGACCCCGCGAGGAGTGGCCGTCCGCCACCCGGCCTTCGACATCACGCCGCACGCTCTCGTGACCGCCATCATCTGCGAGCGGGGCGTTGCACGTCCTCCGTACACCGAGAGCCTGAGGGCGCTCGTCGACGCGAAGCCGACGGCATGACCGACGGGCGCACGAAACGCCACAGGAGCCTGGCCGCACTCTTCCTGGCCGCTGCCCTCGGTCTGGCTGCCACCGGACCGGCCTCGGCGAGCCCTCCCGTGCGGCTCATCGACCTGGCCTCGGAGGACCATCGCCAGGTCGTCGTCGATCGCGAGGCGGGCCAGTACCTGGGCCATCCGACCACGGTCCTCCTCGAAGACGGCCGGACGATGCTGGTCGTCTACCCGAGGGGGCACGGCCGGGGCCCCATCGTCATGAAGCGGAGCGACGACGGGGGCCTCACATGGAGCGAGAGGCTGACGGTTCCGAAGAACTGGGAGACCAGCAGGGAGGTCCCCACCCTCCACCGGGTCGTCGACGGGCAGGGAGTGAAGCGGCTCATCATGTGGTCGGGGCTGTACCCCGCTCGGCTCGCGGTGAGCGGGGACGACGGCCGGGCCTGGACGCCCCTCGAGCCGGCGGGAGCGTGGGGCGGGATCGTGGTGATGGGAAGCCTCTTCGACCTGAAGACCGGAGACGGCCACTACGCCGCGGTGTTTCACGACGACGGGCGGTACTTCGCCCCGAGGGAGTGTCGCCAGGAGCCGACCGTGTTCACGCTCTACAAGACCGTCTCGAGGGACGGCGGCCTGACGTGGTCCTTTCCCGAGAGCCTGCTCGCCCGAAGCGACGTGCACCTGTGCGAGCCGGGAGTCATCCGCTCACCCGACGGCCGACAGCTGGCCATGCTCCTGCGGGAGAACGCCCGCCGGAAGAACTCGCACATCATGTTCTCAGATGACGAAGGGCGAACCTGGAGCGAGCCACGGGAGATGCCGGACACTCTCAACGGCGACCGGCACACGGGCCGGTACGGTCCCGACGGACGACTGTTCATCTCGTTCCGCAGCCTGTCGCCGAAGGGGAAGACCGCCCCCTTCGAAGGCGACTGGGTGGGCTGGGTGGGCACGTATGAAGACCTGGTGGAGGGCCTGGAGGGCCAGTACCACCTGCGGCTCATGGACAACCACGTGAAGGCGGACTGTGCCTATCCCGGGGTGGATGTGCTGCCCGACGGCACGTTCGTGACGACGACCTACGGGCACTGGACGCCGGACGAGGCCCCGTACATCGTGTCGGTCCGCTTCACTCTGGCGGAGCTCGACGCGTGGGACTGATCCTCGGGATCGAGACCTCGTGCGACGAGACGGCGGCGGCTGTGGTCGAGGACGGACGCCGCATCGCCTCGAACGTCGTGTCGAGCCAGATCGAGATCCACGCACCCTACGGCGGCGTCGTCCCCGAGCTGGCCTCGCGACACCACATCGAAAACATCTGCCCGGTCATCGAGGCAGCCATGACCGAGGCCGACGTGGACTTCGCCCGCCTCGAAGCGGTGGCCGTGACCCAGGGCCCCGGCCTCGTGGGCTCGCTTCTGGTGGGTGTGCAGGCGGCCAAGGCGGTCGCCTTCGCCCACGGGCTGCCACTGGTGCCGGTGCACCACGTGGCGGGCCATGTGGCGGCCGCGTTTCTCGCCCATGGAGAGGTCCCGCTGCCGGCCGTCGCTCTCGTCGTCTCCGGTGGGCACACCAGCCTCTATCTCGTCCCCGAGCCCGGGACCCACCGCCCCCTGGCGCGAACTCGGGACGACGCGGCGGGTGAAGCTTTCGACAAAGTGGCGAAGCTCCTGGGCCTGGGCTACCCCGGTGGCCCGATCATCGATCGACTCTCGGAGGAGGCCGACGATCGAGCCGTCGAGTTCCCGATCGCACGGATCAAGGACGGCAGCTCCGACTTCTCCTTCAGCGGCATCAAGACCGCCGTGCTTCTCCACGTCCGCAAGAAGGGGATCGCCCCGGTCGAGAACCCGGCGGATGCTCCCGTCGAGGTTCGCGATCTGGTCGCCTCCTTCCAGCGCGGCGTCGTGACGGCGCTCGTGCGCGGCCTCGAGAGAGCCGCCCGGGACCAGAGGCCGGCCAGTCTCATCGTCACCGGCGGGGTGGCGGCGAACTCGAGGCTGCGACGCGAGGCGGCGGCCGCCGCGGACCGCCTGGGGCTGCCGCTGTTCGTTCCCCCACTGGCGCTCACCACCGACAACGCCGCGATGATCGCCGCGGCAGGCCACGTGAACCTGCACCGCGGCATCCGCGCACGCTGGGACCTGAACGCCGAGCCGAACTTGTTCTTGTCGTCGCCTCGGGACATTGGCGTGTCTTGACAAGTGCGCAAACCCTGATCTAACGTGAAAAAATGTCAAGCGTGGCGGGGAGGTGGGATCGGATGAGCGCCAAACGGGTTGCCCTCTCGAACTTCTACCGGGAGGAATTCCTCCGGCACATCGAGCACCTCCAGGCCAGTGGCATCCTGGATGACGACGAGGGCGGCAGCGAGGCGGTGAGCCGGGCCCGGCAGGCGTTCCTCACACGGCTCGATGACGTGTGCGATCTCGCCAGCTTCCCCGCCGTGGCGAAGACGCTGCTTCAGAACTTCGACTCTCTCTCCCGGCTGAGCCGACTCGACCCGAAGAGCCGGCAGCAGAATTGAGCCGGCGCCGGGGCCGCTCTGGGCTGCGCCGCGCGGCGCGGGCCATCCTCAGGGAAGCCCTGGCGGCTGCCGATCCCGCGAGTCTCGTCGAGGCCCGTCTGCGGGTCCGCCCACGCTCGATCGAAGCGGCCGGGACACGATTTGGCGTGGGGCCCGGCCGCATCGTCCTCGTGGCCGCCGGCAAGGCGGCGGTGCCCATGGCCCGTGCCGCCGAGCGGGCTCTCGGAGACCGCCTGTCCGAAGGAGTCGCCGTCACGAACGCGACGAGCGTCGCTCTCGAGCGCGTGCGCGTCCTGACAGCCAGCCATCCCGTTCCGGACGCCCGAGGCCTGGCGGCGGCCCTGGAGGTCGAGGAGCTGGCCCGGGGGTTGGGCCGGGAGGACGTCCTCCTGGTCCTGCTGTCCGGCGGGGCCTCGGCGCTTCTTCCTGCGCCGGGGGAAGGCCTCACGCTCGACGACAAGCAGCGGACGACCGAGGTGCTCCTGCGCGGCGGTGCGGCCATCCAGGACCTGAACGCCGTGCGCAAGCACCTCTCCAGGCTCAAGGGCGGCGGTCTCGCGAGAGCCGCCGCACCTGGGCGGGTCGTCGCCCTGGTTCTCTCGGACGTCGTCGGCGACGATCTGTCGTCCATCGCATCGGGACCGACCGTGCCCGACCCAACCACCTTCGACGACGCGCTCGCCGTCCTCGAGCGCCATGGACTGCTGGACCGGGTGCCCCGGGCGGTGCGGGCCCGGCTTCAGGCGGGATCCCGCGGCGAGGTGCCTGAGACGCCGAAACCCGGCGACCGCATCTTCCGGCGCACCGCCACCCAGGTGGTGGGCAGCAACGCCCTGAGCATCGCGGCAGCGGCCAGGGAAGCCCGCCGCCAGGGTCTGCGGCCCGTGGTGCTGACGACCTCCCTCGAGGGAGAGGCCCGCGAAGCGGCGCGGGTGCTGGTGGCGATCCTTCGCGAGAGCGTGGAGACCGGCCGTCCTGCCCCGGCGCCCGTGTGCCTCCTTGCCGGGGGCGAAACGACGGTGAGAGTGCAGGGGGCCGGCCAGGGTGGGCGCAATCAGGAGATGGCCGTGGCCGCGGCCGAGAAGCTGGCCGGATTCCCGGCGCCGGCGGTGGTGGCGGCCATGGGAACCGACGGGATCGACGGCGCGAGCGACGCTGCTGGCGGGGTGGTGGACGACCTGACGACCGCTCGGGCGGCGGCCCTGGGGCTTGCGCCTCCTGCCGCGTTCCTGGCGTCGAACGACACCCGCAACTTCCTCGGTCCCCTGGGAGATCTGATCCTCACAGGACCCACGGGCACCAACGTCTGCGACGTCACGGTGCTGCTGGCTGGCCGCTTCCCGGGCCGGAGGCTATAATGCCCCGCAGCGTCTGTCACGCTTCAAGGGGCTCTGTCTTGAGCTAGGGCCCCGTCGACGATCCCGACGGGAAGAAAAGCGACGAGGACGGAGCCGCCACGGAGACGCCGGGGCGGGGTGTCGAGGCCGTGCTCCAGCAGCCCGAAGACGTGGGCGAGGCGGGGCTCCTCGAACGGCGGGCGCGTCTTGCCGAGGACCGGCTGGCCGAGGTTCTGGCCGCCTACCGCCAGATCAAGACCGAGAACGAGGGGTTTCGTGAACGTGTCACACGCGACGTCGAGCGGCGCTTCGACGAGCGACACGAGAGGCTGCTCCTCCGTTTCATCGACATCCTCGACAACCTCGACCGGGCCCTCGAGTCCGCCGAGCAGACTTCCGCCGGGAACCCCCTGGTCGAGGGGCTGATCCTGGTCCGGACCCAGCTTCTCCAGACCCTCCAGAAAGAGGGGTTGGAGCGCATCCCCGTCCTCGGGCTCCCCTTCAACCCGGCCTTCAGCGAGGCGGTGGGAACTCAGCCGGTGAGCGAGCCGGAGCACGACCACGTGGTCGTCAAGGAGCCCCTCCGGGGCTATCGGCTGAACGGCCGAGTCGCCCGTGCGTCCCACGTCTTCGTCGGACAGTACGACGAGACCGCCTCCACCCCCGACCAGCCCGCTGCCTCGGCAGCGGCCGCCGAGGACCCGAGCGACCTCATCGGGGCGGACGAGGCCGGCGCGACCGACGAGGACCCCGCAGACTCCTAGCTTTTCACGATCCGCCGTCTCCAGTCCTCGAGAAGATCGTCGAGAGTCTGCTCGAGGGGGATGCGCGGTGCCCAGCCGGTGTCGGCCTGCAGCTTCGAGGGATCGCCGACGAGGACGGGGACGTCCGAGGGCCGGAGCCTCTTCGGGTCCACCTTCACCTCCACACGCACGCTGGAGCAGGCGAGGAGCATGTCGAGCATCTCCTGAATGCGCCGGCCACGCCCCGAGCAGACGTTGTAGACCTCTCCCCCTCGGCCCTCCTCGAGAAGAGCCCAGTAGGAGCGCACGACGTCTCGGACGTCGGTGTAGTCGCGCACCGCCTCCAGGTTCCCCACGCTCAGGACCGGAGGGCGGAGCCCGGCCTCGATCTCGGCGATCTGTCGGGCGAACGAGCTTTCGGCGAAGGTCTCCCCACGGCCAGGACCTGTGTGGGGGAAGGTGCGGCTGAGCACGACCTTCATTCTCCCCGCCGGCCCGTAGAGCTGCGCGAGCGCGGCCTGCGCCACCTTGCTCACCGCGTACGGAGAGCTGGGCCTGAGCGGGGCCGTCTCGCGGAGAGGAACCTCCGAAGGATCGACCATACCGTACTCCTCGGCGCTGCCCACCACGAGAACGTCCGGACGCAGGCCGCGGCTCCGGACCGCGTCCAGGAGGTTCACCAGGCCCAGCACGTTGACGCGCAGCGTGGCTCCCGGCTCGATCCAGGAGCGGTGGACGCTGGACTGGCCCGCCAGGTGGACGATTCTGTCCGGGGCCACCTCGTCGACGACCCTCTCCGCCGCCGCCGGATCGTTGAGATCCGCCTCGACACTCGTGATGTCTCCGGTGGGGCCCCGGGCAATGCTGGTCTGGGGTCGCGCCGTCCCGAAGACGGCGGCGTCGGGCAGCTCGCTCCTCAGGAACTCGACGAGATGGGCGGCCACGAACCCGCCTGCGCCGGTGACCAGGACCCTCATCGGCGCCCCGAGAAGCCCTGCCCGCCGCTCAAGGCGTCGCCGCCGAGGAAGCTGCCCATCGAGCCGATGTTGGCCAGCTCGATGTTGAACCGCCACTGGGCCTCGTCGCGACCGTTGTAGTTGTAGCGGTTGTGCTCGACGACGAGGGCACAGCATTGGACCTGATACCGGAGCCGTGCGGCGAGATTCCAGAGGATCTTTCTCTTGAGGTCGTAGCTGGCCGCGCCGTCCACGAACAGCCGGTCGCGGAAGACCTCGAAGCCGGCGGCGCCACGCAGGGACTCGGACCCGACGATGCGCTCTTCGGGATCCTCCGACAGCCGCACCGACCGGGCCCAGCCCCCGTTGACGTTGAACCGGGCCGCTCTCCAGTTGCCGTACGTGCTGGTCCGCCGGATCTGCTTGAAGTTGACGTCGTACTCGACCTGGAAGGTGACGGAGAAATTGCGCGACGGCTTGAAGTTCAGCCGGGACAGGAGAGGCGAGAGATGCTCGGGCTTCTGCCCCGGGCCGAAGGCGGAGGAGGAGTAGTTGGGGTCGAAGTTGCTCTGGCCGTCCGCGATCTGCACGTAGTAGGTCTGCATCAGTCGCCAGGTCAGGAACTCGTAGGGCACGGGCTTGCCACCGCCCCCGGGGGCCCGCCGCTTGGCGAAGAAGCGCTGAACGAGAGCGAAGCGAATCTGGTTGGTGCCCAGGTAGTAGTCCTGGCCGTCGAACTTCGGGATCGAGTTGAACTCGTCCACCCTTGTGCGGTACGTCCAGGTGAGCTCGGGCCCGATCGTGTGCTTGAAGCGGTCGGAGTAGCCGAGGCCCGGTGTGGAGAAGACCCGGGAGAAGATGGGTCCGCGCACCCCCACCGTGGCCTCCCAGAACTTCCGATTGAGAGGGTCCCCGAAGAGGCCGCTCTCCGCGTCCTCATTGACGGTGTTGGTCACCCCGTATCGTGTGAAGCGGTAGCCCACCTGGGGGTTGACTTCGAGAAAGCTGAGGCGGAGGGGACGGGAGAGGGCCGGCGCGAAGTCGTACCGGCCCCACGTGTCGGCCTTCTCCTTCGTGCCCCACTCCAGGCGCTCGGCAGCCGCATTGAGGCCGAACACGACCCCGCCCCATCCGACCTGCCGGGGGAAGCGGCGCAGGACGAGGCTGGGCTGGTGGCCGTTGACGCGGTTGCGGTCCTCTCCGAAGAAGGTCGTCTTCCGGTCGGCTCGCAGGCTGAGGGTGGCCAGCCGAAGGTCCTTGTCGAGGCTTCCCGTCCAGCGCTGGGTCCGGTTGGTGATCCGATTGAAGCTCTCCTGGAAGCGCGAGTTGAAGAGGAGATTGCTGAACTGCCGCACCCGAACCTTGGCCTTGACGTCGCCCGGGAGCTGCTGGACCGCGTTCCAGTCGACGTCCCAGTCCAGCTCCTTCGAGTCGTTGACCCGGATCACGTACGTGCGAAAGAAACCGCGAGAAGGCCTCCGGCTCATGAACCGCAGCTCGTGGCCGAAGCCGTTGCCGATCTTCGAGTAGTAGTCGGTGTAGAAGGTCTGATCCCAGCTGCGTCCCATGGCCCAGAAGAAGCCCGTGCCCGTGTTGAAGCCGCGGGTCGACGAGTAGCCAAAGTGGGGAAAGAGAACGCCGGTCGTGCGCCCGTCGCTGCTGATGGGGTAGTACACGTAGGGAAGATAGAAGACAGGCAGTGATTTCACCTTGAAGAGCGCGTTCTTCAGGATGATCTTGTCGTCGACATGGATGCGCGCGCTGGACGCGGTGAAGGACCAGCGCGGGTTCGGCTGGGCACAGGAGCTAAAGTGGCCGCCCTCGACGCGATACAGGCCGTCCTCGACCCGCTCGACCTTGCGTCCCTCGACGAACACACCGGGTTCGACGTAGCCGATCGCGTTCTCGAGAAAGCCCCGGCCCGACTGGTCCATCTCGAGACGGTCGCCGGCAAGGCGCTCTTCGCTACGGAGGAAGACCACGTTCCCCTCGGCGATGATTCGATGGGATTTCGAGCCGTCGGGCTCCTCGGTCTCGAAGATGTCGGCCCGGTCAGCCTGGATGCGGATCTCGCCCATCCGGAGGTCGACGAAGCCCCGGGCCTCGAACTGACCCTTCTTCACCTGCTCGTACGACTCCGCCCGAATGCGCAGCTCCCCGGGCGGAGGCGCGTCGCGATCGACTGGCGCAGGGGCCTCCACGGCCGGGGCGGCCGGGCGATCGCTGCGTGGACGACGAGGCTCTTCCTGGGTCAGGGCCAGGGCCTCGGTCCCGGACAGGACGACGAGGACGGCGGCGATCAGGAGGCGAGCGAGCGACGACACGGACCCTCCGCGCCTGCGGCCTATACGACGGCCGCCATGCCCATCACGTGGAACCCGCCATCCACGTGGATCACCTCCCCGGTGATCCCCCGTGAGAGAGGGGAAAGGAGGAAGAGGGCGGCGTCGCCCACCTCGCTCTGCTCGGTGTTCTTGCGCAGAGGAGCGTGGGTGCGGTGGTACTCGAGCATCTTCGACAGACCATGCACCCCCGAGGCGGCGAGCGTCTTGATCGGCCCTGCCGACAGGGCGTTCACGCGGATTCCCCGCGGTCCGAGGTCCGCGGCCAGGTAGCGGACGGACATCTCGAGGGCGGCCTTGGCAACACCCATTACGTTGTAGTGAGGCACGACCCGCTCGCCCCCGAGATAGCTGAGTGTCACCATGCTGCCCTCGCGCCCCTCCATGAGCGGGGCGGTCTCCCGGGCCAGCGCCGTGAACGAGTAGGAGGAGATGTCCTGGGCGACACGATAGCCCTCTCTCGAGGTGCCCAGGAACTCGCCGTCGAGCTCCTCCCGCAGTGCGAAGGCCACGGCGTGCACGACGAAGTCGAGCCCGCCGAACTCCTTGCCGACGCTCTCGGCCACGGCCTTGAGATCCTCGTCGCGAGAGACGTCGCAGGGCAAGATCAGGGGATCCGTCAGCTCCTCGCTCAGCTTGCGCACGTTCCTTTCGAGCCTCTCGCTCTGGTGCGTGAGCGCCAGCCGAGCGCCCTCGCGATGAGCGGCCTGGGCGATGCCCCAGGCGATGGAGCGCTTGTTGGCCACACCCAGAACCAGCCCGCGCTTGCCCTCCAGCAGCATTCTGTTTCCTCCGGAACCGAGGCACTATATCACCATGATAAGGTCCTCCCTTGGACGTGGCATAGTCGTCTGCGGTGGTCGCGCGTGACGAGGAGGCTCGTGTGGGGAGGAGCGGCTGGCCGATCACCTTCGCCGATGTTCTGGAGGCACGAGAAAGGCTCAGCCCGCACCTCGAGCCCACGCCGCTGCGCTCGTACCCCGTTCTCGACCGGGCGACCGGCGTCCGAGTCCTGGTCAAGCACGAGAACTTCCAACCCACGGGTGCGTTCAAGGTTCGAAACGCTCTGTCTGCGCTCACGTTGCTCTCGCCCGAGAGTCGGAGCCGAGGGGTGGTCGCCGCCAGCCGGGGCAATCACGGGCTGGGCCTCGCCTGGGCGGGCCAGCGCCTCGAGGTGCCGGTCACCGTCTGTGTGCCCCTGGGAAACAACCCGGAGAAGAACTCCGCCATTCGGGCCCTGGGAGCACGGCTCGTCGAAGAAGGCCAGGACTACGACGAGTCCACCGCCGTCGCCGATCGACTGGTCAGCCAGGAAGGGCTTCACCTCGTCCACGGGACGAACGACGCGACGATCATCGCCGGGGCAGGCACGATCGCCCTGGAGATTCTCGAGGAGCACCCGGGTGTCGACGCTCTCGTCGTGTCGGTGGGCGGAGGCTCCCAGGCGGTGGGCAGCCTCACCACGGCCCGGGGACTCCACTCGGAGATCAAGGTCTACGCCGTCCAGGCGGCGGGAGCCTCGGCCATCCACGACGCCTGGCACCGGGGCGAGCCCGTGTCGCTTCCCGCGGCGCGCACCTTCGCCGAGGGCCTCGCCACGCGCAACACCTACCCCCTCACCTTCGACGCGCTGCGAGAGGGCCTCGAGGGGTTCGTGACCGTCACCGACGAGGCCATCGCCGATTCGGTCCGTCTCGTGCTGTCCTCCACCCACACCCTGATCGAGGGCGCCGGCGCGGCCGGTCTCGCAGGCCTTCTCGAGCTTCGCGAGAAGCTCGCGGGCACGACGGTCGCGATCATCCTCTCCGGCGCCAACATCGACGCCGACACCCTGCGCCGTATCCTGGTGAAGGAGATCTAGCCTGCGGCCAGCTCTTCCGTTTTGCGCCCTCGGAGGGCCAGGACCCGCTCGATCACCTCGCCGACCACGCTGTCCGGCGTGGACGCGCCGGCTGTGAGGCCCACGGTCACCGGCCCGCCGGGGAGCCAGTCGGAGGAGGTCGTGACCGCGCCACCGCCCACCGGCCGATGGTGCAGGGCCGTCCCGTCGATCTGGTCCGCCCCGCTGATGTGGTAGGTGGGCAGACGCTCCGCGCAGATGCGAGCGAGCGCCTGGGTGTTGCTCGAGTTGTAGCCTCCGATCACGACCATGAGGTCGAGCTCGCCCTGGGCGAGCATCTTGAGCACCGCGTCCTGGCGATCCTCGGTGGCCGAGCAGATGGTGTCGAAAGCCCGGAACCTCTCGGAGAGCGCCTCCTGGCCCCACCGGTCGCGCATGGCCACCCGGAGCATCTCCTGGATCTCCAGGCTCTCGCTCATCAGCATGGTCGTCTGGTTTGCCAGGCCCACGCGCTGGAGATCCCTCTCGGGTTCGAAGCCGGGGCTCATCGCCTGGGCGAAGCGCTCGAGGAGCTGGGCGCCGGATAGCTCTCCGCGAATGAAGGCACATACGTCTTCCGCCTCCCCGCGATTGCGAACGCAGATGTAGTGACCTCCCGGGTGCGTGAGGGCCTGGGAAGCGGTAGCCTTCGTCTCCTCGTGGAAGTGCTTGCCGTGAATGACCGCCGTGAAGCCGTTGCGAGCATAGATGTGGACGTTCTTCCAGACGTTGAGGACGCTCCCACAGGTCGTGTCGACGAGGACGCATTCCTTGGATCGAAGGTGCTCGAGCTCCGCCACCGACACTCCGAAAGCCGGGATGATCACGACGTCGGTGGCCTCGACGACGGCGTACCGCTTAGCGGGATCGGAATCGTCGGGAAGAATCCGGATGCCCAGGGCCTCGATCCGGCCGTTCACCTCGGGGTTGTGAATGATTTCCCCGGAAAGGAAGATCCGACGGTCAGGGAACTTCTCCCGGGTCTCGTAGGCGTACTCCACAGCCCGATCCACGCCGTAGCAGAATCCGAACTCCCGGGCCAGCTTGATGCGAACGTCCCCTGCACGAGCCACGTACCCGAGCCCCTTCAGGCGCTCGACCACCTCCGAGTGGTAGCTCTTGGCGAGCACCGGCCGCACCGCGGCCTTCAGGTTGAAGCCCTTCCGAAAGTACGTCTGTGACGGCTGTTCGCTCATGAGGATCCCTGGAGACCAGCATACCCTATGCGGGGGTCATGACCCCTTCCGGCGCTTCAAGCGTAGCGTCCTTCGATGTACTCCGCGGTCCGGGGGTTCCGGGGACTGAGGAAGAGATCCTCGGTGCGGGAGTGCTCGACCACCTTGCCCAGGAGCATGAAGACGCACTCGTCGCTGGCACGCCGGGCCTGGGCCATGTTGTGCGTCACGACCACGATCGTGTAGCGGCCGCGCAGCTCGAACATCAGCTCCTCGATGGCCCGGGTTCCCTCGACGTCGAGGGCGGAGGCGGGCTCGTCCATCAGGATGAGGTCGGGCTTGAGGGGCAGCAGCCGAGCGACGCACAGCTTCTGCTGCTGCTCGAGGAGGAGCCCGGTCGCCTCGGTGTCGAGGCGGTCCTTCAGGTCCCTCCACAGGCCCACCACGGTGAGGGCCTCCTCCACGACCTGGTCCATGGCGGCCCTCTTCAGCTCGCGCCGGGGCGAATGGATGCGCAGGCCGAAGACGACGTTCTCGTACACCGAGATTGGCAGGGGGTTCGGCCGCTGGAACACCATCCCCACAGACTTGCGGAGCTCGACGAGGGCCACCTCGGGGGCGTAGGCGTTGTCGCCGAAGATCCGGATCTCACCGGTGGTCTTGACGTTGCCGTAGCGCTCGTTGGTGCGGTTGAAGCACCGAAGCAGAGTCGTCTTGCCGCAGCCGCTCGGGCCGATGAGCGACGTGATGATTCCCTGCTTGATGTCGATCGACACGTCGATGAGAGCCTGGAACGAGCCGTACCAGAGGTTGACGCTCCGCGTCTCGATGGCGAGCGAAGCCTCGCTCATCCGAAGACCCCACGCACGTAGTCCCGGGTGCGCTTGTCGCCCGGCTCGTCGGAGAACATCGCCTCGGTGGTGTCGAGCTCGATGATGTCCCCGTTCCAGAGAAACATCGTGCGGTTCGCCAGGCGCCGAGCCTGCTGGATCAGGTTGGTCACGAGAATGATCGTGATCTCCTCCCTGAGCTCCAGCAGCACGTCCTCGATGCGCATGGTCGTGACAGGATCGATAGCGATGGAAAACTCGTCCAGGCAGAGGATCTCGGGCTCGTGGGAGAGCGCCCGGGCAATGGTGAGACGCTGCTGCTGGCCGCCCGACAGCGCCGTTCCCAGGCTGTCGAGCCGGTCCTTCACTTCGTCCCAGAGAGCGGCCTGTCGGAGGCAGCGCTCGACAATGGGGTCGAGGTCCGCCTTTCGAGCGAGCCCGGCGCTGCGTGGGGCGAAGGCCACGTTGTCGTAGATGCTCAGCGGCAGCCCCACCGGGAGCGGAGCAACCATTCCGATCCTGCGCCGGAGGGCGAAGACGTCCTTTACGCGGCGAACGTCCTCTCCGTCCACCTTGATCGTCCCCCGGACGACAGCGGTGGCGGTGAAGTCGATCGTGCGGTTGAGGCATCTCAGGAGCGAGGTCTTCCCCGACTGCCCGGGTCCGATGATGGCGAGGATCTCGTTTTGCTCGACGTCGAAGGTGATCCCGTGGATCACCTCCTCGGAGGCGTACGAGAGGCGGAGCTCCTCGACCTCGACCTTGGGCGTGGCCTGGCTCACCCTCTCACCACTTCTTCCGGCTCCTGAGCCAGGCCCGCGCGGCGATAGCGGCGGCGTTCACGATGAGCACCGTGCCCAGGAGAACGACGGCGGTGGCATTCTGGAGCGACGGCCGGACGTTGGGGACCTGGGTCGCCAGGGTGTAGAGGTGCATGGAGAGCGCCATGCACTGCTCGCCGAGGCTGTAGGGGAAGAGCTCGCCCTTGCTCACCGATTTGAAGAAGACCGCACCCGTGAACATGATCGGTGCGGTCTCGCCCGCGGCCCGGCTCACCTGAAGAATGATCCCGGTGAGAATCCCGCTGATCGAGTTGGGCAGGACCACCGCCTTGATGGTCTGCCAGCGCGTGGCCCCCACGTTCCAGCAGGCCTCGCGGAAGGACATGGGAACCGAAGCGAGCGCCTCGCGGGTGCTGGCGATGATCACCGGGAGCGTCATGATCGCCAGGGTGAGCGAAGCGGAGATGATCGAGTACCCGAAGCGGGCGGCGTAGACGAAAGCGCCCAGGCCGAAGAGCGCGTGCACGATGCTCGGCACCCCGGCCAGGTTGATGACCGCGAGATTGACCACCCGATTGAACCAGCTGTCCTTCGCGTACTCGTTGAGATAGACCGCGGCCAGGACCCCTATCGGAGCCGAGACAGCCAGGGAGATCCCCACGAGATACAGGGTGCCCACGAAGGCCGGCCAGATGCCCCCCTCGGTCATGCCCTTTCGAGGAACATCCACGATGAACGACCAGCTGAGCGACGGCCAGGCGAGCCAGACGAGGTAGGCGAAGATCGCGATGAGGGGCAGCACCATCGCCGCCGACATCAGGCCGAAGACGGCCCCCGCCAGCCTCTCCGCGCGCTCCTTGCGAGCTCCGAACGCGGTGCGGGCGAAGCGGCTGCGGGGCATGGCCTCGGTAGCCATCACTTCCGCCGAACCCCGCGGATCACCAGATCCGCGGTCAGGTTGACGACGAAGGTGATCGTGAAGAGAAGCACACCCGTCAGGAACAGCACCCGGTAGTGGTCGGAGCCTGCGGGGGCCTCGCCGAGCTCGGCGGCGATGTTGGCGGTCAGGGTCCTCACGGAGTCGAGGATGCCGCCGGGGATCTGGACGGCGTGGCCGGTGGCCATGAGGACGGCCATCGTCTCTCCGACACCGCGGCCGACGCCGAGGAGGACCGCCGCAAGCAGTCCGTTGCGGGCCGCCGGGATGAGCACCCGGTAGATGAGCTGCCAGCGGGTCGCCCCCAGGGCCAGGCCTGCCTCACGGTAGGAGTCGGGAACGGCCTTGAGCGCGTCCTCTCCGATCGAGACGATGATCGGCACGCTCATCAGCGCGAGGATGATGCCGCCGTTCAGGACGTTCACTCCGACCGGCGCTCCCGTGTACTGGACGAGCAGCCTGCTCATGACCGTGAGGCCGATGAAGCCCCAGACGACGCTCGGGATGGCCGACAGCAGCTCGATCACGACCTTGAGCGTCTCCCGCACCCGGGGACCGCAGAACTCCGAGATGTAGATCGCCGCTCCCAGGCCGAAGGGCACGGCCAGAAGCATGGCGAGAACGGTGACGCTCGCCGTGCCGGCGGTCAGGGCGAGAGTGCCGTAGCGGACATTCAAGACGGAGGTCGGGTACCACTCGGTGCTGAAGAGAAACTGGCCGAGATGGAACGACTCGCTGGCCAGCACCGGGGCCGCTTCCCGGAAGATGAAGAAGAAGATCGACAGCACGAAGATGATCGCGCTGAATCCGCTCAGGCGGATCAGGCCCTCGAGCAGCTTCTCCCCGACCACCGCCCAGCGGGACCGGCTGATTCTGTGGCGCCTGGCTCTTGGGTCGCTCGTCATCGTGGGAGGCTCAGTGGCCGGAGAGTCAAGGCGCCAGCTCGGCGCTCAGTCCTCCCCGTTCCCTGGCTCGGGCTCGGGGTCCGGGGCGGGCTCGCTGGTGGCGAGAGGCACGTATCCGCTGTCCTCCATGATCTTCTGCCCCGCAGGCGACAGGATCCATTCGATGTACGCCTTCACGGCCCCCTCGGGCTCGCCCAGCGTGTACAGATGGAGCGAGCGGGCGAGGGGGTAGCTCCGGTTCTTCGTGTTCTCCACGGAGGGCTCGTACGAGGGCTCACCGGGTCCGGTTGTCAGACGCAGCATCTTCACGTGGTCCGTCGCGTAGCCCATGCCGCTGTAGCCGATGGCCGTGGGGGTCGTGCTCACCAGCTCCACGACCTCCTTGGAGCCGTTCAGGTCCCGGGAGCCGAGCTGGAAGTCCCGCTGGTCGAGGACGTGGTCGCGGAAGAACTCGTAGGTGCCGGAGCTGGACTGACGGCTGATCCGAACGATGGTGTCATCCGAGACTCCGGGGATTGTCACACCGATCTCGGACCACCGAGTGAGCGTCCCCCCCTCCACATAGATCTCGCCGAGGCGCCCGAGCTCGATCTCGTCGAGTGGGTTGTCCTTGTGCACGTAGACGGCCAGGGCGTCGTAGCCCACGGTGAACTCCACCGGCCGCTTGCCGGTGTTCTTCTCGGCGGCCTCGATCTCCTGGGGCTTCAGGTCGCGGCTGGCATTGGCGATGTCGACGGCACCGCGGATGAGAGCGGCGATCCCCACGCCCGAGCCGCCCCCCGAGACCTCGACCTCGACCCCCGGCGCCACGCTGGCGTACTCCTCGGCCCACACCTGGGCCACGTTCACCATGGTGTCGGAACCTTTGTTCTGGATGATCGTCGTCCCCTCGCCGTCGGGCCCCGTGGAGGGCCCACAGGCAACGAGGGCCGCCAGGGCGAGCAGACCCCCTGGGATCCGCAGGGGCAGCGTGAGTGTGGGCGGTCGTGTCATGGATCTCTCCTGCTGGTGAAACGACCTAGTCGGATGCGTTGCCGAGAACGGCTTCCACGAGCTCACGGATGAGGCCCGAGAGGTGCTCGTATGCCCCGTCGTACGCCGCCTTGATCTCCTCCGGCGAGCCTTCGGCCTGCGACGGGTCGTCGAGACTCCAGTCCACGTAGACCATCTTTCGGGGGGTGCGGGGAAACGCATCCTGCACCTTGTGCGCCAGGCCGACCGTGACGTGGTAGCGATCGAGGTCGGGCACCTGGTACACGAACTTGGGAGCGAGGCGGGTCACGTCGAGGCCCTTGTCTCGAAGGTAATCGAGGGTCTTCTTGTCGATCGACCCCGGCTCCAGTCCGGCGCTGGCGAAGACGAAACGAGGCTCGTTCAGCGACGTGGCGATGGACTCGGCCATCTGGCTCCGGCAGGAGTTGTGCTCGTCGACGAACAGGATCCGGAAGGTGTCGGAATCGGGGTGCTTGGCGTACTCGCCCGTGCACATGTAGAGCACTTCCATGCACACGTTGCGTGCCTGGTCACCCACCCGCTCGAATCGCCGACCGATGGTCATCAGCGGGGCGATTCCCTCGGGAGGGATCTTCTGCTCACGGACGAGCGACACCAGGTCCTTGTTGAACTTGCGTTTCAGCGCATCCACCGCCGGTTCGGCCTCCATGGCCTTCTTCGCCAGCTCCACGTCCTGCCGGACGAAGGCCTCGACCGCATCGTGGAGCATGGGAATGGCCCTGTCCGCCATCTCGGCGACCCACTGCTTCAGCGACTCGGGGGCCTGGGGGAGCTTCCCGAGCTTGACCGCCTGGCGCGCAACGCTTTCGGCGTAGTCCCCCACCCGCTCGAGCTCCAGGTTGATCTTGATCGTGCTGTAGGCGAAGCGGAGGTGCGCTCCCGCCGGCTGCTGCCGCACGAGGAAGTCGAGGCACAGCTGGTCGATCGCCTTCTCTTTCTCGTCGATGTACTGGTCGCGGAGGATGACCGCGTAGGCCAGCTGTCGGTTGTCGTCGACGAAGGCGCGGACGCAGTCGCGGAGCGAGCGCTCGGCGACCGCCGACATCTCACGCACCTCTCCCCGAATGCGTTCGATGTCGCGCTCAAGGGACTTCTCGAGGTGAGTGGCCATGTCGTTCGCGGGCGGGTGGGAACGGTCGGGCGATCGACTCTCACCCGAGGCGAACATAGCAGATGTGGGGTCTGGAGAACAACGGCGAGCGGCACGCCGGCGAGGCAGATCAGCTCTCGGCCGCCGCGAGGCGGACGTCGGGCTCCGGGTCGAGTCCCACTCCCGTGCGAGAGCCGTGAACGACGATGGTCCGGGGCTCGTCCTCCAAGACCAGGAGCGCCACCGTGCCGGGGTGCTCGGCACAATAGACCCGGGCCAGGGCGCCTCCCCCCACCAGGAAAGCGGTGGCGAGAGCGTCGGCGCCGGCGGCGTCGTCCGAGATCACGGTGGCGCTCCGGACGCCGGCGGCAGGCCAGCCGGTTCGCGGGGCGATCACGTGCCCGAAGCGTCGGCCCTCCACCTCGAAGTGCTGCTCCCCCGCTCCGCTCGTGCCCAGCGCGGCGCGGCGGAGTCGAACGGTGGCCAGGGGCACACCGCCGGGACGAAGGCTCACCAGCCACTCGTCGCGCCCCCAGCCCAGGAAGCTGCTGCCACCGGCGTTGACCAGCGCCCGGCGCAGCCCGCGGTCGCGCAGGCTCTCCGCGATCCGGTCGAGCGACCAGCCCTTGCCGACGCTGCCGAGGTTGAGCTCCACGCCGGGAGCGTTGAAGCTCACGGTGCAGGCTGTCTCGTCGAGGCTCACCCGCTCCATGCCGACTCGAGCCCGCGAGGCGGCGATCTCCTCCTCCGACGGGAGGCGCCCCTGCCGGGCGAGGAAGCCCCACTCGCGACTCAGCGGCGTGCTCGTCGGATCGAACGCCCCACCGGTTGCGGCGTGGAGATCCCGGCACAGCACCAGGAGCGCCATGAGACCCGCCGACACGTCCACCGGCCCCGACGCAGCCTGCTTGTTCACCCGCTGAAGCTCGCTCGTGTCCCGAAAGACGGTGAGCACGTCCTCAAGGGCGTCGACCTGGTCGAGCGCCGCCCGAGCCTCCTTGACGAAACGCGCCTCCTCGGAGCCCAGAGTGACCTCGAACAGGCAGGCCATGGCGGGTCGGTGCACCCGGATCCAGTGGCCACTGCGATCGGTGGCCGAGGGGGCGAGGCTGCTCAGGAGCTCCCGGCGGTCGAAGCGCTCCCCCCCCGCTCCACCCCGGGATCGATCGCGGGCGCTCAGCTTTGCCCTCCCGCCACCGTCGCCGGGGAAGTTGCTGCCGAAGCCGGGGCAAGCGAGAGGTGCGGAGGCGTTCGGCCCGACAGGTTCACGGGAGCCTGGGGATCCAGCGCCCGGCGCCAGCCGGCGACGGCGTCCCGAAGCTCGCCGAGCGCCAGGCCGGCGTAGTCGTCGGGATACCCTTCGAGCCGCTTCAGCGCCCGACCGAAGAGCCTCTCGGCCCCGACCCGATTGCCATTGCCGATGTGGTGGAACCCCACCGCCACCTGGATGAGACCCTGGAAGAAATCCCGGGACGGTCCGCGGACGCCTGCCCAGAGTTCCTCGAGCGTGTCGTGGCACTCGAAGAAGAGCCGGGCGTTGAACTCGCCCACTCCCTTCTCGTAGAGGGATCGCTCTTCTGCGGAGAGAACGGGAGCCGGGACGGCGCGAGCCTCCATCCCCGTCAACCCTGGGGCGAGGCCAGGGGTTCCAGCGCCACGCTGGTGGCGGCCCGAGCCCGCTCCGTCGCCCTTTGCGCCTCCCGGTGCAGCTCGATCTGCGAGCGGTAGGGCTCCTCGCCGTTCGGGGTCCGCGACCGCCGGTAGCTGCCGTCCTTCTGGAGGACGCGGGCCTTCACCGTGTCCCGGAACGCGGCGTCGAGGGCACGAATCACCTTCCGTCGCCCCTCGGTCGACTCCACGGGAAACAGGAGCTCGATCCGCCGGTTGAGGTTGCGCGGCATCAGGTCCGCGCTGGAGAGATAGACCTCCTCGTCACCGCCGTTCTTGAAGTGGAAGACCCGGGAGTGCTCGAGGAAGCGGTCGACGATGGAGACGACCTCGATCGTGTCGGAGACGCCTCGAACGCCGGGGCGCAGGCAGCAGATCCCGCGGACGTTCAGCCGGATCTTCACACCGGCCTTCGCCGCGGCGTACAGGGCGCGGATCATCTCCTCGTCCACGAGCGAGTTCATCTTGGCTCGGATCTCCGCGGGCTGCTCCTCGACGGCGCGTTGCCGCTCGCGATCGATCAGCCGGAGCAGCCGCTCCCGGAGCTGCATCGGGGCCATCACGAGCTTCTTCATGCTCGGCGGGTCCGAGTAGCCCGTCAGGGCATTGAAGAAGGAAGATGCATCTTCGCCCATGTCGGCGTCGGACGTCATGAGGCCGAAGTCTGTGTAGAGGCGCGCCGTCTTTTCGTTGTAGTTGCCGGTCCCGGTGTGCACGTAGCGCCGGATGCCCCGTCGGCCACGGCGCACGACGAGACAGATCTTGGAGTGGGTCTTGTACCCCCGGATGCCGTGGATGACGTGGCAGCCCGCCTCCTCCAGCGCCCGGGCCCAGCGTATGTTCGAGCGCTCGTCGAACCGGGCCAGGAGCTCGACCAGCACCGTCACCTGCTTGCCGTTCTCCGCCGCACGCTGGAGCGCGCGAACGATCGGCGAGTCCCCGCTGGTGCGATAGAGAGTCTGCTTGATCGCCAGGACGTCGGGGTCGTCCGCGGCCGCCGAGACGAGGGACACGACGGGGTCGAACGAGTCGTAGGGGTGGTGGAGAACCACGTCCCGCTCGTCGAGGAGATCGAAGAGCGCTTCCCCCCCCACCGTCACCGTCGGCTGGGGCTTGAGCGGCGCCGCACGCAGGTCCTCGAGCTGCGGGAGGTCGACGAGCTGCACCAGCGAACGGATGTCGACGGGCCCTCGCACCCGGTAGACGTCCTCGGAGCGGACACCCAGGCGCGTGGCCAGGAGCGACAGGAGCTCCTCGGACACCGACGCCTCGACCTCCAGCCGGACGATCCCGCTGCGCCGGCGGTTCTTGAGCTCCTCCTCGATGACGTGGAGAAAATCGATCCCTCCCTCGTCGTCGAGATCCAGCTCGGAATCCCGTGCCACGCGGAAGACCGCCACGTCCTGGATCGCCTGGCCCGGAAAGAGGGCCTGAAGCTCCGAACGGATGACGTCCTCGAGGAGGACGTAGGCCAGCGCCTCGGGACCAGGGGGGCGCACCAGGCGAGGGAGCCGGCTCGGCATCTGGACGACGGCCAGACGCTCCTCCTCTTCGGCCCCTGCCGGTCCGAGCAGCACCGCCAGGTTGAGGCTCAGGCCCAAGAGCATGGGGAACGGCCGCGAGGCATCGATCGCCAGGGGAGTCAGCGCCGGCATCACCTCGTCCCGGCAATACCGCCCGAGACCGGCCAGGAGCGACGGCTCCAGGTCCGATGGCATGGCCAGCCGGAGACCCCCCTCGGCGAGAGCGGGCAGGATCCTGTGGTGCAGCTCCTCGTAGAGCTCGTCCACCATGGCGTGGGCACGCTCGGAGATCTTCCTGAGCTGCTGGGCGGGAGTCAGCCCGGCGAGATCGGGAGCCGTGTCGCCCTCGGCGAGGGCGTTCTTGAGGGCGGCCACTCGCACCATGAAGAACTCGTCGAGGTTGCTGGCCACGATCCCGGCGAACTTGAGCCGCTCGAGCAGCGGAGTCGAAGCGTCCCGGGCCTCCTCGAGCACCCGTCGATTGAACTCGAGCCAGCTCAGCTCGCGGTTCAGGAAGAGCTCGGGCTCGCGGCGGCGCGAGGTCTTCTTCACGAGCGTGTCCCGGCTTCGCGGAAGGTGACCTTGCGGCCGAAGACCTCAGTGAGGAGGTCGGCCCGGGCCAGGGCGGCCAGGCGCTCGATCGTCATGTCGCCGGCGCCCTCGACCTCGAGCACCCAGTGATCGCCCTCGCTCAGGAGGCGGACGTCACGAATCTTCTGCAGGTGGTCGGCGTCCAGGGCGTTAGCGACCCGCAGGATGGCCGCCAGCTTGCTCACCACGATCCTGGCCTCGCTGTCCAGCGCCATGTAGGGCTGGTGCGACTTGTTGGGTGCGGCTCGACGGTGGTACCGGGCGACGTTGGAGATGACCCCCATGTCTTCGCGGCTCAGGCCGAAGATCTCGGCGGCCGAGAGGACGTACTGGGCGTGCTTGTGGTGGCCCCTGAGGCTCACGAACGCCCCGATGTCGTGGAGCAGCGCCGCGACCTCGAGGAGGAGTCGGTGCCGCCCGCCGAGTCCGTGCTCGGCTTGGAGCTGGTCGAAGAGAACGGTGGACAGCTGAGCCACGTTGGCGGCGTGGGAGGCGTCGTAGCGGTACTTCTCGCCGAGCGCGGCGGCCGAGGCGAGGACCTGACGAGAGAAGTCCTCGATGCCGTGGCCCTCCTCGGTGCGCACCATGTCCAGGAGGAGCCCGTCCCGCAGGGTGGCCCGGGGCACGATCACCTCGGTGGCCTGGGTCTCGTGGAGCAGCTCCCGGTACACGAGCAGCGCCGGAGCCAGCGTCTCGACCCTCACCAGCGGCAGCCGGTGACGCTCGACGAGCTGCTCCTCGTCCAGGGCCACCGTCTCCTCGCAAAACCCGAGGAAACGCTCGCGGTCGATCGTCCGAACCTCCGCGCCCGACGCTTCCCCCTCGGTCTCGTCCGCAATGAAGCGGGCGTCGCCGCCCAGAGCGATGCAGCGCCGCGCCTCCCGAAGCGGCATCTCCCGCCGGATGTCCTCCACGATGTTCTGCACGTGACGTCGAAACAGTCGCACCCGCTGCTCGTGGCTCCCGTGCCAGGAGGCGAGGTTCTGGCGCATCCGGATGGCCCCCAGAGCGTACGTCCCGGAGTAGATCGGCTCTCCCTTGCGGAGGAAGGAGATGTCCGCGCTGCCCCCGCCGACCTCCACCAGCAGGGAGTCGCCCACAGCCAGCGTCTCGCCGCCGTGGAGCGCCTCACGAACCGCCATGTAGGTGAGGCGGTTCTCCTCCGAGCCGTCGATGACCTCCACGTCGATCCCGGTGCGCATCCGCACCCGATCGAGGAACGTGTCGCGGTTGACGGCTTCGCGCACGGCGCTGGTGGCCACGGCGCGGTAGCGCACGACGCCGTAGGAGTCCATGATCCGGCGGAAGCCCTCCAGGGCCTTGAGCGCCGCTTCGATGGCGGGAGCTCCCAGGCGGCCTCCGCCGAAGGCGTCCTTTCCCAGCGCGACTGCCCGCGAGGCCTCCTCGAGCACGCGCAGGGGCTCGCCGGGAGGCTTCTCGGCCACCATGAGCCGGAGCGCACTCGCCCCCATGTCCAGGACCGCCATGGGCTGGGAGGACGCCTCGGAGCCCTCGTCCCGGAGGGAAGCAGGCGCCGACTCGGCGAGGGCCAGAGCGGGGTTCCGGGCTGAGGGCGAAGGTGGTGTCGTCGGGGCCATGGCAGCAGGCAGGAGGCGAATTCCCATATTAGCCCCTTCCCGAGGCCACCGTCATGCGGCCGTGGTATCCTCTCCGCCCTCGTCAGGATCATCACAAATGGCCCCCACCCAGCCCGGACAGGACGGTGCCACGCTCTTTCGAGAGCGGGTCCGCCGCGTCTTTCGGGAGTTTCCCGGCGCCCTCGCCGGCGAGGAAGAGCCTGTCCACCAGGTCCGCGTGGCCGGCCGCCGGCTCCGGGTCGCCCTGCCGCTGCTGGCTCGCAAGGCGAAGGGCCGACGGCATCCTCGACCTGGACATCGACCGCCTGCGGCGTGACCTCCGCCGGATTCGGGCCCGGGGGACAGCCGACACGGACACCATCCTGCGGCGGACCCAGGCGGTGCGCGAGCGGCAGGGCGCCACCCTCCTCCGACGACTCGCGTCCATCGGCGACCGCTACGACCCCGAGGCGCTCCACGCCCTCAGACGCCGGGTGCGACTGGCTGCGCTATGCGGCCGACGTGGACGACCTCGTGCGCGGCGCGGAGTCGGGAACCAGCGACACCTGGAAGGCGCTTCAGGACGCGATCGGGGCCCTCCACGACGCTCACGTCCTCGCGGGCTGGCTCGAGAGGCAGGCGCGCCGAGCCGCTGGCCGCGGCGAGCGAAACATGGCCGGGGCCGAGCGGGCCCGTTTCGAGACCGAGGCCCGGCGGCTCCACAGGAAGCTGCTGGCGGCGAGGCCCGCCGAGATGGCCGCGCGAGCGCTGGGAATCGAGATTCCGCTCAAGAAGCCACGGACGAAGGTCGAAACGGCACACTCCTCATCCTCATCCGACACCCGAGCCCCGTTCCGCTCGGCACCCCGGGCCTACCCGACGACGACCGCCGTCTGACTCCTCATGCGGAGCGCCCGTCTCGATCGAAAGCCACCCTGAGCTCGTCTCCGGGTCCGAGATCCCGGGCCGGCGCGACGTCCCGAGTCCCGAAGCCGCTCAGCGTCACCCGGGCGAGGGCAAGCTTCCCTTCCAGGACCCGCAGCGAAAGCGTCCGTCCGTCTGGCCCGCCGGCCTGAGTTGAGTCGCCCCAGGCGTAGCCACTCGACCAGAAGAAGCGACCCCGGCGCGGACCCACGGCGAGGGTCCTAGTGACAGCAGAGTAGCGGAAGCCGGTCCAGGCCAGCACGGCGGCCCAGCTGGCCATTGCCCGGGCGTAGTGGTGTCCGCACTCCGCCTCGTCGAAGGGGTTGCGCCGGCGACCGTCATAGCGCCCGCGGACGCGTCGAACGCTTTCGAGCCCTTCGTCGATCATTCCCTCGTAGAGCATCCCCACGGCGGCGGTGTATTCGAAGCCGGTCATCGCCTCGGTGAAGTAGGGGAACGGGTTGCGTGGTCGATCTTCGGGATAGCCGGCCATGAGCAGGGCCGACTCCGAGCTCAGCGCGAACGATCGCATGCTGTTGAAGTGGCTGCTCAGGTCGCTCCGCAGGTTGTACTGGAGAATGCTCCCGAGGCTTCGTCGCACGTTCTTCGGATCGACGAGGTGCCCCAGGCCGCACACGTGGGCCAGGAACTGACCCACGAGCTGGTCGACGAGGCAGCCCGAGCCGAGCTGATACTCAGGGCGGGTGACGTCCTTCGCCCCCATGCCCACGAGCAGGCTGGGCGCCACATCGGACGGGTCACGAGGGGCCCGAACCTCGTGCTCGTAGTAGCGGCCGTTGAAGAGGTGGGCGTCGATCCAGGCGCTCCCGCTTTCGAAGAGGTCGTGGCACGTCTCGGCGAAGGTGCCCTCACCCAGGTGGCGCGCCATCTCCTCGGCCGCTCGCAGGGCGGCGAGGTACCAGATGCCCATCTGCGGGTTGGGTCCGTAGTACTCGACGTCCATCGTGTTGTGTTGGCACCCCTCCATCACCCCGTCGCGGTCCGCGTCCCACCCCCCGTCGATCCAGCAGAACTCCACCGCCTTCTTGACGCTGGGCCAGAGCCGCCGAAGCAGCGCGTCGTCTCCCGAGAGCTGCCAGTCGCGATACATCTTGACGATGCACCCCATCTGCCCGTCGGCGGCGGCCTTGCCGAACTCCTGGCTGCGGTCGAGAGGCAGGCGACCCGGAAGCTCATGCGCCCGCTCTCGGCCGTGGCGAAGCCGAACTCGACCTCCCGCATGCCGAGGGCCAGCGACCCGAACAGATAGGGCGTCGCCTGCTCGTAGTTCCAGACGTGGGTGCACGACCCGTGGCAGCACCCCTTCTGCGGAGCGCTGCCCTCGAACCCGAAGAAGCGCCCGTCCGGGGTTCGGAAGCAGGTCTGGGTCCGGAGGGTGCTGACGTTGAAGAGGGCGGCCTCTTTCACCTCGTCGGGCATGTCGCTGGCGCAGAAGGTGGACACGAACTGCACCGTCCGCCGCTTCAGCTCGGCCAGACGCGGCACCGTCTGCTCCGCCACATCCCAGGCGTCGCGGTAGAGCGTCGTGTAGTGGTTGCCGATGAGATCGTCGTCGGTCTCTCGCGGTGTCCAGGTGTAGCGGTTTGGGAAATGCCAGGTCAAAAGGAAGCGCACCTCCCGCCTCTCACCCGGCGGCACCTGCACCGACACCGCGAGGGAGGCCACCGGACTCTCGAGCGACTCCGGTCGCTGGCGCTCGTCGAGTCGGCCGTCCGCGCCGAAGTCGTCCCAGAAGTCGAGGATGGGGAAGCCCCACTCCTGTCTCGCCCACGAGGTCCTGTGCGTGAGGCCCTCGGAGGCCGTGGTCACGAGGGCGATCGTGCCCCAGGCCGGCGACCGCTCGTCGACGCCGGCCGAGTCGAGGAAGAGGCCCTGGCAGGCCGCGCTTCGACGCAGCGCGTTTTGGTTCCCCGACGCACCGGTGGGAAACAGATCGCCCTTCCAGTCCCGGTCCTTCTCGAAACCGTCGATGCCCACGAAATTCGGCAGCGTCCCGCAGACCGAAGCCCTCACCGCCCGCTCGCCGGGGTTTCGGAGCTCGTACGAGAGGATCGCGACGGGAATGCCGCTCGCATCAGGGTCGGCCGGGACGAGAGGGTTGAACGCCTTGATGTCGACGTCGAGGGGGACGTCCTCGTCTCGGAGCATCACACGCCCGAACGGGTACGCGGTGGCGAAGGAGCACCCACGGAAGCGGGGCAGGCCCGCGTTTGGCGCCACTGCCCCGTGAGAGCCGAAGAACTCGAAGGACTCGAGTGGGCCCTCCAGGATCCGGCACACGGGCGGCCGACCCGACGCCTCGGCAAAGAGGGCGAAGAAGGGGCGCGCGCCGCCACCGGAGGGAACGAAGCCCTTCGCCGGACGGTTCATGATCTCCCAGTCCCGGAGATCCCCCCGACCCCCCAGCGAGACCGTCCCCGTGCCGATCCCCCCAAGGGGGAGGGCGATGCGTGCGAGGTGGTCCTGGGGGTAATGGCGCAGGCTGGGCCAGTCCGGATCGCCGAGCAGGGCGGCGATCTCGTCCGTGGAAAGGTCGCCCGAAGCGCCCGCCCGGGCGCCCTCCGTCGGCGGCGCGCCCAGAAGACCCGCCGCCCCGACTCCGGCGACCTTAACGAAGTCGCGCCGGGTCGTCCCGTCCGCTTTCTTGCCCACGGGTCACTCCTTCCCATCGAGGTCCGCCTCTCGGGGTCGCTCTGAACGTCGCCTCGACGCCCAGCCGCTGGATAATGGAGTGTCCGGCTCTGGCGCAGCCCCGGAGGAGGAGCAGTGATGGTGACACAGCCGAGCGAGAAGAAACGGGTGCTGATTCTTTGCACCGGAAACTCCTGTCGCTCGCAGATGGCCGAGGGCCTGGTGAACCATCTCCTCGCCGACCAGTGGGAGGCCCGCTCGGCGGGGACGCACCCCGCAGCTCGCGTTCACCCTCTCGCCGTCGATGCGATGGCCGAGATCGGGATCGACATCTCGGGCGGCGTGCCCGAGCCGGTGGATCCCAACTACGTGAACGATCGTTGGGATCTCGTCTTCACCGTCTGCGACTCGGCGAAGGAAAAATGCCCCGCCTTTACCAGGCCGGTTGAGCAGGTCCACATCTCATTCGAGGACCCGGCGAAGGCCGAGGGCACGGAGGAGGAGAGGCGGGCGGCCTTGCGCCGTGTGCGGGACGAGATCCGCGAGCGTCTGGTCGACGCGTTGCGGACGCGCGGATAGAAGCGCCGGGCCTCAGCGTTTCCGGGACCGGGCCTTTCCCTTCGTCTCGTCCCTGATCCAGCTCCACGCGGCGACCGTGGCGGGCAAGCCGATGGTGCTGGCGGCCAGGGCCACGACCTGCTCCATCTCGCTGGTCGCCGCCCCGGCGTCGCGGGCCTTGCGGACGCCGGCGTGGACCGCGCCCTCGCGCATGGCGCCGATGGCGATGGCCAGCTTCACCAGCCGCTGCGTCCTGGCATCGAGGGGACCCGAGGCCCCTTCCTCGTTGACGAGGTCCCAGGCTTCGCCCAGCCCCGGGAAGCGGCGAACGAACTCCCGGTGCAGGGTCGGCGGTCGGCTGGTCTTCTTGGCAGCGCGTCGTTCGGCCATTGGGCTCCTTTGGGCCCGAATGGGCCGGCTCAATGCTGGCTCCGGGGGGGAGGGCCGGTCAAGGGGAGCGACCTCACTGGGGTGCATCCCGGGAGCGGTCCACGCGCTATAGTGCGGCGGTGGACACGACCGATCTCGAGACTCGCGTCGAACATCGGATGCGGTCCGGGGGCTTCGTCGCCGGGCCGGTTCTCGGCCTCATCGTGGTGCTGCTCAACCCCGGCGACCATCCGATCGACGCCCGCTTGCTGCTCGGGATCATCACGCTGGTCATCATCTGGTGGATGACCGAGGCCATTCCGCTGTCCGCCACCGCTCTCGTGGGCTCGGCCCTGGCCATCGCCGCCGGCATCGCCCCGGCCCGGCAGGTCCTGGCCCCCTACGCGCACCCGGTGATCTTCCTTTTCCTCGGCTCCTTCCTCCTGGCCGAGGCTTTCCGCAAGTACGGGCTCGACCGCCGCGTTGCCGGTCACCTGCTCGGCCTCCGGGCCTTCTCGAGCTCGCCCCGGGGCCTGCTCGCCGGGATGGGCGTCGTCTCGGCGGTCCTCTCCAGCGCCCTTTCGAACACCGCCACCGCCGCGCTGCTGACGCCGATCGGCGAGGGGGCCATCGATGCCCGGGGCGGGACGGCGAAGGGACGCGCCCGCCGTTTCGACTCGGCGATCCTGCTGATGATCGCCTACGGGGCCTCGATCGGCGGCGTCGCCACGCTCATCGGCACACCTCCGAACCTGCTGGCGGCCGGCTTTCTCGACGAGCTGGCCGGCGTTCAGGTCACCTTCACCGGCTGGATCCTCTTCGCCGCGCCGCTCTCGATCGGCATGTTCCTCGTGACACTCCTCGTCGTCCGCCTGACGCTGGCTCGAAACCTCGAAGGGGACGAGGTCTCGGCCAAAGCCACCCTCGTGCCCCCACGGGAGACCGGCAGTCCGAGCGAGGAGCGCGTGCGACGGGCGGGGGCGCGGTGGACGGTGACGGCGGTGCTGCTCGCCTTCACGCTGTGGACGGCACCGGCCGTGGCGAAGGGACTCCTCGGCCCCTCACACCCGTTCACCGAAGCGCTGCGGTCGCACCTGCCGGAGGCCGGGGTGGCGCTTCTGTGTGCCACGCTCCTCTTCGTCGCCCCGGTGAGCTGGCGGGGGGGGCGGCGCTTCGCCCTCACGTGGGCCGAGGGGGAGAGGGTCAACTGGGGCATCCTGCTGCTCTTCGGTGGCGGGCTCTCTCTCGGGATGCTGGGCCAGGAGACGGGCCTCGTGGCCTGGGCCGGCGAGGCGGTGGTGGGCTCGGGGCTCGCGTCCAGCCCCGGGGGCCTCATGCTGGTGGCCATCGTGGCGGCGACCACCCTGAGCGAGTTCGCCTCCAACACCGCCTCGGCCACCCTCCTCATCCCCATCGTCATCGCAGCCTCTCTTCAGGCCGGCTTCGATCCGGTGGCCCCGGCCCTGGCCGCCGCCGTCGCCTGCTCCTGCGCGTTCGTCTTTCCCGTCGCCACGCCGCCCAACGCCATCGTGTTCGGAACGGGCCGGGTGCCGCTCACGCGCATGATGCGGACCGGTGTCGTGCTCGACGTCGCAACGGTGGTGGTGATCTGGACCGGGATGCAGCTCGTGAGCCCGCTGCTCCCGCGCTAGCGGAACGCGGTCATGACCGAGCGGACGCGCGACGTGTTGCTCTTCACGATCGACGCCGGGGGCGGCCACCGCTCCGCCGCCCGAGCCCTCGTGGCCGCCGCAGACGAGACGGGCGCGCCGCTCCGCTTTCGGGTGGAGAGCCTTCAGCAGGTTCTCGCTGGCCTGGACGTGCTGAAGCGGTGGACCGGGAGCTCCCTGGAGGACGCCTACAACCTGATCCTCCGCCGCCACTGGAACGTCCTCCTGGCGCCTCTGCTTCAAGTCATGCACGCCGCCATCCGGATCCGCCGGCACGCGCTCACCCGAGCACTCGAGGCGTGGCTCGGCGCCCGGCCTCGGCCGGAGGCCGTCGTCTCGGTCCTGCCCAACTTCAACGGCGTCATGCTCGAGGCTCTGGGGCGCGCACATCCCGGGGTGCCGCTCATCGTCGTGCTCACCGACCTGGCCGACTACCCGCCCCGCTTCTGGATCGAGCCCGGCATCCACCGGGTCGTGGTGGGGACGGACGAGGCCCGCCAGCAGGCCCTCGACTTCGGCCTTGCCGCCGATCGGATCGCGCGTGTCTCGGGGATGGTGCTGAACCCGGCCTTCTACGGAAGTGGGGGGCCCGACGTTCGAGAAAGGGTCCGGAGGGAGATGGGGCTCGACCCCGGGGACTTCACCGTCACGCTCCTCTTCGGCGGCAAGGGCTCAGCCGAGATGGCTCCTCTCGCCCAGGCTCTTCTCGAGACGGACCCCGGCTGGACCGTGGTCGCTCTCTGCGGGGACAACCCCCGGCTGCTCGAGCGCCTGGTGCCCATCGAGAGCCGGCACGCCGGTCGGCTCCACAAGAGGGGCTTCACCGACCGCGTGGCGGAGTTCCTGGCGGCGAGCGACGTGCTCGTGACGAAGCCTGGCCCCGGCTCGCTGGCCGAGGCCTTTCACCTGCACGTCCCCGTGGTGGTGACCCGCAATCGACACACGATTCCCCAGGAGCGGTTCAACACCGACTACGTCGCCCGCCACGGCCTGGGACGGGTCGTCGGGCACTGGCGCGAGATCCCCGATGCGGTGGCCGCCCTCGGCCGGGATCGAGCCGAGGGCGCCCGCATCCGCGCTCGCCTCGCCGCTCTGCCCGACAACCGCGCCGTCTACGAGGTGCTCGAGACGATCGAACGAGAGATCGGCTCCTCGGTGCCCTCGGGCTGATTCGCGTCGGATGCTACGATGATGGGTTCTGCGAGCGCGCCGGCAAGCGCGCAGTGGCACGACTGCGAGAATGGACAAAGCAAAACGCCTCTACCGTCGCCTCGATGCGCTCTTCGATGAGCTCAAGCCCAGGCAGCAGCAGCCGAAGCACCTCGAGGCTTTCTTCGAAGAGGTGTTCGATCGCTTCCGAGACGATCTGCGGCTGCGCGGTGGCCTGCTCTATGTCGAGCGCAGGGACGGCTTCGCACTCCTGAGCAGCGTGGGTGAGATCGTCGGCTCGCCGGCCGACGACCTCGACCCGGACGCCCCGCCCGTCGCGGAGGTCGTCGAGCATCGCGTCTACATCTTCGGCGAGGGGGATGCCGCGCCGAAGAAGCTCAGGCTCCCGCCCCGGGCTGCCGCGGCGGGGCTGGTGGTCGGCCGGCAGCCGCAGCGCTTCTGCTTCTTCTTCCTCCTCGACGAGGGGTGGGACATGGCAGAGCTGGACTTCGCCCTGAACACCATCCGGGCCGCACTGGACGCCCGCCTGGCGGACGCCCGGGTGCGCGGCTCTTTCCGCGAGGCCGCGGAGATCCAGAGGAGCCTGCTGTTCGAGACCCCTCCCGCCTTCCCCGGCTACGACATCGCCTGCCGCTCGCTGGCCACCGACGAGGTGGGAGGCGACTTCTACGATTTTCACGACCTGGGGGAAGACGTCTACGGCCTGGCGATCGGAGACGCCAGCGGCCACGGGCTGCCCGCCGCCCTTGTCGTCCGGGACGTGGTGACGGGGCTTCGCATGGGGATCGAGAAGGAGCTCAAGATCGCCCACGTGTTCGCGAAGCTCAACCGGGTGATCCATCGCTCACGACTGTCCAGCCGCTTCGTGAGCATCTTCTACGCAGAGATGGAAGCCGACGGGAACATCGTCTACGTCAACGCCGGCCACCCGCCTCCCATCCTGTTCTTCCGCGATCCTCGTCCGGGTCGACCCGGCGATCAGGAGCTCAGCGTCGGGGGAACCGTCATCGGACCCCTCCCCGAGGTGCGCTTCCGACGGGGGTTTGCCCGCCTGCACCCCGGCGAAGTGCTCGCGATGTGCACAGACGGAATACTCGAGCGGCCCGATGCCTCCGGTGATTTCTACGGCACCGAGCGGCTGCGCAAGGCCGTCCTCGCCCACAAGAACGCGAGCGCCAGCGAGATCCTCGATCGGCTCTTCGACGAGGTGAAGGCCCACGGCGACGGCCGGCCCTGGGACGACGACGCGACCGTCGTGATCGTCAAGCGCCCGGAGAGCAGCGAAGAAGATACGGAGCAGGCTTCAAGGCGCCGCGGCGAGCAACTCCTCGACCCGGGCCTCGATGCTGGCAGCCGAGGTGTACCCTTCGCTGCGAAACCTCACCACACCGGCGTCGTCCTTGCCGGCCTCGCGCATATCGATGACCAGCTTGGTGGGAAACGCCACGATCTCGTAGGGGCCGAGGAGGTCGTCAGCGAGATAGACGCGAAAGGGAACGTCTCTCTCGGCGACGAAGGCCTCGATGTCCGCCCGCTCGTCGGTGACGTTGAAGCTCAGGAGAACCACGTCCTCGCGACCCTCGAGCCTGTGGTGGTACTCGACGAGCTCGGGAAGCTCGCGGATGCAGGGCGAGCACCAGGTGGCCCAGAAGTCGATGATCACGATCCGCCCGGCCAGGTCCCCTGAGCGCAACGTGCGCCCCTGCAAGTCCTCGACCGCGAAAGTCTCCGCGGTGCTCGACAACGACTCCCAGCCGTCCGGTCCCGGAGCCGGCTCGACCATCGTGGCCAAAGAGCCCCCCAACCCAAACACGACAACGAACGCAACGAGCACCTGTCTCACAGTCCCTCCAGTGTGACAGAAGGGTGGGGCTAGAACTGCTTCTTGGAGTCCAGGAGGATGGTGACCGGGCCCTGGTTCACCAGGGCCACGTCCATCATGGCGCGGAAGACGCCTGTGGCCACGTCGAGTCCCGAGGGTCGGAGGCGCTCCACGAAGCGGGTGTAGAGCCGCTCGGCCTCTTCGGGCGCGGCGGCCTCCACGTAGGAGGGACGTCGTCCGCGGCGAGCGTCCCCCATCAGGGTGAACTGGGAGATCACCAGGAGGCCTCCGCCCACGTCGAGAGCGGAGCGGTTCATCTGGCCCGCATCGTCCGGGAAGACTCTCAGATGGACGACCTTGTCCGCGAGGAGATCGGCGTCCTCTTCGGTGTCGGCCTTGCCCACGCCGAGCAGGATGACGAGACCCGGGCCGATCCGGCCCACGGTGTCCCCAAGGACGCTGACCGAGGCCTCCGAGGCCCTCTGCACCACCGCACGCAAGGCTCCGGAGGATATCATTCCACCATGGCAGCTCCCGCCCGGATCGGTCGCTACCGCATCGTGGGCGAGCTGGGTCAGGGCGCGATGGGGACGGTCTACCTGGGTCGGGACGAGAGCCTCGACCGTGACGTGGCGCTCAAGGTCATGTCCAGGGGCCTGGGCGAGCCCGAGGACAGGGAGCGGTTCCTGCGGGAGGCGCGGGCCGCCGCCCGGATCCAGCACCCGAACATCATCGTGGTCTACGAGCTGGGCGAGCACGAGGGGGCGCCCTACATGGTCCTCGAGAAGCTCGAGGGCGTCGACCTTGCGGAGGCTCTCGCCAGCGGGCTCAAGCCCGATCCCCGCGGGATCGTGAACGTCGTCCTCCAGGCCCTGGCCGGGCTGGGCCATGCCCACGAGAACGGGATCGTCCACAGGGATATCAAGCCGGCCAACATCTTCGTGCCCATCGGCTTCCCGGCGAAGATCATGGACTTCGGCGTGGCCCGCCTCTCCGGACCCACAGCGTCACCACCGTCCGGTGTCGTCACGGGCACGCCCAACTACATGTCCCCCGAGCAGTTCCAGGGGAAGGAGATCGACGGCCGGACGGATCTCTTCTCGATGAGCCTGATCCTCTTCGAGCTCGTCACCGGCGAGAAGGCCTTCCGCTCCAACGACATCGCGGCCCTCTTCTACAAGATCGTCCACGAGGACGTCGACCTGGGGCTCATCCCCGGGGGATCGAATTGGAATCGGCTCAGGCAGGTCCTCGCACGCGGGCTCGCCAAGAACAGGGAGGAGCGCTATCCCGACGCCCGGAGCATGTCGGAGGAGCTCTCGCTAGCCCTCCAGGATCTCGGCGGGTCCACCGACCTCACGGCTCCGGCCGATCGGATCCTCCTGGTCAAGCCGCGCCCGCGAAAGCCGACCCCGATCGCCACGGCGGCGCCAGCCCCTCCGGCGGCCGTGGGCCCGGCCAGGCCGACGAGCAAAGCGCCGGCCGCTCCCCGGCGTCCGGCACGGCCGGACTCGCGCCGGCGCGGCGCGGCGGCGGGCACGTCTTCGAGAACCCCGCTGGTGCTGGCCGGCGTCCTGGGCGTCGGCGCCGTGGCGCTGCTCGCCGTCGCCGGCTGGCTCATGCTGGCCCCGAGCCGAACGGGGGCTCCGGCGCCGACTCCCAAACCACCGGACACGGCCCCCGTCGCCACGCCGAGCCCGTCGACTCCACCTGCGCCTGCGCCGGCAAAACCCACGGCGACGCCCGCACCCGAGACTCGGGCCACACCGGCGCCGACGCCCACCCCTGCTCCTGCGCCGACGCCCGCGCTGAGCATGGAGGACCGTCTCCTGCGGGCAGACGACTTCCTCCAGAAGGGGCGCTTCCGACAGGCCCTCGACGAGGCCCGTGCCGTCCGGCGGGAGGACCCGTCGAACCAGGAGGCCATCGTCATCGCGCAGGAGGCCGAAGCCGCCATCGTGATCGAGGAGTGCCTCAAGAATGCCCGGGCAGCCCTCGAGTCCGGCGACCGCGAACTGGCGATCGAGCAGATCAAGAAGGGCTTCGCCATCAACCCGAACGACGCCCGGCTGATGGCCCTGTTTCGCCAGGCCACGCAGTAGGAGTCGGGGCCCTGGGCGCCGCCGCGGGGCAGGACGCCCGGGCTGTTTTGCGCTACGATGCCTCTCCCCGGGGACAATCGGGAGGCCCACTGCCAAGGAGGATCCGTACATGGCCTACACCATCGCCGAGCCGTGCATCGACACGAAGGACACCGCCTGTGTCGAGGTGTGCCCGGTCGACTGCATCCACCCCAAGAAGGAAGCGCCGGAGTTCGAGTCGGAGAACAAGCTCTACATCGACCCCGAGACCTGCATCGACTGCGGCGCCTGCGTCCCGGTCTGCCCGGTCCAGGCGATCTTCCCGAACGAGGAGCTCCCGGAGAAGTGGGCGAAGTTCGCCCAGATCGACGCGGACTGGTTCGCCGACAAGTAGACTTGATCGCCCGAGCACGCCCTGAGTCGTCTGTGTCTTGACGACGCATTTGCGCTCTGCTAGCTTCAGCTGCGTACTGGTGGTCGTCGCTCGAACACTGGTCGACGAGCCGCCCACGGTGGGCGGCTTTGTTGTCTGGGCGGGCGGGTGGCCGCCATCAGGCAGAGGCGAAGGAGTGTAGTTCCATGGTCGAAGGCACGGTGAAGTGGTTCAACGAATCCAAGGGTTTCAGTTTCCTCGCCCAGGAAGGTGGTCCGGACGTTTTCGTCCACCACACCGAGATCAAGTCCGACGGTTTCCGGACGCTCAACGAGGGCGACAAGGTGAAATTCGAAGTGGTCGAGAGCCCGAAGGGGCCTCGCGCTTCGAACGTGGAGAAGCTCGAGTAGGGACTCTTCCAGGAGCCGTCGGTCCGATACGCCCGGGGCCCCAGGCTCCGGGCGTTTTGCTTGAGGCGATCCTCCCATGAGCACTCCAGCGGGCGACAACAGAGGCGCGTCGGGCCCGATGCGCCCCCCGGTCGCAAAGAAAGTCCCGACGGTCGGAGAGGTCCACGGCGACCGCCGCACGGACGAGTACGCGTGGCTCCGGGACAAGTCGAGTCCCGAGGTGAGAGCCCATCTCGAAGCCGAGAACGACTACACGGCGGGGGTCCTGAAACCCCTCGGCCCGCTGAGGGGCACGCTCTACGACGAGATGCTCGGCCACATCAAGCAGACCGACATGAGCGTTCCGTGCCGGGAGGGGGACTGGTTCTACTACGCCCGCACCGAGAAGGGACGCCAGTACCCGATCTACTGCCGCCGGCCGAACAGCCCCGAGGCGCCCGAGCAGATCACCCTCGATCTGAACGAGATGGCCCGGGACGAAGCGTTCATGGCCCTGGACGAGTACGAGGTCTCGGACGACGGGCGCCTCCTCGCCTACTCCATCGACACCACCGGCTTCCGCCAGTACACCCTCTTCGTCAAGGACCTGGTGAGCGGTGAGATCCGGGAGACCGTGGCCGAGAGAGTCGGCTCGGCAACCTGGGCCGCCGACAACAAGACGCTCTTCTACACCGTCGAAGAGGAGTCCACGAAACGCCAGTACCGCCTCTATCGCCACGTCGTCGGCGAGGCGGCCCACAACCACGATCACGACCTGATCTACGAGGAGCCGGACCAGGCCTTCAACGTGGGAGTCGACCGCACCCGAGACCGTGAGTACCTGCTTCTGGACATCGACAGCCTCACCACCTCGGAGGCCCGTTTCCTCCGTGCCGATCGCCCCGCCGACGAGTGGCGCCTCTTGGCTCCCCGCGTCCCGGACCAGGAGTGCGAGGTCGACCATCGGGGCGACGAGTTCTACCTCCGGGTCAACGATCGAGGGCGCAACTTCCGCCTCGTCCGCGCCCCGGTGGAGAGCCCGGGGCGAGACAGCTGGACGGAGGTCCTGCCCCATCGGAGCGACGTGATGCTCGAGGGCTTCGATCTCTTCCGGAACCACTCCGTCGTGTTCGAGCGCGAGAACGGGCTTCCCCACGTGCGCATCACGGACCTCGGAACCGGCGAGTGGCACCGCATCGCGTTCCCCGAGCGCGTGTACTCGGCCTCGCCCGACGAGAACGCCGAGTTCGACACCAGCGTGTATCGGTACGGGTACGAGTCGCTGGTCACGCCACCGTCGGTCTTCGACTACGACATGGAGGCGCGGACCTCGACCCGGCTCAAGCAGAAGGAGATCCTCGGCGGATACGACCCGGCGGAGTACGCCACCGAGCGCATCTGGGCGACGGCGGAGGACGGGGAGGGAGTCCCTGTCTCGCTCGTCCGGCGCCGGGACGTGCCCCGGGACGGCCGGGCGCCGCTCTACCTGTATGCCTACGGGTCGTACGGCATACCGTTGCCCGTGAGCTTCTCCTCGAATCGCTTGAGCCTCCTGGACCGGGGAGTGGTGATCGCACTGGCCCACATCCGAGGCGGCGGCGACCTGGGCAAGCGCTGGCACGACGGCGGACGCATGCTCAACAAGCGAAACACCTTCACCGACTTCATCGCGTGCGCCGAGCACCTCCTGTCCGAGGGCTACGGGGCCCGGGAGCGTCTGGCGATCCAGGGGGGGAGCGCCGGCGGGCTGCTCATGGGCGCCGTCGCCAACATGCGACCCGAGCTGTTCCGGGCCGCGCTGCTCCAGGTGCCCTTCGTCGACGTCCTCAACACCATGCTCGACGAGACGCTCCCCCTCACCGTGGGCGAGTTCGAGGAGTGGGGCAATCCCAGGGAGAAAGCGGCGTACGAGTACATGCGCAGCTACTGCCCGTACACCAACCTGACCCGGGGCGACTACCCGGCCATGCTCGTCCGCACCTCGCTCAACGATTCCCAGGTGATGTACTGGGAGCCGGCCAAGTACGTGGCGCGACTGCGGACCCTCAAGACCGACACGCGCCCGCTCCTCCTCGAGATCAACATGGCCGCCGGTCACGGCGGCGCCTCCGGCCGCTACGCCCGCCTCCGGGAGATCGCCCTCGACTACGCCTTCCTCCTCTGGCAGATGGGGCTGGACGACAGCGCTCCGCCTACTCGGCCGGAAGGTACTCCTCGTTGACCTTGCGGAAGCCCCACTCGTGGAGCTGAGCGGCCCACGCCTCCAGGTTCTCGATGGAAACGCGCACGAGCTCCATCGGGATCCTGCCCGAGATGTCTTGCTTGTTGTGGAGCTTCTCCACGATCGTGTTGACGGTGACGGTCCCCCACTCGTAGACCGGCTGGCCCAGCAGGACCGCGACCCCAACGTCGCCGAAGCGCAGCTGATCGGGCAGCGCGTCCACCGACACCACCTTCTGGCCGCGCGCCTGGAGATCCTTCAGCACGTCCTTGCGGCGGGCGGACTCGAACATCGGCCAGCCGCCGACCAGGGCCCATCCGTCGAGGTCGGGATGGGCCTCGTTGACCCGGAGGACTTGGCGGCGCCGTCGATGGGTCTCTCCAGGTGATGGAAGACGCCCACGATCTCGAGGCCCGGGTGTCGCAGGGCTGCCGCCTTCACGCCGGCGACGCGCCGCTGAAGGTTGGGTGCGTCGGGGTTCCCCGCCAGCACCGCCACCTTGCCCGAGCCACCCAGAAGCTGTGACAGCTCCTCGAGGACCATCTCCCCGACCTCCTTGTCGTCGGCGCCGAAGTGGGCGAAGCGCTTCGATCCGGGCAGGTCCACGTCGAACGTCATGACCGCAACGCCCCTGGCCACGGCTTCGTCGATCGCCTTCGACACGGGCGCCGCCTCGGAAGCCGCCACGGCGATGGCGTCGACCGCCATGCCGATGCGCTCGGCCTGCTGGGCGGGGTTCTCGCCGGTGGGGGTCAGGATCAGCACCTCGACGAGGATCCCCTTCTTCGACCATTCCCTGGCGGCGTCCTGCGCCCCGCGATGGGCCGCCACGAAGACCGGGTTCGCGTAGCTCTTGGCGATGAATGCGATCTTGAGCTTCGAGGGGGCGGGATCCTCTTGCGCCCTCGCACCTGGCAGGGCACACATGAGAATCATCGCGGCAAGAGTGACAGCGACAGTACTCCTAGTCATGGCACGTGCTTGGTGCTCTCTATTGCGCCGCCCAGTCAAGAGAACCCGCCGTTACGACTTGCCGCGCCGGGGGACCTTCAGGTCCGCCAGCACGGCGAAGGGGTTGTTGAACGCCGGCCGGCTCTCCCGAGGGAGCTTGGGCGCGGGGCGGTGCCCCGAGGCCGGGGCCGGCCGCGGACGCGGCGTCTTCTTCTTGCGGCCCTGACCGTCGCTCCGCTCCGCTCGGCGACCGCCTCCCGCCGCTTTCGGACGCGCTTCGGGGCGAGCGGGTTTGCGCGGGGCAGGCGGGCGCCGCCGCGGCTCGGGCTTCAGCGTGAGGGAGATCTGGCGCTTTTCGGTGTCCACCTTCAGCACTCGAGCCTGGACGCGGTCGCCCATGCGAATCTTCTCCCCCGAGTCCTTGCCCACCCCGCGGCCCAGCTGCGACACGTGGACGAGGCCGTCGTGGGGCAGCCCGACGTCCACGAAAGCCCCGAAGGTCGTCACGCTCGTCACGAGACCCGGACACACCATCCCGGGCTTCAGGTCCTCCATCGTCCGCAAGTTCTCGCGAAACGAGAACGGCACGAACGGCCCGCGCGGATCAGCATGGGGCGCCGCCTCGAGATCCCTCACGATGTCTTCTCTCGTCCAGCGACCCAGCTCGGCCTCGAGCTCCGGCGCCTCCCGCACGAGAACGGCTCCGGGGCCCAGAAGATCGCCGACGGTCTTGCCCTTCGCCTGGGCGAACGACTCCAGGCTCCGATAGCGCTCGGGATGGATCGGCGTGGCGTCGAGAGGGTGGGCTCCCCCGGGCACCTGCAGGAAAGCGGCGGCCTGCTCGAACGCCTTCTCATCCAGGCCGGGCACGTCCAGGAGCTGCTGGCGCGACTGGAACGCTCCCTCGGTCTCCCGGCGTTCCACGATCGCCGAGGCGATCGTCGCGTCGATGCCGGAGATGCGGCACAGCAGGTGTGGAGGAGACGTGTTCACGTCCAGGCCCACCTTGTGGATGCAGCTGTCCACCGTCGCGGTCAACGCCTTCAGGAGAGGGCCCGCGGCGACGTCGTGGCCGTGCTGACGGCCGAGGATGTGCCTTGGCTCGTTCCGGACGAGCTCTCGAAGGGGATCCTGAAGCCGCCGCGCGAGAAAGGCCGCCTCTCGCGCTCCCGGGTCGAGATCGGCCAGCTCCGCCCGCCCGTTTTCCCCCGTCGCCCAGGCCTTCGCCCCGGTCTCGCTCACGAGCGTGACGAGCACGTCGAGCCCGGCCTCCTGAAGCGCCGGCCGGATGAGCAGCTCGGCCGAGCGCCCGCCAGCCCCGCTCCCGATGGCCACGGCGGCCAGGGAGTGCTCGCGGACGAGGCTCAGCACGACCTCGCGAGCCGCCAGCTTCTCCTCGTCCGTCTGCGAGGGGATGGCCCCGCTGGCCACACAGGCACCCGCCGCGTCGACGACGGCGAACCGGCCTCCGGCTCGGGCACTCGCTTCGATCCCGAGGACCGGCCTGGGACCGAAGGGTGGCTCGAGGAGCAACCGGTGAGCGTGCGCGGCGTGGTCCCGTGCGGCGGTGGAGTCCCCGGTCTCCTTGAGCGCCCGATGAACCTCGTTCTCCATGGCGCTGCGGACGACGCCCTTGAACGCGATGCGCGCCGCCTGCCGGAGCGCCTCGTCCCCGGGCGAGTCGGGGACGCTGACGGCGGCGGCCTCGAAAGCGGAGACGAGCCGGGCTTCGAACTCCGGGTCCTCGGGGGACCCCACGACCGCCAGCAGAAGCTCGCCCTCCGACTGGCCGCAACGCACCGCAAGGTAGCGGTGCGACCGTGAGGGTTCCTGGAGAGCGGAGACCTTCTCCTGGAAGGCAAAGTAGGGCTCGAAGCGGCTGCCGGACCTGGCCTTCTCGGTCTTCGTGGCCCGGAGCCAGCCGTTCTCCCCGTAGGCAAGGCGCGCGAGCGAACGCAGGCCCGCATCTTCGGCGAGGCGCTCGACCAGGATGTCCCGGGCCCCTTCGATCGCGGTCCTGGTGTCCGGGACACCCTTGTCCGCCGCGCGAAAGGTGTACGCCCACAGCTCGAGCGTCTGCCCCTCTTGCGGCGTCTCGGTGCCGTGGCCGCAGTTCCAGAGCCAGTCGGCGAGAGGCCCGAGACCGGCCAGTCGGGCCGCGTCGGCTCGGCTCTTCTTCTTCTGCTTGTAGGGAAGACAGAGATCCTCGAGGACCTGGGGGTCAAAGGTGTTGAGGATCCTCTCTCGCAGCTCGGGGGTGAGGGTGGCGTGGCGCCCGATGGACTCGAGGGCAATCGACTGACGGTTCACCAGGCGGTCGAACTGCTCGCGCGCCTCCGCTACTCGCCGAACGGCCGCCTCGTCCAGGTTGCCGGTGCGCTCACGACGATAGCGGGCAATGAAGGGAACGGTCGCGCCAGTGGCCAGGAGATCGAGCACGGCGAACGCCCCCTGCACGGGGACGTCCTGGCAGCGGGTGCGAAACCAGGGGGAGAGGGCGGAGGGAAGGGCGCTCACGTGTTCACCGGACAGGGCCAATGCTGCCATTTTCGGCGCCCCGGGAAAAGGCCCCGGGGATGGCAGGCTCGTGCTAACGTCCGGGCCGTGAGCTCAGAGACGGTGATCCCGGCCGCAGGACCAGTCGCTTCCCAGGACGAGGCCCGACTCCGTGCGCTGCCCAAGGTCGAGCTGCACCAGCATGTCGACGGGTCGATTCCCGCCGAGGTGACCTGGGACCTCATGCAGCACAACCGGCTCAACCCCGCGCCGACCCTCGACGAGATGCGCCGTTTTCTAGAGATGCAGGACGGCGAGGAGGGAACGCTCCTCGCGTACCTCGACAAGATGCACTACCCGCTCTGGGTCACCCAGTTCTACGAGAACATCGCCAGGGTGGTCGAGGCCATTTGTCTCGAGGCAGCAGACGCCAGCGTTCGGACCCTCGAGCTGCGCTACGCGCCCCTCATCCACACCTACGCCGGCCTCACGCCGCGCCAGTCGATCCGGGCGGCGCTGTCGGGCATGAACCACGCTGCCCGCAGCCACCCCGCCATGAAGCTGGGGCTCGTGGTGATCGCCATGCGCCAGCACGGCCCGCACATCGCCAAGATCCTGGCCCGCCAGGCCCTGGCGGAAGCTCAGCACCTGCACGAGCGAACCGGGGTCGTGGGATTCGATATCGCGGGCCCCGAGCGAGGCAATCCGCCGCGGCTGTTTCGCAGCGCCTACGAGATCGCCAGGCTCGGTCGCCTGGGCCTCACGGCCCACGCAGGCGAGGACGCTCCGGTCGAGTACGTCTGGCAGGCCGTCGACGAGCTGGGGGTGAGCCGGGTCGGGCACGGGTGCGCGGCCGTCGAGGATCCTGAGCTGATGCGCCGCCTCGCGCGCGACGGGATCCTTCTCGAGGTCTGCCTTTCCAGCAATTACCACACCGGCGCCGTCGGGAAGGGGAAGCCTCACCCCCTCACCACGTTCCTCGAAGCCGGCGTGCCGGTGGCGCTGTGCTGCGACAACAGCACCGTGTCACGCACCGACTCATTGCGGGAGTCCGTACTGGCGTCGTCGCAGATCGGGGTGGAGGCCGTCGAGACCATCCACCGCGATGCCGCCGCCCACACGTTCATCCGGCCCGAGGTCTCGCTCCCGCCGGCGTCCTGACCCGAAACAAGACAGCGCGCCGACCGGATATCGGCTCCGCTGCGCCACGGGACGCGTAACCCCTGAGCAATCGCCACCGGCACTCCGGCATCGAGGTTGCTAGGGATGAGTGCGGGGTCGCGAGCCGGGTGGCTCGCTCGACGCCGCCGAGTCGCCAGGGGCCGGGGTGAGGTTGGAGGGAGCCTCACCTCGACCGCGGGACGCTCGGTAGCGCTCGGCGAGCCGGCGTCCCGGCGCGACCCCATTTCGACAACTCCCGCGGGCTATACTCGGCGGCTCATGACCCCGCGCGAGTGCCCGTTCTGTCAGGTTGAGATCGCCGAGGGTGGGGGGGGGCCGAGCACCAGCTCGACTCCGAGCTCCTGCTCGTCGTGATGGCGAACAACCCCTGGTGGCGCCCGGAGGCGGGGCTGTGTGCGGGTTGCGCCGACTCGGTCGCGGCGGCCCTCGCCGAGGCCCGCGCCCACCATCCGGGCTTTGCGCGCGGCGGCGTGCCGATCCTGCCCACGCCCATTCGGCTGCGAGCCTCGGAGCGCTACACGGGACGCGGCGTGACCATCGCGTTCCTCGACGCGGGCTTCTTCGCCCACCCCGATCTCGTCGAGCCCCTGGACCGCATCCTGCGCTACGTCGACATCACCCGCCCCGGCGCCCGGCGCAGTCGACTCGACACGCCGGACGAGTCCAGCTGGCACGGGATGATGACCTCCGTCGTGGCTTGCGGGAACGGGCACCTCTCTTCGGGTCTCTACCGGGGTCTTGCGTCCGAGGCGAGCGTCGTGCTGGTGAAGGTCGGCAGCGCACGGCGAATCCGCCACGACGACATCCGCCGGGGGCTCGAGTGGGTGATCGCTCACCGGCGACGCTACGGCATCCGCGTGGTGAACATCAGCTGCGGAGGGGACTACGAGGCGAGCTACCTCGACGACAGCCTCTCGCAGGCCGCGGAGAAAGCGACGCGGGCGGGGCTGCTGGTCGTGGCCGGAGCGGAAAACGCTGGTCATCAGCCCGGCCACAAGGTGATCCCGCCGGCCTCGGCCCCCTCGGTGCTCACGGTGGGGGGGCTCGACGACAAGAACCACCTCGTGCGCTCCGGGCACGACATGTACCACTCGAGCTACGGACCGACCGTCGACGGCCTGCAGAAGCCCGAGGTGATCGCCCCGGGGATCTTCGTGGCCGCGCCCATCCTCCCCGGGACGCCGACCGCCGAGCAGGCGGCACTCTACGCACGCCTGGCGGCCGCGCCGGACACGGAGCTCCACGACGTGCTGGGAGCCGGAGCCGGGGTGGACGCCGATCTCGATGCCGCCGCCCACCTCGAGGCGCCGCTCGTGCGCCAGCTGGTGGCGGGCAAGATCCGGGACAACAACGTCATCTCGGGAGCCTACAAGCACGTCGACGGCACGAGCTTCGCGGCACCCATCGTCTCATCCCTGGCGGCCCAGCTCCTTGAGGCCCGCCCGGAGATTCAGCCCGGGCCGCTGAAGCTCCTTCTCATTCGGACGGCTCGACGACTCCCCCACGTGGATGTCGATCGCCAGGGCTGGGGGGTGGTTCGGCCGCGCCAGGCCCTTGAGGAAGCCGAGGCCGAAAAGCTCGGGACGGGAAACGCCTGGCGAAAAAGGTCCGGGGCGCCGTGAGGCGCTCCGGGCACGACCAGGAGGATGGTCCCCTCTTTGGGGGGGCGGGGGTTTAGGTAGGAAACAGGTAGAGGTTGGATGAGCTATCAGTAAAGCTGTGCAGCATGATCGATTCGCCCTGCCCGATGTGGTGCAAGTCACATGCCGCGTCTGAAAAAACGGACGAGACCCCCGAAGACGCAGATGCAACAAGCCTTACGCGAGACTGGCATCGGCACGCACCGGTCCCGAATCCGGATCCTGTTCGCTTTTTGAGACGGGAGCACGCACGACCGCAATTGTTGCGTTCGGCTCTCGGCGCAAACCGTGATCGGACAATCGTGCCGGATGGGTCGGGTGCAGCACATTCGGCTTTTTGCGCTTAGGGTGAAGGAGAGGCACATCTTGACGTCGAAAGGAACCCTCCTCTGTCGAGAGGGCCTCCGCAGGGCTATAATGCCCGCTTGTTTGTTCGCCGCGATCCCAACTATTGACGGAGTCTCGCTCATGAAGAAGATGTCGGTCGCACTGCTCATCCTGGGTCTCATCTCGACACCCGTGTTGGCGCAGTCGAAGCTCGATAAGGCCATCAAGAAGGCCTACGAGAAACTCGAAGACGGCAAGCCCGACGACGCCGTCAAGGAGCTCACGAAGGCGACCAAGGACGGCGGCGCGCAGGCTTACGTCGCCCTCGGCCAGCTGCAAGAGCGACTCGGTCATCTCGACGAGGCAGGCGCGGCATACACCCAGGCGCGAGACGTAGCGTCGCCCGCCTACAAGCCGGACGCCCTCGCCAGCCTTGCGAACTTCACGCTGCGTCGGGGAACGGCTCACGATGCCCTCATCATTGCCAACATGGCCGTGCAGGCCAGCGAGACGGCCACCACGCTGGCAGCCAGGGCCCGCGCCCAGGTCCGCAGCGAGGACGCGCCCGGAGCCCTCGAGTCCGCCGACAAGGCGGTGGCCCTCGACGGGCGCAACGCCACGGCCCATGTGGCTCGCGGCGAGGCGCTTTTCGGCCTCGGGCAGAACGCCGACGCCGAGGGCGCACTCAAGACGGCCGTGCAGCTCGCTCCCCGGTCGGCTCTTGCCTACTCGCGTCTGGCACGCGTGCTGCTGGCGCTGGCTCGCCCGCCCGAGGCGGTCGCCGCGGGGCGCAAGGCGATCGAGCTGGACGAGACCTTCGGCGAAGGCTTCGCCATCCTGGGCGGCTCGCTGATCGCCGAAAACCTGAACAACTGGGGCGAGGCCATCTCGCAGGCGCAGCAGGGGGCCTTCCTCGATCCGACGAACCCCATCGTGCACACGATCGTCGGCCGCATCTTCGAGGCCAACGGCCAGACCGACCAGGCGGTCGCCTCCTACCGCCGTGCCCTCGAGGGAGACCCCGGATTCGCACCGGCGCGGCTGGCCCTCATCAAGGGCGAGCTGAACCGCGGCAACCGTGACGTCGCCATCGCGGAGGCAAAGAAGGCGGCCGCCGACATGCCGGGGAGCCCCGAGATCCAGTTCCTCCTGGGCGAGGTCGCCGTGCGCCAGGACGACTACAAGGCCGCTCTCGACTATCTCGAGCGGGCGATGAAGGGCATGCCGGGCAACGCCGACGGCTGGGCGTTGCTGGGCCACGCCTATCACGCCAACAACCGTGTCGAGGACGCCGCCGACGCCTACGGGCGCGCGGCCGGGCTCGCACCACAGAACTTCAACTACCGCTCGACCTACGGCCTGCTCCTGGGCTTGAGCGGCGAGCACGAAAAGGCCATCGGGCAGCTCCTGAAGGTCGTCCAGACGCCGGGCTACAAAGAGGAGGCCGCCTGGGCCAACCTGGGGTTGGTGTACCGCAGGATGAACAAGGCCGACGAGTCGATCGCGGCCTACAAGAAAGCGCTGCAGATCAACCCCAAGCAGGTGCAAGCCGCGCTCGGGCTCGGCTGGGCCTACTTCTACACCCAGGCGTACGACGAGGCGATCGAGGCCTACAAGCTGGCGGTCCAGATCAACTCGGAGGTGGCCGCAAACGCTTACACCGGGATCGGCTGGTGCTACTTCTTCAAGCGCGAGGTAGACCCGGCCAAGGAGTATCTGGCCAGGGCCGAGAAGGCCGGCCGCAAGGACCCCAAGCTCGCCGAGAGCGTCGCGAAGCTCGAGGAAGCCTACGCGACGGGCAAGCTCATGACCGAAGAGCAGATGGCCAAGCTCCGGGAGCAGCAGCAGAAGGACACCGCGGTGCAGCAGAAGCTCGCCGACGCCGACAACGCCTCACGGTCTCGCAACCCCGCAATCCGCGCGCGCGCGGCCCGGGACCTGGCGGTGGCCGGCGGATCCGGAGCGGTAGACAGCCTCGTCTATATGATGCAGACCGATACCAACTACGACGTCCGCATCGCCGCCACGAGGGCCCTCGGCTCGTTGGGGAGCAGGGCCCGCAAGGCCGTGCCGACCCTGCAGGGACTGCTGGCTCAGCCGCCCTACGAGGCGCCCATCAACTCGACCCCTGAGCAGCTCGACAACCAGATGAAGGACTTCGACTACCGCAAGGCGATGCAGAGCGCCCTAGGCCGCATCAAGGGCTAGTAGGCCGTGCCCCGGTAGATTCGGCGGCCTGGGGAACGATGCTGAGACTCTCGCCGATCGCGCTCGTTCTCGCCCTGTCACATGTCGCGCCGGGGGTGGCGCAGGAATGGGCGGGGCGGGCGCGGGTGGACGGCCAGGTGACCGACGAGGCTGGCTCGGCGCTGAGCGGTGCCGCGGTCTCCATGCGCACCCACGAGGGCGAGGCCGGGCCGGAGGTCACGAGCGGCACGGACGGGCGTTTCGTCATCGACGGCGTCGCTGCCGGGTCCTGGGTGCTCGAGATCACGGCGCCCGGTCATCGCGCCCAACGCATCGGCGTCCACATGCCCGACGAGTCCTCGTGGCTGGGACCGCTGGACGTGCATCTCGCGAGGGTGCGCACCCAGCCCGATCCTCCGCCGCTCGAGGCGGCGCCCCAGGAGACCGCTCCGCCTGCCCAGGCGACAGCCACGGGGGGCTACGCGGAGGTTCGGCTCGCCCTCGCCACCGGACGCAGCGACCGCACCCTGGAGCTCGCGAGAGCCTTGCCTCCCACCGACTCGAGAAGCGCTGAGCTTCTCTTCGAGATCGGTCGCGGTTTTCTGATCGCGGGGGAAACCGCCGAGGCCATCGCGTTCTTCGACCGCGCCCTCGAGCAGGAGCCCGAGCACGCCGGGGCGCACTACGAACGCGCCCTCGGGCTCCTCGCCCTGCGCCGGCACGACGAGGCTCGGGAGGACCTCGAGGCGGTTCGCGACCTCCGACCCGACAGCCCACTCGCGGCGAAGGCAGGACAGGCCCTCGAGGAGCTCAGCCCCTGGACGGAGACGGAGGAGGCGAGATGAGCAACGGCGCCCGCGTCGAGAGGCAAGGCCCCCTGGCCATCCTGCGGCTGGACAAGGCCCGGGGGAACGCCATCGACGAGCCCTTGGCCGAGGCCCTCGTTCGAGCCACGGACGAGATCGCCTCGGACGACGGGATCCGTGGCGTCCTGCTGGCCTCGGCCCACCCGAAGCTCTTCTGCCCCGGGCTGGACCTGGTGGCGCTCCTCGAGTACCAGCGGCCCGACCTGGAGCGCTTCTTCACTCGTTTCGAGGAGGCGTCGCTCGGCCTCTATGCGCTCCGAAAGCCCATGGTGGCGGCCATCGCCGGTGCGGCAGTGGCCGGCGGCTGCATCCTGGCCCTGACGGCGGATCACCGCGTGCTTCGAGCCGGGTCTCCCATCGGCCTCAACGAGGTCAGGGTCGGACTTCCGCTTCCCGGATGGGTCGTCACCCTCCTCCGCTCCACCGTGTCCGCCGCCGCCCTCACCCGCGTGGCGCTCCTCGGGCTGAACCACACCGACGAAGACGCGGTCGAGGCCGGCCTCGTCCACGAGGTCCTCCCAGCCGAAGGGTTCGAAGCTGCCGCCCTCGCCAGGCTCGACGAGCTCGCCAGCCGCGACCCCGGGGCCCTGGGCGCGACGAAGGGCTACCTGCGCGAGGCCCCTCTCGCGCGGATGCGGGAGCAGACCGCAAAGAGCCGCTCGGACTTCGTGGACGCCTGGTTCGCCCCCGCCGCCCAGCAGAAGATCCGGGAGACCGTCGCGTCGCTGACTGGCCGGGACTGAAGGTCAGAAAGCAGCGAGCGCTCGCGGCGCAGTCAGGAACACTTGACGTTACTCGGGCGACGCAAGGCCAAAGGCCTGCCTCAGGCCGTGGCCGACTCGCTCGCGGTCCTCAGAGTGCAGCGTGCCCAGCACCCGCCGGATGAGCTTTTTCTCCACCGCGAGGATGTTTGAGATCCGCACCGTGCTCGGGTGGCGCAGGCCGACCGCTTTCCAGTGCTCGAGCGGATGATCACCGGCACCGGGCTTCTCGTAGTAGCGCGGCTGGCTACTGATTGGGCAGACGATCACATCGGGGAGCTTCTGGTGGAATGCCCCGACACTCGCCACCAACGCCGGCCGGGGCTTCGATCCCTGCTGGCCGGTGAACGGAACATTGACGACGACGACCTGACCGCGCTCATAGGTAGTCGTAGAGGGCATCCTCTTCGCCTTCCCAGGCGCTCACGAGCTTTTTCCTCGCAAGCTGCTTCCACTCCAACTCCTCCAGGTCCGCCTGCTCGAGCGGCTGGATGAGTGCATAGGGCTTGCCGTGATGGGTGACGACGATGGGCTCGTTCGTCTTCCTGGCTCGGGCCAGGTACTCGGACAGCCCGTTCTTGATCTCGGCCACGCTGGCGAAGCGCATCGGGACTCCTCAATCTATAGCCAGAAGTATAGCCAGATTCCAAGAGAGTGTCCAGAGCGGGAGGATCTGGGCAGTCTAGATGCGTCGCGGTCACTCCGCACGCTGGCGCGAGCGTCGCCAGAGCCACAGAGAGACGGCCAGCGTCAGGCCTACGGCGGCGAGCGCCAGGGCTCGGTTGGTGCTGGCCACGAGGCTCTTGACCGCCTCCCAGTTCTCCGCCAGCTCGTAGCCCGCAAAGGCGAGGAGCGCGTACCAGATGGCGGAGGCAACGGCGGCCGGGACCAGGGCCTGCACGGGACCCAGGCCCGCGACACCCGCAAAGGGAGTCACCGCGGCGCGGACACCGGGCAAAAACCGACTCACGAAGATGCCGGCTGTGCCCCACCGACCATAGGCCTCCTCCAGCGCGGCCATCACCCCCGGGGTCATGATCCGCCGCCCCCATCCAACGCGGAAGAACTCGGGCCCGTGGGTCAGTGCGAAGACATACGTGCCGGCGGCGCTCGCCATGTTGGCGAGCCAGCACAGGGCCGCCAGCGGAACGACGGAGATCTCCCCGCGGCGCGCCAGGAAGGCCCCGAGCGCCACCGCGGTGTCCGCGGGCACCGGAGGAAAGACGTTCTCGATGGCCGAGAGCGCCATCAGCACCAGGTAGGTGGGGACGCGCGGGAGCGAGGCGAGGGCGTCGAGGACGCCATCAAGCACGGGCGACGGCCTCGTGAACGAGATGCAGGAGCGAGCGGACGGGTCGTCCCACGGCCCTCGTGAGCCCGATCTCACACGTGCGGCAGGTCGAGTAGACCGCAGCGGCGGGCTCCGACTCCATGAGATGCCTGATCTCGGCGGCCTCCGCTTCGGTGGCGCTTCGGGTGAGCTCGGGAACGAGAAAGCCGCGGTCCCCGGCGAAGCCGCAGCACTCGGCAGACCGCGGCACCTCGACTTTCTCGGCGTGCGCCCGCGCCACGGCAAGGAGGTCGGGCAGGCCCCCCTCCTTGAGCAACGTGCACGTCGGGTGCACGATGGCGGTCCCCGAGACCCGCGGGGTCTCCTCGAGGCCGGGCAGGACCGCTCGGGCCCAGAAGGCCGGGAAGTCCCGCGTGGCGATCTCGCGCCCACTCTCGCGCAGGACAGCCGCCACCGACTCCCCGAGCGTCCCCGCGCAGGGCGAGGCGTCGGTGACGACGGTGAGCCGACCCTCTTCGGAAACGCGCCAGAGCGCCTCCGCCGTCCGCTCGGCCGCGACTCGTCCTGCGTCGAAGAAACCCTTGCTCGCGAAGGCCATGCCGCAGCAGAGGCTTTCGATCCCCTCGGGAATGTGCACCACGTACCCCGCCCAGCGCAGCACGTCCAGCATCGCCCGAGCCGGAGGCACGAGGTCTTCACCGGGAAGCCCGCCCACGATGCGCGTGAGACAGCTGGGAAAGTAGACGACGGCCCGGTCGGATGTCGCCGCACCGAGCCGCGGCAATGGCGGTGCCGGACGCGGGAAGGGGTGAGCAGTGTCCAGAGCCGATCCGATCCGGGGCGCGATCCCGCGGACGAGATCCCCGGCGAGCTCGAGGACGTCCCGCCCCACCCGCGTCTTCTGCGCGAGGGTCGCCGCCCGCAGGGCGGCCCGGGCACCGGCAGCGGCCGTGGCGAAGTGCTCCGCTTCGAACGTTGCCACCCGACGGGCCCACTGCGGCCACTGGGCCGATCGGAGCTCCTTGACGAGAGCGCCCGTGTCGATGTTCACGGGACAGGCCGTCTGGCACATGGAGTCCCCGGCACAGGTCGCCACGCCGTCGTAGGAGAAGTCGGCCTCGAGTGCCTCCGCCCACTTCCGATCCTCGGGGGCATCCGACGCCCGCAGGGCCGCCATCTCCCGGACCACCACGATGCGTTGACGAGGCGTGAGGGTGAGGTCGCGCGAGGGGCAGCGCGGCTCGCAGAACCCGCACTCGGTGCAGCTGTCCGCCAGCGGCGAGATCGTCGGGCAGGGCTTGAGGTCCTTGAGGTGAAGCCGCGGGTCGTCGTTCAGGAGGACACCGGGGTTCAGGAGCCCGTCGGGATCCAGCAGCGACTTGATCCTCTGCATCACTTCGTAAGCGCGCTCGCCCCACTCCGTCTTCACGAAGGGGGCCATGTTGCGTCCCACTCCGTGCTCGGCCTTGATCGCCCCGTCGTACTTGTTCACCACGAGGTCCACCAGATCCTGAACGAACGCTCCGTACCGCTCGATGGCCTCGGCGCTACGCACATCCTCGGCCATGACAAAGTGGATGTTCCCGTCCTTCGCGTGGCCGAAGATGATCGTGTCCGGGATTCCATGCCGCTGGAACAGGGCCTGGAAGTCGAGGATGGCCTCGGCGAGGCGTGCCACGGGCACCGCCACGTCCTCGGTGAGGAGTGCCGTGCCCGAGGGGCGCATGGCGCCGGTGGTGGCTCCGAGACCCTTGCGCAGCTGCCACATCCGCGCCCGCTCGTCGGCGCCGGTGGTGAAACGGGGCGGCTCGATCAGGCGGTAGCGGCCGAGCACGGCCTTCGCCTGCTGGACGGCGCGGTCGAGAGCCTCGCCGTCGCCACGGCGGAACTCCATCAGGAGGGCGGCGTTTCGACGCTCGACCTCGAACGACAGCTCGTGCTGGCCGGCAATGGAGCCGAGCGACGCCGAGTCGAGGATCTCCAGCGCGTCCGCGCCCGCTTCGGCCAGCGGCGCCACGGCGGCCCCAGCCTCCTCGAGCTCAGCGAAGTACACGAGGGCGGTGGCCCGGGCCGGAAGCTCGGGGACCGTCCGCATCGTCATCTCCGCGACGAAGCCGAGCGTCCCCTCCGAGCCGACCATGAGGTGAGCGAGGATGTCCACGGGGCGGTCGTAGTCGACGAGGGCGTTGAGGCTGTAGGCACTCGTATTCTTCGTCGAGAACTTGTGTCGAATCCGTGCCGCGAGCGGCGCGTCGGCGCGGACCTCGTCGCGCATTGCGAGGAGCGCCGCGTGGAGGTCGGGTCGGGCCCGTCGGAGCTGATCGTCGGCGTCTCTCCACGAGGAGTCCACGTGGGTCCCGTCGGCCAGCAGCACCCCGATCGAGTCGAGTGTCTTATAGGAGTTCTGTGCCACGCCGCAGCACATCCCCGAGGAGTTGTTGGCGACGATGCCGCCGATCATCGCCGCATCGATCGACGCGGGGTCGGGGCCGATCCGCGTCCGGTGCGGGGCCAGGAGGCGGTTCAGGTGGCCGCCCACCACGCCGGGCTGGGCCCAGACGCGCCGACCATCGTCCACGACACGGGAGCTCCGCCAGAAGGGAGCCACCTCCGCCAGGACCCCGGCGGTGACCGCCTGGCCCGACAGCGACGTGCCCGCCGCCCGAAACGTCAGGTGGGAGCGGCGCCGGCGCAGCAGTCGGAAGAGGTCTCTCATCTCGCCGAGGCCCCGGGGCCGCACCACCGCCTGGGGAATTATCCGGTAGAGCGAGGCGTCGGAGGCGCGGCTCAGCCGATCGATCGGGCGCGACATCACGCGCTCGGGTCCGAGCAGACGTTCGAGATCGACGACCAGCCCGGGGTCGGGAGGGTGCATCAGGGTGACGGCTCCGTCACCGGCACCTGGAATCGGTAGCGCGTCCCCCCGGCGTTCAGCGTGATGATCGCGTTCTCCCGTGTCGTCAGCCGGTCCCGGGTCATCCCCTGCGCATCGGTCACCAGCACGCGTCCCTTCGAGTAGAGCGTGCCCGTCGACGCCTTGAGACGAACCTGCACCCCCGGACAACGCCGCCCGCCCCGCTTCTGGATGCGGACGAGGATCTGGACCTGGCCTCCTCCCGGGGGAAGGTGCTTTGGCTCCGCCCAGGCCGCCACCACGATCGGGTCGGGGACCTTCTCGACGGGCAAGTGCTCCTCGCTCGCCTCGGCCGCCGGCGGCGGCGCCGGCTCAGGCGTCAGCGGCTCCGCCGCGGTGACCGCAGGCGGCGGGGGCGGCCCGGTGCGACCCCCGAACGACCTGCAGCCCGAAAGCCCCAGGCAGACGAGCAGGAGGATCAGCGCGGAGTACAGGGAGGGTCGGGCCATGGGAGCTCCTCGGCCACGAAGAGGCCGGCGTCGCTATCCTATCAACATCGACGCAACCGGGGGAGGGCAGGGGGAATGCCACCGACGCCAGAACGGTCCTGGCTGCTCGGAGTGATCGGAAACCAGAAAGTATGGTAGTATTCCTCTGATATGGCAACGACTAAAGTCACGTTCACGCTCGACGCCGAGACCATCTCCCGGCTGAGCGCCGCCGCCGAGCGCCTCGCGCTTCCGAAGAGCGCAGTGGTGCGCGAGGCCATCCGGGACTTCAGCGACCGAGCGGGGCGGCTGAGTGATCGGGAGCGACAGCGCATGCTCGAGACATTCGACCGGCTCGTGCCGGCCATACCAGCTCGCCCGCTCCGCGACGTCGAGCGCGAGCTGGCTGAGATCCGGAGCGCCCGGCGCAGCGCGGGGCGGCGATCGACGGGAGGTACGCGTCGGCGTTGATCGTTCTCGACACCTCGGTCCTGATCGACGCGCTCACGGGTCCGGGACGGTCAAAAGCGGCGCTACGCAAGGCGATCGAGCGCGGGGAGCGCATCCTCCTGCCGACACTCGTCCTCTACGAATGGCTGCGGGGGCCGCGGCTGGATGAGGAGATCGAGGCCCAGGAGGCGCTGTTCCCGGCAGCGACCGCGGTCTCCTTTGGCCCCGCGGAGGCGGCGCGAGCCGCTCAGCTCTACCTGCGCCTTCCGCGAGCCCGAGGCCGAGAGGTCGATCTCGCGATCGCGGCCTGCGCCCTCACACTCGACGCACGCCTCTGGACGCTCAACCGGAAGGACTTCCGCGACCTCCCCGGCCTGCAACTCTACGATCCCTCTTGACGCAGCCGCCGCGGGCCAGGTGAAAACCAGTCATTCAGAGTCTGGAACCGGCAATGGCCGGTTGCCGATGCAAGGGACAAGGGTGTCACTCTGAGCGCGGCCGTCTCGGGGGTGCGCGAAGAGTCTCTCCGTCAGCCGAACGAGATGTTTCGTCGCACGCGCAGAGTCGAAGCTCCTCAGCACGGCTGGGCTCACCCCTGCGCCAGGGGCAGGGCCAGCTTCATGAAGAAGTCGTTCCCCTTGTCGTCGACCAGGATGAAGGCGGGAAAGTCCTCGACCTCGATCCTGTAGATCGCCTCCATCCCCAGCTCTTCGTACTCGAGGATCTCGACCTTGCGGATCGAGTCCTTGGCCAGGATCGCCGCCGGTCCGCCGATCGAGCCCAGGTAGAAGCCGCCGTGCGTGTGGCAGGCCTCGGTCACGGCCTTGCTCCGGTTGCCCTTGGCCATCATCACCATCGAGCCGCCGTGCGATTGGAAGAGCTCCACGTAAGAGTCCATGCGGCCGGCGGTCGTCGGCCCGAACGACCCCGACGCCATCCCCTTCGGGGTCTTGGCCGGTCCCGCGTAGTACACCACGTGGTCCTTCATGTACCGAGGCAGGTCCTCACCGCGGTCGAGACGCTCCTTGAGCTTCGCGTGGGCGATGTCGCGAGCGACCACGACGGGGCCCGTGAGCAGCAGCGGTGTGGAGATCGGGTGCTTGCTGAGCTCGGCCCGGATCTCGTTCATCGAGCGGTTGAGGTCGATCGCGACGCCCTTTCGGTGCGTGCCCGTCCTGTGTTGCTCCGGGATGAGGCGGCCGGGGTCGTGCTCGAGCGACTCGAGCCAGATCCCGTCTTTGTCGATCCGCGCCCGGGCGTTGCGGTCGGCCGAGCAGGAGACGCCGATTCCCACCGGGCACGACGCCCCGTGGCGCGGCAGACGGATCACCTTCGCGTCGAGCGCAAAGTACTTGCCGCCGAACTGGGCTCCGATCCCCGTCTCGCGGGCCAGCTGCAGGGCCCTCTCCTCCAGGGCGAGGTCCCGAAAGGCCTGCCCCGCATCGCCCCCGCGGGTGGGGAGGTTGTCCAGGTAGCCGGCGGAGGCGAGCTTGACCGTCTTGAGCGTCGCCTCGGCAGAGGTCCCTCCGATCACGAACACGAGGTGGTACGGAGGACACGCCGCCGTCCCGAGCGTGCGCATCTTCTCGGCCATGAAGGCCTCGAGACGCTCCGGGTTCAGGAGCGCCCTCGTCTCCTGATAGAGGAAGGTCTTGTTGGCGGAGCCACCCCCCTTGGCCACGAACAGCAGCTCGTAACGCTCGCCCGGTGTGGCGTAGATGTCGATCTGCGCCGGCAGGTTGGTGCCCGAGTTCTTCTCCTCGTACATCGACAGCGGCAGCATCTGGGAGTAGCGGAGGTTCTCCTTCTGGTAGGTGTCGTAGATCCCCCGGGCGAGGTGCTCCTCGTCCTTGACGCCGGTCCAGACCCTCTGGCCCTTCTTCGCGATGATCGTGGCCGTGCCCGTGTCCTGGCACATCGGCAGCTGGCCCTTCGAGGCGATCTCGGCGTTCTTGAGGAGCGTGAGCGCGACGCCGCGATCGTTCTCGGAGGCCTCGGGATCGTCCAGGATCGCCACGACCTGCCGGAGGTGCTTCTCCCGGTAAAAGAAGGAAATCTCGCGAAACGCCTCGGCTGCGACGAAGGACAGCGCCTGCGGCGCGACTCTCAGGATCTCCTGGCCGTCGAAGCTGTCCAGCGAGACATGCTCCTTCGTGAGGAGGCGGTAGTCGGCCGTGTCTTCACCGAGGGCGAAGAGATCGACGTGGCGGAACTCGGGCATCGGGAGGCTCCTCTCCCGCCAACCTACCACGCGAGCAGGGCCGGCCGGGATGGTGCCGAGGGGCCAGGCGGGCCTCACCCCTCCCGGCGGGCGATGACCACGTACTCGGCCGACTCCGGGGTGAGCGCCCCCCCGCCAAAGTCGCCGTGAATCGTCTCCAGCCGCAGCCGCGACCGGGCCACCAGGTGCTCGAGCTCGTAGCGGAAGAAAAAGCGCATGTCGAACGCCCACTCCTCGCTTTGCTCCCCGTTCGCCTCGTCCCACTCGAAGCGCATGCGGACGTGGTTCGTCTGACGAGCAAGGTCGGCAGGGGCCGACGAAACGAAGCGGCGCAGGCGTCTGCCGGGAGCGTGCTCCCCGTCGAAGTCGCAGTGCTCCGGGAGACCTTCCAGGAGCAGCTTTAGACTGGGGACGTAGACGTCGAAGATGAAGGTCCCTTCGGGCCGCAAGACCTCGTGAACCGTGTGGAGAAACCGCAACTGATCCTCGGGCTCGGGGACGTGCGACAGCACCCGAAAAGGCGCGACGACCAGATCGAACCGGCGCTCCGTGCGCATCTCGAGGGCGTCGTCGACCCACACCCGCTCACGCTCGGCCGCGGGCAGCTTCTCCCGGCAGCGCTCGATCATGTGCGGGCTGACGTCGATGCCGTAGACATCCGCTCCCCGCCGAAGGGCCTCGGCGAAGAGACGCCCGGTGCCGACACCGATCTCCAGCACCGGACCGACGGCCGAGGTGACCTTCTGCAGGTAGTAGTCGTTGTCGACCCCGTCCCGCACCCGGGCGTAGACAGGATCGTAGAACCGGGCCACGAACTCGGGGTAGGGCTCGCTCATGAGGATCCGAGCATATTCGGACAAAGACCGTCATGCGAGAGAGAAAGTGACGTCGGGCGTCGCCCATCCCGATCGGGTATCGTTCCGATCGAGCAGAGGCAGACCATGAGCCAGCAACACCGCCGAAGCAAGGCGTCCGAGAACGGGGGTCGAGGTCGTGCCGTGGCCCTGGGTGTCGTGGTGGCCGCCGCCGTGGCGCTGGGTCTCCTCACCTGGCGGAGCAGTCCCCGGACCGAGACCCCTCTGCCGGCGCCGAGAGCCCGGCCGGCCTCCAGGGCGACGCCCCCCAGGGCCGCCTCGACGCCCTCGGCCCCGCGTGCCCCTGTCGACCCGGGAGACACCCCCGAAGCGTTCCGACCACTCCTCGACCAGTGGCTCCGGCCGGACGGGGGTTACGTCCTCTCGGTCACCGGGATCGCCGAGGACGGCACCGCCAGCGTGGGGTACTTCAATCCCCGCCCCATCAACGTGGGGCGCGCCGAAGCAAGCCTCGAGGATGACGTCCTGGGGCTCTTCGTCGAGCTGCAGGACCGCAACTACCCCGGCAGCACCTACACGCTGTCGTACGACGCGGCAGGAGATCAGCTCGTCGGCGTCTACTTCCAGGCCACCCAGCGGGCGAGCTACGACGTCGTGTTCGTACGGAAGCGCTGACGCGCCTACATCAGCGACGGAGACGACGGATCCGCCGACCGCCCAGCAGCATTAGCCCTGCCGCCAGAAGGCCGAGCGTCGTCGGCTCGGGGACAGCCTGAACGTCGAGCGACTGGATGTAGTAGTCCTCGCTGACGTGGCTGAAGTGGAAGACCGTTCCCGACCACGTCGAGACCGGAGTGAAGCTGTGGCTCAGCAGAGGCTGCCAGGCTCCCCCGCCGTCGATCGAGAGGGAGAACTGTCCGCCGAACGACGTCCCGTGGCTCCCGTTCCGGAACGCGATCGAGTCGAGGGTGACCGCGCTGCTGAACACGAGAGCCAGGGTCTCGCCCGCGCCGATCTCGTCGTCGGTGCTGGAGACGCACTGGTCGGCCCCACCTCCCACGATGGCGTCGGGCTTGCAAACGCCCATGCCCGCTCCGGTGTCGAGGTAGACCTCGGCGCCACTCGAGCCCGGCGCCAGCGGTGCCGTCCCGCCCGGTCCTTGCGGCCCGAACGGTTCCGGGGAGGGCCCCAGCGCGGGGATGGAAGCGGTGGCGGTGACGGTCAGCCCGCCGACCGTCATCGAGAACGAAGTGTGCCCCCTCTCGCCGGTGCCTGTGACGGCCTCCCAGGTGACGGGCCCGCCGCCGGCCACCGCGGCGAAGTCGAACGTCACCGCCTGGGCCGCGGGGGCGGCAAGGAGGAAAGCGACGGCGACCAGGATCGTTCTGCTGGGCGCCGTCGCTCTCATTCTCGGTTCCTCGAAAAAGACTGGACCGTCAGCTGCGGCGGCGGCGGATCCCGACCATCGCCAGGAGGCCCATCCCCAACAGACCGAGCGTGGCCGGCTCGGGGACCGACGATCTCGCGCCGACGGCGCCCACGTAGAAGTCTCCCGAATACACGCCGCCGTACCTGAAGGAGAAGACTGTGCCCCCCGTCCCCGAGAGGTCGGCGGTGAAGAGCGTCAAGGAGAACCCGCCGCCGTCCACGTCGAACAGGTAGGTGTCGGTAGCACCCAGCGGATCGTGGTCCTCGTCGAAGAACGTCAGCGCGCCGAGCGTCACGGCCGAACTGAACATGAGCACGAGGGTTTGCCCGGTATTGACCTCGTCACCGCCGGAGCCGTCGCTGTACGTGTCGGTACCGGCGTTGTAGAAGACGGCTCCGAGACCGCCGTGGTCCGGGGCCCGGTCCTGGATGACGGCATTGACGTTGTCGGTGGGCGTAGTCCCGGTGCTCGACGCCGTGACAGAGTGGGATCACGACGGGCGGAGACTATGTGGGCGACGACCCGGCCTTCACCGTCGTGGACTATCGCATCGCTGGGCGGAGGTCAGTACAGCTACATGTACAGCTTCAGCGGGTTCTCGAGTCCTGACATCAGCCACTTCACCCTGGATCTCACGGACGATTGCGTGGGGCCCCCGGTGCTCGCGGGTTGCGTGAGCGACATCGACCCCGGCGTTCCGCTCGAGTACGCCGACTTCGGGCCGGGCCCCTCGAATCCGGGGTTCCCCGGCGGCGCGAGCCTGGTGGGAGTGAAGTTCGACGAGCTGCCCGATGGGACGCTGAGCATCTCCTTCGAGTCCAACCGGGCTCCCGTGTACGGTGATTTCTACCTGAAGGGTGGAGTCGACTCCTTTGCCTACAACGATGGCCTCGCCGACCACGACTCGGAGAACCTCATGGACTTCATCGCTCGCCCCAACGGTGGAGTTTCGGTTCCGGAGCCCGGTTTCGTCCTGCTCCTGGGAGGCTGTCTGGTCGGACTGGCATTGAAGCGTCGTCTAGCCGGGTAGGGCGAAGAGGCTCCTTCGTCAGCACAGAGTCCACGCTGGCAGTCACGCGAGGGGCCAGTGCTAGACTGCCTCCATGATCGATCGGCTCCGCTCCGTCCTCGAGTCCGAGCCACGCATAGTGCACGCGCTGCTCTTTGGCTCGCGGGGCAGAGGGCAAGGGCATGCCGGTAGCGATGCGGATGTTGCGGTGGGGCTCGCGCGGGGCGCGGTACTCTCGGTCACAGAGATCGGCGATCTCATCTCGTGTCTCGAGACGGCGGCGGGGCAACCCGTGGATCTCGTCCTCCTCGACGAGGCGGCCCCGGGCCTCGCCTACCGGATCTTCCGCGACGGGCGCGTGATTCTCGAGAAGGACCGCAAGGCGTTCGTCGAGCGGAAGGCTCGCGCGATCCTCGAGTATCTCGACTTCAAGCCGGTAGAAGACGCGTTCACCCAGGCCGTCCTGCAGGCCGGACACCGTGGTTGACGAGACCGTCGCCGCTGCGAAGATCGCGGCTATCCGGGATGCTGTCGACCGTATTCGATCGACGCTGCCCGAGCAGGTCGACGCTTTCGAGGAAGATCGCACGTCACGCGAGATCGTGACACTGAATCTGTTCGTTGCCCTGCAGGAGTGCGTCTCGCTTGCCACGCACTGGCTGGCCGACGCCGGACAGGACGTCCCGGGCAGCTACCGTGAGATCTTCCTGGCGCTGGCGGATCGGGGCGCGCTGGCCCGGGAGCTTGCTCAGCGGCTGGCCGCGGCGGCAGGATTCCGCAACCTCGTGGCCCACCAGTACGGCGTCCTGGATCCCGTACGCGTTCATGCGATGGCAGCCAACGAGCTCGAGGACCTGCTCGATTTTTGCGATGTCCTCGCTCGGCACATCTCCGCGGGTTGAGGGCTCTTGACGGGAGGAGGGCTCAGTCCATCTCCCCCTCCACGAACCAGGCCTCGCGGAGGCGGTCGTGGAAGATCCGGAAGACGCCGCCGCTCGCGAGAGCCACATCCCACTCCTCGCGGCTCCAGGCCACGTCCCACCAATCGCCGGAGACGCGCCAGGGACCGGCGCAGGACACCACCTTTCCCCGCACGCCGGGGGCTGCCACGAAATCCGGGACACCTTCTTTGAGGGTGACCTGCGCGAGGCGGGGCGGGCGGTAGGCGCGCAGGGCCACCCGGGGCGCCGGCGGGGGTCCTGTGGCCGGGGTGGCGGGGCCGGGGGCGAAGGTCGAGACGGCGAAGGCGTCGGGGCGGTGGGTGTCGAGGAGCCGGGCGGACCCTCCGCGACCTTCGGCCGTCCACTCGTGGAGCCGGGCCATCGTTTCCGCGAGACGCTCCGGTGAGGGGAGCGCCGGGTCGAGGAGGGAAAACTGCACCTCTCGCGCGGGGGTGGGCTCGGCCCGGGCGGTGATCCGTTGGATGGCGTCGTGGGGCGGGTGCACCTCGAGGTCGAGGAGGGCCAGGGTGCGCCACGTGCGCGATGCTCCCGAGGGCGCGGCAGGTCGCAGCAGGCGGTGGTGGGTGGAGCCGTCCACGAGGCCCAGGTCGAGGGTGAGCGAGGCGGCCCGTCGTCCCTTCATGGCGAGGGCGCTCGAGAGCGGCTCGAGGACACGGCTGAGGAGGAACGCCAGGGGCTCCAGGCCCTCCACCGGCCAGTCCAGCTCGAGGGTCATCTCGAAGGACTCGGGGATCGGGGTCGGCACGAGGAGGCCCTCGTCCTCGCCGCGTGCGAGGCGCCTGAGGTGCGGGCCCTCGGGACCGAAGCGTGCGGCAAGGCCGTCGGGAGGGAGGCCTTGGAGGTCACCGATGGTGGCGAGGCCCCACCGGCGGAGGATCTCCTCTCGCTCGGGAGAGAGGCCCAGGAGGGCGAGTGGCAGTGGGGCGAGGGCGCCGGCCTCTTTCCCCGCGGGGACGATGGTCAGTCCCGGGCGAGCCTGGGCCAAGACGAGGACGACGGTGCGTGTGAAGGCGAGGGCGACGTGGGTCTCGAGCTCACGCGAGGACGCTTCCTGGAGAAGGGCGTGGCCCAGCTCCTGGGGTGTGGGCCAGACGCGGCCGACGCCGTGGAGGTCGAGGAGCACGAGTGTCGGGCCGCGGGCCTCGACTCGGGGGGTGAAGTCGCGGGCGAGGAGGAGGAGGGCGTCCGCGGAGGGGAGGGGGCGGGGGGAGTGCAGGGCGCCGTACATGGTGTTATCGGGGGATTCTTCGTCGCGTGTCCAAGGGGGAAGCTCCTCTGAATGACGGGCAGTCAGGCGAAGGTGGGGAGGGCGATCGGGGCCGAGCGGGGGACGGGGCGGCCCGAGCTGACTCGGGCGTCGAGGGCGACGAGGAGGCGGCCGGGGCCGGGGGGGGTCGACCATCGGAGGCCCGTGCGGGTGAAGGCGAGGGAGGCCCCGCCCGGACTGGTCGCCACGTGGGTGTCGGCGACGAGGAGAAGTGCTGTCTCGGTTTCCGCGACGGCTCGCTGCAAGCGGATCCACGTGGTGGGCGGCAGGCGACGACGGTCGCGATCGGACACGCCGGCCAGATCGAGGACCACGACATCGAAGAGTCCGGAGCCGGCGAGCGTGGCCACCGCCGCCGTCGCCTCGGCAAGGGCTTCGGGTCGGGGCGCCTCTCCGCCCCCTCGGGGGCCGCGCAGCCAGAGCAGCCGCGCGAGGGCGATGCCGGATGCGGCGGCCGAGGCGGGATCGAATCGGTCGAGGGGATCCACAAGGGCGGCCAGGGCGCCCGAGCGCGTCGTGCAGGCGAGCAGCCCGAGGAGGTGTCCCGTGCGGCCCGAGGACACCGGGCCATGGATCTCGGAGAGCTGGCCGCGGGGGAAACCCCCGTTCAACAGCGCGTTGGTCTCGGCGGTCCCGGTCGGAATCCGCCGCAGACGGCGGTCTTCGCCCCTGAGCGGCGGGCCCTCGGCCTGGAGCTTCTTCTCCCGGAGAAGTGCCTCCAGAACGGCCTTTTTTGCCGGGGGAGAGGTGAGTGCCGTGGCCATTTGAGTTTCGCTTTTTCTTCGCTAATAGTGAGCCGGGGTCGAGCAGGCGTCAAGACCGAAAACCTTGTGGTGAGGCGCACGGCCTCCCACAAGGCATTGGCCAGGGGCGACACCGGGCCCTCGGCCAAAGGCGGGAGTTCTCGACGGAGCGGAGGAAGCGGGTACGGAGAGGAGTGTGGCCGGGAGGACCGGGAAATCGGTGCCGCCCCTACGCGCACGGAAAAGGCTCGGATCCGCAAGCACCGTAGAGGCGACGACGGCTTGCTCGTCGTCAGCTCTCGAGAGGCGTCACTCTTCCACCTGGGCCAGAACGAGCTCGAGGTGGGAGCGAAGGGTCTCGGCCAGGCGCAGGTGACCGGCGGCGTTCGGGTGCAGGCGGTCCCGGAAGAGCAGCTCGTCGTGGTCGGACACCTCGGCGAGGAGGTCCGGGACGAGGAGCACCTTGTACTCGGCGGCGAGGCGCGGGTAGATCTCCCCGAAGCGGCGGGCGTACTCGGCGCCATGGGGCTCGTCCGGGATGCGGAACCCGACCAGGAGGAGTCTGCAGCCCGACGCCCGGGCCCTCTCGAGGACCTTGCGAAGGGACGCCTCAGTGGCCTCGAGGGAGTCGCCCCGCAGGGCGTCGTTGATGCCCAGGGCCACGACGAGGACGTCGGGCCGGTGCTCGAGAACGGCGCTCAGCCGAGCGAGTCCCTCCGCGGCGGTCTCTCCGCTGACCCCGGCGTTGAGGACACGGATGGGTCGGCCACGCTCGGTGAGCGTTCGGCCGACGAGAGCGGGGTAGGCCTCCTCCTCGCTCAGCTTCCAGCCCGAGGTGAGGCTGTCGCCGAGGAAGGCCACGAGCGGGCCGGGGCCGGCGTGGCACGCAGACCACGACGCGGCGATCAGGGCCGCGGGGAGAAGGGGCCGCACCCAGGGGCAACGGTTGGTGAGGGCCCGAAGGCTGCGGGCCAGCCACCGTGACGGGCCGCCTGTGGTTCGACCGGCGGCGGAATCGTCATCTTCGCGCACGTGGCTCTTGCGCCTCCTTCGGGGTTGGTCCGTTCTATCATGGCCGGATGCGGGGTGCATGGGCGGCACCGGTGTTGGTGGCTCTCTGTCTCGGGGCCTGTGCGGCGGCCCAGAACTACACCGACCCGGACGAGCCGAAGTACGTGACCCGTCACGGCCGGGTCGCTTCGCCGGACGAGGTGATCCGCGTGGTGAGCTTCAACGTGAAGTTCGCCGAGAAGGTGGACGAGGCCATCGCCGTCTTTCGAGAGACGCCGGCGCTGCGCGAACCGGACATCCTGGCGCTGCAGGAGATGGACGCCGAGGGCACCGAGCGCATCGCCCAGGCGCTCGAGATGAACTCGATCTTCTTTCCCGCCGCGATCCACCCGAAGACGGGCCGGGACTTCGGCAACGCCCTCCTCTCGCCGTGGCCCCTCGAGGACATGCGCACGCTGATCCTCCCGGGGCAGAGTCTCTTCACGGGGCTCAAGCGGACGGCGACGGTGCGCGTAGACGAGCGGCCCATCCGCGCCTACTCCGTGCCTCTCGAGACACCCATTCACCTGAGCAGCAAGGGACGCCGGGGGCAAGTTCTGGCTCTCCTCGATGATGCGGACTCTTCCTCGCACCCCGTGGTGATCGCCGGCGATTTCAACACTCGCGGCCTGCACCAGCCGTTCGAGGATCTGGGGGGTCTCTGGCTCACGCGCAACCTACAGAACACGTCCGGGTGGTGGGAGCTCGACCACATCTTCGCCCGGGGCCTCCGGCCCCCCGGCCCCGCCACGGCCGGTGTGGCCGAAGACACGCACGACGCGAGCGACCACAGGCCGGTCTGGGCGTTGCTCGAGCACGAATGAGAGAGGCTGCTTGCGCCCCTGGGATGGCGGGCGAGCGGTCAACCCGGCGGCATGATCAAGGCCGAGTCCGGGTTTGGGATCCGTCAGGGTCCGGGCGGGAAGCGAAGTAAGTCGGTGATTCCATGGGCTCTCCGGGTCGACCCAGGGGGTGTGGCGAGATAGGTTTCCGAAGCACCACCGGGGCACGCAATTTGCATAATCTCGAGCAAGTGGACCCGTGACCCGGACGTATCGGGCGAGGCGCGATAAATGGCTTCGGCTCTTCCCCAGAAGATCGGACGCTACGAGATCCAGCACGAGCTGGGTCGGGGGATGATGGGCGTCGTCTACGAGGCCCATGACCCCGCGCTGTCGCGTTCCGTCGCGTTGAAGACCATCAACCCGTCCTTCGCGGCGAGCGCCGAGGACCGCAGCGCTTTCGAGAAACGCTTCGAGACGGAAGCCCGGATCGCGGGACGACTCTCCCATCCCAACATCGTCGTGGTCCACGACGTGCGTCGGGACGAGGAGACGGGGATCCTCTACATCGCTCTCGAGAGGCTCCAGGGCGAGCCGCTGTCGAAGCTGGTCCGGGACGGCGAACAGCTTCCCTGGGAAGAGGTCATGAACATCGGCGTGCAGGTGGCCGATGCGCTCCAGCACCTGCACTCCGAGGGCGTCGTGCACCGCGACATCAAGCCGGCGAACATCATGCGCCTCCCGAGGGTGCCCGGGCAGCTGTTCCGGCCCGTCAAGCTCATGGATTTCGGGATCGCCAAGCTCGACGCGGCGCACCTGACCGCCGCGGGGCAGTTCTTCGGAACGCCTCTCTACATGGCCCCGGAGCAGGCGTCCAACGAGACGGTGGACGCTCGCTCGGACGTCTTCTCGCTGGGCTCGGTGCTCTACACGCTCCTGACGGGTCGACACGCCTTCGCCGCGAACAACGTCATGGCCATCCTGCAGCGGGTGGTGAACGAGGACCCGGTGCCCCCGTCTTCCCTGGACCCGACACTGCCTCCGGCCATCGACGAGATCACCGCCCGATGCCTGTGCAAGGACCCGGGGGATCGCTACCCCGACGCGCACCACCTCGCGGACGACCTGGCGGACACGATGGCGGGAAAGCCCCTGAGGCACCGGAAAAGCTGGACGAAGCCGCCGGCGCGCACGGCTCCTCCCGTGGTGGGCTCGCTCGAGCCCATGCCCGAATCCGTCTCGGACACGCTCACCGTGGATGGAACGACGCTCGAGGAGTCCGCGCGGACCCGCCTCGTCGCGTCGGGGCCTTCGGCGACCCGACGCCCGCGACGGCTCGGTCTGTACGCCGACGTCATGGTCGTGGTCGTCGTGGCGGCGATCGCGAGCTGGGTGCTGCTGCGGCCGGACGGCCTGGGGGCGACGGCGTCCGAGAACGATCCCGAGGCCCAGTCAGATCCCCCCGCGGCCTCCGTGGCGACGGCAGGCGCTGAGCACGCCTCGGCCTCGGCCCCCCAGGGGCCCCCGATCGACACGCCATCGCCGAAGCCGACGACGGCGGTGGCGGCGCCGAAACCCGCCGCCCGGCCGGCGCCGGCTCAGATCGTGCTGGACATCCGACACCCATTCCGCACGGGAACTCTCCGGATCGACGTGGACGAGAAGCCGGTGATCCGGCAAGCCCTGATCGGCAAGGTCGACAAGAACCTCCTGTTCGTCAAGACGTACGGCAACGTCCTCACGGACCTCATCGAGGCCACGCCCGGGCGCCACGTCTTCGACGTGGAGGTGAGCTGGGACGACAACACCCGCCGCGAGCGCATCCACGCCCGCTTTCGCTCCGGCGAGACCTATCGGCTGGAGATCCGCATCGGGCGGCTCAGGAAGAACCTGGGCCTCAAGTGGACGCGCTGAGGCCCTCGATCTCGGTGCCGACGCGCAGGCGGTCGAGGTAGTTCTGGTAGGCCCAGGCGCGGTCCCGCTTCTTCCCAGTCGTTTCGACGAGGACCCCTACGTCGGCAAGCAGGTCGACGGCGCGCCCTGCTGTCGGCTTGCTCGTCGCGAGTCGTTTCATGACCAGGGCGACCGAGACGATCGGGTGGCGTGGCAGGAGCTCGAACAGCCGAACAGCAGCAACGGATGCCCTGGCGTTCCCGAGAACCCGCTCCCGGTCTTCGGCGACGAGACCGAACAGCTCCCGAGCCGAAGACACGGCTTCGTCGGCGATCACGGCGACGCCGTCCAGGAAGAACCCGAGCCAACCTTCCCAGTCGCCCTCGACGCGCACGGCGTCGAGCCGTCGGTAGTATTCCTCGTGGTGGCGCTTGAAGAAGAGGCTCAGGTAGAGCAGCGGCCTGGGCAGTAGCTTCCAGTGCTCGAGCAGCAGCGTCAGTAGCAGTCGGCCGATTCGGCCGTTGCCGTCGAGGTAGGGGTGGATCGTCTCGAACTGCACGTGAAGCAGGCCGGCGCGCACGAGTGGCGGCAAGTCATCCTCGGCATGGATGTAGCTCTCGAAGGCCGAGAGGACACTTCCCAGAGCGTGCGGCGGAGGAGGCACGTAGGCCGCGTTGCCGGGTCGGGTTCCGCCGATCCAGTTCTGGCTGCGTCGCACCTCGCCGGGCTGTTTCTCCGCGCCCCGAGCGCCTCGCATGAGCCGTTTGTGGGTCCCGTTGAGCAGGCGCATGGACAGCGGCAGCCCGGCCGGGTCCGCGAGCTGACCGCGCGCGAACGCGAGCGCGTCGAGAAAGTTGCAGACTTCCGCGACGTCGGGGTTCGCGGTTGCCGCTGCCACGCCCTCCTGTGCCTCGAAGCTCAGCAGGTCGACGAGCGTGGCCTGCGTTCCCTCGATCTGGGACGAGAGGACGGCCTCCTTCCGCACGAAGGCGTAGACGAACCAGTCGAGCGACGGAACCATCTCCCCTGCCAGCTCGAGGCGCCCGAGCGCCTGCTCGGCGGCACGCAGGCGGTCTGTTATGGCGGCGTCGAGGACGAGCGGCGGATCGGCGGGCGGGAGCGCATGCGGGACGAACGCGGCAACCGCCTCGCCGCCAGCGGCTGAGGTCTCATATGTGCCTGTCGTTCGCTGCGTCATTGGTGGGGACCTGGTTCGTCACGGTCCTTTCCCCCGGGGGGACCCGCTGGTCACGGAATCGTCTCTAGGACCAAGGCTAGTCACACATTCTTGTCTATACCGTGGCAGTAGTCAAGGATGCGTTACTTAGAGTGTTGCCACCGGGAATCGGTGCGGCGCGGTAGGAGCGGGAAAGAGGCACGCCCCGTGTGCTAACCTGCTGTGTCCCCGAGGCTCGGGCTCCCGCCCGGGTATCCCTGTCCGGGACCCCTGGGTTCGGGTGGGGGTGACGAGACTCAACCGCCCCTGCACAGGAGGAAGTTTGGCTGACAACACGCACGACGAGCAGAGGTTGGCGCTCTTCATCGACTTCGAGAACATCGCCATCGGCGTCCGAGACGCCCACTACCGCAAGTTCAACGTGAACCTGGTCCTCGAGCGACTGCTCGACAAGGGCAAGCTCCTCTCCAAGAAGGCCTACGCGGACTGGAGCCGGTACTCGGACTACAAGCGGGCCTTCCACGAGGCGGCCATCGAGCTGATCGAGGTGCCCCAGAAGTCCGTGGGTGGGAAGAACTCCGCCGACATCCGCCTGGTGGTGGATGCCATGGACATGTCCTTCCAGAAGGAGCACATCGACTGCTTCGTGATCTGCTCCGGCGACTCCGATTTCTCGCCGCTGGTCTCGAAGCTCAAGGAAAACAACAAGAACGTGATCGGCCTCGGGGTGAAGAACTCCACCTCCAACCTGCTGATCGAAACCTGCGACGAGTTCATCTTCTATGAGGACATCGTCCGGGTGCAGGAGCGACCCCGACCGGGGCTCGGCCGCAACCTGCCGGTCAAGCTGCAGGACTGCTTCGGCCTGCTGTCGGACTCGATCCTGGCTCTCCAGCGGGAGAACAAGGAGATCCTGTGGGGCTCCATGGTCAAGGAGACCATGAAGCGCAAGAAGCCGTCCTTCAACGAGGGCTACTACGGCTTCCGGACCTTCTCTCACCTGCTGGAAGACGCCCAGAAGAGAGGCATCGTCAAGCTCCGGCGCGACCAGCGCTCGGGCAGCTACATCATCGAGGATCTCGGGGAGGCGGCGCCGACCGACGCTCCGGCGCCGGCGGCACAGACGGCCCCCTCGGCCGAGGCAGCTCCGCCCTCCTCCGGGGCGGAGGCTGCGAAAGCGCCGCCGCGCCGGCGACGCAGCCGAGGTGGGCGCGGGCGGACGAGAGGCGGATCGGCCGAGGGCGCCGACGCCGAGGGCGCGTCTTCGGGTGGCGACGAGGGGGACGATTCTTCGTCGGAGACGTCCTCGATCACGACGCCTCGCGAGGGTGCTGCCGAGCCCCCCGCCGGTGACGCCAACGCCGATCAGGAGAGCACCTTTTCGCTGTTCGCCTGGCTCAAGCGCGACCCCGACGAGGAAGCAGCGAAGAAGCCCTAGGAACGTTTCGGGCGCCGGAGAGTCCTCAGCCCGCGGGCAGAGAGAGGGTGAACTCGACCTTCCCGTCGGTGAACGCCCTTCCGTGCAGCTCGGCGATCCGGCGGGCGAGGCCGATCCCCAGCCCCGTCGGCGAAGCGACGGCTGCTCCGTCGGCGGGCGGCTCCCGGAGACGGAGGATGACGAGCACGCGCCCCGCCTCGCCCCGGGTCCGGATGGCCAGGCCCGCGGTGTTTCCACCGGCGCGGGAGCGCAGCTCGTCGGCCATGGCGCGCAGCGCGACGCGAAGCAGCGTCGGATCGGCGGAGACCGTCTCCGCGGTCCCGTCGAGCTCCGACGTCACCCCCGGCGTGTGAAGCTCCGCGAGCAGGTCCTCCACGAAGACGCTGTCGCGCTGGATCTCCCCCTTGCTGAAGGCGAGGAGCGAACGGCCGTCGGCGAGGGCGGAGCCGAGAGCCGGCGCCAGCTCGAGGGCTCGCTCGGCGGCCTTGACGGTCTGCAGGGTCGCCGTGAGCTCGAGCGCGGCGGCGAGGGCCCGGGGGATCTCCGTCAAGTGCTTCAGCACGGTGGCGCCGGGGCGAGCGGTGTCGGCGGCGTAATAGAAGGCCCCCATGCCCTGGAGCCCGCCCGGGGTGCGGAACGGGACACCCAGGATGGACGCAAAGACAGGCGTGGAGGCGGCGAGCGACTCGGCGAGGTGAGGGTTGTCCTTGGCGAAGACGAACGCCGGATGGGCCTCCCGGGCGGCATTCTCCAGCACGTAGCGCACCGCCGCCGGGGAGTCCAGCACAGGATCGGACGAGAGGCCCATGAGGGCAGCGGCCCGGGGCGGCTTCCCCGCGTCCGGGATCCAAAGGGTGGCATGGCTGGATCCGGCGATCAGGGTCATGCGCTCGAGGACGGGCACGAGCGCCGTCTCGAACGGGGTGCCCAGGAGAATCTGATGCGCAGCCTCCATGGAGGTGCGCACGTCGTCGAGTCGAGTCACCGCGACGTCGCGCTGCTCCCGCAGCTCGGCGAGAGCCGCGCCGAGCTGCGCGGAGGTCTCGGCGTAGGTTTCGACGAGCTCGGCGGATCGATCCTCCCCGGGCGTTCGCGAGGACCCGTCCTGGGGAGGAGGCTGGGGAGCGATCCGAACGACCGTGTAGGGCGCGGTCTTCTTTCTGGGAGGCTGCGCCATGTCTGTGGGCGACGTGTCAGCGGGTGGCGAAGACGCCGCCTCGGCGGAGGCCCTCGTTGGCGCCGGCCGAGCTTTCGTGGGCGAGTCCGGTCCGGGCCCCGGCGGCGTGATGGCCGGGGTGGGCTGCGTCCCCGGTTCCGGCTCGAAGGACAGACCGGTGGCCCCGAAGAGCTCGGCCGTCGTCTCCTCGGCCCATTGACGGGCAGGAAGACCGTCCTTGATGTCGAGGATTGCGTAGCGGTTGGCGAGATCCTGGACCGTCACGGCAAGCGCCGCAATGAAGGTCTCGAGGACCCCCTCGCCGCGGATCGCCACCGCCGGGAAAGAGTCGACGTGGCGCCGGTTGAGACCGCGATCGGGCGCCTCGGTCTCGAGCACCTTGGGCAGGTCCCGCTTGTTGTACTGGAAGACCAGCGGCATCTCCTCGGGGTCGAGGTGATGGGTCACCAGGTTGCGGGTCATCTCCTTCAGGCTCTGGAGGTTCTCTTCCCAACGGTCGAGAGCGGAGTTGGCGACGAAGACGAGCGAGTCCGCACCCTTGAGAACCAGCCGGCGCGTTGCGCCGTACATGGCCTGCCCCGGAACCGCCAGGATCTGGAGACGAAGGTCGAACCCTCTAAAGCCCGGCGTCTTGAGGGGCAGGAGATCGAAGAGGATGGTCCTGTTCTTGCGCCGAGTTGACCGAGATCATCTCGCCGCGCCGCTTCGCGTTGGCGCGCTGGTGCAGGATCTGGAGATTGGTGGTCTTCCCGCCGAGCGGCGGCCCGTAGTAGACGAGCTTGACCTTGATGATGCGGTCGCGGTGATTGATTTCGACCATGGGTCCGGCGCCTCGGGAGGGATGAAGTGTACCGCCACGGGGCGGGCCGTGTCACGGCGCGTCGGGTTGGTTGACAGCCTTCGGGCGGCTCGAACTCGTTGAGCGCCTGTGGGATGGGCGAGTCCTGGATGGCGGGGAGGGCTCGCCAGCCTTCGGGATGTCGGGGTGGTTTACACTTCTCGTCTCCCTGGTACCCGCTAAAAGGATGAAAACACTGTGTTTGTCCATATGGCGTGTGACTTGCGGGTTTCCTGGAAGCAGCGCCCTTCTCAGGCGCAGGAAGCCGGGGCGAGCGGGGCTGGCGAGGAGGTGTGATGGCGACGAGCCTTGATTGGCCACAGCAGGCAGCCCTTTGCGTGGTGACGTGCGCCCTGCCCGTTGAGTGGAGTGGCGTTCGAACTCCCCCACTCGGCGTAGCGCTCCCCGCGAGCTCGCCGCTCTTCTCGAGGCTTCGACCCCGGTTTCCCGAGCCGGGTGTTCTGGCCGCACTCGGGCTGGGCCGGCTCCTCGTCGCGCACACCCACCGCGAGCAATAGGTTTCTGTAAGAGAAACCAACGCCTTCCACGCCAGCGCTCAGGCGAACCTGCCTGGCCGTTTCACCGTGGCCCCACGGCGATTTCCAAACGCTCGAGGCATTCGTCAGCGGAGGCCCGGCGATCTGCAAGGATTTCCGGCGGTTGGCGGGGCTTGGGACTGTCGGATACCTTGACACTCGCGACCAGGCTCCAGCCCGATGCACGACGTAAGACGTTGAAAACAAAACAAGAGAAAGATCGGGAACGCAGCTTGCGGCTCAAGAGCGACGACGGCGCTCGGACGGCTAGAACACGTCATTATCGGAGGAGTTGACAGCATGCACCCACGCCCAGCCCACGTCGTCTGCGCGGTCCTCATGACGTTGTTCTCGTTCGCGGCGGCCCCTCCGGCCTCGGCGACCCCTACGCTGTGGGGTGTGGACGAAGACGACGGCGAGCTCTTCTCGATCGACGACTACACGTCCCTCACGGGGTTCACGAGCTACGGGCTCCTTCGGTACGACACCGGCGCCGGGTTTGCGGACGTCGGGAGGCACATCGAGGCCTTCGCCCTGGACGTTGGCGGGCTGGCCTACATGGCCGTCAACGACGACGTGGGGCTGTTCGACGAGCCGGTCCTGCTCTCGTTCGACGTCAATACGGCGAGCACGGTGAGCGACAACGTCGTCACGCAGATCGCCACCCTGGACCTGACCTTCGACGCCGATGGCAGCGACAACATCAGCGGCCTTGCCTTCGATCCGGTCTCCGGCGACCTCTACGGGCTGTTCAGGAGCGGCGGGGCGGGGACAGCACCGTCGACGAGCTCATCGTGATCGACGTGGCAACGGGCCACGTCACCACGATCGGTCTCATGAGCGGACTGGGCGAGGATGTGGGGAGCGGTGAGGACCTGAAGTTCGACCATCTCGGGAACCTGTACGTGACGGACAATGACGACGACCATCTCTATCGAGTCGATGAAGCTCCCGGTGCCGTCTTCCTCGTCGTCGACGACGACGAGGAAGACGGCACCGGGAGCTCGGTCAAGTTCGAGGCCCTGGCCTGGGACTACTCGTCCGGCGTACTCCTGGGGTTCAGCGACAGGAACAACTTCTTCGCCACGTTCGACCTCACCCAGAACGGGAACAACACCAACCTGGGCGGCATCGCCGGCCTGACCGACGTCGAAGGCATGGACTTCTTTCGAGCCTCCGTACCGGAGCCGGGCACGCTCCTGCTCCTTGGCTGGGGCCTCGCCGGGTTCGCCTTCTGGTCGCGCAAGAAGCGATAGCCTTCTTGTCGGTCGGCATCCTCCTGGTCTCACGCAGGAGAGCCCTGCTCCCGGAGCGGCCTAAAGGGCTTCGCTCGGCGCTCGATAGGACACGAGCACTCCCGCCGCGGTGATGATGCCGATCCCGACGAAGGTCCAGGAGTCCGGGAAGTCGCCGAACACGACGTAGCCGAGGGCCGTGGCCGCGACGATCTCCGAATAGCCGAAGGGTGCGATGCAGGAAGCCGGCGCGAGCTCGAACGCCTTGACGATCATGAAGTGTCCGCAGGCGGCGAGCAGGCCCATCAACACCATGAGAGCCCAGTCGCCAGGCCGTGGAGGGGTCCAGAACCACGGCGCTGCGAGGGTGAGTGCGACCGCTCCCACGACGGCCGAGTAGACGAGCGTCACCAGCGGCGGAGACGTGCCGGCCACTCTGCGGGTCGCGATCATGTACAGGGCGAAGCACACACTCGCGGCCAGGGCGAAGACGCCGGCCCAGTGAAACGCCCCGGTCCCCGGCCGGAGGATGAACAACACCCCCGCGAAGCCGATGACGATGGCGAGCCACTGGACCCCCCGCACGCGCTCCCCGAGAAGGATGGGAGACAGGGCCGTCACCAGCAGCGGGTAGACGAACAGCAGCGCAAGCGCATCGGCGATGGGAATGCGGGCGATGGCCGCAAAGAACAGAAGCGTCGCCGACAGCTGGAAGACACCCCGGGCGAGCTGAAGCCGGGGCATCTTCGGCCACACGTCTTCTCGATGACGCCACCACACCATGGGAAGAACGAAGAGCAGGTGGAAGACGAAGCGGGCCCACCCCAGCTGAAAGACCGAGTAGTCTCCGCTCAGGTGCTTGGCGATGGCGTCCATGCCCGGGACCAGGGAGAACCCGAGGACCATCAGGCCAATGGCTTTCAGGTAGGCACGGTCCGGTGGATGGTCCATGTGCCGCGCCACTCTACTCGACGGAAGACCCGGCAGGGTCAGGGCAGGGGCGGTGGCTCTTCCCAACCTGCGGCGCGGACCTCGGAGCCCACGATACCGTTCAACGAGTCCCCCAGCTCGTCCCTCATGGGGTCGGCCAGCCGGGAGAGACGCGCGACGATGTCCGGATGCCGTGCCGCGACGTTGGCCGATTCGCCCGGGTCGGCCTCGAGATCGTAGAGCGACAGCTCCAGGTGCTCGATGCGTCCGCCGTGGCGGCTGGCGATGCCCTCGATGCCGCTCTGGGTGATGGACTGGGCCTGGTTCTTCCCCCAGTTCGAGGGCTTGCCACCCCGGCCGGGCTCGGCCGCCGTGGTGATGTAGGGGTGGGCGAAGTGCAGCTTCCATCGGCCGCTCCGGACGGCCTGGAGCTCGGTCCCTCCGTAGAAGAAGAGCGCGTCGTGGGGCGAGGTGGCGGAAGGCTCGCCCAGGAGCATCGGCTTCACGCTCAGGCCGTCGATCTTGCGCTCGGGCCGTGTGCCGCCCACCAGCTCGGTCAGCGTCGGCAGGAGGTCAATCGACATGAACGGCTCGTCGCTCACCCGTCCGGCCGGAACGTGACCGGGCCAGCGGACCAGGAACGGCACCCGGACGCCTCCTTCGAAGGTGGTCAGCTTGCCCTCGCGGAAGGGGGTCGCCGAGCCGGCGTGCTCTCCGTAGCTCAGCCACGGGCCGTTGTCGGAGAAGAAGATCACCAGCGTCTTGTCGTCGATCCCCAGTCGCTCGAGGGTGGCCAGGATCTCCCCCACCGACCAGTCGAGCTCTTCGATCACGTCCCCGTAGAGTCCGTGCTCCGACCGGCCGGCAAAGCTCTCGGAGGCGAAGATCGGCACGTGGGGCATCACGTGGGGCATGTAGAGGAAGAAGGGCCCCTCGGCGTTTCTCTCGATGAACGACACCGCCCGCTCGGTGAAGCGCTTCGTGAACTGGCTCTGGTCCGGGTCGGTCTCGATGATCTCCTCGCCGTCGTAGAACGGCAGAGGGGGCATCTCCGCGCTCAACACCGGGTGGAAGCTCGAGTTGTCGTTGGAGTAGGGGATGCCCAGCCACTCGTCGAAGCCGTTGCGTGTGGCGCCAAAGCGCGCCACCGTCCCGAGGTGCCACTTGCCCATGCCGCTCGTGGCGTAGCCCCGTGCTTTGAACATCTCGGGCAGCAGCCACTCGTCGGGGTGGATGCCGTTCCGGCTGGTGTGGTTCAGCGCCCCCTGGAGCCCGACGCGGTTGGGGTACGAGCCACTCAGAAACGCCGCGCGGCTCGCGGTGCACACGGGCTGGGCCACGTAGAAGCTCGTGAAGCGCGTCCCCTCCGCCGCCATCCGGTCGAGGTTGGGTGTGCGAATGTCCGTTGCGCCCTGGGAGCCCATGTCGGCATAGCCCATGTCGTCGGTGACGATGAGGACGACGTTGGGACGGTCGATGCCCGCAGCGGGGGCGGGCTCAGGGGACCGGGTGCACGACGCCACGAGCAGCACCGCGATGAGACACAGCCCCTTCGCCGAAGGCCGCCCAGAGCCGGCGCAGATAGGTCCTCCCCGCCGGGAGGACGCGGTTCACCGGAGGCTCGAGCTTCACCTCCCAGCCCCTCTGGGCACTGCGGCGCCGCACCTCGAGCACGTGGCGCACGTTGACCGCGTGGTTCCGGTGCACCCGGACGAGGCCCGCCCCGCCCAGGACCTTCAGAAGGTCCCCGAGCAGGCGAACATCCCGGACCCGCCGTGCGGACCGCAGCCGCACCAGCGTCGTCTCACCGACGGCTTCGAGAAAGTAGATGTCCTCGGGATCGACGGCGCGCCGACGATCCCGACCGAGATGCAGGAGGACGCGGACTGGCGGAGCGCTCATGCGCTGCTTTCTCCCACGAACGGTCCTCGAGAGCAAATGAACGGCCTCGCTCCGCCCAGCGAGCGAAACCGGGCGGGAGGGCAAGACTGCGTACACAACTGTGTTGACAAATGTGGCGGCCGGTCATAAACTCAGTTCAATGCGAGTCGCGGGGATTCGCGAGCTGCGAAACGAAATGGCTACCCTTATGGGGGGCGACGAGCCCATTCTCGTGACGAGACACGGGAAGGTGTCCGGCCTGTATCTGCCCCTCGACAACCCCCACGAGATCCCCGGCGACATTCGCCGGGAGCTGGCTGGCGTTCTCGGTCGGCATCTCGATCGCCTGCTCGAAGCGTCGGGGATCGATGAGGCCAGCATCCAGGCCGACTTCGATGCCCACAGACGCAGTCGTCGCAGACGTTAACGTTCTTCTCTCTGCGGCAATCGGGAAAGCCGCTCTCCGCGTCATCGTCGAGTACTCGGTTGAAGTGCACGTTGCTGACTTCAACGCATCGGAAGTCGAGCGGTACATCCCGAGACTCTGCGAGAAGTACGCTCTTCCAAAGGACGTCATCGAGCTCCAGTGGCGCCTCCTGCCCCTGAAGCGACACACCGAAGAAGAGTACGAGGGCAACCTCACGTGGTCCCGGCGGCTGCTGGCAGACCGGGAGCCCGATGACGCCCATCCGTTGGCTCTCGCGAAGACCCTCCGGCTCCCCCTCTGGTCGAACGACTCGGACCTCCAGGGCCACGGAATCGACTGCCACCGGACCGCCGTCCTGCTCAGGAAGCTGAAGTGAATCCACGGTCGCAGAGGGCCGGAGGGTCAAGGGCGACGATCTCAGCCTGCTGCGCTCGGAAGCGGTGCCGTTGGGAGAGCTGGTAGCGCTACGGGGAATCGAACCCCGGTTTGATGGCTGAGAACCACCCGTCCTAACCCCTAGACGATAGCGCCACGCAGACAACGACCATGCAGTTTATTCGGTGACTCGGTGGCCGGTCAACATGCGGGCATGCGGCGGTTCGGCCTGTGATAGCCTCAGCGTTTGCCATGACGGTCAGGACGCGCATCGCCCCGAGCCCCACCGGCGACCCCCACGTGGGGACCGCGTACGTGGCGCTGTTCAACTACGCCTTTGCGCGGCAAAACCAGGGCCAGTTCATCCTTCGAATCGAGGACACGGACCGGGAGCGAAGCTCGGCGGCCAGCGAGGCCATGATCTTCGAGGCCCTGCGCTGGTTGGGGCTGGAGTGGGACGAGGGGCCGGACATCGGCGGCTCGGTGGGCCCCTACCGCCAGAGCGAGCGGACGGACATCTATCGGACTCACGTCGAAGAGCTCGTGAAGAGTGGGGCGGCCTACCCGTGCTTCTGCACGCGGGAGCGGCTGGACGGCCTGCGGGCCGAGCAAAAGGCGAAGAAGCTCAACTTCGGCTACGACGGGCTGTGTCGGCCGCTGGCGGGGAGCGAGGCCGAGTCCCGGCGCGCCACAGGTGAGCCCCACGTGGTGCGCCTGGCCATGCCGGACGACGGCCAAAGCGTCGTCACCGATCTTCTCCGGGGCGAGATCACGTTCGAGAACGCGCAGATCGACGACCAGGTGCTCCTCAAGACCGACGGCTTCCCCACCTACCACCTGGCCAACGTGGTCGACGACCATCTCATGGGAATCACCCACGTGATCCGCGCGGAGGAGTGGCTCTCTTCGCTCCCGAAGCATCTCCAGCTCTACCGGAGCTTCGGGTGGGAGCCGCCGGTCTTCTGCCACCTGCCGCTCCTGCGGAACGCGGACAAGTCGAAGATCTCGAAGCGCAAGAACCCGGTGAGCCTGAACTTCTATCGGCAGGTGGGATACCTGCCGGAGGCGATGCTCAACTACCTGGCGCTCATGGGATGGGCCATGCCGGACGAGCGGGAGGAGTTCTCCCTGGACCAGTTCGTCTCGGAGCTCACCCTGGAACGCATCTCCCTGGGCGGCCCGGTCTTCGACGTCCAGAAGCTCGAGTGGCTGAACGGACGCTACCTGCGGGAGTTCACGCCCAGCGACATCCTGAAGCGCCTCGAGGCGGGCCCCCTTTCCGAGGCACGCCTGCTGGAGATCCTGCCCCTCGTCCACGAGCGGATCGACACCCTCGAGGATTTCTTCGACGCGGCGGGTTTCTTCTTCGTGGGCGAGGTGAGCTGGGACGACGCTGCCCTGGCGGCTCTCGTGCCCAGGGGTCGCTCGGCCACCGAGACGGCGAAGCTCCTCAAGGCGCTCCTCGGGGAGGTGGTGGATCCCCTCCTCGACTGGCAGGCCGAGAAACTGGAAGAGGCGCTGCGCCGCTTCGGCGAGGAGCAGGGCTGGGGCCCGAAGGAGCTGTTCATGACGGTGCGCGTGGCCGCCACGGGGCGCAAGGCGTCGCCCCCGCTCTTCGAGACCCTCGCCGTCCTGGGCAAGGAGACGTGTCGTCGTCGCCTGCGAAAGGCCGCCGAGACGCTCCGGGCGCTGAAGTCGTGACCGTCGAGGACGCTGGGCGCGATCGCGTCGATTTCATCCGCGAGATCATCTCGGAGGACATCCGGAGCGGACGGCACGACACCGTCACCACGCGCTTCCCTCCGGAGCCCAACGGGTATCTGCATCTCGGCCACGCCAAGTCGATCATGCTCAACTTCGGGGCGGCGGAGGAGTTCGGGGGCGTCTGTCACCTTCGCTTCGACGACACGAATCCTGCGAAGGAGGAGATGGAGTACATCGACTCGATCCAGCACGACGTCCGCTGGCTGGGCTTCGACTGGGGCGAGCACCTCTACCACGCCTCCGACTACTTCGAGCAGCTCTACGAGTGGGCCGAGGACCTCATCAAGGGCGGGATGGCGTACGTGGACGATCTCTCGGCGGAGGAGATCCGGGAGCACCGCGGGACGCTCACCGAGCCCGGCAGGGACAGCCCCTGGCGGGACCGCCCTGTCGAGGAGAGCCTGGCTCTGCTTGGCAGGATGAGGAAGGGCGAGTTCTCCGACGGAGCCAGGGTGCTCCGGGCGAAGATCGACATGGCGTCGGGCAACATCAACATGAGGGATCCGGTGCTCTACAGGATCCTGCACGCGACCCATCCGCGCACCGGCGACACCTGTTGCCTCTACCCGACCTACGATTTCGCCCACGGCCAGTCCGACGCCATCGAGGGAATCACCCACTCGCTGTGCACCCTCGAGTTCGAGGATCACCGTCCGCTGTACGAGTGGTTTCTCGACAACCTCCCGGTGCCCTCGCGGCCCCGGCAGATCGAGTTCGGCCGCCTCAACTTGACATACACCGTGCTTTCCAAGCGGCGGCTGCTCCAGCTTGTGCAGGGAGGGCACGTGAGCGGATGGGACGACCCGCGCATGCCAACGATCTCGGGGATCCGGCGGAGGGGATTCCCTCCCCAGGCGATCCGCGACTTCACCGAGATGATCGGCATCACGAAGCGCGACAGCGTCGTGGACATTGCCATGCTCGAGCACTGCGTCCGAAACGTGCTGAACAAGACGGCGCTCAGGCGTGCCGCCGTGCTTCGGCCCCTCAAGGTGGTTCTGGAGAACTACCCCGAGGGCCAGGTCGAGGACGTCGACGCGATCAACAACCCCGAGAACGCCGCAGCGGGCACCCGCAAGGTGCCGTTCTCACGGGAGCTCTACATCGAGCGCGACGACTTCATGGAGGACCCCCCAAAGAAGTTCTATCGTCTGGCCCCGGGCCGGGAGGTGCGGCTTCGCTACGCGTACTTCATCACGTGCCGGGAGGTGGTGAAGGACGAGGCCGGCGAGATCGTCGAGCTGCGCTGCACGTACGACCCTGCCACACGCGGGGGAGATGCCCCCGACGGCCGGCGCCCCAGGGCCACGCTTCACTGGGTCTCGGCCAGCCACGGCCTGCCCGCGGAGGTGCGCGTCTACAACCACCTCTTCACCCGGCCCGATCCCGGTGCCGAGGGCGACTTTCTGGCGGACCTGAACCCAGAGTCCCTCGAGGTCCTCGAGGGTGCCGTGGTGGAGAGGAGCCTGGCCGAGATCCCCGCGGGCGAGACGGTGCAGTTCGAGCGGTTGGGCTACTTCTCGGTGGATCCCGATTCCTCCGCCGAACAGCCGGTCTTCAACCGGACAGTGACGCTTCGGGACACCTGGGCCCGGATCCAGGGCCGGGGCAAGTGACACTCTTGTCCCGGCCCCGTGGTAGCATCGAGGCCAGGGTCATGGGCAAACACAAGTTTCTTCCCAAGGCGCCCAAACGGCTGGCCGTCGTGGACCAGAACGGATGTTCGGGTTGCGCGGGCTCGCCGGCCTGCATCGCCTACTGCGAGACCGTGACGGTCCGCAAGGACGTGGTCGACGCCATCCGTGTCGTCCCCTGGCCCGGGAGCCCCTTCGAGTTGGCGGTCGTCGAGTACGACAAGTGCATCGGGTGCGGCATCTGCGTGCCGGCCTGCCCCTGGGACGCGATCACGATGTACACCTACGAAGAAGCCCTGAAGATCGAGTCCGACGTGACGCTGGTCTACCACGAGCCGGGCGAGCCCGACGACGAAGCCGCGCGGCCCGAGGCCGAACCCGGCGCCTGATCCCGGCTACCCGGCCTGGGGACGCCGACGCCGACTGTACTCTAGCTCCAGATCGTCTGAGATGTGCAGATCGAAGTAGGGAGCGGTGCGCCGGTAGGCCCCCCGGAACTCGGTGTGGCAGCGGTAGCAGATTGTCACGAACGTGAGCATCTGGTAGATCGCGAGATCGATGAGGGCGAAGACGAACAGGACCGCGTACGCCTCGACGACCTTGTCCTGGTAGAGCAAGACGACACTCACCAGGGCGACGAGGATCACCGCGGTCAGGCCCATGTTGCGGTTCAGGTCCTTGTGGGTGAAGAAGTCTCCCTTCTCGCAAACGGGACAGACGTCGATCTGCTGGTCCGCGGCCACCGACTCGCTCCAGGCGAGGGGCGTGACGTGCGCGCATCTCAAGCACGTGTCCTCGCTGGGCGTCCCGGCCGCCGGGACCTGCTGCTTCCACCCGCACTCGTCGCACTTCACCTTGATCTTCATGCGTCCTGGCGGGGTCTGGGAAGACATCTGGCCGTGTGCTCCTGAGCCCGCGCTAGATGGGAAGCCCGGTCGCCTGGAGGACGTACTTGGCCACGAGCTCCCCGATGATCACCACGAACAAATCCACGTATAGGATGCCCGTCGCGGCCTGGGTCGAGCGGATCTTCGCCGTTTCCCACGTCATGTAGGCGAGCACCGCGGGCCCGACCAGCCCGAAGAGCACCCGCTGCCAGAAGAAGACGCCGTCGATGGAGAAGAGGTACTCGTTGAAGCTGGGTGCTACGCGCGGATCCCAGGCGAGGGCCGCAGCCCAGGCCACCGCGGCGACCGCTACGGTCTTGGCCACGACCGACCATAGGTGGAACTTCACGATCCGCTGCAGGAGCGTGACGTCCATCGTGGGCAGCACGAGATACCAGTGGCCCAGGAGCATGGTCGTGAAGCTGCTTCCCATGAGCGCCGCCGCGGTGAGGAAGCTGGCGATGGTGAGGGCCAGCGGGACGGTCGTGGGGGTGGCGACCGCCTGGGCGACCAGGTTCACGAGGCCAGCCACGGCCGAGAGCCACAGGAACCTGAGGCGCCAGGGGTTCACCGGAGCCACGACGAACGAGAGGGCCCCCATGGTCACCAGGAGGCTCACGCACGCAACCCCTTCGGCGTCCCGGGTGAACGTGAGGGCCGCGGGGTGCGACGTGAGAGCCAGCACTAGAAAGATGAAGGCCATGGCCGACGTGAAGCGGAAGAACCGGATGCCGGCCCCACTGGAGATGAGCACCATCGTGAAGAGGGTGCCGAGGCCCAGGTGACAGAGAAAGAGGTAGAGGACGGGTGTGAGAGCCATGGCGAAGGTCAAAGGAGACGCGGAATTCTACACTGGGCGGTCGGCGGATGACACTCTGCCCGTGCCCGGGCCGCGAGTTTGACACAGGCCCTACTACTTGATCTAGTATCTGACCATGAATCAGGTCAACATCTACGAAGCCAAGGTCAACCTCTCGGCGCTCGTCAACCGAGTTGCGCGGGGTGAAACGATTCTGATCTGCAGGCGGAACGTGCCTGCCGCGGAGCTGCGGCCCGTGCCGAAGCCCCGCCGGACGCGGCGTCCCATCGGCCTCGTACCGGGCTTCACCGTGCCTGCCTCGTTCTTCGAGCCCCTCGGCGAGGAACTGGTCGACGCCTTCGAAGGCCGCTGAGTGAGCATGCGTCTCCTCCTCGACACCTGCACGTTCCTGTGGATCGTGGGCGGCGCGAAGGAGCTCTCCGCCCGCGCTCGGAAGACGTTCGCCGACCCGGCGAACGAGGTGTTCTTGAGCGCGGCATCGGCCTGGGAGATTGCCGTCAAGCATCGGCTCGGCAAGCTTCCTCTGCCTCAAGCTCCCGACGAGTTCGTTCCGGCCCAGCGTGCAGCCCACGGGATCGAGCCTCTCGCGGTGGGGGAGGAGTCCGCGCTCCACGTCGCCAAGCTCCCCGACCTGCATCGCGACCCGTTCGACCGCATGCTTGTGGCGCAGGCCCTCGTGGGTGGGCTCGTTCTCGTCACGCCCGACGACCCCATCCGGCAGTATCCGGTTCGGACTCTCTGGTGAGCCCGGTGTCGAGCTCCGCCGCCCGGGCCAGGTAGAGATCCGTGCACTGCGAGCACAGCCCCTGGGCGGGACTCCAGGAGGGGCGATCGTTCTGGAGTGCCAGGGAGTTGTTGAGGCGGTACATGCCGTACTTGCCCAGGACTCCCAGGAGCCCCATGCCGCCGCGCATCTTGAATCGTTCGGGTGCCGGCGCCGCCCATGGCCTCGATCATCTCGGGCTGGTAGCCCTGGGCCGTCAGCCGCTCCGCCCCGTCCTCGCCGCTGTAGCGGCGGGCGATGGACTGGAGACACTCGGCCGTGTGCCGGAAGGCGTCCTCCCACGAGATCTGGACGAAGGTGTCCTCGACCCGTCGGTCGAAGAGGTACTTCGAGCGCATCTCTGGGGTGAGCTCGGGGAAGCCCGCCTCCGCCCACGCCCGCCACCCCTTGCGGACGATGGGGTGGCGCAGGCGGTTGGGGCCGTAGAGGACGCGGTGGAAGGTGTAGCCCTTGGCGCACTGCCGGGGATTCCAGTTGGGGGTGGCGTGGTTGCCGCAGATGTCGGCGTAGTTCTGGTAGTCGTATGTGGAGCCGCTCCTGACGACGATCCCGTTGCGCTTGTAGGCGCGCACACGGCAGGCGTGGACCGCCGCCGCGTCGCGGAAGTCCTGGGGGCGCATGACCGTGGCGTCGTGGGTGTCGTCGGCCCAGGCCAGGAGAAGCGCGATCTTCTCCCCGTCGTGGACGGCCCGGACCGTGAGCTGCTCGGGTCGCTCGGCCCGCCACCACAGCGGCATCAGGTGGAGGTTGACCGGATGGGCGACGCGCCAGGCTCCCGAGTCCGGGTGCTCGGGCAGAGTCCCGACCAGGGGAGCGACGATGCGGAACCTTTTCATCTCCACCTTCTCACGCTGCTCGGGGCTGGACATGGACCGCACGAAGTGCACCAGCGCCCAGGCGTCGTCGCCGTGGAGGTAGCCGCTTTGCGGCATCGGGGACCCGGGCAGCCCCAGGACGACCCGCCGGTAGACGGCCTCGGGGGCCGGGTCGCCCTTGTAGACCCCGGCGGTCAGGTCCCGGGGGCGGGTGGGGTAGCCGCTGGAGTCGATCTGCTTCTGCTGCCCGTCGCCCCGCCCGGTGTCACCGTGGCACGGGGCGCAGCCTTCTTTAAAAAGGTACCGGGCCGGGCCGACGCCTCGGGAGTGAGCTCCGGCTCCGGCGGCACCGTGAGGAGGCCCGCACCGCCGTCGCCGGAGGCGTTGGGCTCCTGGGCCGGGGCGGCGTCCAGGGGCCGCCGCGAGAGGGTCTTCACGTAGTGCACCAGGCCCCAGCGGGTCTTCTCCGGCAGGTGGCTCCAGGACGGCATGGCCGAGCACGGCATGCCTCGGGAGATGGCCCCGAAGAGATCCTCGTCGGTGGGGACGCTGTCCCACGTGGACACCAGGCGGAACTCGCCGGAGGTCAAGTCGCGGGGACGCGGGTACAGAAGATAGGCGGCCTCGCCCTCGCCGTCGCCTTCGGGCCCGTGGCAGGCCTGGCACTGCTTGTCGTAGGTCTTGCGGCCGAGGCGACCAGGTCGGGGGAGCTGGGGAGGATCTCGGAGGGGGAATACTGGGAGTATTCCGAGGTTCGGCAGCGCAGAGTTGGCGGAAAAGATCCGGCCTCGACGCAGTCTGACTTTCGCCACGGGCTCCCAGGCGGGGCGGAGCTCTGCGGGGCGCTCGCGCGAGAAAGCTATGTTAGATTAGGCTCCCAGCACGCAGAGTTTTTGGATTCATTTTCGAGAGGCAGCCGGGGTGGTCCCGCGCACACTTGGGATCGATGCTCCTTCGTGGCCCGGCCGGCTCGCCCCGAATACTGGTAGGAGAAATCATGTATCGCGCCAGGATCACCTCGACCCTCTTCGTCGTCGCCCTCGTGGCGACCGTGGGCGCCGCCTCGGCGGCCACGATCACGGGAACCGTCAAGTACGACGGCAAAGTCCCCAAGCTCAAGCCCATCAACATGAACGCCGACCCGATTTGCGCCAAGAAGCACACCTCACCGGTGACCTCGGAGATCCTGGTGCTGGGCCCGGGCAACACCATGGCCAACATCTTCGTCCACGTGAAGAGCGGCCTGCCCGCCAAGACCTACCCGACCCCCAAGGAGCCGGTGGTCATGGACCAGAGGGGGTGCCGCTACATCCCCCACGTGATGGGCATCATGAAGGATCAGCCGTTCAAGGTTCTCAACTCCGACGGCGTCCTCCACAACGTCCACGCCCTGCCCAAGGTCAACAAGCCCTTCAACATGGCGATGCCGGCCGCGCGCAAGGAGGCCGTAAGAGAGTTCGGCAAGGAAGAGGCCATCTTCAAGGTCAAGTGCGACGTCCACCCGTGGATGGCGGCCTATGTGGCCGTGATGACCCACCCCTTCTTCGACGTCACCGCCAAGGACGGCAAGTTCACGATCTCCGATCTCCCGGCCGGCACCTACGCAATCGAGGTGTGGCAGGAGAGATTGAAGACCCAGACGACGAAGGTCACCGTCGCGGACGGAGAGACGAAGACGATCGACTTCACCTACAGCCGGCCGTCCAAGTAGGAAGGCCTCCTTCAAAGGTGACCCATGGCTAAGCCCGAACCCGAATCCGACCCCGGACTGGCCGCCCGAAACCAGAAGCTCCACGTCCTGTTTGCCGTCTCCTCCATAGGCCTGCTCGTAACCATCGGCTTCATGGTGTGGGCCGACTACAACAGGGAATGGCGCCAGTATCAGATCGAGTTCAACCGGATGCGCGTCGCGCAGACGGAGACCCAGATCGAAGAGGCGCTCAGCCCGGAAGACGCGGAGACGCTGAACGACATCGAGGCGCGCCTGGCGCGGGGACGAGAGGAAGCCGAGGCGAAGCGAGACGAGATCCGCGAGCTCGAGGGCGAGCTCAACGGCCTCCAGGCGGAGTTGTACGCGGCCGACCAGAACTACCGCTTCACCAAGGCCAGGCTGGACGTGGTCCGCTACGAGCTGGATGAAGCCGTTCACCGGGGACGCTCCTCGGCCGAGAGCCACAGGGAGGCGCTCCGGGAGCTGGAAGAGCAGCGGGAAGAGCTCCGCCTCGAGGTCGAGGACATCTCGGAACGGCAGCACGACAAGGAGGCTCAGGTCGACGAGCTGCGGCAAACGGAGCTGGAGGCGGAGAAGGCCCGAACCGAGCTCCTGGCCGAGAAGACCCGGCTCGAGGAGATCCTCCAGGGCATCCAGCCCGGGTTCACGAACGTCGTGAGGAACCTTCCGCTCCTCGACATGGCCAACCCGTCCCTGAAGGTCAACCAGATCATGCCGGCGGGCCTCTACGACGACGTGATCTTCACGCCGACCCCGAAGGTGGACCGCTGCACGACGTGCCACCTGGGGATCGACCTGGAGGGCTTCGAGGACGCACCCCAGCCCTACACCACCCACCCGGAGCCGGACCTGTACGTCAAGGGACCCCACGCCATCGACCAGGTCGGGTGCACGGTGTGCCATCAGGGGCGGGGACGGGGCACGACCTTCGTCACCGCCGTCCACACGCCTTCGACCAAGGAGCAGGAGAAGGCGTGGGGCAAGTACTCCGACACCGAGTACTACGAGCCCATGCACCACTGGGACCTGCCCATGCTCACCAGCGGCGCCACCCAGTCCCAGTGCGTCAAGTGCCACCGTGGCGTGGTGGACGTGCCGAAGGCCCACCGGCTGAACACGGGCATCGAGCTGGTCGAGCGCCACGGCTGCTACGGCTGCCACAAGATCAAGGGATGGGAAGACCGACGGAAGGTGGGACCGGACCTGACCAGGGTCGCCTCGAAGACCAACGAGGAGTTCATCTTCCGCTGGATCAAGGAGCCCCGGAGCCTGCGGCCGACGCGCATGCCTCAGTTCTGGGACGTCCGGATCGACGAGACACCGGAGCTTCTTGCCCGGAACAACGTCGAGGCCAACGCCGTGGTCGCGTACCTGATGGAGAACTCGGCCGAGGAGACCTATCCGCCGCCGCCGCCGGGTGACATGGAAACGGGCCTCGAGCTCTTCGAGACCGTGGGCTGCATGGGGTGCCATCGCGTGGGCGAGGACGAGCGCGGCATCGAGGGCTTCGTCAACGCGGCCCACCGCACCTACGGACCAAACCTCGACGGCACGGGAAGCAAGGTGGATGCGGGCTGGCTGTACGCCTGGGTGCGCGACCCCAAGGCCTATTGGCCCGAGACGAACATGCCCAACCTGCGCCTCACGAAGCAGGAGGCCGCGGACATCACCGCCTATCTGATGGCGCTCGAGAACGAGACCTTCATGGATCGGCCTCGGCCCGAGCAGGACTCGGATCTGCGCGACCAGATCGCCATGGACTACCTCCGCGAGCGGCTCACCGTGAAGCAGGCCGAAGCAGAGCTCGCGTCCATGGACGAGCGCGAGCGCACGCTGTACCTGGGCGAGAGAACCATCTTCCGGTCGGGTTGCTTCGGGTGCCACATGATCACGGGCTTCGAGACGACCATGCCGATCGGAACCGAGCTCTCGGAGCAGGGGTCGAAGCTGGTGGACCGGCTGGACTTCTCCTTCGAGCACGAGGAGCTGCCCCACACGCTCCCGGCCTGGCTCCATCGGAAGTTCATGGAGCCGCGCATCTTCGATCGGGACAAGGAGAAGCGGGCGTTCGATCTGCTGAGGATGCCCAAGTTCCACTTCACGACCGAAGAGGCCGACGCGCTCGTGACCGCCGTTTTGTCGTTCACCAAGGAGAAGGTGCCCGAAAAGGCGCACCGGCAGCTCACGGCAGAAGAGGACTTCGTGGAGCGGGGACGTCGACTGGTCCGGGAATCCAACTGTCGGGGCTGTCACGTCATAGGCGACCGGGGCGGCGATATCCAGGCGGTGAAGGCCAGCCAGCTCGAAGCGCTGGCGGAAGAGGACATTTTTGGCGACTTCGACCCCGCCGCCGTGGCGGACGATGCGGTGGCGCTCTCCCCGCCCATGCTCTACAACGAGGAATCCGAGATCGGTGAAGGGGCCAAGGTCCAGTCGCACTGGCTCCACGAGTTCCTCCGGGATCCCTCGAGCAAGGTCCGTCCCTGGCTCGAGATCCGGATGCCGACCTACGGGTTCACCGAGCTGGAGCTCAACACGCTGACTCACTACTTCGCGTCGATGGATCTGGTTCCGTATCCCTTCGAGCCTCGGGCCGAGATGGACCCTCAGACGGTCCGCGTTGGCGCCGACCTCTTCGGCAAGTGGGAGTGCGAGAAGTGCCACGTGGTGTCTGGCAAGCTCCCCAGCCAGCCGCCCACGAACATGGCGCCGGACTTGGCGGCCGCCCACGAGCGGCTCCGCCCCGGATGGATCCAGAGCTGGCTCCGGGATCCCATGCGCATCCAGCCCGGCACCCGGATGCCCCAGAACTTCCCTGAGAACCCGGAAGACAACGCCTTCTCCGACATCCTGGGCGGGGACCAGCAGGCGCAGATCGAAGCCGTGACCCAGTACCTGCTGACCCTGGACACAGGCTCGTAGCGACTCCTCATGACCGAGCCCGAAACACCTCCGTCCATTCAGGAGAGCGGCGAAGAGCCCTCCTCCGAGCCACACGGCGCCCCGTATCTGATCCTCCAGTTCCTGGTCTTCCCGCTGGCCATGGTGGCGGTTGGGGCGGGGGTCTTCGTGCTCTTCGGGCTCATCACCGCCGAGGGCAAGGGACCGCGGGACTACCTCGACCTGATCCGGACCGGCAGCTCGAACCGGCGTTGGCAGGCGGCCTACGAGCTGTCCAAGGTGATCCAGATCGGCACGGACCCCGGGCTCGGGGATCCCAGGCTCGTCACGGAGATGGTCACGGTCTTCGAGGACGCGGAGGACGACGATCCGCGAGTCCAACGCTATCTCGGGTTGGCCCTGGGGCGCCTGGGCGATCCCCGGGCGGTGCCGGCGCTGCTCGACTACCTCGGGGCCGCGCGCCGCGGTGAGGCCGCACGGTCGGATTCAGAGACACAGATCTTCGCCGTGTGGGCGCTGGGAGCGATCGGTGACGACACGGCGGTCCCCGAGCTGGTGGCCACCACCGCACACGAAGACGCCGGTCTCAGGAAGACCGCCGTGCACGCCCTGGGCGTCTTCCCCTCGGAAGAGGCCACCGCCGCGATGCTCACGGCCCTGGGCGACCCTGTCGACGACGTGCGCTGGAATGCGGCCACCGCTCTCGCCCACCGGGGCGAGCCGGCGGCGGTCCCGGTTCTCGAGCAGATGCTGAACCGGGGCCAGCTCGCTCGCATCGAGGCCATCACTCCCGAGCAGACCGAAGAGATCATGCTACAGGCGGTGGCTGCGGCTGCATTTCTCCCCGACGAGAGCCTCTCGACACGCCTCGCGGAGCTGCGTGACGACGACCCCAGCCTGCGGGTGCAGGACGCGGCGCGGCGCAGCCTGGAGCATCTGAAGGCCAGTGACTGATCGTGTTTCGACGGCGATCGGCGCTGGAGTCGCCGTGCCTTGACAGCCTCGGAGTCGGCGTTAGAATACGGTCACTTAAGTCAGATCTGTTTGTTTGCTCTGGAGATGCTGCATGACTGATCCCATCAAGAGCGATGCGGCCCAGCCCGGTGCGTCCGACCCGACGCCAGCCGCCCCTCCAGAGAGCAAGTTCGGCTTCTCTCGCCGTGCCTTGATCAAGTGGTCGATCCCGACCGGATGGACCGCCTTCACGGCTGCCTGCGCCGCGGGCCTCGTGGCCACGGGCAGGTTCATGTTCCCCAACGTTCTTTTCGAGGCCCCCCAGTCGTTCAAGGCCGGCTTTCCGGACGAGTACCAGATCGGGGAGGTCGACACACGCTGGACGGACACTTTTGGCGTGTGGATCGTCCGAGAGCCAGACGGGTTCTACGCCCTGATCGCAACGTGCACTCATCTGGGCTGCACCCCGAACTGGCTCGGTTCCGAGAACAAATTCAAGTGCCCCTGCCACGGCAGCGGCTTCTACCGCACCGGCGTCAACTTCGAAGGACCCGCGCCGAGGCCCCTCGAGCGGGCCAGGATCGTCCTGGCCGACGACGGCCAGCTTCTGGTGGACAAGTCGGTGAAGTTCCAGCAGGAGAAGGGCGAGTGGGAGAAGCCGGAGGCCTTCCTCCAGGCTTGACCAGGGTGCGCCGGCCACAACGACCAGCAGAGTCACAGCTCGTGCCCGCAGGCCCGCCGGAGCGGGCACCGGGCCTGGAGAAGGTTTGATGGCGATCAAGACCCCCAGTACGTTCGTCGGCCGGACATGGGAGTCCATCACAGACACGCAGATCTGGAAGTCCATCTTCCGCCACGATCTGCCGAACGACCGTCGCAGCCGCGCGCTCGTCGTCCTGAGCAACGTGTTCCTTCACCTTCATCCGGTGAGGATCCACAGGAGCGGCATTCGCGTGAAGTTCACCTGGTGCATGGGCGGCCTGACGTTCTTCTTCTTCCTGGTCGAGGCCTTCACGGGCCTCCTCCTGATGTTCTACTACCGCCCCACGGTGGCTTACGCCTACATGGACATCGTGGACCTGGCCGAGCAGGTCCCCCTCGGGGTGATGCGCGAGCTGCACCGCTGGGCCGGCCACGCCATGGTGATCTCGGTCTGGCTCCACATGCTCCGGGTGTTCATGACGGGCTCGTACAAGCCGCCCCGGGAGTTCAACTGGGGCATCGGGGTGATCCTGCTGGTCCTGACCCTGCTCCTCTCGTTCACCGGGTATCTGCTGCCCTGGGATCAGCTGGCGATCTGGGCCATCACGGTCGGCTCCAACATGGCCCGGGCGACACCACTTCTGGGATCCGAGGGACCGGGGGCCGCTCTTCTGGCCCTTGGCAACGTGCCGCTCGTCCACTCGGGCTCCGACGCGCGCTTTGCCCTTCTGGGTGGCCGGTTCGTTGGAGAAGGGGCGCTCCTGCGGTTCTACGTGCTGCACTGTGTCGGGATTCCTCTGGTGGCGGCGGTTCTGATGGCCGTCCACTTCTGGCGAGTCCGCAAGGACGGCGGCATCTCCGGGCCGCTCTGAGAAGCGACTGAACGTGGTCAACGCGCTCAAAGAGACAATCAACTTCCTGACGACGCCGGCGATCTTCATGACGCTGGCCGCCGTGCTTTTCTTTCTCGCGATGCGCTACCGGGTCTTCTGGAAGCCTCGCGTGGCGCTGGCGACGGGAATAGGAGGGGCGATCTTCCTCCTGGTGTCGCTGCTCGACCCCAACTTTCTCCTCATAGTCAAGAAACCCGACAACATCCCTATCGTGGCCATGCTGTTCCTGGTCGGGTTCTTCTTGTGGCTTGCCATGTCCCAGGCCCACGAGAACGACGATCGGATCGCCCGGGGCGAGCCGGTTCGCGAAGCCAGCGACGGAGAGGCAGACAAGACATTTATCTGGCCCAACCTCGTCTACATCGAGCTGATCGCCATGGTCCTCATGACGATCCTCCTGATCGTCTGGGCCATCACGTTTCAGGCTCCCATCGAGGAACCGGCCAACCCGGCCCGGACCCCTAACCCCTCCAAGGCGCCCTGGTACTTCCTCGGGCTGCAGGAGATGCTGGTCTACTACGACCCGTGGCTGGCGGGAGTCGTCTTTCCCACGCTGATCATCGTGGGCCTGATGGCCATCCCCTACATCGACAAGAACCCGAAGGGGAACGGCTACTTCAGCTTCGCCGAGCGTCGTGTGGAGATCGTCCTCTTTCTCTTCGGATTTCTCATCCTCTGGGTGCTCCTCCTGTTGCTGGGGACGTTCCTCCGGGGCCCCAACTGGAACTTCTTCGGCCCATACGAGTTCTGGGACACGCACAAGCTCGAGGCACTGGTCAACGTCAACTTGTCCGAGTACTTCTGGGTCAAGATGTTGAACACGAGAATGCCTTCGATGCTGATCCGGGAGCTGCCCGGGATGTTGCTGGTGGTCCTCTACATGGGAGTCCTGCCGGTTCTCCTGGCCACCCGAGAACGCCTCGTGGCGATCCCCGCGGGTGAAGGCAAGACCAGGACGCTCGTCCCGGGCCTCAAGAAGTACTACGACAAGCTCGGGCCGGTGCGCTACAGCGTCTTCGTCCTGCTGCTTCTCTCGATGATGGCGCTCCCCATCAAGATGGTCTTGCGCTGGCTGTTCAACCTGAAGTACATCGTGGCCATGCCGGAGATCTTCTTCAACATCTGACCTATCACTCCGGGAACGCAGCCCTTAGGCGACGTTCCCGGAGTATTCCGTTTCCCCGCGTGAGGGCCCTTTGTGCCCGGGCCGTCGGCGAGTTAGGTCCGTGATCAGACCGCGGCGCGGCGCAAACGCGTCTTGGGCACCCGCTCGCGAGGGATGCCGTAGCGCTGAAGGCGCAGATAGATGGTGCGACGGGTGACGCCCATCAGGCGAGCGACACGGGCGATGTTCCACTCGTTGCGGTTCAGCAGCAGGAGAAGCTTTTCGCGCTCCATGTCCTCGATCGGGGTCCGCTCGAGGTAGGCCTGCCACGCCTCGCTGCCCCGCCCGACCTCGACCGGGGAGGTGCTCTCCGTCACGGACTTGGCGATGATGCGTGAGAACTTGGCCAGGCGCTCGAGATCGTGGGTGTCGCAGAAGTGGGGCTCGGCGCTGTCCACGTAGAGAAGCGCCACCAGGGTCTCCTCGTCGAACACCGGAACCACGGCGAAGCTCGCGGGGCCGCGACTCTCGACCGGGGGGAGCGACACACGGCGCTCGGTCTCCCGATCGCCCACATAGACCGTCTGACCCTGGCGCAGGGAGTCGCCGAGGGTCTCCCAGACCGCCGGCACCGAGTCGAGGACCGCTTGATCGATCCCGCGGGAGGCGAACAGGTCCACGCCGTCTCCGGAATCCCTGCAGGTGAACACGGCCCCGCTGCGGCCGTTGCTCAGGGACATGACCACTTCCAGGGTGCGCTCCGCCAGACGGCGGGGGTCGTCGGCGCCGACGACAAGGTCAGAGAACAGATCGATCAGGTCCGCTCGACGTTTCACTCTCACGCCTCTCTGCCGTCCAATTTTATCCACTCGACGGAGGGAGGGTCAAGTAAACGTATCGCGCCGTCCAAGATGTAACCGAAGGGGGGTACGTCGCCGCTTCCAGCTTCTGCGACTGCACGAGTCGCAGCTGCAGCTTGCGGATCTCGTTCTCCAGTTGCAGACGCTCCACCGGAAAGCTGAGGGCCCGGCCGGTGATGTCCCGAACGATGCAGACGAGCAACCCCTCGGTCTCGTCGTAGGCAGCCTGCGAGCTCACCTCGACCGGGACGACGACACCGTCCCCTCGCACGATCTGGGCCGAGAAGAGGTGTGGCCCGCCTCGCGCCGCCCGCCCCAGGTTCTCGCCGAGGGACGCACGGGCCGCGGGCAGGCACAGGGGGCCGGAGAAGCTCTCGTCCCGGAGGCCGTCACCGCTCCGGCCGAACATCTCCCGAGCCGCACCCGTCGCCTCCCGAATGCGACCGTGGTGGTCCACGAGCAGCACGACGTCTGCGGCCACGAGCCGGGAGCGACCCGGCGAAGCCCTCGACTCGACTGTGTCTTCGACCCGCCCACCGCGGGCCGAGGAGCGTGGACCCAAAGCACCTCCAGCCCGGAGGAGCAGGGCAGGAGGGAAGGCCCGGCACCTCCCAGCGACTCCAGTGGCTCAGGAGTATACACTTCTGGCCGCAGAAACGGCTATCTCTCGTCCTCCCCGCCGCTCCAGGAGAGGAGCACCCGCTCGAGATCCGGCCGCCGGCCGGGTGGGCCGTGGGTCTCGCGGACGACCCCCACCCCCGGGGCAATCCAGAGCACCGACTCCATCCGCCAGGTCCGAAACGCGCACCGCAGCGCCCGATAGCGGCCCGCGGGGACGGTCACCTCTTCCTCGGCCTCGACCTGCCAGCCGGGCCGACCTCCCGAGGGAGGTCCGGAACTCCCGACTTCGAGGGGAAGGGGCAGGGGATCCTCGCCGGTCCAGGGTCCCAGACGGATCCAGCCGTCCCCGATCTCAACAGGTCCGGCCACCGGGTCGTCCCCACCGCTCTGATAGAGAAACGGTGCCTCGATCGATCCGGTCACGGTGAAGCGGGTCTCGAAGTCCGTGATCGAGTCGATGCCCCCGAGCCGCTCGGTCCACGACTCCCGATACTCCCACCACGTCCCGGGCGTGAGCGGCACCGGGAACCCGGCCGGCACGAGGGCGAGAAACGCCATCAGGATCAGGCGGAGCATGGAGTTTCGATTCTAGCCCGGCATTGCGGTCTGGCTATTCCACCGTTGCCTCGTTGAGAGGAGTGGGCAAGTGACCAGTCTTGACGAAGATCACGGTCTCCTCCTCGACGAAGGGATGATGGGCGCTCAGGTGAGGACTCTGCATCCATGTACCCTTGGGGTACGTGCCATGCTCATCTCGGAAGGTCCCGGAAAGCACGAGGATCTCTTCTCCACCCCAGTGTTCGTGTGGAATGAAGCGCTCACCAGCGGGCCAATGGACAAGGGCCGTCCCTTCGTCGCCCATAGAATGGAGTGACTTGACTCTGAGGTTGCCGTAGCCCGCAGACCAGGGTTCCTCCCCAGCCTGCGAGTGCACAAGTTCCTGGTCATCCTCAGCGAATGGACCTGACCTCACATAGAGCGTGCATCCGGTTGCGGTCGAGCCCGCGCCCACTGCTCCGGGGGGACGGCGTGAATAGCCGTTCTCCTCGAGAATGCCCTCGGGGAACTGCCAAGATCCCTCGAGCACGACGACCTCGACGCCCCACCCTTCGCGAAGTGAAGGTAGTCGCGCACCAGGCTCCAGGCGGAGGATCGACACCTCGTGCATGCCGGCCTCGTTCCCGGCAACAAGTAGCTTCTTCTCGACACTTGGTGTCCCGGTTGCCGTCCAGGTCAATTCGCTCGTGAAGCGTTTCCGTTGTTCTTCAGGTTTCATGCCTTTGCCATCCTCGCGACGAGGGTCATCGATCCCTGGCGTTGCTCTACGAATGGAGCGTTGCTCGCTTTGCACTCACGCAACGCTGTAGATACCGACCTCGGGGTCAGCCTCCAAGAGGAGTTTCGGCTCGCCGACAACGTCGTTCTTGAAGATTTTCGTGGCGAGGTAGGCTCGCGCGTTTTCCTCGGAAGCGAAGCCGTGCAACACCTGCACATCTTCGTCACGAATCAACAGCTCCTTGGACTTCGCACCGGCGATTTTGTCCAGGAAGGGCTGCTTGTATTTCCCGTAGACGGCTGCTGCCGCCGCGCGGTTCTCGTTCTTGATCTTGAGGGAGCCGTAGCTCGCAGGTTGAAGGATCGGGCTCCGCATCCCGATGTTTGTCCTTGGGCGAAACGGTATAGCCCAAGCCTGGGGCTTTACAAGGTTTTTCTGTGAGGGCTACAGGTCAGCGTTTCCGTCGCCGGATTTCGCGCTCACGTTGGTCCAGGGCCGCGGGAGTGCCACGGTCGGCGGGCAGTGAGGCGGCATCAACAAGAACGCTCAGTAGCCGGCCTGGTCGGGCGCGAACGCCAAGAACGTGATGCCAATCAGGGCCACGCCCGCTAAGAGTACGTAGACGACCATCTTGGTGCCGGTGTTCTTCTTCTGTAGTACCCAGAGTTGGTCGATCTCCGCGAGAGGAATCTCATGCTCCAGCGGTGTGGCCCCAGCGACGAATGTGACGGATTGCGCAGCCTCAGCCACAACCAGGACCTTCTCGTAGGTCCGGTTCTTGACTCGGACGGACACTGTTTCGGTGTCCCGCGCTGTCATCGCGGCGTCGGACCTGTCAACAGTGATGAGCTTCGCTTCCTTCTTGAAGCTCATCACGCGGTCCCCGATCAGCAGAGCGAGACGGCCCCCGGAAAACTCGATCTTCTCGCCGGATTTCGTGAGGACAGCGCGAACCCTCACGGTGTGACTTGGAGATGGCGGGTTGGTGACGTACTCACCGGCGGGCTACTGAACCATCTTGTGGGCCGCACAGCCGGATGTCCAGCACAGGAACGAAGTCAGGACGGTTAGCGTCGTCGCCCTTCGCAACATTTCGCTCTCCCTTCCGTTCTTGAAACGGCCCGACCGCTCCATGCCGAGAAGTCGATCTAGAGTGTTATGACGATTCCGTTCGGGAATGTTGCATCTGGGGAGGGACGTCAGGACCTCCAGGACAATGAGACACCGACTCCACCCTGAGCTGTCAAGGCATCGACGGCGTGAGTTTGCCCCCTCAATGCTCCCGACGAGCCGGGGTCCTGGGCTGAGAGCAGGGCGCCAAACAGTACGAAGGCCCGGGCGGGCAGTGAGCCAACCCGGGCTGTAGCGAGGCCGCTGATCCTGCGCCTCAAAATTCCCGGACGGGAGTCGGCGCGCCCCTGGCTGCCGGATCGTGGTGGCTGAGTGGAGGCAGCAGCGTGGGGTCCTGCCGGACTGAACGGAGTAGATCCCGCCTGCGTGGCTCCTGAGGTTGCAGAGGCGCTCAGGGGCCTTCTCACCGGGGGAAAGACCAAGGAGCCGAAGGATCGGCAAGCCCGCAGAGCGTTCAAAATGTGGGATAAATTGCGGGATACGTCGTCCGATACGCTATCTAAGTCTCTGAGTGGTCCATGATTTAGGCGCCAAAGGTGGCGGAGAGAGGGGGATTCGAACCCCCGGTAGAGGTTTACCCCCTACAACAGATTAGCAATCTGCCCTGTTCAGCCACTCCAGCACCTCTCCGCGGGGGGCGCCCCCCGAAAGACGCGTCTCAGGGAGGCCAAGACCGCTAAGCGTAGCATGAAAGCCTCACCGGCCATGCGGCGCACCGAGGGCCGCGCGGGGCACTCGAGGTTGGCGGAGGGCGGGGGACTCGAACCCCCAAGGGCTGTAAAGCCCGGGAGCTTTCAAGGCTCCTGCCTTACCAGTTAGACTAGCCCTCCTCGTTCGACTCACCCATTATGGCGCGTTCGGGCCGCAGCCGTCTCGGGCCCGGCGCCGGCCGACCCTACGGGGTCCGGGTGATACACTCACGCTGGCGGAACTGCTTCAGTATGAATGTCGATCGTCTGGTTCGGGACGTCGAAGAACGCCTTTCCGGCTTCGAGCCGGATGTCCGCCGTGAGGTGACGGAGGCCGTCCGGGAGGCGCTCGCCCTCGAGGAGCGCCACCTCGGCCCGACGCAGACCGTGGAGATCGAGCGTAAGAAGCGCCGCACGGCGGAGGAGCTGCGCCAGGCCCTGGAGGCGATCCATCGGCCCACTCTGCTCGACGAGGCCCTCGAGGAGGTGCTCAACCAGCTCGGACGGGTGATCGCGGTGGACTACGCCGCCGTCGCGGCCCGGGAGCCCGGAGACGCCTTTCGCGTCCTGGCCTGCCGAGGGGCGGAGGACGAGCCCTTCGGGGCCCTGGTCACCAACCCGCGGCTGGACCAGGTCCGCCAGACCCGACGTCCGGTGATCATGGCCGACGCCGAGGCCGCCGAGATCACGAGACCCCTCCCAGGCTCGCCGGAGCTCAAGACGTGGGCGGCGCTGCCGCTCCTGCTCGAGGGCGACGTGGTCGGGCTGCTCATGGCGGGGCGCGTCGAGACACCGGCTTTCTCCGAGGAGGAGATCCTCCGCGGAAAGGCCGTGGCCTTCTGGGCTGCGGCGGCACTTCGACGGGGACAGCTCCTGGAGCAGGTTCGCCGCTACGCAGCACTCCTCGAGCAGGTGGTGGCAGTGGATCAGCGGGTCTTCGACGGAGCAGGTCCCGACGACGTGGCCGAAGACATCCTCCAGGGGGCGTGCCGGGTCGGGGCCTACGGGGGCGGGCTCCTCATCCTCCAGACCCCGAAGGGACCGGTGGTCGCCGCCACCTCCGGGGAGAACTTCGCAGGGGCCGGGTCGCGTCCCGCGCCCCCCGACCTGGCCGCCACGACGCCGCGCCGGCTGCCGGCCGAGCGGATGCTCGAGGTAGCGGAGGCCCTGGGCACCGAGCTGCCCGCCGAGCAGACCTACCTGGTGCCCCTGGCGATCGCCAACACCTACGTGGGATCCCTCGTCCTTCCCGACCCGAACGGGCAGACGCCGGACGACCGGCTGATGGAGGCCTTCGCCTCGCGCGCCACCGCCGCGTGGCATCACGCGGCGCTGCACCATGGCCGGTCCTGAACTCGCGGGCTGAGAGCTCGGGCCGGATGAGGTCGATACGGGAGGGCTCGCGAGTGACCCGTGAGGTCCTCCGACTGGGCGCGCCCCTTCTTCAGGCAGCCGCGCTCCTCGTGGCAGCACGGATCGAAGCGCTGCAGAGCCTCGTTCCGGGGCTGGGCCTTTTCAGCGGGCTCCTCGGGTGGCTCCTGCTGGCCCTTGCGGCCGGGATCTCGGCGCTCCGGTGGTGGGGGCGGCCGCTGCGAGTCCCGACCCCGCCGACGCTCGTCCTTGTCCTGATCTCCATCCTCCTGAGCGCCGCCGTCGGGGTGGGCTACGTCACGAGCGTCGACGCCTCCGGTGACGAGATCGACTACCTCATCATGACGCAGAGCCTGTGGCGCGATGGGGACCTTGATCTCCGCAACAACATGGCCCGAGAGGACTACCGGGAGTACGTGCCGGGGCTCCACCGGATGCCTGCCGGGACGCGACGGGCCGACGGCCGGCCTTTCCCCACACACAGCTCGGGGCTCTCGTTTCTCATCGCGCCCGTCTATGCCCTCGGGGGGCGGCCCGCCCTGGTCGTCTTCCTCTCGATCCTCGCCACGGCTCTGGGTCTGCTCGTCCGCCGAATGGCGCTCCAGTCCGGCGCCGACGAGGACGCGGCCCTTCTGGCCTTCGTGGCAACGGTGGGGCCGCCCGTCTTCTTCTATACGCACTTCATCTACACCGAGGTCGTCTGCGCTTTCGCCATCGCCCTGGCCCTGGCCCTTCTGCTGTCGTCTCCCGGTCCCGGCGGGGCGGCGGTGGCCGCGCTGGCGCTCTCGGCGCTGCCGTGGCTGCACGTGAAGGTGGCGCTGGTGTCGGTGGTCCTCGGGGTGTACGCGCTCGTTCACCTCCGAGGCCGGGCACGCCTGGCATTCGGGGCCACCGCGGGAGCCATGGCGCTTGTGTACTTCGGCTACTTCTGGGTGATCTTCGGTCGACCCGACCCCTTTGCGCTCTACGGCTCGCGGATCCCGAAGCCGATCGCACGCATGACACCCGGCCGCACGCTGCTCGGCGTCTTTCTCGACGGAGGATTCGGGCTGCTCGTCTACGCGCCTGTCTTCGTTCTCGGGTTCGCGGGGCTTCGGCGCCTCCTGGGCCGCTCCCGGCGCGACCTTCAGGCCTTTGGCCTCACGATCATCGCGGTGATGCTGCCGGTGCTCGGTTGGAAAAACTGGTGGGGCTTCTCGCCGCCAGGCCGGTTTCTCGTGCCGCTGGTGCCCGTGCTGGCGTTGGCGGCTGCCGCACGTGTGGCGCAAAGACCCACCTTCGGGCTGGCGCGCTGGCGGTGGCCGTTGGCAGCCTCCGGCATCGCCCTGGCGCTCCTGATGAGCGTCGAGCCCCGGGAGATGCGGATGATCCACACCCGCGACGGTGACCTGCGAGTGTTCGACAGGCTCGGCGGCCAGATGTCTCCGGCGCGCTATCTGCCCAGGCTCACATCGCGGCTCGGCACGGAGCGACCGCCGTGGCGGCCCCCGGTGGCCGAAGAGAGAGTCGCTCTCGTCTGGGCCATCGCACTCCTGGCGCTTCTCGGGCTGGATCGGCTGGCGCGGTCACGGGAGCGTCTCGATCGAGCCTTCCGAGGGATCGGCCTGCCCGTCAGCCTGCTGCTCCTGGTGACGGTGCTGGTCGACTACTGGGCCCGGGCGGGCTAATCCGCTCGACTCCGCCCATGTAGGGGCGGAGCGCCTCGGGGATGACGACCGAGCCGTCCGCCTGCTGGTAGTTCTCGAGAAGCGCGATGAGGGTGCGCCCCACCGCGAGGCCACTGCCGTTCAGCGTGTGGACGAATCGCGGCTTCCCCTTCCCGTCCGGCCGGTACCGCAAGTTCGCGCGGCGGGCCTGAAAGTCGGTGCAGTTCGAGCAGGACGAGATCTCCCGGAAGGCGCTCTGTCCGGGAAGCCAGACCTCGATGTCGTACGTCTTGGCGGCGGAGAACCCCATGTCGCCGGTGGAGAGAACCACGACCCGGTAGGCCAGACCCAGCCGCTTCAGGATCTCCTCGGCGTCACCGACCATCCCCTCCAGCTCCTCCATGGAGGTTTCGGGGGTCACGAGCTTCACCAGCTCGACCTTGTGGAACTGATGCTGGCGGATGAGGCCGCGCACGTCCTTCCCGTATGAGCCCGCCTCCGAACGAAAGCAGGGGGTGTAGGCGACGTATTTCCGAGGAAGAGAGTCTCCGTCGAGGATCTCGTCGCGGTGGAGGCAGGTGAGGGGAACCTCCGCCGTGGGGATGAGGTAGAGGTCGCGCTCGCCGGCCGCGGTCTTGAACAGGTCGTCCTCGAACTTCGGAAGCTGGCCGGTGCCGATCAGCGTCTCGGCAGTGACCAGGTAGGGGGGAAGAACCTCCCGATAGCCCCGGGAGCCATGGGCGTCGAGCATGAGCTGCGCGAGCGCCCGCTCCATTCGGGCCCCCTGATCCCACAGCACCGCGAAGCGCGCGCCCGACAACCTGGCCGCCCTTTCGAAGTCCAGGATTCCCAGCTCCGGCCCCAGGTCCCAGTGGGCCTTCGGCTCGAAGTCGAAGCTCGGCGGTTCCCCCACCTTTCGGACCTCGACGTTCGCGGAGGCATCCCGACCCACCGGAACGCTCTCGTCGGGGACGTTGGGCACCACGAGGAGGAAGTTCCGGATGCCCTCCTCCACCTCCTGGCGCCGCGCATCGCCCTGCTTGATGCGCTCGGCCACGCCCTTCATCTCCGCCTTGAGCTCGGAGGCATCTTCTTTCGCCTTCGCCCGTCGCGCGATCTCCTGACCAACCTTGCGCTGATCGTGGCGGAGCTGTTCAACTTCCTGGATGAGCGCCTTGCGCTCGCCGGCGAGGCTCCAGAGGTCCTCTTTGGCGAGCCCGGGCCAGGCCTGGATCTGCTCCAGGCTCTGCCCGCGGGACGCGAGCATGGCCAGGATCTGCTCGCGGTTTTCCACGACGGACTTCAGGTCGAGCATGGCGGCGGCGAGCATAGCACGCGGCCCGAGCGACTCCCGGGCCGTGTGGTAGCATCCCGGCGATGGTCAAGAAGGTCCGCAAAGCCATCTTCCCGGCGGCCGGCCTCGGCACGCGATTCCTCCCCGCCACGAAGGCCCAGCCCAAGGAGATGCTCGTCCTCGTCGACAAGCCGATCATCCAGTACGTGATCGAAGAAGCCGCCGCTTCCGGCCTCAAGAGCATCGTCATCGTGACCGGCAAGGGCAAGAACGCCATCGAGGATCACTTCGACGCCTCCCACGAGCTCGAGCGGATTCTCGAGCAGCGCGGCAAGCTGGATCTGCTCGAGCAGGTGCGCTCGCTCTCCAACATGATCAACATCTCCTACGTGCGCCAAGGCGAGCAGCTTGGCCTCGGCCACGCCGTTCTCATGGCCCGCGATCTGATGGGAGACGAGCCGTTCGCCGTCATGCTGGGGGATGACATCATCGACGGACCCGTTCCCTGCATGCGCCAGATGATCAACGTCTTCGAGAGCTACGGCGGGCCGGTCATAGCGGTCCAGCAGGTCCCTCGAAAGAACATCTCGGCCTACGGCGTGATCGACGGGACGCCGGAAGGCGAGACGGGTCGGCTCTTTCGCATCAGCGACATGGTGGAGAAGCCCAGCGCCGAGGATGCGCCCAGCGACCTGGCGATCATCGGGCGCTACATCCTGACTCCCGACATCTTCGATGCGCTGGAGAAGACGCCCCGGGACGCGGGCGGTGAGATCCAGCTCACGAACGCGCTCCGGATGCTGAAGGAAGATCGCCCGCTCTACGGATATCAATTCGAGGGCGTGCGCCACGATGCGGGCAACAAGCTCGGCTTCCTTCGTGCCACCGTGGAGTTCGCGCTCAAGCGCGAGGACCTGGGCGGTCCCTTCCGCGAGTACCTGAAGTCGCTGAATCTCTAGCTACTTCGACGACGAGCCCTTTGATGATGACGACGACGGGGAGGAGGAGGACTCCTTCTTCGCCGGCTTGTCCTTCGAGGAGCCGCCGTCCTTCCCATCGCCCGTCTTCGCCTTCGGCTCCCCGGTGTCCTTCTCGCCGTCGGACCCCTTCTTGGCGTAGTCGGTGACGTACCAGCCGGTGCCCTTGAACTGGATCGCCGGGGCCGAGATGAGCTTCTCGACCGGCTTATCGCAGGTCGGGCACGCGGTGAGGATGGGATCCGAGAACTTCTGCACCCGCTCAAACGTGCCGCAGCCAGGACACTCGTATTCGTAAAGGGGCACTCTATTCGACCTCCGGAACTCTCATTCTTGCATAATTATTGATCGACCCCCCACCCCTATCCCCTCCCCACGTAGGGGGCTCGGGGGACGCTCAGTCGAGCTTGCGAGACGAGCGTCGACCGAGTGTAGGTTGCGACGCGTGAGCGTCGCCTCCAACAGACCGAATACCTGAGCAGTCCTGCACGCACACGTGCCCGAAGAGGGCACGTGTGCGTGCTCGCTTCCGCGCGTTTGCTCTAATGCACCTCCGCCCAGTTCTTGCCCAGGCGGGCGTCGACCACGAGGGGGACGACGAGCTCCAGGGCGCCCTCCATGACCCGGGTGACCAGGGCCTTCGCTGCGTCGGCCTCGGCCTCCGGGACCTCGAGGAGCAGCTCGTCGTGAATCTGGAGAATGAGCCGCGAGCTCATCTTGCGCTCGTGGAGCTCTCGCCAGAGATCGAGCATGGCTCTCTTGATGAGGTCGGCGGCGGAGCCCTGGACAGGGGTATTCATCGCCTGGCGCTCCGCCTCCATCCTTACGGGACGGCTCTTCGCATGGAGGTCGGGGAGGCGCCTGAGCCGGCCGAGGAGGGTCCGGACCGTCCCCGTCTCCCGGGCTCGCTCGATGGTCTCGTCGATGAACGACCTCACTCTCGGATATCGGGCGAAGTACGCCTCGATGAACGAATCGGCCTCCTTGCGTGACACGCCCAGGTCCTTGGCCAGCGTGAAGCCCGTCTTCCCGTAGAGCAGCGCGTAGTTGACCATCTTGGCGATCCGGCGCTGCGCGTCGGGTGGAATGGGGGACAGGGGGCCGAAGACCTCGCTGGCGGTGCGGTCGTGAACGTCCTCGCCCCGTCGAAACGTGTCGATGAGGGTCTCGTCCCGGCTCAGGTGAGCGAGGATCCGGAGCTCGATCTGGCTGTAGTCCGCGGAGAGCAAAACACGGCCGGGCTCGGCCACGAAGGCCTCACGGATGCGCCGGCCCTCCGCGGTCCGGATGGGGATGTTCTGGAGGTTCGGGTCCGCCGAGGAGAGGCGTCCGGTGGCGGCCACCGTCTGGTTCATGGTGGCGTGGATGCGGCCGGTCTCGGGATTGATCAGCTCGGGCAGAGCGTCCACATAGGTCGACTTCAGCTTCTGGATCGACCGGTAGTCGAGAATCTTCCGGGGCAGCTCGTGGACGAGGGCGAGCTCCTCGAGGACGTCTTCGGCCGTGGAGGCGGCCCGTGTCTTGGCCGTCTTCTTCCCGCTCTTCATCCCGAGCCGCTCGAAGAGCACCTCCCTCAGCTGTGCCGGGGAGTTGATGTTGAACTCCCCCTTGGCGAGCCGGTGGATGTCCTTCGTCAGAGCCTGAAGCCGGACCTCCATCTCTCCGCTCATGGAGACGAGGAGCTCCCGGTCCACCTTCACGCCCACACGCTCCATGTCGGCGAGCACTTCGACCAGGGGCATCTCGACGGATTCGAAGACAGGGATGAGCTCCTCTTCCTCGAGGCGAAGGGTCATGGGCTCGTCCAGCCGCAGGACGACCCCTGCATCGCCTCCCGCGGCGCGGGCGGTGGGGTCGGCGGCGGCATCTTCGGCGGCGATCCCGCCGGTGCCCGGACTCCGCCGCTCCTCCAGCAGCTCGAAGGCCAGATCCTCGAGGGCATAGCCCCGGCGACCGGGCGCGAGGAGGTACGAGGCGAGGAGGGCGTCGAAGTCGAGGCCAGCGAGAGGGACGTCCAGGCGACCGAGGACCACGTGGTCCCGCTTGGAGTGGGCGGAGAGCTTGCGCACCTTCGGGTTCCCGAGGAGGGGCCCGAGGAGGGCGAGAGCCTCCTCGGCCGGCAGCGCCTCGGGAGCATCGAGTCCCGAGTGGGCCAGGGGAACGTAGACGGAGTGACCGGGGCGCCAGGCCAGGGCGATCCCGAGCACCCGTGCGCGCATGGCTCTCGGGCTCGTGACCGCCACCGTGAGAGCCACGCGCCCGGCCGCGCTGGCCTCACCCGCCGCGGCCTGGATCTCCCCCACTCCGGTGAGGATCTCGTGCTCCTCGGCCGTTGCAGCCACGTCGGGGACGTACTCTCGGGCCAGGAGCTGAAACTCCAGCTCCTTGAAGAGGGCGTGGGCTCTCGGTCGGTCCACCTCGTGTCGCTTCAGTGCCTCGAGGTCCAGCTCGACGGGGGCGTCGGTCCGGAGCGTCACGAGCTGCTTTGAAAGAAGCGCCAGGTCGGCGTGGTTCTGGAGCCCCTCCCGGTAGGCCTTGCGCTTGACCTCGCCGGCGTGCTCGAGGACCGCCTCGACCGGGCCGTAGGTGCGCACCAGGTCCCGGGCCCCCTTGTCGCCGATGCCCGGCACACCGGGAACGTTGTCGACCGAGTCTCCGACCAGGGCGAGAACGTCCACGATCCTCTCGGGAGGCACTCCCCACTTGGCCTCGACGGCACTTCGGTCCAGGCGGGTCGCGCCCATCTCTTCGCGACCGGGATTCAGGACCTCCACGTCGTCGCTCACGAGCTGGAGCAGGTCCTTGTCCGCGGAGACGACGACGACCGCGAGCCCCTTCTCCACGGCCAGTCGCGCCAGCGTGGCGATCGTGTCGTCCGCCTCGAACCCGGGCACCTCGCTCACCGGGAGACGGAACGCCTCGCACACCCGTCGCACCCAGGGAATCTGCACGGCCAGCTCGTCGTCCATCTTCGGGCGATTCGCCTTGTACTCCGCGTACTGCTCGTGTCGGAAGGTCGGCCCGGGGGCGTCGAACAGGATGCCCACGTACTCGGGCTTCTCGTCCTCGAGGAGCTTCCGAAGCATGGTGGTGAAGCCGTAGGTGGCGTTGGTGGGCAGGCCCCGGCTCGTGGCCAGGCCGCGAATCGCGTGGTAGGCACGGTGGAACTGACCGCTGCCGTCCACCAGGTAGAGACTCTTCTTGCGGGACATTGCCGGATTCTACTCTGCGCTCGAGGGTCTGCTTGTCCCGGTCCGACCTCTCATGATGACCGGTGGGTCTGGGTGTCCTTATTGTCGGATCGGGGCTAGAATCCGCCGGCAATGGTCTCCCGGCTTGCGGCCGTGCCTTTGCTCCTCCTGTCCCTCGGCGGCTGCCTCACCTACGAGTACGAGCACGAGTTTTGGCTCGACGTGGACGGCTCGGGCACGGTGAACGTGACCGGACGGCCCGCACTGTGGACGGCCATGAAGGGCCTGGGCCGCCCCGAGGACCCGGACGGCACCGCCACGGAGGAGACGGTGCGGGAGCTGTTCGAACGCTCGGGCCTCGAGGTCGAGCGTGTCACCCTGACGCGACGGGGCGGCCAGCCCTATCTCTTTGTCTCGGCGACGTTCGCCGACGTGAACCGGCTCTCGTACACCCCTGCCTTTCCCGATCTCCGCGTGGTGCTGGAGAACGAGGAGGGGCGGCTGCGCCTCGACGGGAGCTGGCAACGCCCCCTCGACGCCCCGGACATCGGGGAGAGGGGCCGGGAAGGGCTGATGGCAGTGCGCTTTCATCTTCCCAGCAAGATCTACAGCCACAGGAACGCCAGCGACGGCGTGGAACGAGGGAACATCCTGGGATGGCACCAGGATGTGAGCGCAGCCCTGGACGGTCGTCGGCTCGAGCTCGGCGCGGTCATGGGCCGGCGCAGCATCCTCTTCTCGACGGTGGTGCTGTTTGGCGGGGCGGTGGTGGTGGCCGTCCTTCTCCTCACCCTGGCCCTCTGGGCCACCATGCGACGGGGACGCCGCGACCTGGAGGAGGCGGAGTGAGCCCGGGCCCGCGACGCCGCTCGGCGTATAATCGTCCTTCGCAGGCTGCCCTTTCCAGCTCTCCGACACCCGAGGTCCCATGAACGTCACTCTCTCCGTCACCCCTCTCTCCAAGGCCCCTGTCGATCTCCTGGCGGTCATCCTCGACGAGGACAAGACGTTGCACGAGATCGACGACCCCGCCGTCAACGCCCACGTCCAGCGTGCCGCCGCCGGCTTCCGGGACAAGACCCTCAAGCGGGAGTACTTCGCCACCCTCGAGGAGGGGGCGAGCGCGAGGTCTCTGGTCGTCTACTGGAGCCCGCAGCTCAAGAGCTGGAATCTCTGGGAGAACGTCAAGACCCTGACCGCGCGGGCACTTCGCGTGGCCCGCGACTACAGCCTGCCGAGAGTGGGAGTCCTCGTCAACAGCAAGGATGCGGCTCCGTTCGTGGGCAAGGTGGTGGAGGGCGCGCTTCTCGGCAGCTACACGTTCGACCGCTACCGCCAGGAGAAGGACGACTTCTTCCGCAAGAAGGCCTCGCTCACCCTCTTCGTGCACAAGGATCACGAGGCGGACGCCGAGGCCCGCAAGTCCCGCTACCTCTGGGTCTCGGAGAACGTGAACCGGGCTCGCGACTTCATCAACGAGCCGGGAGCCGCGGTGACGCCGGAGGTCCTGGCGAAAGAGGCCGCCGACATCGCGGGCGAGGTCGACCTGGAGGTGGAGATCCTGGATCCGACGGCTCTCGAGGCGAGGGGCTACCAGGGCATCGTGCGGGTGGGAGCGGGCAGCCAGCATCCCGGCCGGATGATCGTCCTGCGCCTCGTTCCGCGGAAGCCCTCGAAGGAGACCGTGGCGATCGTCGGCAAGGGGGTCACCTTCGACACCGGAGGGATCAGCCTGAAGCCCGGCAACATGATGTGGGAGATGAAGGGCGACATGGCAGGAGCGGCAGCGACGCTGTTCGCCATGCGCGCCCTGGGCAAGCTCCGGCCCCAGCTCAAGGTGGTGGGGATTCTCTGCTGCGCCGAGAACATGCCCGACGGCAAGGCCCAGCGGCCGGGCGACATCTTCGTGGCGAAGAACGGCAAGTCCATCATGGTCGACAACACGGACGCCGAGGGTCGGCTGGTCCTTTCCGACGGGCTCTTTCGCGCCGGTGAGGAGGGCGCCACACACATCCTCGACATCGCCACCCTCACCGGGGCCGTGCTGAAGGCGCTGGGACCCAGCGTCGCCGGAATCATGGGGAACGACGAGGAGCTGATTCGGAGAGTGATCCTCTCCGGCGCGAACCACGGAGAGGCGTTCTGGGAGCTGCCCCTCGTGGAGGAGTACAAGGACAGCCTCAAGACGCCCTTCGCCGACGTGAACAACATCGCCGCGGGAGGACTGGCCGGAGCGATCACCGCCGGGCTCTTCCTCCGCGAGTTCGTCCCCGAGAAGACCTCCTGGGCGCACCTCGACATCGCGGGACCCATGTTCCGGGACAAGGACTGGAAGTACTACGAGACCGGCGCCATCGGCTTCGGCGTGAAGACGCTGGTCGACTTCTGCGAACGCTTCCGCGAACCCCTCGCCTGATCGAGGACAGTCACTCCCTCCTCAGCGCCGTCATGGGCTCGAGGCGCGACGCGTGCCAGGCCGGGTAGAAGCCGAAGCCGACCCCCACGAGAAGGGCCACCACAAGAGCGGCCACCAGCATCAGGGGGTGCGTGGCGGTCGGCCAGCCGGCGAAGCCCTGGATGAGCAGCGAGCCTCCGAGCCCCAGGACGCTCCCCAGGACGCCGCCGGTGAGCGTCAGGAGCGTGCTCTCGACGAGGAACTGCACGGCCACGTCACGCCGGCGTGCACCGAGGGCTCGGCGGAGTCCCACCTCTCGGGTCCGCTCGGCGACGCTGGCGAGCATGATGTTCATGATCCCGATCCCGCCGACGAGGAGCCCGATGGCGGCCACCGCGCCGGTGACCACGTTGAAGACTCGCTGCGCGCGCTGGCGTTGGCGCAGGATCTCGCGAGGGACCACGATCTCCAAACGAGCCTCCCCCGTCGTCCGGCGGAGAAGGGCCTGGGCCACGGCCGCCGCGGGGACCACCGCCTCGGGGGTTTCCACCCGGAACACGATCTCGTCGACACCGTCCGGGCGGGTGTCGAAACCATGGTCCAGGGCGGGCAGAGGCACGATGACCGAGCGGTTCAGGTCCCGTGAGCGGACGACGGCGCTTTGCCCCCGGGGGGACGAGCGACCCTCGAGGATTCCGATGACGTGGAACCACTCGCCGCCGATCCGCACGGTCTGGCCCAACGGGTTCCCGAGGGGGAACAGCCGCGCCGCGACCGACGCCCCGAGGACGGCGACTCGCTTGCGGTCGGACACGTCGAGGTCGGCGAGGAACCGGCCGCGGGCGAGGTCGAGCCGCGCCGCTTCACGGTAGGCGGGCGTGACCCCGACTGCGGTCACCGCCGCCGACCGGCTGCCGGCCTCGGCGGACAGCTCGGCGACGCGCACCGGGGCGACGGCGAGCACGCCGGGAACCACGTCTCGAATCGAGTCGGCGTCTGCGGCCCGCAGCCCGCCGGCACTCTCCTGGTCGTCGGCGGGGCTCGTGCGTACCGTCACGGTGTCGATCCCGAGCGCCTCGATCTGAGCCAGCGTCTGCCGCCGCGCCCCTTCCCCGACCGAAGACATCGCCACGACCGCGGCCACGCCGAAGACGACACCCAGGATGGAGAGCCCCGAGCGCAGCTTGTGCAGCATGAGGCTGCGCAGGCCAAGGCGAACCAGGACGAGACCCGGCATCACGATCTCACACAGCCCGGGGAGTGACCGCGGTCCCCGCCCCGGTTCGTCCTCATGAGAGGCGCTCCTCCCCCTCGACGCGTCCGTCTCGGAGGGTCACGAGCCGCTCCGCGCGACGGGCGAGGGACTCGTTGTGGGTGACGAGGACGATGGTGGAGCCCTGTGCGTGGAGCTCGTCGAGGAGGGCCGCGATCTCGCCTCCGGTGGTGGAGTCGAGGTTGCCGGTGGGCTCGTCGGCCAGGAGCATCCGAGGTTCCACGACCAGCGCCCGAGCGATCGCCGCCCGCTGAGCCTCGCCTCCCGAGAGCTCCGACGGGCGATGGTCGGCGCGGTCCGCCACGCCGACCCGCTCGAGGGCATCGAGTGCGCGCGGGCGCCATTCTCCCACCGGGAGCTCCCCGTACTGCAGCGGGGTCTCGACGTTCTCGGCCACCGAGAGATGGGGGAGCAGGTGGAAGGACTGGAAGACGAAGCCGATGGCCCGGTTGCGGAGACGCGAGAGGGTGTCGTCGTCCAGCTCGGCGACGCTCGTCCCCTCGAAGAGGTGCTCTCCCCGCGTCGGGTGATCGAGACAGCCGAGGATCGCCAGGAGCGTCGATTTGCCCGAGCCCGAGGGGCCCATGATCGCCAGCTGCTCTCCCTCGCGCACCTCGAGGCTGACGTCGGCAAGGGCCGCCACCTCGGTCGGGCCCCGGGTGTAGACGCGCGCGACCCGGCGCAGCGAGACGAGAGACGACGAGAGACTCTCAGGACCCGGGTTGGCCACTGAAGTCGGGGATGGCGGCCATTGGGTCGCGGAGCAGGACCCGCTCGCCGGGAGCCAGGCCCTTCTCGATGACCACGAAATCCGCGTTGGACGGCCCGAGCACCACCTCGCGCTCCCGCGGGTGCCGCGTCGCCGGGTAGACGACGTGGCGCCCTTCCTTTTCGAACACTGCCTCCAGCGGGACGAAGATGGCGTCCTGGCGCTCTTCGACCAGGATCTCTACCCGGGCGGTCATGCCCGGTCTCAGGCGGGGCTCGGACTCGTTGATCAGGACGGTCACGGCGAAGAACTTGGCCCCACGCCTCTCCTTCTCCTCCCGGGCGAGCGTCCCCACGAGGGTCACCTCTCCGCTCAGCCGGAGGTCGGGATAGGCGTCGACTCGGACGCTCACCTGCTGGTTCCGCTCCACCTTGTGGATGTCCGTCTCCCGCACCTTCGTCTCGACGACAGTCTTCGAGATGTCGGGGAGGATGAGAAGGGGCTGATTGGCCCACACCTGGTCGCCGACCTGGGGCCGGCGACGCTCGGAGCCGAAGAAGACGTCCTTGTAGACGACGATGCCGGGCACGTCGGCACGCACCTCGCACCGTGCGAGCTGCTGCTTCGCCAGCTCGAGCTTGGCCGAGGCCTCCTGGATGCGGCTCCGGGCCGCCGCGATCGTCGCCTCCTTCTGGGCGAGCCGGTAGGCGTTGGCGCTTTGGAGCTGGCGGAGCGTCTCGCGGCTGGACTGGACGTCCGAGCGCGCCCGGGTGAGCTCGAGGGGACGACCGAAGTTCAAGAGCGCATCCCTGCGACGGCGGCTGAGGATCAGCTCCTCCGCGGCCCGGTCCCGCGCCTGCTCGGCGCGCTCCAGCTCGGTGCGCGTGATGAAGCCCTCGGCCAGGAGCGGGCTCAGGTCCTCGAGCTGGCCCTCCGCGTCCTTGAGCTCCCGCTTGGCGTTGGCCACCGCCGCTTCGGCCTCCTCCTCCTTGAGCTGACCCTTGCCCCTCTGGACGTCCTGGAGCTCGAGGCCGGTCTCCCCCACCCTGAGCCGGGCCGCCTGCAGCTCCTCGGCGTTTTGCAGGCCCTGCAGCTTCAGGTCCTCGCCGGCGGTGAGGAGGTCCGCCTGCGCCTGGGCCAAGAGGGCGTGGTTGCGTCGGATCTCCTCCTCGAAGGGCGCGGCGTCGAAGAGGATGAGGAGGTCGCCCTTCTCGACCAGCTTGCCCTCCGGGGCGAGGGCGACGATCTTGGCCTGGTTGCTCTGGATCTGTGAGGCGTAGGTCACCGAGCGCAGGGCTTCGAGAGTCCCTGTCTCGATGACGGCGACACGAAAGACACCCGAGCGCACCTCGGTGGCAGCCAGAGAGTGGTCCTGGCGCCCGAGCGCCGACGACAACGCGACCAGAAGGCCCACGAGCACCGCACTCACGAAGAGAGTCCTCAGCGGTCGACGACGTGCCGCGTCGGCGAGGCCGGTGAGGTTCTCGGGGGTCCAGTGGTCGCGCTTCAGCCAGGGACGGACCGCGCGAGCTCCATCGCCGGCAACGCCTACCAGCGGGTCGAGCCGGGCCCTTATCGTGCTCACGGCGCGAACTCCGTGTCGACCGAGAGCGTGCCGGTCGCCCGCCGGAGCTCGAGCCGGGCCACCGCGTAGCTCGTGAGGAGGCTGACCAGGGCGGAGCGGGCGACCACGTAGTTGCTCTCCGCGTCCACCACGTCGAAGTTGCTGGCGAGACCGCGCTGGTATCGCAGCACCGCCAGGCGGCGCTGCTGCTCGGCGACCCCGACCGACTGCAGCTGGACCACGACACTCTGCCGGATGCGGTCGAGGTCGCGGGCGGCGAGGTGGACCTCGCGCTCGATCTCGAGAACGATCTGGGCCACGGCGCGCTCGCTGACCTGGACCGAGATCTCGCTCACCGCACGGTTGGCCTTCTGGGTCGTTTGCCGGAAGGGGTAGGACGCGCTGATGAAGAACTCGATCTGGCGATCCCGCATGCCGAAGGCGCCGCCGAAGGTGCGGCCGAAGCCGAGCTGGGTCACTCCCAGGTTGAGGTCCACCTGGGGCAGCAGGTCCTGGCGGGCGAGAGACGAGGCACGGCGGGCGTCGCTCACCCGATCCCGCGCCTCCTTCAGCTCGAGGCGGTGCTCGAGAGCCTGCCTGACCAGCATCTCGACCGGCTCCTCTTCCTCTTCTTCTTTGGGCGGCTCGAGGACGACACCCTCCGGCTCCACCGGGTTGTCCGGCGGGAGCGCGAGAATCCCCCGGAACTGCTCGAGAGCGGTCTCGAGGGCCGCCGTCGTGCGGATCATACCCTCGCGGGCCTGGGCCGCCTGCAGCTCGGCCCGGAAGACGTCGAGCTTGCTCGCCATCCCCACCTTGAGCCGCGCGTCGGAGGCGTCGAGCAGGCTCTCGGTGCGCTGCAGGCTCTGGTCGGCCACCTCGAAGAGCTGCCGCTGGGCGATCACGGAGTAGAAGGCGCTGGCGACCTGCACGGCCAGTCGCTGCCGCGCGAGCTCGAAGGTGCGCTCCTGCCTGGCCACCGCGCGCTTGGCGTTGGTGAGAGCGAAGTAGGTCGCGTTGGGTCCGGCGCCTCGGAGCAGCGGCTGGCTCAGCAGGAGCCTGAGGTCGGTGCTCCGGGGGAAGAGCGGCTCCACCCCCGCGGCCGGATCCGGCTGGGAGACATACCGGCCCGTGGCCACCAGGGTCCCTCCGGTCCACGGCAGTCTCTGGGAGACATCGAGGCCGAAGAGCGTCCGGCCGTCGCCTCGAGAGAAGAGCGGCACGACCTGGGGAAGGAACTCCCCGCTGGCGGCGGAGCGCTGCCAGCGCGAGGCGGTGACGGCGGCCGAGGAGTCGAGCAGCGAGAAGTTCTGCTCGAGCGCCAGACGGACCGCACCATTGAGATCGAGGGTCGGCGTCCCCGGGGCCGGGCCGACCGGCGCCTGCTCGTCATCGGCGATGGCGCCCTCGATCTCGGACGGGACGGAGCGGGGTGTCTGCTGCGGCGTCGAGACGAGGGCGCCATCCTGGGCGGAGGCAGCTCCGGCAGCCAGCAGCAGGGCGAAAACGGCAAGAGGGGCACGGGCCACGGTCGCGTTTGAGGGTAGCGGGGGCTCGACTCGCCCGTCAACCGAAGAGAGACTCGCCGGGCAGCCACGGAGGTGGGAACGATGCTAGGCTCGGGTTTCTGGGAGCAGAACACATGAGATTCAAGCCATTGAACCCCCTGTGGTCGTTGGGGATCGCGGGTCTTCTCGCCCTCCCGGCCACCGCGGCCGAGGCACCGCAGATCGCCGTCGAAGAGGTGGTTCTCGAGAACGGCATGACCTGGCTGCTCTACGAGCAGCACGACTCACCCACGGTCACGGCGGGCTGGACGGCTCTGGTCGGCTCGGTCAACGAGCGCCCGGGGATCACCGGGATGAGCCACTTCTTCGAGCACATGATGTTCAAGGGGACTCACACCATCGGCACCACCGACATCGAGGCCGACCTCCGCGTCATCGAGGAGCAGGAGAGCGTCCGCAAGGAGATGCGGGCCGAGAAGGCCCTGATGCGCGAGAGGCTCCGCCGCGGAGAGATCGACGACCTCTCCGCACCCGAGAGCTGGACCGAGCGCTACCGCGAGCTGAACGCTGAGTTTGACGCGCTGGTGGAACGGCAGCGGGAGACCATCGTCAACGGCGAGTTCGATCGGATCTACACGTCGAACGGCGCGGAGTTCATGAACGCCTTCACCTCGGAGGATCAGACGGTCTACTTCGTCCGCGTTCCGAGCAATCGCCTGGAGCTGTGGGCGTGGCTCGAGTCCGATCGTCTCCTGAACCCGGTCTTTCGGGAGTTCTACTCGGAGCGCGACGTCGTCTTCGAAGAGAGGCGAATGCGCACGGAGTCCACCCCGCTCGGCCGGTTCGACGAGGCCTTCAACGCCACGTTCTGGGAGGCCCACCCCTACATGTGGCCGGTGGTGGGTTGGGCTTCGGACATCCCCACGTACACGCTGGACCAGGCCCGGACGTTCTTCGCCTCCTACTACGCGCCCAACAACCTCGTCGGTGTCCTTGCCGGTGACTTCGATGTGGCCCAGGTGAAGCCTCTTCTCGCCCGCTACTTCGGACGCATCCCCCGTGGGACCGTGGAGCCGGCTCCGGTGGTCACGCTGGAGCCGGAGCAAGTGGCGGAGAAGCGCTACAACGCCGTGGCCGAGACCTCGCCCACCGTTCGCATCTGGTGGAAGGGGGTTCCCTTCGTGCACCGCGACATGCCCGTGCTGGATCTCCTGTCCGACGTGCTCATCGGCCGCACGGGACGTCTGTACAAGGGCCTCGTCGAGGGCCGGAAGATCGCCAACCAGACGTCGGCCTACATCGACGCGCGCAAGTACAGCGGCATCTTCATCGTGGAATGCACGGTGAAGGAAGCCGAGGATCCGGCTGCGGTCGAGGCCGCGGTCTACGAGGAGGTCGAGAGGCTCCAGAAGGAGCCGGTGCCGGCCCACGAGCTCCAGAAGGTCAAGAACCGGTACAAGGCCAACGCCTACCGCCGGCTCGCCTCTCCCATTGGCATCGGGCTCCAGCTCATGATCTACGCCGGGATGGGCGACTGGGGCTACATCAACACCTCGGCCGAGCGTGCGGATGCAGTCACAGCAGAGGACATCCAACGGGCGGCGAGCACATACCTGGTGGAGGAGCGGCGGACGGTGGGAGTGTTCCTCCGCAAGGAGGGAGGGGAGCCCGAGGACCCGGAGGTCGCGGCATTGTCCGCCGAGGCGCAGTCCATGGTCCGCCAGACGCTGAAGCAGCTCGAGGCGGTCGACGACCCGGCCCAGCTCCAGCAGATGATCGCCCAGATGGAGCAGGGGGCGGGGCAGGCACCGCCGGAGATGCAGCCGGCCATCAGCCTCCTGCTGAAGAGGGCCGGGGAGCGACTCGACGCGCTCTCCAGTGCCTCCGAGGCTTCCAAGTGAGGACCGCCATAGCCATGACACGCCACGCCATTACCGCCGCCCTTTCCCTGGGTCTCTTCGCCCTGCCCGCGGTCGGGCAGGAGATCCCGGCCCGTCCGGAGGCTCTTTCCTTCGAACCCATCGTCTTCGACCCGCCATCGCCGAAGGACCATCGCCACGTCCTCGACAACGGCATGGTGATCTTCATCGCCGAGGACCGGGCCCTCCCCCTGGTGAACATCTCGATCACGCTCAGGGCCGGGAGCTGGCTCGACCCCGTGGGCCAGGAAGGCCTGGCCTCTCTCACGGGCTCCCAGATGCGCCGGGGAGGCACGAAGGCGCTCTCGGGAGAGGAGCTCGACGAACAGCTGGACTTTCTTGCCGCGCAGGTCTCCACGGGCCTGGGCCCCGTCTCCGGAGGCGCCAGCCTGAACTGCCTGGCGGACAACCTCGACGAGGCCCTCCCGCTGTTCGTCGACGTGCTCCAAAAGCCGCGCTTCCAGGAGGATCGGCTGGAGCTGGCCCGTGAGCAAGCACTGCAATCGATGAAGAAAAGAAACGACGACTCAGCGGACATAGAGGCCCGGGAGTGGACCGTGCTCCTCTACGGGGAAGGCCACAACTCGAACCGCTTCACCACCGAGGCGTCTCTCGCGGCGATCTCGCGGGACGACCTGGTGGCCTTTCACCAAAAGTTCGTCCACCCACAGAACATGATCGCCGCGGTCTCGGGCTACTTCGAGACGGAGGAGATGCTCGCACGCCTCGAGAAGGCTTTTGCCGACTGGCCCGGGTCGGCGACGGCGGTGCCGCCGATCCCCGAGTCGATCGACCCGGCGGAGCCCGGGCTCTACCGCATCCAGAAGGACGTGAACCAGGGGCGCGTCTCCCTGGGCCTTCCCACGGTCAGGCGCGGCCACCCCGACGTCTACGCCCTCCGGGTCATGAACGACATCCTCGGGGCATCGGGCTTCACCTCACGCCTCATGACCACCGTCCGTTCCAACGAAGGCCTGGCCTACTCCGCGGGCTCGGGCCTTTTCGTGGGCGTCTTCTACCCGGGCCGTTTTCGGGCGCGCTTCCAGTCCAAGAGCCCCACCGTCTTGTGGGCCACCGAGCTGGTGTTGGACGAGATCCGGAAGATGCGCGAGGAGCCCGTCACCGCCGAGGAGCTGGAGATCGTGAAGAGCAGCCTCATCCAGACCTTCCCGTCGAGCTTCTCGACGAAGGCCCAGACCATGGCCATCTTCGCTTCGGACGAGTACACGGGCCGCAGCCCGTCCTACTGGCAGACCTACCGCTCGAGTATCCGCGGAGTGAGCGCCGAAGACGTACAGCGGGTGGCCCGAACCCACCTCGTGCCCGAGAAGATGATCCTCCTCATCGTGGGTGACCAGGAGAAGATCGCCAAAGGCGACGGCGCCCATGACGTCCCGGCCGAGGCCCTCGCACCCGGCGGCCGGGTCACCGACCTGCCGCTCCGTGACCCCATGACAATGAAGGTGCCCTAGGCGCGACTATGCCCGGGGAAGCGAGGTGATGTAGTCGTCGACCAGCTTCTTCTGGGCTTCGGGCGTGAGCGAGGACTTCACGATCTTCGAGGCCGCCTCCACCGCGATGTCCGCCACCTGAGCTCGGAGCTCGGAGATCGCCTCGTTCTTCTCTCGCTCGATCTGCTCGCGGGCATGCCCCGCGACGCGCTCCGCGTCGGAACGGGTCTTCTCGAGGAGATCCCCCCGGACGGTCTCGGCCTCCTTCAGGGCCTTGGCGAGGATCTCCTCGCGCTCGCGTCCCGCTCCACGCAACATCTCCTGATGTTGCGCCAGCAGGTCCTTCGCCTCCGCCGCCGCGTTCTCCGCGCTCTCGACACTCGTTCGGATGCTCTTCTCGCGCTCGTCCACGATGCGGAGGAGCGGGCTCCAGGCGAACTTTCCAAGCACAAGGGCGAAGAGGATGAACAGGACGAGGGTGGCCCAGAAGAGCGTCCAGTCGATGCTCAGCAGACCCCCTCCGCCCCCCGACGCCGCGAGGGGAAGCAGAGCGCCGTGCGTGACGGAAGTGAACATCGACGGTCTACTTGATGGCAAGAAGGATGGTCACGATCAACGCGAAGAACGTGACGCCTTCGATGAGTCCGGCGGCCACGATCATCGCGCCGCGGATGTCGCCGGAGGCGTTGGGCTGGCGGGCGATACCCTCCATGGCGGCAGCGGCGAGCCTGCCGATGCCGGCGGCCCCCCCGATGATCGTCAGACCGGCGCCGATGCCGGCGGCCAAGTAGGCAAGTGCCGTGGAATCCATTCGAGTTCCTCCTAGAGCGTGAAGACAGACATCAGTGCGCGGGATGCGCGTACATCCCGATGAAAATGGCGGTGAGCAGCGTGAAGATGTAGGCCTGGATGAAGGCCACCAGGATCTCCAAAAACATTATGAAGAGAGCCAGGCCGATCGAAACAGGCGCCATCAACACGCCGGCGGCGGTGCTGAGCTGCGCCATGAGGGCGATGAGCAGGAGCAGGGTCGTGATCACCATGTGTCCGGCCAGCATGTTTGCGAACAGCCGGATCATGAGGGCAAAGGGCTTTGTGAACAGGCTCAAGATCTCGACCGGGATCATGATCGGCAGCATCGGCCAGGGAAGGCCGGCCGGCACAAGGTTCTTGAAGTGCTGCACGACGCCGAACTTCGAGATGCCCGCGTACTGCTGGGCGATGAACGAGACCCCCGCCAGCGCCATCGTCACGGCCAGGTTCCCGGTGGACGTCGCGGAGAAGGGCAGTAGCCCCAGCAGCGCCGCCACCAAGATGAAAAAAAAGAAGCTGCACAGGAGCGGCGTGAACCGGCGACCGTCCTCGTGGCCGATGTTCACCTCGGCGATGTCGTCGCGGATAAAGAGCACCACGGCCTCCACCGCCTGACCCAGCCCTCCGGGGATGGAGCCACCTCGATAGCTGCGGATCGCGAGCTGGACGATCAGGACGACGAGGAGCGCCGCCAGCACGAAGAAAACGAGGTGCTTCGACGGAAAGAGTCCCAGGAAGGGCTGGTCCATCACGTGGTGCATGATCACTTCGGAGGGACCACCATGGTCGGCTTCGGCCTCGGGGCCGTGGCCGGCGGCGCCCTGCGCGTCGGCCGGCCGAGTTTCATGACCCGCCGTGGGCTGGGACGGCTCCGCTTCCTGAGCGTGCTCGGAGGCAGCCGGTGCCTCCGCGGCCACCTGTGCCGAGGTCGGTGCCTCCGCCTGAGCGGACGCCGTCGCGAGAAGCAGCACGAGAGCGAGCGTCAGGCTCACGAATGGCCTCCCGGAAGGGTCTGCTTCGGGGAGCGCCGGTGGAGGATGGTGAGCTCCACGACGAGGAAGAGAACGAAGTACGCAAGGAGCGCGATCGCCAGGGGCACTCTCGGCAAGCCGAGGCACACGATGCCGGCGACGACCGCTGCGAGCAAAAGCCCCATGCGCCCGACCATCCCCCCGAGGACCGCCCCGAGAAAGACGTTGGTCGATCGCCGGTCGGACCACAGCACGATGAAGTGGGCCACGATGGTGTTCACGAACGCGAGCCCGCTTCCGTAGAAAGCCGCCCAGCGCCCGGGTCCGTCCAGGCGACGCAGAACGATGGGCCACGCGAGCAGGAGCGACGAGAGGGCCACGACGATGACGAGGAGTGAGTACTTACCGAGGCTCAACGCTTGGGGCCCTGTCGTTTCGAAAGGTTCGACGCCAGTCGAAGAAAATGGATGAGGGCCGCGCCCATGCCCAGCGTGCCCCCGACGAGCAGGAACCAGGGTGAGGTTCCCAGCCGGGAGTCCAGCCAGTAGCCCGCACCCAGACCCGCCAGCACGGTGGCGGCCAGGGTCGTGCCGAGCCCGATGTACGGGCCCGCTTCACGAAGCGCGCGTCCCCGACCCCCCGGGCCCCCTCTTTGCGAGTCCGACTGCTCGGGAGGAGGCGTAAGAGACGGCAACGACCGGAAAAGTTACCACAGCCAACAGAGGCAGGCAAGCAAGCCTAACCTGCGAGCTTCGAGGAGGATAGGGCGGCCGCCGGCAACGTGGGTTCGGCGGGCTGGGGAGGGGCCTCGGAGGCCGGATTCCGGAGGATGTCGAGCCGGTAGATTCGGATCGCGGACAGCACGAGCGAGAGGATGACGGGGCCGATGAGGAAGCCGAACACACCGAAGACGAGGAACCCGCCGATGATCGACAGAAAGCCCAGGAGGGGGTGGATGCTGGCCGCGCCACGCAGAAGGAGCGGCTTTACCACGTTGTCGCTGCCGCTCACGACCACGGTGCCGTAGACAGCCAGACCCAGCGCGGGCCCGACCTGACCCTGGAGGAAGAGATAGACGCACGCCGGCACCCAGCCAAGCGGCGAGCCCACCAGTGGCACCGTCGCCGCCAGGATGACCGCGGTTCCCCACAGGAAGGGCGAGGGCACCCCGAAGATCGTGAAGCCGATGCCCGCCAGGATTCCCTGGGCGACCGGCACCACGACCACGGCCTGAAGCGCCCCCAGGATGGTCTTTTCGAGGTGCTCGAAGATCTGGCTCTCCTGGTCCGGGGAGAACGGCGATATGGGCCTGAGCTCCTCCTTCAAACGCCCGCCGTCGCGAAGCAGGAAGAACAGCATCAGCAGAAAGAGGCCGAGGTCGATTGCCGCATGGGTCACCCGTGCAAGGACGCCCTGGAGGAGGGCGTTCGCTCCGCCCGCGAGCTGGGTGACGCCGCCTGCCAGGGCCAGTGTCACCTGGGCCTGCACGTAGGCGATCCACTCCTCGAGAGCCGGGTAGCGCTGGGGCAGCTGCTCCCAGAAGCTCTGCAGGTCGGCCGGCCCGGCGACAGGGTGGGTCGTCACCCAGTCCAGGAAGAGCGTGGCCTGGTGGGTCAGCAGGAGCACCGATGTCAGGATGGGAACGAGCAGCACCAGCGTGGCGACGACGACGATGGTCATGGCAGCGAGGCCCCTGCGGCCTCGGAGAGCCCTCGTGAGGCGGCGCTGCACCGGCGCAAGGAGGAGGGCGATGCAGGCCGCCACCGAGAAGACGAGGATGAAGGGCCGGAAGACGAAGAACGCGAGGACGAGAATGGCCGCAAGCGCGATCAGGAGGGGCGTGAGGAGGTCGCGTCGTCGTCGGTCTCGCATGCCTCTACTACTCTATCCGGGGCTGATGACATCGGGGAGCTCGTTCCCGTCGATTTCTCCCGAGCGCCGGGGAAAATGGCGAGCCAGCTCGTCCCCGACCCGCCGCACCGCAGCCACTATTCCCTCGGTGAAGCGCCCGGCGTGCAGCTCCTCGCGAGCTGCCGCGACCGAATGGCTACTGGGGTTCGGAGGGGGTGTGCTCCCCGGCGTCGCTGGGGTCGTCGGCCACCGTGTCCTCGTGGATGGGCGTGACGTCGTGGTCGGCAGCGTGGGCCACCTGTCCTCCGAACTTCTCGGGTTGGACCGTGGCGGCGATGCGGCCGATCGGGCCGTGGAGGAAGGCCAGGAAGGGCTTGGGATAGAGACCGATCCAGAAGCAGAGGACGACGAGGGGGACGAGGGTCACGAGCTCCCGGGCGTTGAGATCGGAGAGGGTCTTGTTCTCCTTGTGAGTGATCTTGCCCCAGAAGACACGCTGATAGAGCCAGAGGAGGTACGCGGCGCCGAGAACGATGCCGAGGACCGCCCAGTAGGCCCAGACGGGATTCGCGGCGAAGGCGCCCTGCAGGATCATCAGCTCGCCGACGAACCCGTTGAGGGTGGGCAGGCCCATCGAGGCGAGGAAGAGGATGAGGGTGAGGGTCGCGAAGACCGGCATGACGCTGGCGATGCCGCCGAAATCGGCGATGGCCTTGGTGTGGCGGCGCTCGTAGAGGATCCCGACGATGAGGAAGAGCCCGCCGGTGGAGAGCCCGTGGTTGATCATCTGCAGGACGCTGCCCTCCATCCCCAGGGGGTTGAGGGCGAACATCCCGAGCATGACGAAGCCGAGGTGGCTCACCGACGAGTAGGCGATGAGCTTCTTCATGTCTTTCTGGACGATGGTCACGAGGGCGGCGTAGATGATGGCGATGATCGACAGAGTGACCATCCAGGGCACCGCCTGCAGGGTTGCCTCGGGCAGAAGCGGGAGCGAGAACCGGATGAAGCCGTACGTCCCCATCTTCAGGAGGACGCCGGCCAGGATCACCGAGCCCGCCGTCGGAGCCTCCACGTGGGCGTCGGGCAGCCACGTGTGGAAGGGGAACATCGGGACCTTGATGGCGAAGCCAAGGAAGAACGCGAGGAACACCCAGCCCTGGAGCTCGCCCGGGATGCCCATCTGCAGCCAGGTCGTGTAATCGAACGTGCCCGTCTCCTCGAGGCCCGGCACCGTCCGGGAGCGGAAGTACAGGGCTAGGATGCCGAGGAGCATCACCACCGATCCGACCAGGGTGTACAGGAAGAACTTGATCGCAGCGTAGAGCCGGCGCGCACCGCCCCAGATCCCGATGAGGAAATACATCGGGACGAGCATGACCTCCCAGAACAAATAGAAGAGGAACATGTCCAGAGCGCAGAAGACGCCCAGCATCCCGGTCTGGAGGAGGAGCAGGAAGACGTAGTACTGGCGCACGCGCTCGGTGACCGCCGTCCACGACGAGAGGACGGCGATGAAGCCGAGGAGAGTCGTCATGAGGATCAGGAGCACGCTAATCCCGTCGACTCCGAAGAGGTACTGAACCCCGATCGACGGGATCCACTCGGCCTTCTCGACGAACTGGAACCCGGCAGCGCCCCGGTCGAACCAGAACCACAGCGGCAGGCTCACCAGGAAGCCGACGAAGGCGATTCCGTTGGCGGCCCAGCGCACGGCGTCGTCCTTGCCCCTGAAGACCGGGAGCATCAGCAGCAAGGCTCCCACCAGTGGGGTGTACGTCACTATCGAGAGCAGGTGTTCCCGAAAGAAGTCCATTCGCTAGCTTGCCCCCCTAATAGAGCCCCAGCAGAAAGCGCCCAGCGGCGATCAGCAGGAAAACGCCGATCAGCATACTGAGCACGTAGTGCTGGACGAGCCCGTTTTGCACGGATCGGAACGCGTAGCTCATGTTGTCCAGGACGAAGGCCGTGGCGTTCACCGCTCCGTCGACGATCCAGCGGTCCCAGAGGTTCGAGGCCCTCGCCACGACGTCGCGGGTGGCCCAGGCGACGCCGTTGACGCCCAGGCCCGGCCGCACCTCGCCGTCGCCGCCGTCGACGACGAAGCGGTCGGTGGCGTAGAGTGCGTTGCCCCCGCCCAGGACCAGTCCCCGGACGACGAGCGCGTTGTAGATCTCGTCCACCCAGTACTTGTTGAGCAGGAGCCTGTGGGACCCCGGCAGCGCGGCCGCCAGCCGCGTCGGGATCACCGGGTCACCCCTGTAGAAGCGGGTCGCGGCCAGGATTCCCAGACCGGCGACCACCACGCTCAGCGTCATGAGCCCCAACTCGACGCCGTGGCCCGGAACCGGCTGGGCGAAGACCTCGCTGAGCGCATGGTGCGCGTGAGCGAAGGCAGGCTCGAGGAAATGCTCGATCCGGTTGCTTCCAAAGAGCAGCGCGGGGACCCCCAGGAAGCCCACGACGATCGAGCCGACGGCCAGCACCTGCAGCGGCACGACCATCGAGGACGGCGACTCGTGCAGGTGATGCTCCTGCTCATCCGAGCCCCGGAAACGGCCGCCGAAGGTCATCCAGTAGAGGCGGAACATGTAGAACGCGGTCATCACCGCGGCCACGACGCCGAGACCCCACACCCACTGCCCGTATCCACCGACCTTGAAGGCCGACCACAGGATCTCGTCCTTCGAGAAGAACCCGGCGAGCGGGGGGATGCCGGCGATCGCGATGCACCCGACGAGCATGGTGCGGTGCGTCCAGGGGAGCTTCGCCCGAAGCCCGCCCATGTGCCGCATGTCCTGCTCTCCCGACATCGCATGGATCACGGATCCCGAGCCCAGGAAAAGGAGAGCCTTGAAGAAGGCGTGAGTGCCCAGGTGGAAGACGCCGGCGCCGAAGGCGCCCACCCCGCAGGCCATGAACATGTACCCGAGCTGGCTCACCGTCGAGTAGGCGAGCACCCGCTTGATGTCGTTCTGGACCAGCCCGATCGAGGCGGCAAAGATCGCGGTGACCGCACCGATGATCGCCACGACGAAGAGGGCGTTGGGAGCGTGGGCGTAGATGGCCGCGGAGCGGGCCACCATGTAGACACCCGCGGTGACCATCGTGGCGGCGTGGATCAGGGCCGAAACGGGGGTCGGACCCTCCATGGCGTCGGGGAGCCAGACGTACAGCGGGACCTGCGCGCTCTTGCCGGTGGCCCCGATGAATAGAAAGAGTCCGATCAGGGTGAGGGTCCCGCCCCAGGCGTACTCGACGGGCATGTGAGCGGCTCCTGCCATCACCTCGCGGAAATCGAGGGTGCCGAAGGTGACGAAGATCAGGAACATCCCGAGCAGGAAGCCCGCGTCCCCGATGCGGTTGACGATGAAGGCCTTCTTGCCCGCGTCCGAAGCGCTCTGCTTGTGGAACCAGAACCCGATGAGCAGATAGGAGCACAGCCCCACGCCCTCCCAGCCTACGAAGAGGACGGCGTAGTTGGACCCCAGGACGAGGGTCAGCATGGCGAACATGAACAGGTTCAGGTACGCCATGTACCGTGCGTAGCCCGGGTCGGAACCCATGTACCCGATCGAGTAGACGTGGATCAGGAAGCCGACGAAGGTCACGACCAGGACCATCACCGAGGAGAGCGGGTCCAGCAGATACCCCCACTCCACCTGGAACGACGTCGTCCCGGGGGCTCCGTGCACCAGGGTCTCCGTCACTCCGCCCGGGATCCAGGTCCACAGCGTCTGCGCCAAGATGTGATCCGGCGCCTGGTGGGCTCCGACGACCGCCCACGCCGCGACGAGGAAGGACAGGAGAACGCTCCCGGCGGCCACGAGGCCGATGAGCGGAGAGGGGGTGCGGTAAGCCCCCCCGGCGTTGCCATCGCGCCCGGGGCCAAGTATGCGGACCCCCACGGTGATATTGAAGAGGAAGCCGAGAAGCGGAAAGAGAGGGATGAAAGCGAGGAGAGACTGCATTATTGAAGCCCTGGAGCCGCGCGGATTCTATTAGAAGGCCCGGAAACCCGTCAAGCCGGCGCCCGCGGCCCCCTCACCGGCGGTGGTTGGTGCGGCCTTCCAGGAGATCGATCACGTGGGGGAGAAGAGGCACGAGGACGTCGAGCCCGTCCTTCACCCCCTTGGGACTGCCCGGGAGGTTGACGATCAGGCAGGAGCCCAGAAGACCCGCCCGGCCTCGGGACAGCGCGGCCAGGGGTGTCTTCGCCCGGCCGTGAGCGCGAATCGCCTCGGCCACCCCGGGCGCGTCGCGCTCCAGGACCTCCCGGGTCGCCTCCGGCGTCACGTCCCGGGGGCCGAAGCCCGTGCCACCCGTGGTGACGATGAGCCGGGATGAGGCCGCCGCCTCGCGCAGGGCAAGGACGATGGCGGGGATCTCGTCGGGAAGCACCAGGGGCTCCTCGACCTCGAAGCCCTCCGCAAGAAGGCGCCGGCGCGCCTCGCGCCCGGAAACGTCCTCCCGCTCCCCGCGGTGGCATCCGTCGCTCAGCGTGATCACGGTGGCGCGGGACATGGAAAAATGTGCTCTCTCTCCACGGCCCGGAGTATTCACCAGCCTTCTGCTGCGACGCGCGATAGCGCGCCTGCGGCGGCACTCTCACGCGTCTCGCGACGAAGTCTGATGAATACTCCGGACCAAAGATTGACGCTCGCGAACGGCGAAACCTATAGTGGATGTTAGGACTCCATCGGGGGATCGTGCAAGCCTCGAGAGATGGATTCGGAGGACAAAATGCAAGGCCTGACTCTCGTCGCTCTCCTTCTGGCGCAAGCCCCGGCGGTGGCACCCGGCACCGAGGTTCGCGCCCTGACGGCCACCGTCCTCGACAAGGAGGGCCAGCCCGTCGAGGGGCTCAGCGAGCAGGACGTGGCCATCAGCGAGAACGGAGTCGTCCGCGACATCACCTCGTTCCGGCCCGACCGCCGACCGCTGACGGTGGCGGTGATCGTGGACACGAGCCTGGCCACCCGGTCCGACTATCGCCTCAACATCGTGGAGTCGATCTCCGCCTTTGTCGCTCGCCTGCCCGAGGGCACGAGCTACGCGATCTGGACGACGGGAGACCGGCCGACCAAGCTCCTCGACTACACCGAGGACCGGACCGACGCCTCCGCGGCCCTCCTTCGGGTCGCACCCATGGGCGGGAACTACATGCTGGATGCCCTGGCCGAGGCCTCTAAGGATCTGAAGAAGAACTCCCGGGAGGGGGACCGGACCGCGGTCGTCGCGATGAGCGGCACCGGCCCCGAGCTGAGCTACCTCAGCAGGTGGCAGTCCGCGGACATCGGGGAGGCGAGCGCCGACCTCTTCCTGCTTCTTCAGGTCGAGATCGGGGGAGGCGGTTTCGAGGAGCGGGGAAAGCTGAGCTACACGTTCGACAGGCTGGCCAGAGCCTCCGGGGGTGAATACGAGGTGATCCTGTCCTACCTGGGCGCGAATGCAGGGCTCAACAACCTGTCCCCCTACCTGCGCGCGGGCTACCGGCTGGCCTACGCCACCGTCCCCGATCTGAAGAAGCGCAAGCTCGAGCTGACTGTCGCGCATCCAGGGACAGAGGTTCTCCTCCCCAGCCGAACGGACATCCAGATCGAGCTCGAACCGGAGTTCTAGAACGGCCCCTGTTTTCCGTAGACAAGCGACGATGAGAAATCTGATTTCCATTGCTTTCCTGACCGCGGGGATCAGCCTCGATCCCGGCGCGGCCTTGGCCCAGGCGACGCTGCCCCCCACGTTCGGAACGGGCATCGAGATCATCAACCTCAACCTTTCCGTGACGGATCCCGCCGACAACTACATCACCGACCTCGACAGGCCCGACTTTGCGATCTACGAGGACGGCATCCGCCAGGAGCTGAGCCTCTTCACGCACGAGAACCTGCCGATCTCGATGGTCATCATGGTGGACACCTCCGCCTCCATGGAGGAGAAGGTGCAGGTCGCGCAGCAGGCAGCCATCCGCTTCACGAAGACCCTTCGCCCGGTCGACCTCGCCCAGATCGTTCAGTTCAACGACCGCACGACGACACTCCAGCCGTTCACCAACGACCACGCGGACCTCGAGGCCGCGATCCTGGAGACAGAGACCTCCGGCCCGACGGCGCTGCACAACGCGCTCTACATCGCCCTCAAGGACCTCACGAAGGACAAGAACCCCGCCCAGCTGCGACGGCGGACGGTCGTGCTGCTCTCCGACGGCGAGGACACCGCGTCGCTCGTCAGCGACGACCAGGTGATGGATCTGGCCAAGAAGAGCGAGATCAACATCTACGCGATCAGCCTTCGGCCCAACCGCCCCCAGGACCGAACGCGGCAGGCCTTCAGCCAGGCCGAGTACCTGCTGACGTCGCTCGCGCGGGAGACGGGCGGGCGGGTCTACTTCCCCGCGTCCCTGGGCGAGCTCGACGCGGTCTACGACCGTATCGCCGAAGAGCTCCGCACGCTCTACAGCGTCGGCTACATCTCCTCGAACCCCCGGCGCGACGGAAAGTGGCGGCGCATCGTGGTCCGCGTCCCCCAGCACGAGGGCACCTCGGTCCGCCACAAGCTCGGGTACTACGGCCCCGCACGCTGACCAGCGTCACTCGATCCAGATCGCGCCGGGGATGTTTGATTCGGGTGGCGCGCTCGCGCATAATCCACAACTCGCTGAAGGAGAGCGGCTTGCAGGATCCAGACGCCGAGTCGGACTTCACCGCGGAGGACACCTGGCGGATCTTCCGAATCATGGCGGAATTCGTCGAGGGCTTCGAGAGCCTCTCCCGGGTGCCAAAGGCCGTGACAGTCTTCGGCTCGGCCCGCATCAGCCCTGGAAGCGCCGAGTATCTGCAAGCGGAGGCACTCGGGCGCGGCCTCGCCGAAGCCGGCCACGCCGTCATCACGGGTGGAGGCCCCGGCGCCATGGAGGCGGTGAACAAGGGAGCCAAGGAGGCCGGCGGCCGATCCATCGGTGCGTGCATCGAGCTGCCGAGGGAGGAAAAGCCCAACGCCTACCTCACCGACACGATCTCGTTCCGCTACTTCTTCGTGCGCAAGGTCATGTTCGTGAAGTACGCCAAGGCGGTGGTGATCCTGCCGGGGGGCTTCGGCACGCTGGACGAGCTGTTCGAGTCCCTGACACTCGTCCAGACCCGGAAGATCCCGGCCATCCCGGTGATCCTGGCCGGGGATGCGGGGTACTGGGACGGACTCCTCGAGTGGTTCGAGAGCGCCCTGGAGAAGCCAGGCAAGATCAGCCCCGGGGACCTGTCGCTCGTCAAGCGGGCCCGGAGCGTCGAGCAGGCCCTCGCTTTCGTCGCCGAGAGCCCGGTGAAGTAGTCCCAGGAGGAACCGATGAGCCGCTACACCATCACGCTGATCCCGGGCGACGGCATCGGGCCGGAGGTCACCGCGGCCGCGGTGCGGGTCCTGACCGCCACGGGAATCGAGTTCGAATGGCAGACCGAAGTGGCGGGCGCCTCGGCGGTGGGCGAGCACGGCACGGCGCTGCCCCCTCGGGTGCTCGAGTCGGTCCGGCGCAACAGGCTCGCGCTCAAGGGGCCCACCGAGACCCCCGTCGGCACGGGGCACCGCTCGGTGAACGTGGCGCTGCGGAAGGAGCTGGACCTCTACGCCAACCTGCGCCCGCTCCGCACCCTGCCCGGCGTCAAGTCACGCTACGAGGACGTGGACGTGGTGGTGGTGCGTGAGAACACCGAGGACCTCTACAGCGGGCTCGAGCACGTCGTCGTGCCCGGTGTGGTCGAGTCGCTGAAGATCATCACCGAGCGGGCCTCCACCCGGATCGCGCTGTTCGCCTTCGAGTACGCGGTCGCCCACGGGCGCAAGCGCATCTCGGCCATTCACAAGGCGAACATCATGAAGCTCTCGGACGGTCTCTTCCTGGACTGCTGCCGCCTCGTGGCGAAGCAGTACCCACAGATCGAGTACGACGAGATCATCGTCGACAACGCCTGCATGCAGCTCGTGCTGGACCCCACGCGGTTCGACACACTGCTTCTCGAGAACCTGTACGGCGATATCGTGTCGGACCTGTGTGCCGGGTTCATCGGCGGGCTGGGCCTGGCGCCGGGGGCGAACATCGGCGACGGCGTCGCCATCTTCGAGGCCGTGCACGGCAGCGCACCCGACATCGCCGGGAAGAACCTCGCCAACCCGGTGGCGCTGATCCTCTCCTCCGCGTTGATGCTCGAGCACATGGACGAGAAGGACGCCGGGGCCCGAGTGGGAAAGGCCGTTCTCGCGGTGCTGCAGGAGGGAAAGACCCTCACCCGAGACCTGGGCGGGTCTTCCGGGACCACCGAGATCGCCGAGGCCATCGCGGCGCGGGTCTAGTTGCTCTCCTCCCGAGTCCTGCCGAAGAGGCTCGACAGCACCCAGTTAACCACCATGAGCACGAGGCTGCCCCCGAGCGCCGGCCAGAAGCCGCTCACGGCGTAGCCGGGCAGCAGGCGCGAGAAGCCCCACAAGAGCAGCGCGTTCAGAATGAAATAGAAGAGCCCCAGCGTGAGGATCAGCGCCGGAATCGACAGGATGAGCGCCAGCGGCCTCACGAGCAGGTTCAAGACACCGAAGATCGCCCCGGCGGCGGCGAGCTGCAGCCACGTGCCGGTGAAGGTGATGCCGGGCACCACCGTCGTGGCAAAGAGCGCCACAGCGTTGCCGACAACGGCCAGGAGCAGCCTCAATCCCGTTCTCCCGGGCCGCCGGCGGGCAGCGCGTCCACGCGCCAGCCCTCGGGGATCTCGAACAGCTCTCTGGGCTGCCGGCCCACCCGGATCAGGGTGACGGTGGAGACCGTCTCCTGCACCTCGCCGAGGGCGTCGAGCCTCGTGTGGGTCCGGAGGGGAAAGCCGGGAAGCGCCCGAATCTCCGAGAGCAGGCCGCCCAAAGAGCGGCTCGCCCCCGACCACTCGAGAAAGTCGGCAAACGTCTCGACGCCCACCTCCAGGTCCTCCGCCACCCACAGGACCATCTGCACGGACGGCCCCACCAGGCGAAAGCCCCGACACCCGTGCCCGGCAATGGTGCGAGAGCCTTCGAGGGGAGTCGTCCGTACGGCACCCTCCTCGCCGCCACCCATCATTCCCGCGGCGAAGGCGGCATCCTTCTGGGACCGGGCCCGCAAGCCGTGGATGTCCACCTCGACGACGACCCGGCGCTCGGGATCGAGGCGCCAGGCGCGATCGAGATCGATTCGAAGGATGAGGGCAGGGCCACCGGGCGTGTCTCCGGCCTCGAGGCGCATGCGCTGTCCGGCATGCCACGTGCGTGTCCGCACACCGGGCCCTGCCGGCTCGCCCCCCGGGCACACGATTGTCGTCTGCTCGAAATACAGCTCGGGCGCCGCGGGTGCGGCCAGGAGCACGAGAGCAACCGCGGTCACGTTGAGCACGACAACTTCTCCCGAGGAATCTGTGGACAACCGCGAGTCGCTATCATACAGTCTCGGCGGCCGTGACAACCAAGGACAAGAAAGCGACACTGAAGAGCCCGGCCGAATCACTGAGCTTCCGGCAATCGCTGCTCCAGCTCCTCGAGGCCGGCCCCGACCGCGAGGAGAAGCTGCTCGAGGAGTTCGAGCGGAAGAAGGGGACCGGGGACTCGCCCTACTCTCCCCTCCTCTACCTCTTGACCCACCTGAACTTCCCGGAAGGGAAGGCGGCCCGCGAGTGGGAGAAGGTGCAGGCGCACCGGGAACGACTGAGCCAGGACCTTGGACGGGATCCGGGCCTGCGGGTGGCGTTGCTCGACTACTTCATGAACGTCAGCCAGGAGCTCAAGAACCCCAAGGTGATCGAGCTGGCGATCTATGAGCGCACCGAGCGCTCGGCGGTGACCGACGGGCTGACTGGGCTGTTCAACCACGCCTATTTCCTCCAGACCCTCCGACAGGAGATCCTCCGCTCGAAACGACACGGCCTCAAGGCGGCGCTCCTGCTCCTCGACCTGGACGACTTCAAGAAGGTCAACGACGAGCGGGGGCACGTCGAGGGCGACCGCGTGCTGATGAAGGCGGCGGCGATCCTGCGGGAGTCGGTGCGGGAGATCGACATCCCCGCGCGCTACGGGGGCGAGGAGTTCGCCGTGCTGCTGCCCGACACCGGCCGGCTCGGCGCCTTCGTCGTCGCCGACCGTATCCGGGCGCGGATCCAGAAGCGCTTCTGCCGGCAGCGACCGGCGGTGACGGTCTCGGGAGGCCTGGCTCTGTTTCCCGAGGACGCCGGGACCCCGGCCGACCTCATCGTGCAGGCCGACGCCGGGCTCTACCGCGCCAAGGCCGCCGGGAAGAACCAGGTGCTGCTCACGCGGGGTGAGAGGCGGCGCCATCGCCGGGTCGCGGCCGCGCCGAGGGTGCGGCTGGCGACGAACGAGGGTCCGGCCCCGGTGCTGGTCAAGAACGTCTCGGAAGGCGGGCTGCTCGTCAGCCTGCGGCACGAGGTGCCCATGGGCAGCACCGTGAGCCTGGTCATCGAGTCGCCGGACGCGAAGCCCGTCGCTCTGCGAGGGGAGGTCGTCCACCTCGCCCGGGTCCCCGGCGAAGAGGAGCCGGCCTTCGACGTGGGCGTCCGGTTCCTGGAAGTACCCGACTCGGAGACGGCGGCCCGCTCCGCGAAGGCCTAGGGGCCCTTGTTCCCCGCTCTTCCGCTCGTTCTCCTGCTGGCGGGCGACGCCTGCCCGGCGGAAAGAGCACCGGCGGACGCCAACGCCTTCGTCCGGGGGCTCGTCGGGGAGCAGCGGCATCGGGAGGAGGCGCTCTCCCGCTACGCGTACGACATCACCGAGACTCGGGAGCGGCTCGACAAGAAGGGCGTGGCCCGCCACAAGGAGATCCGGGCCTACGAGGTGTTCTACGTGAGGGGGCGACCGGTGCGCCGTCAGGTGGCACGGGACGGCCACGAGCTCACAGGGCGTGATCGCCAGCGCGAGGACCAGCAGGTGCAGGAGCTGGCCGAGGCCATCCGGGACGGACGCGCGATCAGCGAGAAGCCGGGTGTGCGCTTGTCACGGATCCTCGAGCGGTACGACTTCGAGGCGCGCGGCGCGGAGCGCGTCGAAGGCCGCTGCCTCCTCGTCTTCGACTTCGCCGCGCGGCCGGGCGATGTCGAGCTCGACCGGGACGAGCTCCTGCGCAAGCTGGCCGGTCGTCTCTGGGTGGACGAAGAGGAGAGAGCGGTGGCGCGGCTCGAGGTCCGCAACACCGAGGGCCTGCGCTTCGCCCTCGGGCTCGGGGCGTCGGTCTCGACCCTGTCGTTCGAAATGGCCTTCTCCCGCATGGAAGATGGGGTGTGGCTGCCGCGCCGGCTCGAGGCCTACGCCGAGGGCCGCCGGCTCGTCTTCTTCCGCTTCCGCTCCCGTCGCACGTCGAAATACTCGAACTACCGCCGCTTCGAGGTGGGCGTCGAAGAGCGGATCCAACCCTGACGTCGGGCCGCCGATGCACGGCGGCGAGCGACGATAGGTCCCATGTTATCCTGTATTTGGACCCTATGCACTTTTCTTTCATGGTATTCATTCGACGTTCGAGTTGTGTCCTGATTCTTCCCCTGATCGCCTGCGGCAGCAGCAGCAACAGCGGCTCGCCCGGTGGACCGTCGGGACCCTCGGTCCCCACACACTCGGTGGCCGTGACCGTCTTCTACGACGAGAACGGCAACGGCCGGCTCGATCCCGACGAGGGTGTGCGCCTTCCCGGGGTCGAGGTGGTGATCGGAACGGGGAGCGGAACGACCGGGGTGGGCACGGGGCAGGCGACCGTCATGGGCATTCTCGAGGGATCCCACAACGCCGCCCTCCGGGAAGGCAGCATTCCCTCCTTCTACCAGGCCGCCGCACCGATCCCGATCCAGGTGCCGGCATCGACGGCGGTCTTCTATCCGGTGGGTCTGCCGATCGGCAACAACAACCCGAACCTGTACCTCGGCTTCGGCGACAGCATCACGGCCGGTGTGGGCTCGAGCGACAGCCGGGGGTATGGACTCAAGCTCCAGAGCGCGCTCGGCCCCCACCTGGGACGGGCCGAGGTGCGGCTCTCGGGCCGCTCCGGCGACAGCAGCATTGAGGGCACCGGGGTGATCAAGAAAGACGTGCGCGACCTTGCGCCCGCCTACACCATCGTCCTGCACGGGACCAACGACTGGCACGAACAACCCTGCCAGGACGTGCCGACCTCGGACTGCTTCACGATCGACGCCCTCCGTTCGATCCTGCAGGAAGTGCGGGTCTGGCACAGTCTCCCCGTGCTCGGCACGTTGCCCCCTGTCAACCCGGCGCTGGCTCCCGAGGGGCGCAACCTCTGGGTCGACGAGATGAACGTCCTCATCCGGGGGCTGGCCAGCGAGCAGGGAGCCGTGCTCGCAGACATCAACGCCGCGTTTCGCGCGCAGGGCGACCTGCCATCTCTGTTTGCCGACGACGTGCACCCGAACGATGCGGGCTACGACGTGCTCGCCGAGGCGTGGTTCGACGCGATCACACGGTCGCGATCGGCCGCCACGTCCTCCGGCTACGGCAGCTTCGGCTTCACCTTCGGGGACTGATCCGCCGCACCTCTGACACCGACAGCCTTGTCGGTGTTTGAAGCCGAGCCGACATTTCCGTCAGAATCGGGGCATGCCCCGGGCACGCGACCCCCGCCAGCTGTCGGATCTGCTCGAGCTGAGCCAGACGCTCGGCTCCACGCTGAACCTGTGTGCCGCGCTCCAGCGGGTCCTGGCAAGCCTCGAGGAGAGCCACGGGACGCTGTCGGGAATCATCGTCCTGCGGGACGAGGAGGCCGGCGACCTAGCCGTCGAGGCTTCGAGCGGGGGCAGTTCGAACACCCGCTCCCGCTACAGGATCGGCGAGGGGATCACCGGCCGCGTCGTGCAGAGCGGGCGGCCGGTGGTGGTGCCCCGGGTCAGCCGCGAGCCGCTCTTCCTGGACCGCACCCGGGTCTTCCAGCGCTCGGGCCGCAACGAGCTCTCGTACATCTGCGTCCCGATCAAGACCGAGCGCAAGACCGTGGGGGCCCTGGGAGCTGTGCTTCCCTACTCCCGCGACCGGGGGTACGAGCAGGAGATGCAACTTTTCGGCGTGGTGGGGTCGATGATCGGCCAGGCTGTGAGGGTCCACAACCTCGTCGAGGCCGAGAGAAAGCACCTGCTCGACGAGAACAAGAAGCTCCGCCGGGAGCTGACGGAGCGCTACGACATCCAGAACATCGTGGGCGGCTCCCGGGCCATGCAGCACGTCTACGAGCAGGTGGCTCAAGTCGCGGCCTCGAACACCACCGTCCTTCTCCGAGGGGAGTCGGGGACAGGCAAGGAGCTGGTGGCACACGCGCTGCACTACTCGTCGCCCCGAGCGCGGAAGTCGTTCGTCAAGGTCAGCTGCGCCGCGCTGCCGGAGACGCTCATCGAGTCCGAGCTGTTCGGCTACGAGCCGGGGGCCTTCACCGATGCACGGTCGCAGAAGAAGGGGCGCTTCGAGCTCGCCGATGGCGGGACTCTCTTTCTCGACGAGATAGGAGACCTCTCACCGTCGATCCAGATCAAGCTTCTCCGGGTGCTCCAGGAGAGGGAGATCGAGCGGCTCGGCGGCGTCGAGTCCATCGCGGTGAACGTCCGGGTCGTGGCCGCGACCAACAAGGATCTCGAGGAGACCGTGCGGCGCGGGGAGTTTCGCGAAGACCTCTACTACCGTCTGAACGTGTTCGGCATCTATCTGCCGCCGCTGCGGGAGCGCAAGACGGACATCCCGCTCCTCGCCGACCACTTCGTGGAGAAGTATGCGGCGGATCAAGCCAAGGACGTGCGGCGCATCGCCACCAGCGCCATCGATCTGTTGATGAGCTACCACTGGCCGGGCAACGTGCGCGAGCTGGAGAACAGCATCGAGAGGGCCGTGCTGCTGTGTGAGGGCGGGGCCGTCCACGCCCACCACCTCCCTCCCAGCCTCCAGACCGCCGAGGTGTCCGGGACCCTTCCGCGTCAGTCCCTGAAGGACGCCCTGGACGCCCACGGGAAGGATCTCGTCCTCGACGCGCTCAAGAGCACCCGTGGAAATCGCGCTCGTGCCGCCAGGTTGCTGCACACCACGGAGCGGGTGATCGGGTATGCCGTGCGCAAGCACGGCCTGGACCCCAAGAGGTTTCGCTAGAGCTCGCCGCTATTCGACGAGCTCGGCGCGGCAGGCCTCGAGCGCTTCCTTCTTCTCGGCGTCCACGATGGGATAGGCCAGGTTCAAGCGATCGAGGGCGTCGTGGATGGCAGCCGCCACCACGAGCCTGGTGAACCACTTCCGGTCGGCCGGAACCACGTACCAGGGGGCGTGGGGAGCGGCGGTGCCGCGGATCAGGTCCTGATAGGCCTGTTGGTAGTCGCCCCAGTGCCGGCGCTCCTCCACGTCCGCCTTCGAGAACTTCCAGTTCTTCTCCGGGCGATCCAGCCGCTCGAGGAACCGCTCCTTCTGCTCCTTCTTCGAGACGTTGAGGGAGAACTTCAGGATGATGTAGCTCTGCCGCGCCATGTAGCTCTCGAAGGCGCGGATGTCCTCGAAGCGCTCCTTCCAGATCTTCTTCGTCACCAGCCGCTTCGGGAGCTTCTGGCGCTGGAGGATCGCCTGGTGCACGCGCACGACGAGGACCTCCTCTTTCGATCCAACGAGTCTATACGACGGCTGTCGACGGGGTATCCTCAGGGGCCACCACGGGAAGGTGCTCATGAGCGACGAAAAGGCCCACTCGCTGTCCCGCCGTCAGCTGTTCCAGGTCGCCGCGGGGGCAGCCGCGGGGGCGGGGCTGGCAGGCAGCACAGCGGGCGACCCGGAGGCTCGGCCTCGGTCCACGGGGGGATCCTCGATGATCGGAGTGCCGTTCGAGGAGCACGCCAGGGTCCGCTTCGCGCTCATCGGGTGCGGCGGGCGGGGACGAAGCCTTCTCAGAAACCTCCCGCGGGTCGACGGTGTGGAGGTGAAGGCGGTCTGCGACATCGTGTCCGAGAAGGCCGAGAGGGCACAGGGCATGTTGTCGAGCGCCGGCCAGCCGAACCCCGAGGCGTACACGAAGGGCGAGAACGATTTCGAGAACCTCTGCCGCCGCGGGGACCTGGATCTCGTCTTCGTGGCCACCCCCTGGAACTGGCACGTCCCCATGGCGATCAAGACCATGGAGGGTGGGGCGCACGCGGGCGTCGAGGTCCCGGCGGCCACGACGATCGAGGACTGCTGGCGGCTCGTCGACACGTCCGAGCGCACGGGGAAGCACGCCGTCATGCTGGAGAACGTCTGCTACGGCTGGGACGAGATGTTCCTCCTCAACCTGGCCCGGGCAGGCGAGCTGGGGGAGCTGACCCACGCCGAGTGCGCCTACACCCACGACTTGAGGTCGCTGCTCTTCCGGGACCGGGGCGAAGGGCTCTGGCGGCGCTTCGAGCACTGGCGTCGGGATGGGAACCTGTACCCCACCCACGGCCTCGGCCCGGTGGCCCGTTACTTCGACGTCAACCGGAGAGACCGCTTCGACCACATGGTTTCCATGAGCTCACCGTCGATCGGCCTGCAGAGCTATCGCCAGCGGAGCCTCGAGGCCGGGGACCCGAGGCGAATGGAGACCTACGCCTGCGGAGACATGAACACGAGCCTCATCAAGACCGCGAGCGGGCGCAGCATCGTCCTCCAGCACGACGTCATCTCCCCGCGCCCCTACGACCGGATCAATCTGGTGTCGGGCACCAGGGGAACCTTCCGCAGCTATCCCGCCCGCATCTTCTTCGATGGGCAGGAGGATCACGAGAACTGGATCCCTCTCGACCCAGAGAAGACGGAGGCGGGCAGTCTCGAGGCGCGCTTCGAGGACCCGCTCTGGACGAAGCTCCGGGAAACGGCCAGGGGGGGCGGTCACGGCGGCATGGACTACCTCATGTGCTGGCGGCTCGTCGAGTGCATGCGAGAGGGCATTGCCCCCGACATAGACGTCTACGACGCCGCGTCCTGGAGCGCTCCCGGACCGCTCAGCGAGGAGTCGGTGGCGAACCGCTCGGGGTCCGTGTCCTTCTCGAACTTCACGCGGGGAGGCTGGAGCCAGAAGCGAGCTTGAGGGCCCGTCCCGTCGCCGCCATGGTGCTGCTCGCCGCGGCGGCCGCGACCCCGGCGTGCCGGCAGAGCGACCCGCCGATCCACGTGCTGCTCATCTCGGCCGACACGCTGCGCGCGGACCGGCTCGGCGCGTACGGCTACACCGCGAGGCCGACCAGCCCGAGAGTGGACGCCCTGGCGGAAGAGGCGTTGCTCTTCGAGGTCCACATCGCCGCGGCGCCCTGGACGACGCCGTCTCACATGAGCCTGCTCACCGGGCTGACGCCGACGCGCCACGGCGTGACCGGAGGCGACCGGCGGCTGCGCGAGGCGCTCCAGGGAGAGCGACCCTTCGAGCGGCTGCCCGACGCCGTCACGACTCTCGCCGAGGCCCTCGGAGCCGAGGGTTGGGCCACCGCCGCATTCACCGGTGGCGCCACGCTGGATCCTCGCATCGGGTTCGATCAGGGATTCGGAGAGTACGACACCACCATGGTCAAGCTGGACAGCGGCAAGGTCGACCGAGTGTTGTCCTGGATCGACGCCCACGACGAGGGGCCCTTCTTCCTCTTCTGGCACACGTTCGAGGTGCACGCTCCCTACGTGTCGCCCAGGTTTCTCCAGGACGTGCTCCCCGCCCCGCGGGCCCGCGCCCTCGGCGAGCGACTCGAGCACCTCCCCGAGAAGAACGGCTGGAAGCAGGTCCGGGCGGCCAAGAGGGTGATGCGTCATCACGACGCTTACGACCCGGAGGTCACCCGGGCGCTGTACGACGGCGGCGTACGCTCCTTCGATCGCTGGCTCGGCGAGCTCGTGGACGGGCTGAAGGAGCGGGGCGTCTGGGATCGGACACTCCTCATACTCACCAGCGATCACGGCGAGCAACTCGGAGAGGAAGGGCGACCCGCCCCCTACGGAGACGGCTTCTACAACGTTCACGGGCACACGCTGTTCGAGGAGATGATCCGTATCCCGTTGATCGTCAAGCTTCCGGGTTCGGCGCCCGAGTCCCTGAGAATTCCGGAGGTGACGGCATCGATCGACGTGATGCCCACGATCCTCGACATCCTGGGCGTCCCGGTGCCGCCCGAGGTGCAGGGACGTTCTCTTCGTCCGCTCTGGGAGGGTCAGGGCGGGTGGTCGCCGCGGCCGGCGCTCAGCGAGTCGCTCTCCGAGGTCGAGGAGAAGAAGAGCCTGAGAGCGAGCCGCTACAAGTACATCGTCAGCATCGACGCCGCCACGGTGGCGAAGGAGGGCCGCAGCCATCTGCCTCCCGATCCTCCGGCGGCGCTCTACGATCTTGTCGAGGATCCGGGGGAGCGCCGGGAGCTCCTCGCCGGCGCGGAGGAGGAGGCGACGACCCAACGGGCCCGAACCATGGCCCAGGAGCTCCGACGCCGCATCGCGGAGGTCGGCAAGGCGGAGGAGGGGTGGCTCTCGCCCGAGACCCGGGAGGGTCTCGAGGCGCTCGGGTACGTCGAGTAGGATGCGGGCGCCGCTTCACCGCAACGTCAAGGCGCTCGGTGTCGTCAGCCTCCTGACCGACGCCAGCAGTGAGATGATCTATCCGCTGCTGCCGGCCTTCGTGACCGGTCCCTTGCGAGCCGGGCCGGCGCTCCTGGGGGTGATCGAGGGCCTCGCCGAGGCCGTAGCTGCACTCGTGAAGATCGCTTCGGGCCACCTGTCGGACCGCATGCCGCGCAAGAAGCCGCTGGTGGTTGCCGGCTACGGGCTCTCCTCATTCGCGCGGCCGCTCCTGGCCCTGGCGGCTTCTCCCCTGCAGGTGCTCGGGGTACGCCTCGCCGATCGCGTGGGCAAAGGGGTCCGCGGAGCGCCGCGCGACGCTCTCATCGCGGAGGTCACAGCCGCCGCCCAGCGCGGCCGGGCGTACGGCTTCCACCGCGCCATGGACCACGCGGGGGCGATGGCCGGATCCCTCCTGGCCTCGGCGGTGCTGCTGTTCACCAGCGAGCTCCGCGTTGTGTTCGCGGCCGCGGCGATCCCGGCAGCGCTGGCCGTCGCAGCCCTCGTGTTCGGTGTTCACGAGGACGAGACGAAGACGAGCTCCCCTCTTCCTCCCGCTGCCGCGATCTCCTCAGGGGCGCCGCTGGGGAGCGAGTTCCGCCGCTATCTCATCGTTCTCGCGGTCTTCACCCTCGGCAACTCCTCCGATGTCTTCCTCCTCCTGCGCGCCCAGGAGACAGGCATTCCCCTGGCGCTCATCCCGGCGCTGTGGGCCTGGCACCATCTCATCAAGGCCGCGGCGAGCACGTGGGGCGGCACGCTCTCCGATCGCTTCGGCCGAAGGCGGGCGATCCTGCTCGGCTGGGGGTTCTACGGCCTGGCGTACGCGGGGTTTGCCCTCGCAGGCTCCCCGCTGGAGATCGTGGCGCTCTTCTCGGTGTACGGTCTCTTCCACGCCCTCACCGAAGGACCGGAGCGGGCGTTCGTCGCCGACCTGGCCGGCCCGGACTCGCGAGGGCGGGCGTTCGGACTCTTCCACGCGGTCACCGGGGCGATGCTGCTCCCGGCGAGTCTCCTGACCGGCCTTCTGTGGCAGCGTTTCGGTGCCGGGACGGCGCTTGGAGTGGGCGCCGGACTGGCCATCGTGGCAGCCGCCGGCCTGATTCTGGTGGTGCCCGAGGCCGACCCCGCCGGCGGTTGACCGGGAGCCGTGCCCGGTCCAAGCTTGGCCCGTCCCGAAACCTCCGGATCAGGTTCACGAGCGAGGAGAGACCATGGCCACCGCTGCACCGCCCCCCTCCGAGAGCATCGACTTCGGACGCTGCTTCACCTTCGTGACGGAAGATCCGGCCTGGGTGACCAAGATCCTCGTCGGGGGTCTGTTCACGCTCCTCTCCGCGATCCTCGTGGGCATCCCCTTCCTGCTGGGGTACTGGGGGCGCACCCTGAAGAACGTCGCCGCCGGTGAGCGCCAGCCCCTCCCCGAGTGGGACGACCTGGGCGGGCTCTTCAGCGACGGACTGCGCCTCTTCGGCGTGTACGTCGTGTACGGTCTCGGGCTCGCTCTGGTCATGGGAGCGCTCGGCTGCGTGCTGATGGTGCCCTTCGTTGCCATGGGTAGCGCGGGAGGCATGGACGGCGGCCCCGAGGCGCTCTTTGCCGCTCTGGGCGGACTGGGCGTGCTGCTGTTCTACCTCGTGGTCTTCGTCGTGGCGATCCTCGGAGCCGTGTACCTCCCGGCCGCCCTGGCGCGCGCGGCTCTTCGGGACAACTTCTCCGAAGGCTTCGCGTGGCGTGAGATCGTGGCGTTCATCCGGGCCAACCTCGGAAACTACGCCCTCGCCCTCGTCGTCTATCTCGTGGCGAGCTTCCTGTCGCAATTCGGGGCGATCCTGTGCTGCATCGGACTCTTCCCCGCGGCTTTCTGGGCCTACGAGGTCCTCGCCTTCGGGCTGGGAGAGACCGTGCGGCTCGGTGGCGGGTCGGTCTAGGAACTTAGATCAGGGTCGCCAGGGTGCGCTCGCCTGCCGCGGCGCGGGCGGCGCCCTGCATGCTGCCGAGGAACTGCCAGCCGGGGCCCTTTCGTGTGTCGGGGCCGATGCTGAGGCAGGCGCCGAGCTCCAGGAGCCTGGCAAGCGGGATGCTCTCCGGAGGCCGAGCAAGGGTCAGCGCCACGTCCCGGGTGCCCCGCGTCTGCACCTGGTGCACGAGACCCTCCTCCTAGAGCTTCTCCGCCAGCTCGGCCACCGCCTCGAGACGCAGGTGCCGCTCCTCGGCCAGGGCTTGACGGCTCTGGGGCTGGCCCTTCTCGAATCCTCGGGCGATGGCCGCCATCATCGGCACCAGCCATTGCGGGTCGGACACGCTCAGCTCGCCCTTGTGCTCGAGGGGCTCGAAGTCGCGCCCCTTCATGGCCTGCAGGGTGAACGCCAGCTCCATCCCGAACAGCACGATCAGCCACGTCAGGTGGAGCCAGAAGAGAAACAGCGGGATCAACCCGAGGGCGCCGTACAGCTTCATGTAGGGCAGCGCCTTGCTCACGTACAGGCCGAAACCGAAGCGCGAAAGGGACCAGAGCACCGAGGCGACCAGGGCGCCCCAGAGCGCCGGCCGCCATCGAACGGCCGTGTTGCGCATCAGCTTGTAGGCCAGGAGGAGCAGCACGAAGCCGGCGACGATCGAGCGGACCCGAGCCAGGCCCCCTAGGAGCAGTCCCAGGAGCGGCACGTCCCGGGCCAGATCGAAGCCGAGCTCGGCCAGGTAGAGCACGACGAAGAGGACGAGCGGGCCGAGGGTGACCAGCGCCCAGTAGATGACCACGCGGAAGAGCGTGCTCCGCCCCTGTGGCGCACGGTAGATGCGGTTGGCGCTGTGCTCGAAGGAGATCAGGAGGCCGAGCGCGGCCCAGATGAGCAGCAGCAAGCCCAGCCCGCCGATGGCCTCGAAGCTGAGCGTTGAAACCGAGCGCACGATCTCGAGGATCTGACGGTCGAGCTCCCCCTTGAACGCCACCGCCTCGGGCGAGCCGCCCGCGACCTGAAAATCGAACAAGCCGTAGACCGCCTGCTGGAGACCGAGGAACGCCGCATCGAGGTCGCCGAACATGCGGAAGGCCAGCATGCTGATCATCAGCAACAGCACCATGCTGAAGATCGTGCGGTAGGTCAGCGCGGCCGCCATCTGGCCGGCCTGGTCCTCGCCAAGCTCCCTGCTGCAGTGTCGGGTGAGATCCACCGCAAGGCGCAAGAAGCGCTGGGCACGGCTCAGCTCCGCCACCGGGTGGCTGATCAGCCATTCGATGTAGGCACGCAGCCGGCGAAGCAGGCCATGGGGGGATTATGCCCTCGGGGAGCGCGAAGTCGAGAGAGACCCGGGCCCAGGGCGTGTGGGCTACAATCGCTTCGCCCTCGTGAGCCTGCACCCACTCGTCTTGCTCTCTCCTTCGTTCGCGGCGGCGGTGGAGCTGCCACGCCGTCTGGCCGCCTCCAGCGGTGCGCTCGCCGGCCTCTATCCCTTGAAGGTCCTGGACCTCGCTCGCACCCTCGCCGAGCCGACGCTCCTCGGACAGGGGCTGCGCGCGTGGGACAGTGGGCACGACGCCCTCCTGGCCACACGTCTGCTCGCGGAGGGCGATCGGAGCTTCGACCTGCCGGCTGGCCGATTTCGCGTGCGTGTCGCGGCCACCCTCGCCCGAACGCTCCGAGGCCTGCGCCGGGGAGGCGTCCCCCCGGAGCGTCTCGAGGCTTACGCCAACCGGACGGACCGCCCCGCCGGAGACGCCGAGCGACTTCGTACGCTCTCGCTCCTCTACCGGAGCTTTCACGACGCGCTGCAAGACAAGACCGCGGACCCGGCGACGCTGCTCTCGGCCGCCGTCGACGCCCTCGGTGGTGCGCACTGGCTGTCGGACGCCGACGTGTTGATCCTCGACGACCTCGAGCTCGACCCCATCGAACGGGACTTCGTCCAGGCCCTGGCCCGCGTCCGACCCGTCCACATCCTTCGCCGCGACCTCCCGCGGGAGCTCGGTCGGTCCTCCTTCCGCGCCTGGGCGGCGGGCCACGGGATCGAAGAACGAGACGCCGCCGACACCCGTCTCGCGCCACTGGCTCCTCCGCCCCCGCCCGAGGGACTCGCGCGTCTGCGGCGGGGCCTCTTCGAGCCGCCAGGAGGGTCGCCGGTGGAGGACGGCTCCGTCGCTTTCGTCACCGCGCCCGGCGAGGCGGCGGAGGTCCGGGCGATCGTGCGCCGCCTCCTGGGCGAAGCCTCCCGGGGCGTGCCCTTCGAGGAGATGGGCGTCATCCTCCCGCGGCCCCGGGTCTACGCCCCCCTCTTCACCGATCTCCTCGAGCGAGTCGGCCTCCCCCACCGCCTTCATCCCTCGCTGCCCCTGCACTTCGGCCGCTCGGCGCGCTCGCTGCTCTTGCTGTTTCGCTGCCGCGGGCTCCAGCGGTCGGCGGTGATGGAGTTCCTCACCTTCGCCCCCGTGCCGTTCGGCGAGTTCCTCGGCGAGGACGCCGAGGCCGAGCCCCCGCGATGGGATGCGGTCAGCCGCGACGCCGGCATCGTCTCCGGTCTCGACCGCTGGATGATTGGTCTGCGGGCTCATTCCGAGGCCGAGCGCGCAGCGGCGGAGAGAGAGAAAGACGCTGGCCGACGCGAGCGGCGCGAGCGGCATGTGCGGGAGGCGACGTCGCTTCTTCGCGTCGTGGAGCTTCTGTCGGCCACACTGGACTCGCTCTCGGGCTCGGAGCCCTGGCCCGTCTGGTCGGAGAGGCTGCAGGCGGTCTGCGCCCAGTGGATCGGCCCCGAGCGCGATCGCGAGAGCGTCAAGGCCGTGCTCGCCGACCTGGGCGGGCTGGGCGGAGTGACGTCCCGGGCGGAGTGGGAGGAGGTCGAGCAGGTTCTCGAGGCCCGCTTCGAGTGGGAGCGTCTGCCGCTCGAGCCCACCGAAGGGGGGGCCGTTCACGTCGGGGCCCTCGACGCCATGGCGGGCCTGCCCTTCCGCGTCGTCGCCATCCCGGGACTGGTGGAGGGAGGCTACCCTGGCGTCCTGCGCCCCGACCCCTTCCTCCTGGACGAAGAGCGTGAGGCTCTGGAGAAGGACAAAGACAAGGACAAGCAGACCGAGCCGCAAGCGCGTGAGGACTTGCCGAGCGGGGTGATCGTGGTGCAAACCGGCCAGCTGAGCCTGTTCGACGACGCGCCCTCGCCATCGAAGCCCGTGGAGTCCTCGGCGATCTCCCCGCCGACAGGACGGCTCGAGACCGCTCGGCCGGATCCGCCACGGCTGCCCACGACGCAGGATCGTCTGCTCCAGGCACGACGGCTCTTCCATCGGGCCGTCTCCCAGGCCACCGAACGCCTCGTGCTGTCCTACCCGCGCGCCGACGCTCGGACCGGGCGCGAGCGCCTGCCGTCCTTGTTCCTCGCTGCTGCGGCCTCGGCGCTGGCGGGCCGGCCCCTGGCCGGCATCGACCTGGAACGGCTGGTCGTGGAGGACGACCCCGCTGCCCTGCCCCTCGAGGAGACCCTCGACGCCGGCGAGCGCGATCGGGCGCGGGTGCGGGCAGGCGGTCGGGTCGCCGCGGAGGCCATCGCGGCGGGCTCGAGCTTCTTCAAACAGTCGCGCCTCGCAGCGCAGGCACGCTGGTCGGGACGGCTGACCCGCTACGACGGCCTCCTGAGCGACCTGCCGGACGAGGTGGCGGAGAAGATCGATCCGCTGCGCCGCACGAGAGCGATGTCGGCGAGCCGGCTGGCCGTCTACGCGCGGTGCGGCTTCCAGTACCTTCTCAAGCACGTGCTTCGCCTCGAGCCCGCGCTGGAGCCCGAAGAGCGCCGCAGGCTCGAGCCCCTGGAGAAGGGGACCCTCTTCCACGACGTGGCCGAACGCTTCCTGCGCGAGCGACGCGACGGCGGCGAGCTGCCCGTCCGGAACACCCAGGAGAACCAGGCCCGCATCCTCGAGATGGCCGACGAGGGGCTCGAGAAGCTGGTGGAGGGGAGCCCCCCTCGCTTCACGCTCCTGTGGGAGCGGGAGAAGCGACGCTTCCGGGAGTATGTGATCTCCTGGCTCCGGCGCGAGGCCGCTTTGGCGGGGCGCTCCACCCCCGCGCACTTCGAGGTGAGCTTCGGTCTCGGAGACGAGCCCGACGGAGTCGAGCCTCACGACCCCGAGCCGATCGAGATCCCCCTGGGCGACGGGCGCGCGCTGCGCGTCTCGGGGAAAATCGACCGAATCGACCGGGGAGCCGAGGGGCTCATTCTCCGCGACTACAAGACGGGCAAGGCTCCGAAAGACGACGGACGGGTCTTCCGCGGCGGACGGCAGCTCCAGATCCCCTTCTACATCCTGGCGACGAAACGGCTCTTGCCCGGCGAGCAGGTGACCCAGGCGTTCCTCGACTACGTGGACGGCGGAAGGCAGGTCGCGTTCGATCCCGAGGCGGCCGGCGGCGACACGTTCCGCGACGTCCTGAGGCGGCTCGTGGACCTGATTTCCGGCGGTGCGTTCGTGCAGGAGCCGGCGGCGTGCGACTGGTGCGACTTCACCGCCGTGTGCGGACCGAAGGGGCTTCTCCAGAGGCGCCAGAGAATCAAGATCCGCGACGCCACACTCCAGTCCTACCTGCGACTGAGGAATCTCGGATGAGCTTTCGCCCGGTGGACGAGGACGCCCGGGAGAGGGCGCGCCGCGACCACGGGACGAGCCTCGTGGTGAAGGCCGGCGCGGGCACGGGGAAGACGACACTCCTCGTGGACCGCATCGAGGCGATCGTCCGCTCCGGCTCGGCGTGCCTCGATCAGATCGCCGCGGTCACGTTCACCGAAAACGCCGCCACGACGATGAAGCTGCGGCTGAGAGAACGGCTCGAGGCGGTCCGTGTGGACTCGGCCCTGCCCACCGAGGAGCGGGAGCGGGCCTCAGCCGCCCTGGAGGTTCTCGAGCGGGCCAACGTCTCGACGATCCACGCTCTCTGCGCCGCCATCCTCCAGGAAAGGCCCCTGGATTGCGGGGTCGTGCCCGGTTTTCGCATGGCGGACGAAGCGGAGGCCGACGTGCTCTTCGCCCAGGCCTGGGAGGAGTGGCTGGGCGAGAGGCTGACCCGGGGAGACGACGTGCTGCTCGAAGCTCTCGACCGCGAGATACCCCTGGAGGCGGTGGGCGCATGGGGCCAGCGCACGTCCCTCAGAGGGCTCGCCCGGAAGCTCCTCGAGCAGCGCGACCTCGAGCCGTTGGCGGCGAAGGACGCCTTCGACGCCGACGCGGCCCGCGGGGAGCTGCTCTCGAAGGCCGCGCGAGCCGGGGAGCTGGCGGCGACGGCCCGGGACGGCGACCTGCTCGCGGAGAAGCTCAAGGGCTTCGTCTCCCACGCCGAGCTCGCGTCACCCCTCACGGGGAGCGCTCTCATCGATCACCTCCTCGCGCCGCCCGACGTCCCGAAGAACTTCGGCCACCGCCCGCGCTGGCCGAGCGCCGAGGCCCTCGAGGAGGCCCGTGAGATTGCCGCGTGGTCGAAGGAGTCGGCGGCCGCGTGGCGCACCGCGCTGGGCGCCGACGTCCATGGCCGGCTCGTTCGGGCCCTCGGTGGGGTGACGGCGCTCTACGAAAGGCGCAAGGCCGAAAGAGGTGTCCTCGACTTTCTCGATCTGCTCGTCAAGGCCCGCGACGCGCTCCGTGACCGCCCTGCGGTCCGGGAGCATTTTCACCGTCGCTTCCGCCACGTCATCATCGACGAGTTTCAGGACACCGACCGTCTCCAGGTGGAGATCGCCCGGCTCCTCGCCGGGGATCGCCCCGGGGCGCTGGTGGTGGTGGGCGACGCCAAGCAATCCATCTATCGCTTTCGCCGGGCCGAGGTGCGGCTGTTCCGAGAGCTCGCCCGGGAGCGGGCCGAGAAAGGCGCGGTGCTGCACCTCAAGCAGAACTTCCGGTCGCGCCCCGCGATCCTGCGCTTCGTCAACCGCGTGTTCGGCCACCTGATCGAAGCCTCCGACGAGGCGGACCAGCCCGCCTACGAGCCCATCGACCCTCCCCCGGGCCTGTCGGACGAGCCCTCGGTGGTGGCTCTCCGGTTTCCGGCCCCGACCGCAGCCGGGGGCGACGATCTCCTGCACGCCGAAGCGGGCGCCCTCGCCGCGTTCCTTGCCCAGGCCGCGCGCGGGGCGCACACCGTTCGCGACCCGGGGACCGGCGCCGACCGGCCCAGCCGGGCCGGAGACGTCCTGGTCCTCACCCGGCGGCTCACGAAGGTGCGCTTCCTCGAGGAGGCCTTCGAGGCCGCCGGCCTTCGCTTCACCGTAGAGGGCGGAAAGTCGTTCTTCGACAGGCAGGAGGTTCACGAGACCCTGGCGGTGCTCCGGGCCGTCGACGACCCGTCGGACCATCTGTCTCTCGTGGCAGCCCTCCGCTCGTCCTTCTTCGGCTCGAGCGATCGGGACATCGTCGCGTACTCGCTGTCCGGCGGCCTGCCGTCCATGGGAGAGCCGGTGGACGAGCAGCGGCCCGGGGCAGGCGCCCTTGGCCCGGCCCTCGAGGTGCTCCGGGGCCTCCACGAGAAGCGCACCCACCTCTCGGTTCCCGCCCTCCTCGAACGGCTCTACGACGAGACGCGGATCCTGGCCGCCCTCACCGGCACGCGGCGCGGGGAGGCGCAGGTGGCCAACCTGGAGAAGGTCGCAACCCTGGCGCGCCAGGCCGCTCCTCTCGGCGTGCTCACTCTCCGCGGCTTCGCCAACCTTCTTGCGGAGCGCGTCGTGAGCGCTCGCGAGGAGCCCGACCTTCCCTCGACCCGGCCGGGCGACCCGGACACCGTGCGCGTCCTCTCCGTCCACAAGGCCAAGGGGCTCGAGGCCCCCATTGTGGCGCTCTACGACACGGCCGATCGGGCGTGGTTCTCCGCCGACACGGTGCCCGTGTGGGAGGAGGGCCGGATCGCCATCGGGTTTCGCGAGGGCTGCCAACCCGAGGGCTGGGCGGCTCTCGTGCAGAGGGAGAAGCGCAAGGCCTGGGCGGAGAACCGCCGCCTTCTCTACGTGGCCTGCACCCGGGCGCGAGACCTCCTGGTCGTCCCGCGCCCGCCCGTGGACGCCGCGCTGGGCGAGTTCTGGAGAGACCTCATCCTGAAGCTGCCCGCGTCGTCCGACGCCGACGTGCGCGTGGTGGATGCGGAGACGGTGCCCGTCCCCGAGCACTCGATCCAGCGCTCGGAGCTCTGGGCTCTCGCCGGAGCCGAGGGTGGCGACGCGGTGGCCGCCCGCTGGGAGACCGAGCGGCGCGAGCAGATCGCCGAGGCCCGCCAGAGACCCTTCGCTCCCATCTCGGCCACGCGCCTCGCGGCACAAAGCGCCCCGCCGCCGGCGGTTCACCCTGGAGACGGCAGCGGCCGGGACTTCGGAAGCCTCGTCCACCGGCTGCTGGAGTGGGTCTCCTTCGAGGAGACAGGCGAGAGCCGGGGCAAGGCCATCCGCAGCATGGCCGTGGCATTGGCCCCTGCCTTCGGCCTGGACGAAGAGGCCGCCGCACGAGCCGCCGCCCAGGTCGACGGCGCCTTGGGCCTGCCCGTAATGGAGCGAGCCCGGCGGGCCCCCAGGGTGTGGCGCGAGATGGGTGTCTGGTTCCCCGACGGCGAGCACCTGGTCGAGGGCAAGGTGGACCTGGTCTTCGAAGAGAACGGCCAGCTCGTGGTGGTGGACTACAAGAGCGACGCCATCACCGACGAGCAGGCCCTGGCCCAGGCGGCCCACCACGCCCCCCAGCTCCAGCTCTACGGCCGGGGCCTCGCCCAGGCCCTGGCCATGCCTGTCCGAGAACGCCTCGTCGTCTTCACCGCCCTCGCCCGCTCCGTCCCGGTGTAGAAACAGTCACACCGTCTCGAGGCCGGAACCGACACGGCCGAGCCGCGTGCTAGAGTCGCCGAAAATGGACGTGCCCTTTTCTTGGTCTGCGTCGCGCCACAACACGTTCGCCTCGTGCCGGCGGCGGTATTTCTACTCGTATTACGCCTCGCAGGACGATGCTGAGATCAAGCGCCTGAAGAAGCTCTCGGCGCTCCCCCTGTGGGCCGGGAGCGTCGTCCACGACACCATCGAGTGGTTCCTGAAGAAGCACGACACACTGCCCCCGCCCGAGGAGCAGGACGCGCTCATCCGGCGGGTCGTGCACACGGGAATGCTCGGCGACTGGCGCGAGAGCGAGCTGGGGTCGCTCCGCTTTCGCCTGTTCGAGCACGAGTACGACGTGCCGGTCGAACAGGAGGACAAGCGGATCGCGGTCAATATCGTGATGCGCTCGCTCCGGAACTTCTTCCGCTCCGAGACGCTCGGGCAGGCTCTCGCCGCAGGGCGCGAGCGTTGGCTGGCCCTCGAGGACCTGGTGAGCTTCCACGTGGGCGACGTCGAGGTGTTCCTCCGGATGGACCTGGCGTTCCGGGATCAGGAGGGACGGGTCGTCATCGTCGACTGGAAGACCGGGCGGCGGGAGGGACGCTTCAACGAGATCCAGGTGGCCGGCTACGCGCTCTACGCCACCGAGCAGGGCTGGGTGAGCTCCGCCGAAGAGATCGACACCGAGCTCAACTACCTCGTGATCCCGAGAGCCGTGCGCCGTGGGGTCACGGAGAAGAAGCTCGAGCACGCCAAAAGCTTCATCCGCAGAAGCTCGGGGGACATGAAGGCGCTGCTCCTCGACCCGGTGGAGAACTTGGCCCGGCTCGAGGACTTCCCGATGGTCGATCGCCCCTGGGCCTGCAAGCGCTGCAACTTCCGCAAGCTCTGCTTTCCGAAGAAGGGCGAGCCACACCCCGGGATCGAGCCCGCCACGGCGGTCGGGAGGCAGGCCGGGACACCGGGCCCCTGACGAACGAGACAGACGCCTGTCAAGCCATCTAAGAAAGTAACCGTAGGGGGGCTTGTCGAGCCATTAGATATGTAACCGGGAGGAGGGGGTTGTGGCGCGCATTCGACAGGGCATGGATGGCCCTGAGCTTGCGGTCGACGGTGGCGGAGAGTTTGAAGGGGTCGAGGC
>CAUZDW010000002.1:0-70000 GCA_963578825.1 Vicinamibacteria bacterium
CCGAGCCTGTCGTCCCAAGTTGTACCCCCTGCCCGGAGGGTTACATCTCAGATGGCTCGACGTACCCCCCTTCGGTTACATCTTGGACGGCGCGATACGAGACGTTGACGCCACGGCCTCCGGATCTCTAAAATCAGCGGGGATTTCGGGCCCGAGGGTGGCCTGAAACGACGAGGAGATCGTCCATGGTCAGCCTGCGACTGAAGCCCGTCTCCGGCAACTTCATCGACGTCACGCGAGACCCCAGCCTGGTGGGCCGGGACCCCACGTGCGAGGTTGTCGTCGCCGATGGCTCGGTCTCGAGACGCCACGCGCGGCTGGAGATGCGCCAGGGCGAGTGGTGGGTCGTCGATCAGGGCAGCGCGAACGGTACCTACGTCAACAGCCTGAAGGTCGCCGAGACCAGCCTCAAGAACGGCCAGGAGCTGCGGTTCGGGGCCCTGGCGTTCCGCGTCGACATGGAGGAGGACGCGGAGGCGACGGTGTCCGCCGCGATGCTCCCCGAGGAGACCCTGCTCGCCACGCCGACGCCCGAGCCGGCGGCCGCGCCTCCTCCCCCTCCGCCACCCCCGGTACCGGCGCCGTCCGCTCCGCCGCCACCCCCTCCGCCGAGCGGCGCTTCAGCGAGCAGCCGGCCACGACCCGGCGGCTCCTCGCCGATGCCGCAGATGGCCGGCGGAGCTCCTCCCGCCAAGAAGGGGAAAGGGCCCGTCTTCTGGATCGCGGTGGGTTGCTGCGGCTGCCTGCTCCTCGTCGCACTCCTCGTCGCACTCCTCACGGGGCTGCCGCTTCTCCTCGGCGGCCTCGGCGGCGGCGCCTTCCTGATGACGAAGGGCGTGGCCGACGCCTCTCAGGCGTGGCTCGCGGACGTGCGGGAGGGCCGCACCGAAGAGACCATGGCCGGGCTGAGCGCCGAGTACCACTCCCGCCTCACCCCGGACGAGGTCGAAGAGCTCGTCTCGGTGATCCAGCAGAGCACCGATGCGACCTTCCCCAGCCGTAGCGTCAACAACGACCGGGCCGTGCTCACCGGAGTCCTGACCGGCTCCGGACAGCCCCACGCCGTCATCATCAAGCTGGTGAAAGAGGGCGACAACTGGAAGGTGGACGACGTGAGCATCGACGACGCTCCGTCGTTCGGCGAGTGAGCGCCCCGAGCGCTTCCTACCCCGAGGTAGTCGAGGCACGTCACGAGCAGTCCGCCCGCCGAGTCATCCTGACCTGGGCCGACGGCCACATCTCGACCTACCCCGTCGATTACCTCCGCAGCTGGTGCCCGTGTGCAGGCTGCCAGGGCCACGAGCCCGTCGCGAAATATCTCCATCTGACCGATCAGAAGCTCGTCACTCTCGAAGGAGTCGGCAACTACGCCCTGTCCCTCAACTGGGCCGACGGCCACAACACCGGGATCTACAGCTTCCGCCTCCTCCGCCAGCTCTGCCCCTGCGACGCCTGCGGCGGCCAAAAGAGCTAGCCCGGATTCATCGGCTCCAGGTGGACGACCACGTCCACTATCTCGGGATGGGCGGCCCTCAACGCCTCCTCGATCCTGTCCGCCGCATCGTGCGCTTCTCGCAGGCTCGCGTCGCCGTCGAGGCGCACCGTCAGGTCCACGTAGACCGCGTCCCCCCGCCCCCGGGTGCGGACCTGCCCGGCCCACTCGACGCCCGGCACCGACAGCGCCAGGGCCTCGATCCGCTCGGGTGCGATCGCCGCCCGATCGGTGAGGACGTGAAAGGCCGAGACGAGGATCCGGACCGCCTGAACGGAGATGACCGCGGCGATGATCACCGCCACCAGCGGGTCGGCCCAGCCGATCCCGGCGCGGGCGGCGGCAAACGAGCCTACGACGCCCAGAGAGACGAACAGGTCGGACCGGGTGTGGGTGGCGTCCGCCAGGAGGAAAGCGCTCTGGAGGCGCCGGCCCTCCCTTTCCTCGTACCAGCTCACGAAGAGGTTCACGCCCATCGTCACGAACATGACCACCCAGTTGAGGAGGCCGATCTCGGGGAGTGCCGGAGAGCCGATGCGACCGAGAGCTCCCTCGAGGACGTGATAGGCCAGGACGAGGAGCGCCACGCCGATGGCGGCGGCAGCGGCGGTCTCGAACTTGCGGGGCCCGTAGGGGTGCCCCCGGTCCGGTGGGGCAAAGGCGTACGCGGCCACGATCAAGCCGATTACGTTGTTCGAGCCGTCGACGAGGCTGTGAAAGCCGTCGGCCACCATGGCGAGGCTGCCGGAGAGGAGCCCGACGAAGACCTTGCCCCCGCTCACCACGAGGTTGAGTCCGAGGGTCAGCCAGAGGACCCGCTGAACGCCGGTCCGGGTCGCGTTCGAGTCGAGGTAGGCCGTCATCTCATCCGCCCACCATCATCCCAGGACGGCCCGGGCGCGGGCGCAGGAGGCTCAGGCCTCCAGCTGTCGCGGGACCAGCCAGTCGAAACCCTGCACGAGCGACATCCCGGCCGTGTAGAGAAACCCGGCCTGGAAGAGCCCGATGAAAGGCAGGGTGCCGAGGAGGCCGTGGGCCAGGGCATAGAAGGCGACGACGGTGAAGTAGAGGCCCAGGGCGAGCTCGACGTAGGGGACCCATCCGACGGCGCCCTTGTAGCGCTTCTGCTTCCACTGGTCGGCCGCACCCTCGATCCGGTACTTGGGCGTCCGTTTGAACTCGGACGGCCCGCCGAAGAGCCCGTCGATCACCGCGGCGGCGTTGTTGATGCTGATCCCGATCCCGATGCCGAGGACCGCCGGGATGTACTTGAGGCGCGAGCGCCACGTGTCGGGGAAGAGCTCCTTCTGGGAGAAGACATAGAAAGAGCAGACGCTGGCGAAGGCCGCCAGGAAGATGGGCAGGTCGACGACGAGCATCTCCTCCCAGCCCATGTTGTAGCGCAGGAGCGTGGCCGGGAAGAGAAGCGCCGCCAGCAGCACCATCATCGGGTAGGCGAGGTTGGCGGTGAGGTGAAACGTCGACTCGACCTTGATCCACCAGGGCAGGTCCGAGGCCAACACCCGGGGCAGGAGCTTCTTCAGGGTCTGGATCGAACCCTTGGCCCAGCGCTGCTGCTGCGCCTTGAAGGCGTTCATCTCCACCGGCAGCTCCGCCGGCGAGACCACGTCCTGCAGGTACGCGAAGCGCCAGCCGCGGAGCTGGGCGCGGTAGGACAGGTCCAGATCCTCGGTGAGGGTGTCGTGCTGCCAGCCCCCGGCATCCTCGATGGCCTTGCGCCGCCAGATCCCGGCGGTGCCGTTGAAGTTGAAGAAGCGCCCCGAGCGACTCCGGCCCCCGTGCTCCATCACGAAGTGCCCGTCGAGCATGATCGACTGCACCTCGGTCAGCAGCGAGTAGTCGCGGTTGATGTGCCCCCAGCGGACCTGCACCATGCCGACCCTCCGGTCGGAGAAGCTCCCCACCGTTTTCTCCAGGATGTCGGGGGGGGCCACGAAGTCGGCGTCGAAGATGAGGAGAAGGTCGCCGGTGGCGACCCGCAGGCCGGCAGCGAGGGCCCCGGCCTTGTAGCCGGTGCGCTCCTCACGGTGGAGGTAGTGCACGTCGAACCCGAGGGCACGATGGCGCTCGACGGCCCGGCGGGCGATGGCGCAGGTCTCGTCGGTGGAGTCGTCGAGCACCTGGATCTCGAGGAGCTCCTTCGGGTAGCGGATGGCCGCGACCGATTCGAGGAGCCGCTCCACGACGTACATCTCGTTGAAGATCGGGAGCTGGACCGTCACCCGGGGAAGGCGCAGGGGCAGGGGCTGAGCCTCCGCCCGGCGATCCCGGTTGCGGAAGTACAGCCACACCATTACGTAGCGGTGAAGGCCCAGGATGGCCAGGATCACCAGCGTCAGGAAATAGAGTCCCAGGATTCCGGACTCGAGTGGGCTCATGACCCTCGACCGCCCTTTCTCGCGCTCATCGTTCCGGCGTCCGGACGGCCGGCACGACCACGCCTCCCTTGACACGCCTGCGACCGGCAAGGGAACATCTTGGATTCGTAAACAAAAGAAGGTAAATCGGACCGACCGGCAAGTCAATGGACCCCCGCAAGCTCGAGGAGCTGCTCGAACGCGTGCGCACCGGCGCCCTGTCCACGACCGATGCCGTGGAGCAGCTGGCCGGGCTCCCCTACGAGGACCTGGGCTTCGCCAAGGTCGACCACCACAGGGCCTTGAGGCGTGGGTTCCCGGAGGCCATCTTCGGGGAGGGCAAGACCGCCGGGCAGATCGTGGCCATCGTGGACCGTATCTCGGCCCGCGGGCAGCGGGTGCTGGTCACAAGGACAGATGCGAAGGTCCACGCGAAGGTCGTGTCGGTCCGCCCCTCGGCGCGCTACCACGAAGCGGCCCGGTGCATCACCGTGGAGGCCGAGACCGCCCCGGCGCTTCGGGGCCGTGTGGCCATCGCCGCGGCCGGCACCTCCGACCTTCCGGTGGCCGAGGAGGCTGCGGTGACCGCCACCTTCCACGGGGCCGAGGTGGACAGGATCTACGACGTCGGCGTCGCGGGGCTCCATCGGCTCCTGGATCGGGCCGAAACGATCCGGAAGGCGGACGTGGTGGTGGTCGTGGCGGGCATGGAGGGGGCGCTTCCGTCGGTCGTGGCGGGCCTGGTGGATGCCCCGGTCGTCGCGGTGCCCACCAGCGTGGGCTATGGCGCTTCTTTTCATGGAGTTGCGGCCCTGTTGGCCATGCTGAACTCCTGCGCTTCGGGCATCGGTGTCGTGAACATCGACAACGGGTTCGGGGCCGCCCACCTGGCCTGCCTGATCCTGCGTGGCCGGGCAGCCGCAAACCGCGCCTGAAACAGATTCGCTCGGCCGCTTCCTTGACAAAACCCTTGATTCTTCTGATCTTGTAGACTGGCCTTGTTCCGTCGCTCTCCTTCCTACCAGCGCAGGCCCATCCCGGCTGCGCGCAAGAGGTGCCCCCGGGGGCCCAACGAGCGACGCGGGAGGCGAAAGGTCAGGAGTTTGGCCCCCGGCGAACTCTATAAATCATTGAACGCCCACACTTTTCGCGTGCTCGAATTCGATCGTATCCGGGCTCTCGTCGCCCAACGGGCGGGGTCTGCCCAGGGACGGATGCGTCTCGAAGACCTCCAACCCCTCACCGATCCCAGGGCCGTTCGGGAGGCCCTGGCCCGGACCGGTGAGGCCCGGCGCCTCCTCCAGGCTCTGGGACGAGAGCCCTACCACAATCTGCCCGATCCGGCCGGGGCCCTTGCCAGGGCCCGGGTCGAGGGTGTCCATCTCGAGCCCGGAGCACTCCTGGATCTGGCCTCGTTCATCGAAGGGGGCCTCGAGATCGTCCGCCGCGTCAGCCGCTCCGACGACACGCCGCAGCTGGCCAGGCTCGCCTCGGGGGCACGGGACACCTCAGAGGTCGCAGCCGCGCTCCGCCGGGCGCTCCTGCCGACCGGCGAGGTGGCCGACGAAGCCTCGCCGAAGCTCGCCGAGACCCGGCGCTCGCTCGTCCGGCTGCGGGCCCAGCTCACCACGGTGATGGAGGGGTACCTTCACACGCGGGAGACGGAGCGGCTGCTTCAGGACAAGGTCATCACCACCCGGAACGACCGGTACGTCCTTCTCCTGAAGGCCGACAACAAGGGCCAGCTTCCCGGGATCATCCACGGCAGCTCGGGCACGGGGGCGAGCCTCTTCGTCGAGCCTCTCCCGGCGGTCGAGCTCAACAACGACATCGTGTCGCTCAGGGACGAAGAGCGCCGCGAGGTCGTGCGGATCCTCCGGGACCTGACCGCCCGGGCGGGAGATCGCAGCGTCGATCTCGGGGAGATGGCGACGATCCTCGGGGAGCTCGACGCCGTGCAGGCCATGGCCCTCGTGGCGAACGACATGGACGCCCATGCACCGGAGATCGTCGACGATCGGCGTCTGGAGCTCAAAGACAGCCGCCACCCGCTGCTCATGCCCGGAGTCGCGGAGCGACTCGGGATCGCCCGGGACGCCGAGCCGGTGCCGGTGAGCCTGCAGGCCGGGGAGAGCGAGCCGGTGCTGGTCATCTCCGGCCCCAACACCGGCGGCAAGACCGTCGCGCTCAAGACGGTGGGGCTCCTTGCCCTCATGGCTCAGTCGGGACTGCACATCCCCGCGGCCCCGGCGAGTCGCATGCCCGTCTTCCGCAGCATCTACGCCGACATCGGCGACGATCAGTCGATCGCCGAGAACCTCTCCACGTTCTCCGCCCACCTGGCCACCATCGTGGAGATGACCCGGGATCTCCAGCGGCCGGCCCTCGTCCTGCTCGACGAGGTCGGTGCGGGGACCGACCCCACCGAGGGCGGGGCCTTGGGCATCGCCATCGTCGATCATTTCCGCCAGCAGGGGGCGATGGTCCTGGCCACGACGCACCACGGCCTGATGAAGGCCTACGCGCAGTCGACGCCCGGTGTGGCGTGCGCGTCGTTCGGGTACGACCCGGAGACCTGGGAACCGACCTACCGCCTCACCCTCGGCGCTCCGGGACGCTCCCTCGCCCTGGAGATGGCCGAGCGACTGGGGCTGCCCACGGACATCGTGGCCGACGCCCGTGCCCGGCGCGAGAACAAGGAGCAGCAGGCGGAGGACCTCCTGGCACGCCTCGAGAAGGACCGGGCGGAGCTCGAAAAGGAATCGGCGCGCATCACGAGCGCTCGCCAGGAGGCCGAGGAGGCGCGGGAGAGAGCTGAAGCGGAAGCGCGAGAGATCGCCTCGAAGAAGCGACGCGAGGTCGAACGGTTCGCCCGGGAGCTCAAGCGGCGCGGCCGAGAGCAGGATGAGCACGTGGTGCAGGCCATCCGTGACGCCGTGGCCAGGCTGGAGGCCGCCGAGCGGGTGGCGAAGGCCGCTCCCCGGCTCAGGACCGAGGCCTTGAAGGCGGTCCGGGCCGCACGGGAGGACATCCTGAAGGATCCGGATCTGGGGCTCCCGCCGGAGGAGGAGCCCAGCGGCGCACCGCTCGAAGTGGGGACTCGTGTGCGTTGGAAGGGCCTCGGCATCGCAGGAGACGTGGTGGCGCTTCACGGCGACGACGAGGTCGAGCTCGCAGCCCAGGGCAAGCGCCTCCGGGTGCCCCGCTCCGAGATCGAGGTGCTCGGGAGCCGTCCCCCTGCCCGGGGAGTCGCCACCGGGGCGGCCGTGTCCCGCGCGTCGTCATCGTCCCGGGGACCGGTGCCGGCCGAGATCAGCCTCATCGGGATGACGGTCGACGAGGCGCTGCCCCGGGTGGACAAGCTGCTCGACGATGCGGCCCTCTCCGAGCGCCGCGAGATCCGTGTCGTCCACGGCTTCGGGTCGGGACGGCTCAAGAAGGCGGTGGCGGGGCTGCTCGATGGCCACCCCCACGTGGCGTCCTGGCGGTTGGGCCAGATCACCGAGGGCGGTGGCGGGGCAACGATCGTGGAGCTCAAGGACTAGCCATGGCGTTTCCCGAAGGATTCATCGAGGAGGTGCGGCGGGCCGCCGATATCGTCAAAGTGATCTCCGACCATGTGGCGCTGAAGAAGATGGGCACGTCGTGGAAGGGGCTCTGTCCGTTCCACGAGGAGAAGACGCCGTCCTTCAACGTCCGGCAGGAGCCGGCCGTCTTCCACTGCTTCGGCTGCGGCGAGGGCGGCGACGTCTTCAAGTTCCTGATGCTGCGGGAGCGCGCGACCTTTCCCGAGACCCTCGAGACGCTCGCCCGGCGATTCGGCGTGCCCGTGCCCGAGGGACGCTTCGAGCCTGGCCCGGATCGCAAGGAGCGCGAGGCACTTCTGGCTCTGGCGGAGGCGGCGGCGCAACACTTCGAGCGCACCCTCGGGACGGCGCCGGGCGCCGCCGCCCGGGACTACCTGCTGGGACGAGGCTTCAAGGCCGAGACCCTCAAGCGCATCCGAGCCGGCGCGGCCCGGGACAGCTGGGACGACCTGCTCGACGCGCTCCGGGGCCGCTACTCCGAAACGGCCCTGCAGAAGGCGGGCCTCGCCCTGGCTCGCAAGAGCGGGGAGGGCCACTACGACCGCTTCCGCAACAGGGCGATCTTTCCGATCCTGAACGAGTCGGGCAAGGTCGTGGGCTTCGGAGCTCGAAGCCTGGACGGCTCGGAGCCCAAGTACCTGAACTCCCCGGAGAGCTCGATCTATCAGAAGGGGCGCGTGCTCTACGGTCTGTCGTGGGCCCGCGACGCGATCCGCCGCTCGGGCCGGGTGGTTCTCATGGAGGGCTACCTGGACGTGGCCCGGGCCCTGGAGGGGGGCGTCGAGGAGGCGGTGGCGACGTGTGGCACCGCGCTCACCGCGTCTCATGCCCGGCTGCTGCGGCGCTTCGTCGAGACGGTTTGCGTGAACTTCGACCAGGACGAGGCCGGGCAGCGAGCGGCCCGCCGGAGCCTCGAGGTCCTCTTCGGGGAGGGCCTGCGCGTCCGGGTCGTGGAGCTCCCGGAGGGCCACGATCCCGACAGCTACCTCAAGGCCGAGGGGGGCGACGCCTATCGCCAGCGCCTCGAAGAGGCGCCCGAGGGCATGGAGTGGCTGATGCGCCAGGCCGAGCAGGCCCACGACGTCGGCTCACCCCAGGGCAAGGCCGCCTTCCTCACCGCGCTCATCCCCGCACTCACACGGATCGAAAACGCGGTCGAGCGCTCCGCCTGGCTCAGCCGCGCGGTGGAGCGAGGCGGGATCGACGAGACGGCAGCCCGAGAGGAGATGCGCCGGGCGATGAGTGGGCGTGCCACCGGCGCGGCCGGCGTGGCGGCGGCGGCTCGCAAGGCGCCACGCCCGAAAGCGGCGGCACTCATGCCCGCGGAGAGGTGGTTGCTGGCGCTGGTCGTCTCGGGCGCGGACGGAGTGGACGAAGCCCTCGCCGAGCTCGGCGAGGCGGACCTGGACGGGCTGCGCGCGGCACCCCTCCTGAGGGCCGCCAAGGCCACCTGGCGACGAGGGGACGAGGTGACGATGCAGGCGCTGACCAGCGCCCTCGGAGACGAAGACGAGGACGCTCGCCGGCTTCTTTCGGAGATCGCGGTCACAGGGCTGCCCGGGGAGGGGGTCTCGGCGCTCGAGTGTGCGCGAGAGATCCAGAGGCGGCCGCTCAAGGCGCGAATGGCAGAGATCCAGAAACGATTGACGGGGGCCACGGGCGAGTCGCTCGAGGCGCTCCTCACCGAGAAGACCCGCCTGGTCCGACAGATGGCGGGTCTCTAGGAAACCAAAAGCAGGGAGCAGACGAACACCAATGGCGCTTTCGATCGAAGAGAGATACGACGAAGTCCGACAGGCCATCACGATGGGCAAGGAGAAGGGCTACCTTCTCTACGAGGAGGTCAACGATATGCTGCCGGGCGACATCACGTCGCCCGGTGAGCTGGAGGACATTTTCTCGATGTTCGGCTCCATGGGCATCGAGGTCGTGGACTCCGAGCACAAGATGCGGGAGAAGGAGGAGGAGGGCACCGAGCTCGACCTCACCCCCGGCACTCTCGACAAGACCAACGACCCCGTGCGGATGTACCTCCGGGAGATGGGCACCGTGCCCCTCCTCACCCGGGAGGGCGAGGTGGCCATCGCCAAGCGGATCGAGCGTGGCAAGAACAACATTCTCCGGGCCATCTGCCGTACGACCCAGGCGGTCCAGGACGTGGCACGCCTGGGTGAGCGGCTGCACGCCCGGGAGATCAACGTGCGCGACGCGGTCATCTACCACGAGGAAGAGGTCACCCCGGAGAAGCTCGAGGCCAAGATCCGCCAGACCCTGCGTCTCATGGCCAAGGTCGCCCAGGCTCACGTCGACTACCTCGGCTACCGCAGGCACTTCGTGAAGCTGGACAGGAAGTCGCGGCGATACGTGAAGGGTAAGTGGCGCCTCGGCCGCCTGCGCATCCGGGCGTCGAAGGCCATCCGGAAGATCGAGTTCTCCGAGGCCTTCAAGCGTCGCCTCAGCGAACGGCTGCGCGACGGCGTCGAGCGCGTCGAGAGGGCGCAGGAGAAGATCCGCCGGCTCGAGCCCAAGCTCAAGCGGGACGTCAGCGACGACTACAAGAAGCAGATCCGTCAGATGATCCGAGAGCATAAGCACGCGCTGCAGGCGTTCAGCGAGGAGTTCGAGGCGCGCCCCGAGGAAATCCTGCGGACCATGGACGTCGTGATCATCGGCGAGATCCAGGCCGAGCGGGCCAAGAAGGAGCTGGTGGAGGCCAACCTCCGCCTGGTGGTCTCCATCGCCAAGAAGTACACGAACCGCGGGCTCCAGTTCCTGGACCTCATCCAGGAGGGCAACATCGGCTTGATGAAGGCCGTCGACAAGTTCGAGTACAAGCGCGGCTACAAGTTCTCGACCTACGCGACATGGTGGATCCGGCAGGCCATCACCCGGGCCATCGCCGACCAGGCGCGGACGATCCGCATCCCCGTGCACATGATCGAGACGATCAACAAGCTCATCCGCACGAGCCGGGCGCTGGTGCAGGAGCTGGGCCGCGAGCCCACCTCCGAGGAAATCGCCAAGCGCATGGACATCCCGGTGAGCAAGGTGCGCAAGGTCCTGAAGATCGCCCAGGAGCCGATCTCCCTCGAGACACCGATCGGGGAGGAGGAAGACTCCCACCTCGGGGATTTCATCGAGGACCGGACCGCGGTGTCGCCGGCGGAGAACGTCATCAACCTGAACCTCAAGGAGCAGACCGAGGCGCTCCTGAAGACCCTCACCCCGAGAGAGGAGAGGGTCATCAAGATGCGCTTCGGCATCGGCGACGGCTCCGAGCACACCCTCGAGGAGGTCGGCCAGAGCTTCCAGGTCACCCGCGAACGCATCCGTCAGATCGAAGCCAAGGCGCTGCGCAAGCTCCGCCACCCCTCCCGCAGCCGCAAGCTCAAGGCCTTCCTGGAGGGTTCACGCATCTGACCTGCTGCGATCGGCAGCAGGTCATCCCGAGTGCTTGCCGCCTGAGACAGGCGCGAAGGATCTCGCCGTCCGCTCACTCGAAGACGTAGCCGAGCGCCCGGAGCTCCTCGAGGGTCTTCGGGTCGATCTCCTGTGAGGGAAGGTCCTCGCGAAGCTCGCCTTTCCGCCAGGCGTCGATCTCCGCCGTGAGCTTCTGCACGATATCCGGGTGGTCAGCGGCCAGGTTCCGCTGCTCCCGCGGATCCTTCTCCAGCTCGTAAAGCTCGACCTCCTGGATCGGGTAGGCCCCCCCGGGGGCCCCCGGGGGACGGCCCTCCGGGTTGAGGATCAGGCGCCATCCGTCGGAGTGCACGCCGTAGATCCGTCCGTTCGTCTCGGAGAAGAGCGGGCGACGCCCGGGTGCCGCCGGAAGGGCTCCGCCGGGCAGCAGGTCCCGGCCCTGGAACCCGCTGGGCGAAGGGAGATCCAGGAGTCCGAGGATGGTCGGGGCCAGATCCACCAGGCTCGCCGGCGCATCCGTGCTCGTTCCCCCGGGCAGCACCCCCGGGTACGCCAGAATCAGCGGGACCCGAAGCGACGATCCGTACATCGAGGGGGAGTGGAAGAAGTAGCGGTTGTGCTCGTAGAGGTCCTCGCCGTGGTCCGAGGCAAAGGCGACCAGGGTCGTCTCTTCGAGGCCGAGGTGGCTCAGCTCGTCGAGGAGTTGGCCGACGAGGGTGTCGACCCAGCCGATCTCGCCGTCGTAGAGCCCCACGACGTGGGCCACGTCGGCCTCACTCAGTGCCTGGCCCTCGTCCCGGATGCGGACGAGCTCCGGGAGATCGCCTGAAACAGGAGAGGCCCCGGGTGAGGTGAAGGCGGTGTCCCACGGTGGCGGCGGCGCGTAGCTCGCGTGGGGGCCGATGAGATGCAGCCAGAGGAAGAAGGGACGATCCTTCTCGAGGCGCAGCTGCTCGATCGCCGCCCGGGTCGCCGCCTCGTCGTCCTGCGCCTGGTCGCCGGCCCCGGCCACGGTGAGGCGGGCAAAGCCGGGATGGTTGGCCTGCTTCATGTTGGTGAGGAAGGCCGACGTGCTGTAGTGCCGCGCGTGGAGAAGCGTGGCCAGGGTCACGACGCCCTGGGGAAGGTCGTGACCGTTCCAGACGACTCCGTGAGCGCTCGGGTAGAGGGACGTGTGGAGGGACGCCAGCGCCGGCCACGTCGCGCTCTGCGGGGTCTCGGCGTGACGGAAGAGGACGCCGCGGCCGGCGAGCCGGTCGATGTTGGTGCTGGTCTCCCGAGGGTACCCATAGGCGCGGAGATGGTCGGCCCGCAGGGTGTCGACGGTGACGAGGAGGACGTTCGAGACTCCCCTCGGGTGCGGGCCCGAGACCAGGGGCACGCTCCAGCGGATCGCGTCGCTCCAGGTGCGCTTGCCCGCGGCTCTGGAACACTCGACGCTCAGGCTGAGCTGAACCTCCTGACCCCGCCACTCGTCCAGGTCCGCGAGGTAGGCGTCCCATCCGGTGTGGGGCTCGACACGCCTCTCGGCCACCACCGTGTCGGAGCCGTCTTCGCCCCCGACGCTCACCCGCACGCGGCACGCGAGCTCGGCCATCTCGTCGATCAACTGCCGAGCGAACGAGAGGTGTGTCTCGAAGCGCCCGCGGGCGGGAACCCGAACCCTCCAGGACAGGGTCGACGGGACGTGAGCCCGGATGGCCCGGCGCTTCGTGAAGACGCCGTCACCGAGGAGCTCGGCCCGGCCGGTGAAGGGCTCGAGGCGAACCAGAGCAGGCCCGTTCAGCCGAGGCTGGACCTCCTGCCGACACGCCCACCCGCCAACGAGGGTGACGGCAAGGGTGAGGACGGCGGTGCGAAACGCCAGGAGTCCATTCATGGGGTGCCCGGGGGCGAGTATCATGCCCCGCTCACTCGCATCCGGGCAAACCCGGCTCGTCCCTGCCCGCCAGGCGCCACGGGACTTTTGGGCGGATCGGGGCTAAGCTATCGGACGGGCCTGTAGTTCAGTTGGTTAGAACGGCCGGCTCATAACCGGTTCGTCGAAGGTTCGAGTCCTTCCAGGCCCAGTCGGCCGCCTCGGTCGGCGATGCTGCCGGCAGTGCTAGAATCGGCCCACCTTGCGATCTTCCCGAACATGAACCCCGACCTCGAAAAGCTGATCCGTCTCCATCAGGCCCAGGTCGAGCTGCAGCGCCTCGACTCGGAGCTCGAAGAGATCCCCCGGCTCAAGGGCGAGCTGGACGAGAGACTCGCTGGCGAGCGTCGACGGCTCGAGGCCGCCCGTGAGGCCCTCGACACCTCGCAGAAGAACCGCCGACACAAAGAGTCGGAGGTGCAGGACCTGGAGACGAGGCGGACGAAGTACAAGGGTCAGCTCATGGACGTGAAGACCAACCAGGAGTACACGGCGATGCTCCACGAGATCGAGACGGTGGAGCGTGAGATCGGGACGCGAGAGGATCAGATCCTCGAGGAGATGGAGCGTGCCGAGACGCTGAGCCAGGATGCGGCCCGCGAGGAGGAGACCTTCCGCACCGTGGAGAGCGCGGGGCGGGTCGAAGGCGCGGAGCTCGACACCCGCCGGGCCCGCCTCGACGAGGAGCGAAAGGGCGTGGCCGGCGCCAGCGACGAGGTGGCGGCCACGATCCCGGAGGAGCCGCTGGGGCTGTTCCAGCGAGTCGCGAAGCTCCGGGGAACCGGCCTGGCGGAGGCGCGCGACCAGATGTGTCAGGCCTGCCACCTCAAGCTCCGCCTGCAGATGTGGCTCGAGAGCCAGCAGAACGAGACGCTCTTCCAGTGCCCGTCCTGCAACCGCATCCTCTTCTTCGAGCCGCCGCCCCCGACCGTCGTCGTCGAGCCGTGAGCGAAGACGACCTGCTCCGGATCCACGTGGACGGGGCCAGCCGCGGCAACCCGGGCGAGGCGGGCTTCGGCATTCACGCGGCTTCGACCGACGGCCGGACCGTGGCGGAGCTGTACGGCTATCTCGGAAGGGCCACGAACAACGTGGCCGAGTACCAGGCGCTCATCCACGCGCTTCGGTGGGCCCTCGGGCGGGGCAGCGACCGGGTGGAGATCCTCTCTGATTCTCAGCTCCTGGTGCGGCAGCTCGAGGGGCGATACCGGGTCAAGAACCCGGGACTCCAGCCGCTCTTCCGCGAGGCGTCCGGGCTGAAGGCGCGCTTCGAGCGCATCGCCATCCGCCACGTCCCAAGGGAAGAGAATCGGGAGGCTGACGCTCTCGCCAACCGGGCGGTGGACGAGCGGGCTTCGAAGCTCGAATAGCTCTTGCTTCTCGGCGGACGCGTGACCTTGGGCCACGGGCCGCGAGGTCCTCTCCGCGGGGCCTGGAGGCCTGGGGTCAGGGTCCCTCAGGGGAGGGGGAGGGACCAGCCGATGAAGCTGATCATGCGGCCGGTGGCGGGGCCGTCGCGGCGGTAGGAGAAGTAGAGGTCGGGGCGGCAGGAGGTGCACTCGTCGACGCTGTGGATGCGGTCGGAGGGGACGCCGCACTCGCGGAGTTGGTGGACGTTCAGGGCCCGGACGTCGAGGTGGGGGCGGCCGCGAGGTCCCGGCTTGAAGAAGGGGTCGGCGGCGGGACCAAAAGAGCTGCGTAGCTCGTCGCCCACCTCGTAGCAGCAGGGGCCGATGGCCGGCCCGAGGGCCACGCGGAGGTCTTCGGGGCGGCTGCCTGCGGCGGTGAGGGCTTCGACCGTCTTCGACACGACGGAGGCGCCGGTGCCGCGCCAGCCCGCGTGGACGGCTGCTGCGATTTGGCGTTCGGGATCGACGATCAGGACGGGGAGACAGTCCGCGGTTTCGATTCCCAGGAGGAGGCCGGCCTGCCCGGCCAGGGCGGCATCGCCCTCGGGAGTCCCGACCCACGGAGCCTGGAGCACGGTCGCGCCGTGCACTTGCTGCAGGAAGTGAACTTGTCCGGCGTCGCGCAGGGCGGCCCGGACGCGGTCGCGGCGCTCCTTCCGCGTCTCGGTTTCACCGTGGGTTTCGCGCTGCTCGAAGCCGTGAACGAGACCGGGACAGGCGGAGAGGGCGGGAACGGTCCTCAGGCGCAGGCCCATCACAGGGGATATTAGCGTGGGCGGTCGCGGCGCAGGTCATCGGCGCGCGCATTCCGGGGCTACACTGGTATGGTTGCACTCCCCGGGGACCGACGGGGCGCCCGGTGACGCGAATCCCGGAGACCGGCAGGGCCGCACGCCACCGGGGCTTCTCGACGGTGTTTCGGCCCTGAGGATTCTTTTCCAACCCGTGATCGAGACACGCCCCGGAGAGAACGGCGTCGTGGCCAGCGCGTTTGCGCTGGTCGAGATCGACGAGGTGGCCCGACTGCGACAGGACGGGGGGCCGGCGGCCTTCTCGGCCGGGGAGAGGGCGTACGCCGAGGCCCGGAGCGATCCCGACCGGCGGCTCGCAGCCCGCCTGGCCGCCAAGCGGGCGGCCTGCCGGCTCCTGGGCGGGGGCACCGAAGCGGGCGACGTGGAGGTCGTCCGAGGCCGCTATGGGCCGCCGGCTCTCCGGTTGTCGGAGAGAGCGGCGAGGCGGATGCGCGCCCTGGGCGCCCGCGAGGCCCTGGTCAGCCTCACTCACGAGCGGCAACACGCGGCAGCGGTGGTCCTTCTGCTCCGGGAGGAGCCGTGAGTCGACGACTCGGTCTGACGCTCTGGGTCGGCGCCCTCGTTGTGGTGGCGGTCGCGGCGGGTCTCGTGTACTTCGCCTACGTCCCGGCGGGCGATGCCGACCCGCATCCCTTCAACCACGATAGAAACGCCGTCTGGCTGGAGCACCGCTGGCTCGAGCGGCCGCACCCGGAGCCCGAGATGGTGGAGCTCCTCGAGATGCTTCACCGCCGGGGGATCGCGTACGCCTACCCGCACCTCATTCCCTTTGGCGAGGGCGGGACGCTGTCCGCCCACGACAGGGAGCAGATGCGCGCCTTCCTGACGGTGGCGCGGCGCGTGGCCCCGGATCTTCGCGTCCTGCCCTGGGTGGGCGGCCTGCGCGTCGGCTACAAGCGGCAGAGGTCCGGCACCGTCAGCCTCTCGGACCTGACCCAGCGGCAGCGCATCGTCGCCGAGGTCCGGGGGCTCATGGACGAGGGTTTCGACGGCATTCATCTCAACATCGAGCCGATCAACGACGGCAACGTCGAGTACCTGGCCCTGCTGCGAGCGCTTCGGACAGCGGTGGGCCCTGGGCGGGTTCTCTCGCTGGCGGCCATTCGACCCGGGCCGGTGGGGATTCCCCTCGCCCCGAACTTCGTGTGGAGCCCGGAGTACTACGCGCGGGTGGCGGCGGTGGCCGACCAGATCGTCATCATGGCCTACGACACCGCCATTCCCACCCCGCCGCTCTACAGGCGGTACCTGGCCTGGGCCACGGCCTCCGTGGCGGGAGCCCTCGTGGCCTCGGGATCCGACGCCCGGGTGCTGATGGGCGTGCCGACATACGAGGACTACGGCCTGATGCACCGCGCCGGGGTCGAGACCCTCGACAACGCGCTGCTCGGCGTGGTGGACGGGCTCCGCGGGCTCGGGGCCGGCGGAACGTTCGAGGGGGTGGCACTCTACGCCGAGTGGACGACGGACCCGCAGGACTGGGAGGCTTACGAGCGGGTCTGGCGCAATCAGGCTCGCTCGGACTGAAGCTTCTCGTAAAGGGGGAGCTTCTCCCGACCCTTCCACTTGTCGGGGAGCCGGTAGAAAGGGTTGGGGGCCTCCAAGCACACGCCGCAGCGAATGCAGCCCTGGATCTCGGGGCAGTGGCCCGAGAGCTTCTCCTGGCGGCTCTTCTGGAGCTCCTTCCAGAAGTAGCCCTTGGCGACCCCGTTGTCGATGACGTCCCAGGGCAGGATCTCCTCCCGCTCCCGCTCGCGGAAGAGATAGAAGGAGGGATCGAGCCCGGCCTCGCGCACCGCTCGCCTGAAGTCCATCCGCCCCTGGACGGCGATCTCCAGGGCGTCGGACACACGCCTGTCGGCCAGGGCGAGGATCGACTGCGACGTTCCGGTTCGCGCGCTCTTGCAGATCGCGTCCACGTTGGGCATTTTCCCGAAAGCCTTCCGCAGGTACTGGAGCTTCCGGTCCGTCTCCTTCGGATCGGACATGGGGAGCCACTGGTAGGGGGTGCCGGGCTTCGGCACAAAGGGGTTGATCGACGGGTGCAGACGCCCGATGCGGCCCCTCTTTCGCGCGACCGCGAGCATCCGCTCGCGGATCGCCGCGGTCAGCTCCACGATGGCCTCGACGTCGGCGTGCTCTTCGAAGGGGAGGCCGACCATGTAGTACAGCTTCAGGTTCTGGATGCCGTTCTCGAAGATCCACGTGGCCTTCTCGAGAATCTCCGAGTTCGTGAACTGCTTGTTGAGGATCCGCCGCATGCGGTCGGAGCCGCACTCGGGGGCGAGAGTGAGACCCTGGACACCGGTGTCGGCCAGCTTGAAGACGAACTCCGGCGTCAGGTCGTCGAGCCGAAGAGAGGCCACCGAGACCTGGTAGTCCAGCCCGGCGAGATCGTCCACGATTCCGTTGATCTCGGGGTGGTCGCAGACCGCCGTGGAGACCAGGCCGATCTTGCTGGTGAAGCGCCTGACCTCCCGGGCCCGGCCCACGAGCTCGTCGCGGGTGAAGCCTCGGACCGGGAGGTAGTTGTAGCCCGCCCAGCAGAAGCGGCACATGCAGGGACACCCCCGGGAGATCTCCACCATGTACTTGGAGGACATCTCGGTGTTCGGGGTCAGGATCACCGACTGGGGAAAGCCCATCTCTCCGGGCCAGCCGCGCTGCCGGACGACCGGTCCGGGACCGTCGTAGGCGGCGACGGTCCCATCCGCGTTGTAGCGCACCTCGTAGCGTGAGGGCACGTAGAACCCCTCGCGGGCCGTGAGCGACTCGAGACCCGCGCGCGGGTCCGGGCCGCCAAGGAGCGCGTCCATCATCCGAGGCACCAGTGCCTCGCCTTCGCCGACCGCCACGAGATCGGCAAACGGCGCCAGTGGCTCGGGATTCAGGAAGAGAGCCGCGCCACCGAGGATGACCAGCGGGTCGCGTGGCCCGCGGTCTCGCGTGCGCAGCGGCACGCCGCTCAGACGCAGGACCTGCAGGACATGGAGGTAGTCGTTCTCGAAGCAGACGGAGAACGCGATGGCGTCGAAGTCCCGAAGGGGCGTGTCGGTCTCGAAGCTCGTGAGCGGCCGACCCGTGCGCTCGAGCTCCTCCTTGTCGACGTCATCGGGCAGGAAGGCCCGCTCGCACCTCACGTCGGGGAGCTTGTTGAGCATGCTGTACACGCTCTGGAAGCCCAGGTTCGACATGGCGACGTAATACAAGTTGGGATAGACGAGGGCCACCCGGAAGGACCCGGAGAGGGACACCTCCTCGAGATAGACCTCCTCTTCGCGGAGGGACCGGTGGCGCTCGCTCAGGCGTCGGGACATGACCTCTCTTGGCTCCCCGGTCTCAGCGGACCGGAGCCTTCTATTCTATACTTTTTGGTACGGATTGGGCTCGCCCGGCGGGGAAAAGGGCCCCTGCGCGGATACGCAGGCTCATCAGCCGGCTCTGGGACGGGCTCAGGCGGGCTCGGCTTCCTCTTTCGGGGTCACGACGAGCATCTCGTGTTCACGCTGCCGGGAATGAACACGTTGGACCACCCGCCGCAGTCGCACTGGAACCGGGCAGGGGCCTCGGTCTCCGTGCCCGGGTTGATGGCCGCGCCGGACACGGAGTACTTCCGCCCGCACTTCTCGCAGGTCCCCTCCCGCATGAACGGAATCATGGGCTCTCCCCCCCGCCGTCGCCACTCTTGCGGCGAAGAAACGCCGGGACGTCGAGATCGAAGCGGCGGCCGCCGCCCGAGGCGGCCTTGGCGTTGGGCGTCTTGCGATAGAAGCCTCCCGCATCGGCCGCAGCCTGCTTCTGGGTGAGCGCGGCGGGGTTGACGTAGTTGACGAGGTCCACGGGCGTGGACGACGCCTTGCGAGACCCGCGGCTGAAGCCGGTGGCGATCACGGTCACCTTGACCGCGTTCCCCATGGCCTCGTCGGTGACGATGCCATAGATGACGTTGGCGCTGGGATCCGCCACCTTCGTGATGAGTGCGGTGGCCTCCGCGGCCTCCGCCAGCGAGAGGTCGGCGCCGCCGGTGATGTTGACGACGACGCCCCTGGCCCCTTCGATCGAGGTGTCCTCGAGAAGAGGGTTGGAGATCGCGCGCTGTGCCGCCTCGACCGCGCGGTTCTCGCCCTGGCCCATGCCCGTGCCCATCACCGCCTGGCCCATCCCCTTCATCACCGCGCGCACGTCGGCGAAGTCGAGGTTGATCTGGCCGGGGACGGTGATGATGTCCGAGATGCCCTGTACGGCCTGGAGCAGGACGTCGTCGGCCACCCGGAAGGCCTCGGTGACCGGCGTGTTCCGGGCCACCGACTCCAGCAGGCGGTCGTTGGGAATGGCGATCACGGAGTCGACGGACTCTCTCAGCTGAGCGAGCCCGTCCATGGCCTGGCTCATCCGGTGCTTGCCTTCGAGAGAGAAGGGAAGGGTGACCACGGCCACCGTCAGGAGGCTCTCGTCGTCTCCGCCGATCTGGCTCGCGATGGAAGCCACGACGGGAGCACCGCCCGTGCCTGTCCCCCCGCCGAGCCCGGCGGTGATGAAGACCATGTCCGCGCCCTCGAGCGCATCGCAGATCTTCTCCGTGTCCTCCACGGCAGCCAGCCTTCCGACGTCGGGATCGGCACCGGCACCGAGACCCTTGGTGAGCTTTGCTCCCACCTGGATCTTGATCGGTGCGCGGTTGGCCCGGAGCGCCTGCAGGTCGGTGTTGACCGCGATGAACTCGATACCCTGCAGGCCGGACGCGATCATTCGGCTGACCGCGTTGCCCCCCCCTCCGCCAACGCCCACCACCTTGATGTGGGCGCCGTGCGTCTCGTCTTCGGCGAACCGAATGCGGCCCGGACGATCGTTTTCTTTGGTCATGCTCCTCAAACCCCCTCGGAACAGCCCGTCATGAATCCGCAATGGAGGCAGATGCGCTTGCAATGATATGCGACGATCTCCGCGCCGCACATCTCACAGGGCAACTCACCCGCGTCTCGTTGACTCTTTCCCTCACGCCGTGCACGGCCGCCATTGGGGTCGGCGACGGGCATGGGCCGGAAAGCGGGGCCTTCGCGTTTTGCTTCCACGCTCCCCTCCTTTTAGAAGAAATCCGACAGCCAACCCATGAGACGCCCGGTGACCTTTCCGAAGGTCCCCGTCGCCGCCTGCCGCGAGGAGCCGAAACCCCGCCCTCCGCGGTTGCGGTAGCCGCACAGCACCAGGCCCACCGCGGTGGAATAGACCGGGCTCGCCACCACATCTACGAGCCCGCCGATTCCCGCCGGCGTCCCCCGCCGGGCGGGCATGTCGAAGATCTGCTCTGCAATCTCGGGCAAGCCCTCGAGGATTGCCCCGCCGCCGGTGAGAACGACGCCCGAGTTGAGGCTGCGCTCGAAGCCGGCCCGGCGGATCTCCGTGAGGACGAGCTGGCAGATCTCCTCCGCTCGGGCCTGGAGGACGTCGCCCAGCACCTGACGGGCCATGATGCGCGGCTTGCGCCCGCCGACGCTCGGGACCTCGATCGAGTCCTCTTCCGGAATCATCGAGGTGAGCGCGCACCCGTGCTTCTTCTTGATCTTCTCCGCCTCGTTCACCGGGGTCCTGAGAGCCACGGCCACGTCGTTGGTGAAGTGCTCTCCGCCCACCTGCAGGACAGCGGTGTGCCAGAGTGAACCCTTCTCGAAAATGGCGAGATCGGTGGTGCCGCCGCCCACGTCGACCAGCGCCACGCCGAGCTCCTTCTCGTCCTGTGTGAGGCACGCCTCGGCGGCCGAGATCTGCGTGAGGACGGTGTCCACGACCTCCAGGCCCGCCCGGTTCACGCACGTGACCGTGTTCTGGACCGCGGTGGTCGAGCAGGTGATGGCGTGGACGTTCACCTCGAGGCGGGTGCCGGTCATCCCGGTGGGGTCGCCGATGCCGTCCTGGTCGTCCACCACGAACTCCTGGGGCAGCACGTGGAGAATCTCCCGGTCCATGGGAATCGAGACGGCCTTGGCCGCGTCGATGACGCGCCGCACGTTCTCCCGGTCGATGACCCGGTTCTTGTTGGAGACCGCGATCACACCGCGGGAGTTGAAGCCCTTGATGTGCGTGCCGGCGATTCCGACGTAGGCCGAGCCGATCTCGACTCCGGCCATCAGCTCCGCCTCCTCCAGGACGCGTTTGATGGCGTCCACGGTGGCCTCGAGGTTGATGACGACACCCTTGCGCAGCCCCTTGGACTCGGTCTGACCGATGCCGATCACGTCGAGGCGGCCCTCGTCCGTCACCTCGGACACGATGGCGCAGATCTTGTGAGTGCCGACGTCCAGCCCGACGACGTAACGATCTTTCTTCTTACCCAAGGTGGGACCCTCCTGAGTCTCCGTGCTCTCGCCGGACATCGAGATTGCGATTCTTCTTCCTGACCACGACTACCTCCCGTCGAGTCCCGTCCCGCTCAGCGCGGGACGCGTTTCGAGCGCTCCCCCGGCTGGGGGAATGCTCCTTTGTGTCTTCGTCGTCGGGAGGGAGGGTCGGACACCCGGCTCGGAAGGGAGTGTGCCCTCCGACGGGGGCCTTGTGAGGCCCGCCGTCTCGGGGCGGGGAATGCGGCGGTGGGAGACCGGCATCCTTGAACCAACCGTCGGGGACGCAGGCTTGGAGGATCCGGACTTCGGGCCGCGAGCGTAGATGCGGCCGCGGAAACGAAGATCGAAGTGCTCCGCCCCGGGAGCCTTCTCGGCCAGCTCCCTGCGGAGGCTGAGGAACGTGACGAAGCGGCTCCGGTACGGCGGGTCGCCGAAGAGCAGCACCTCGCCAGGACCCTGCAGCACCACCCGCAGGTCGCCGCTGGGCTCGACGAACACCTCGGAGATCTCCTGGCCGAGCTCGGCCAGGTCGGCGAGCAGGGTGCCAGCCCGGCGCGCCCGCCCCCGGCGCGAGGCCTCGTCGACGCCGAGAAGCCCTCGCACGATGGGGAGGTCGAAGACCCCCGTGCGCGGGCCGTAGATGTCCACCAGCGCCCCGTCCCCGTCCATCAGGTAGAGCCGGTCCACCTCCGCCAGCGCCAACGGGACGCGCTCGCGGATCTCGACGCGCACCACGTTCGGCAGCGTTCGGATCACGGTGGCGTCGGCCACCCACGGTGAGGAGCACAGCCGGAGCTTGAGCGCGGCAATGTCGAGGAAGAGGATGTTCTCGCCCACCGTCGGACCCAGCAGCTCTCGCACCTCGCCCTCGGAGAGGAAGTGGCTCCCCCGGACCTCGACCCGATCCACACGGAGACGCTCGCTGGCGATGAGACGCTGAGAGATCGTCCAGACTCCGAAAGACAAGAGGATGAGGATCGCGGAGGCTTGCACCAGGATCACGAGGCGCGTCGACCAGCCGCGACGACGGGGGCGGAGACGCTTCCGCACCCGTCTCCGGAGGAAAGGAGAGTCCTCGGTCGGCGGAGCCAGGGACAGCTCGGGCTCCCTCGGGGGCGGTCCAACGGGCAGGCCGCGCCGCGTCATGATCGTGGCCTCCGCATCCTCATGCGCCCCGCCTTCGGAGAAGCTCTTCCCCGGCGGTCCAGACGTTCCCGGCCCCCAGGGTCAGGACCACGTCGCCTTCTCTAGCCTCCTGCGCCAGGCGCTCGGTGGCCGCCTCGAGATCCCCGGCGTACACCGCGTCTTGATGTCCGCGCTCGGTGATCGCGCTCGCCAGCGTCTTCGCATCGATCCCCGGGATGGGCTCCTCCGAAGCAGCGTAGACGTCGGTGATGAGAAGGCGATCGGCCTGGTGGAAGACACCACAGAACTCGTCCCAGAGCGCCTGGGTCCTCGTGAAGCGGTGGGGCTGAAAGAGCACGACCGTCCGCCGCTCCCCGGCACGTCGCTGCAGCGTCTCCAGGGTCACGTGGATCTCGGTGGGGTGGTGCCCGTAGTCGTCGATCACCAGGACGCCGCCCGCCTCGCCGCGCTCCTGGAACCGGCGGTCTACGCCGCTGAAGGAGCCGAGGCCCGCCTGGATGGCCTCGAACGGCACCTCCAGGTCGAGGCCGACCGCGACCGCGGCCAGCGAGTTGGCGACGTTGTGGGTCCCCGGGACGCTCAACGTGACCCGCCCCAGGTCCTCTCCGTCGAGGGTTGCCGTATAGGTCGAGCTGGTGGGACCCACCTCGAGACCACGGGCCGAGACGCTGGCCTGAGGGGTGAGGCCGTAGCTCACCACACGCCGCTCCACCCGCGGAAGCACATCCCGCAGGGGGGGATCGTCCAGGCACAGCACCACCGACCCGTAGAAGGGCACCTTGTTCATGAAGCCCAGAAAGGCGTCCTTGATGTCGTCGAGGCCGCTATAGGTCTCGAGGTGCTCGCGATCGATGTTCGTGACGACCGCCACGGTGGGCGAGAGCTTGAGGAACGAGCGGTCCGACTCGTCCGCTTCGGCCACCATGTACTCGCCCTTCCCCAGGCGAGCCCCCGACCCCAGGACGCCAAGGCGGCCACCGACGACCACCGTGGGATCAAGCCCCCCTTTGTCCAGGACGACGGCGGTCATCGAGGTGACGGTCGTCTTGCCGTGGCTGCCGGCCACGGCCACGCCGTACTTGAGGCGCATGAGCTCGGCCAGCATCTCCGCCCGGGGGATCAGCGGTATCCCGCGGACCCGCGCCTCGTGGACCTCCGGGTTGTCGTCGCGGACGGCCGTGGATGTCACCACCACCTGGGCTCCGTCCAGATGAGCGGCCGCGTGGCCTTCCGAAACCTGGGCCCCGAGCTCGCTCAGGTGACGGGTCACCCCGCTCGGCCGGATGTCGGAGCCCGAGACGGTGTAGCCCAGGTTCAGGAGCACCTCGGCAATTCCGCTCATCCCCGAGCCGCCGATCCCCACGAAGTGGATGTGCTGGATCTTCCCGAGCACTAGCTTGCTCCCGCTTTCTTGTTCCCGAGAACGAGATCCGCGACACGCGCCGCCGCATGAGGTCGACCCAGTCGCCGGGCCGCCTCTTCCATTGCGGCAATCCGTGACGGCTCGTCGACGAGCGCGCCGATCTCACCGGACAGCCGCTCGCCGCCCAGGTCTTTTTCCTCGATCATCCGAGCGGCCCCGGCGCCCTCGAGGGCCCGGGCGTTGGTGCGCTGGTGGTCGTCGGCAGCGCGAGCGAAGGGGACGAGCACGGCCGCCCGTCCTCCCGCCGTGAGCTCGGCGCACGTGGTGGCGCCGCTGCGCGACAGCACCAGGTCGGCCCCGCTCATCCGCTCCACCATGTCATCGAGGAACGCCACGACCTCGGTGGAGTCGGCGCGGCCGTTCACCTCGAAAGCGGTGGCCACGTCCTCACGCATCCGCTTCCCCGTCTGGTGCACGATGCGGAGGCGTTCGGGACCTGGCAGGTGAGGCAGCGCCTCGACCAGGGCTTCGTTGAGGACCCTCGAACCCTGGCTGCCGCCGAACACGAGGAGCGTGAGCGGGTGTCGGTGGTCGCGACGGGGCAGGCGTGCGAAACCCTCGCGGACCGGATTGCCGGTGACGACACCCTTCTTTCCGAAGCCCGCTCGCGTCTCGTCGTAGGCGCAGGCGGCGGCGCGCACGAAGGGCCGGAGGACACGGTTGGTGAAGCCGGGGCGGGCATTGGGCTCGAGGATCACTGTGCGCACCCCCAGAAGCGCCGCCAGGAGCACGACCGGGCCGCCCGCATAGCCCCCCATGCCGAGGACTGCGGCCGGGCGGAGGCGCAGGACGAGGACGAGCGCGCGCCACATGGCCCAGGGCAGCGTGACGAGGCCCAGGACGAGACGTCCGAACCCGACGGCGTTGAGTGGCTTGATGGGCAGCAGCTCCAGCTCGTAGCCCGCCCGCGGGACGAGACGCGACTCGAGCCCTCGCGGGGTCCCGACGAAGACCACACGTGTCCCGGGGTCGCGGCGGACCAGCTCGTCCGCCACCGCGATGCCCGGAAAGAGGTGGCCTCCGGTGCCGCCCGCTGCGATGAGGATGGTCCTCGCCATTCAGTCCGCATGCTGAGAAACGTTCGCCACGAGTCCGATCCCGATCAACGCGAAGACGAGCGACGACCCGCCAGCACTGATGAACGGGAGGGGAATGCCTTTGGTCGGCAACAGGCCGAGGGTCACGCTGATGTTGATGAAGGCCTGAAGCACGATGGACAGTGTCAGCCCGGCGGCGAGGAAGCGCCCGAAGTCGTCGGGGGCGCTCCACCCCGCCCTGAGGCCGCGCCAGAGGAGGACGACGAAGGCCAGCAGCACCGCCATCGTTCCGATCATCCCCAGCTCCTCGCCGATCACGGCGTAGATGAAGTCGCTGTAGGGGTAAGGCAAGTAGAAGAGCTTCTGCCGCCCCTCCATGAGGCCGACGCCGGTGAGCCCGCCGGTGCCGAGAGCGATGAGGCTCTGGATCATCTGGTATCCGGCGCCCCTTGGATCCGACCAGGGGTCGAGAAACGTGAGGATCCGCCCGCGACGCCAGGCGACGCTCATGATGGCCTGGTAGAGCACCGCCGTCGCGGGAATCGCCAGCGCCGCGAAGTACCGAAGGCGCACGCCCGCCACGTAGAGCATGACCGCGCCGGTGAGGACCAGGGTGAAGGCGGTCCCGAGGTCGGGCTGGATGAAGATCAGGAAGCCGAACCAGCTCAGCAGGAGGAGGGCCGGAAACAGCGTCTGGAGCTCGTTCATCCGCTCCCCGCGCCGCTCGATGTGATACGCGAGGAACAGCACGATCGCCAGCTTGGCGAGCTCGGCGGGCTGGAAGCTCAGGGCCCCGAGGCGGATCCAGCGGTGCGTCTCGTTCACCGGCTTCAGGAAGAGCGCCACGATCAGACAGATGGTCGCGACGGCCATCACCGAGTAGACGACCCCGGGACGGCGGAGCGAGCGGTAGTCGAGCCGCAGAGCCGCCGCCATGCCGGCGAGGCCGATGAGCGCCCACGCGGCCTGCTTCACCAGGAAGTAGTACGGGCTTCCGTAGCGCTCCTGCGCCAGCGCAGAGCTCGAGCTCCAGACCATGAGCAGGCCAAAGCCCAGGAGCGCCATGGTGACGGCGAGGAGCGTGAGGTCGATGGAGAGCTTCTTAGCCATGCTCCCCCTCCCTGCGTCCCTCGAGTCGCTCCACCTCGTCCTTGAACCGGCGCCCGCGCTCCGCGAAATCACGGAACATGTCGAACGACGAGCACGCCGGGGCGAGCAGCACCGTGTCACCGGGCTCCGCCAGCGCGACCGCCCGCTCGACCGCCGCAGCCAGGTCCGGACATCGGTCCACCGGGACCGCCGCGCCGAGCGCTCTCTCGATCTCCTCGCCGGCCTCGCCGATGGCCAGCACGTGCGATCCCAGCGCCCGAAGCCTCGGCGCCAGCAGGGCGAAGTCGCCGCCCTTGTGGCGCCCCCCGAGGATCGCGACGACCCGGCCGTCGAAGGCCTCGACGCTGCGCACGGCGGCGGCCACGTTCGTCGCCTTCGAGTCGTTGAAGAAGGCCACGCCGTCGATCGTCGCCACGTGCTCGAGCACGTGCTCGATCCCACCGAAGCCCGCGATCGCTTTCGCCACATCGTCTCTGGTCGCACCGAGCAACCGGGCCGCGGCGGCGGCGGCCAGCAGGTCTCCGGCCAGGTGAACCCCTGGCACCCGCAGGTCGTCGAGGCCGAACAGGCGCTCTTCCCGATCGTCGCGGCGCATCCAGGCGGCGCCGTCGCGGAAGAAAGCCCCATCGCCTTCGACCAGGGGCTCGCCGGTGACGCGCAGGAGCAGCAGGCGCGCCCGAGCGCGACGGGCCTCACGGAGCACCACCGGGTCGTCGACATTCACCACCGCCCAGTCGGTCGCCTCCTGGCGAGCGAAGAGCCGCGCCTTGGCCGCGACGTAGGCGTCGAGGGAAGCGTGACGGTCGAGATGGTCGGGGGAGAGGTTGAGCCAGACCGCGACCTGGGGGTGGAAGCGCGACGTGCCCTCGAGCTGGAAGCTCGAGACCTCCACCGCGAACACAGTTCGTTCGTCCGAGCCCTCGACCAGGCCGATGAGAGGGGTGCCGATGTTGCCCCCCACGCGCACGTCGAGGCCGGCCTCCTGCAGAATGGCACCGAGAGCCGCCGTCGTCGTGGACTTTCCCTTGGTCCCGGTGATCGCGGCCAGGCGTCCCTCGAGATGACGGAACGCCAGCTCGATCTCCGCCATCACCTCGGCTCCCGCCTCACGTGCGGCCTCGAGCTCGGGTCTCTCCCAGGGCACCCCGGGAGACACGACGACCATGGAGGCACCGTCGAAGGTGTCGCTTCGGTGCCCCTGGAGGTCCAGGCGAACTCCCCGTGCGCGCAAGCTCAAGGCCTCCTCCGACAGCTCGTCTTCGCTCTTGAGGTCCGTGGCCACCACCGACGCGCCCCGGCGGGCGAGGAAGTCCGCTGCCGCGACGCCGGAGCGTGCGAGGCCAACGACGACGACGGCGGCACTCTCGAGAGACACGGTGCTCTCATCACCTCAGCTTCAGCGTCGTGAGGCTGAACAGCGCGAAGATCACGGCCACGATCCAGAACCGGATGATGATCTGGGGCTCCTTCCATCCCACGAGCTCGAAGTGGTGATGAAGGGGCGACATCCGGAAGATCCGCTTCCCGGTCAACTTGAACGAGGTGACCTGAAGCATGACGGAGAAGGCCTCGACCATGAAGAGGCCTCCGACGAGGAACAGGAGCAGCTCCTGCTTGATCAGGATGGCCACGGTCCCCAGGGCCCCCCCGAGCGAGAGGCTGCCCACGTCTCCCATGAACACCTGGGCCGGGTAGCAGTTCCACCACAGGAAGCCCAGCGAGGCCCCCACCATCGCACCGCAGAAGACCGCCAGCTCTCCCGCCCCGGGGCGGTGCAGCAGGTCCAGGTACTCCGAGATGACGAAGTGGCTGGAGACGTAGGCGAGGCCCGTGAAAGAGACCGCCGCGATGAGCGTCGCGCCGATTGCGAGGCCGTCCAGGCCGTCGGTCAGGTTCACGGCATTGCTCGACAGCGTCAGGAGGAGCACTGCGAAGATCACGTAGAACCAGCCCAGGTCCGGCACCACGTCCTTGAAGAACGGGAAGACGACACGGGTCGAGTACTCGTCGGGCGAAACCTGGGCGAGCCAGTACACGGCGACCCCGACCCCGAGCCCCACGGCGAACTGGGCGACGAGCTTCTGCCGGGCCCGGAGGCCGAGGCTCTGCTTCCGGACCACCTTCTGGTAGTCGTCGGCAAAACCGATGGCGCCAAAGGCGAGAGTGGACAGAACGATGATCCACACGTTGCGGTTGGTGAGGTCGGCCCAGAGGAGCGTCGGGACCAGGATCCCGATGAGGATCAGCACCCCCCCCATCGTGGGCGTGCCCGCCTTGGCCTGGTGGGTCGCGGGGCCGCTGTCTCGGATGGGTTGGCCGATCTGCAGGCGCCTCAGCCGCTCGATCATCCACGGGCCCAGGAGCAGGACCAGGAAGAGCGCGGTGAGCGCCGCCACCGTGGTGCGGAACGTGATGTACCGGGTCACGTTCAGGACCGAGACGGAGTCGCGAAAAGAGAACAGGAGATGGAAGAGCATCAGGCCGCCCCTCCGCCGCCGAAGCGGCGGCCCAGCGCTTCCACCACCGTCTCGAGCCGTATCCCGCGGGAGGCCTTCACGAGCACCGCGTCGCCGGGCCGAACCAGGTCCCCGATCGCCGCGGCGGCACCGGCGGCGTTCTCGAAGTGCGCGAGCGCGTCCTCGGTGATCCCCGCCTCGCGGGCGCCGGCCAGGACCTCCCTGGCCAGCGGGCCGACACCCACGACCGCGTCCACCCGCCCCGCGAGAGCCCGTCCGCTGTCGCGGTGGAGAGCCCCGGCCGACTCGCCGAGCTCGAGCATGTCCCCGATGACCGCGACGCGACGCCCTTTCGGCGCCAGCGTCAGCGCCACGATCGAGGCCTCGAGGGCCGCGGGGCTCGAGTTGTAGGAGTCGTCGATGAGGGTCACGCCTTCGCCGAGGCGCCGCACCTCGCCGCGGTGCCGGGCCGCGGTGATGCCCGCCGCCGCCTCGGCCATCGCCTCGATGTCCACTCCGAGGACGTGCGCGGCGCCGGCAGCAGCCAGGAAGCTGTCGACGAAGTGCGGGCCGGCCAGGGGCAGCGCGACCTCCGCCGTGCGGCCGGAGATCCGCAAGTCGAACCTCATGCCGAACGCCGTACCACGCCATCTCTCCGCGGAGACGTCGAAGCGACGGTCCCGGCCGAACCACACCACCCTGCCGCCCCAGCCCTCGCCGATCCGCCGCAGCCGCGGGTCGTCGCCGTTCAGGACCGCGACGCCCGTAGCGGGCACGCTCTCGAGAATCTCGGCCTTGGCCGCCGCGATGGCGTCCGTGGAGTCGAAGAACTCGAGGTGCACCGATGCCACCTTCGTGATGACGGCGACGTCGGGCTCGGCGATTCCGGAGAGCGTCCGGATCTCGCCCGGCGCGGACATCCCCATCTCGAGGACCGCGGCGGTGTGCGTCGGGTTCAGCCCGAGGAGGGTGAGAGGCAGACCGTACTCGTTGTTGAGGTTGCCCTCGGTCCGCAGCACCGGCCCCCGGGTCGTGAGAAGAGAGGCGGTCATGTCCTTCGTCGTGGTCTTGCCCACCGATCCGGTGATGCCCACGACGGGAACGCCGGCCCGACGACGGGCGTGGCGGGCCAGGTCGCCGAGCCCACGGGTCGTGTTCACGACGCGCACCAGGGGAAGCGTCGCTGGAGCCTCCACCTCGTGATGCACGAGAGCCGCGGCGGCGCCGCCCAGGGCCGCATCGGCGACGAACTCGTGCCCGTCGAAGCGCGGGCCCTGGATCGCCACGAAGAGCTCCCCGGTTCCGATCGTTCTGGAGTCGATCGAGACCCGGGTGAAGGCCGGCTCCCCGCCGCCGCCGACCAGGGCGCCACCGGTGGCGGCGAGCACGTCGGCGAGAGTCAGGGTGGTTGCCAGCGCCACCGCGGTCACCTCTTTCCCCCGGCGCCGGCCGGGCGAGCGAGCACGTCGCGCACGACCTGACGATCGTCGAAGGGAACCTTGCGATCGCGCACGACCTGGTACGTCTCGTGGCCCTTGCCGGCGATCACGATCACCACTCCCTCGCGCCCCAGCTCGAGGGCACGGGCGATTGCGTCGCGCCGGTCGACGATCACCTGGGTCTCGTCGGCCCGGGCCGTCGGGATGCCTCGACGGACGTCGTCGATGATGGCCTCGGGGGGCTCGGAGCGTGGGTTGTCGGAGGTCAGGATGAGCACGTCGCTGAGCCGTGCCGCCACCGCACCCATCAGGGGCCGCTTGGACTTGTCGCGGTCGCCGCCGCAGCCGAAGACGGTGATCAGCCGGCGCGGCTGGAGCTCGCGGACCGACTCGAGGAGATTCTTGAGGGCGTCGTCGGTGTGGGCGTAGTCGACGAGGACGGTGAAGTCCTGCCCCACGTTCACTCGCTCCATGCGGCCGGAGACGCCCTTCAGGGACGCGATCCCGCGCTGCACGACGTCCGGGGGCAGACCCAGCGCGAAGCCGGCTCCGAAAGCGCACAGAGCATTCAGGACGTTGAAGCGACCCAGGAGCGACGTCTGCGCCTCGAAGACGCCGGCCGGAGTCCGTGCCCGGAAATGCGTGCCCTCGAAGGAGAGGCGCACGTCCTCGGCGGTGAAATCGGCCCCGGGCGAGAGAGAGCAGGTCGAGACAGGGTGCTCGGTCGTGCGCGCCAGCTCGGCCCCGCGATCGTCGTCGACGTTGATCACGGCGCGGCCACCCTTGCGCAGGAGCGAGTCGAACAGGATCCGCTTGGCCGCGAAGTAGGAGTCCATGTCGCCGTGGAAATCGAGATGGTCGCGGCTGAGGTTCGTGAAGACCCCCACCTGAAACTCCACCCCGAGCACCCGCTTCAGAGCGAGAGAGTGGGACGAGACCTCGAGGACACCGCGGCGACAGCCCACGTCGACCATCTGTCTCAGGTACGACTGGAGCTCGGGGGCTTCGGGGGTGGTGCGCACGGCCTGGGCCACCCGGTCCCCGATCCGGTACTCGACGGTGCCGATGAGGCCCACGGGCTCGCCGTTCTCGCGCAACGCCGAGTCGATCATGAAGGCGGTGGTGGTCTTCCCGTTGGTGCCCGTCACTCCCACGAGCTCGAGGTCCCTGGCGGGGTGCCCGAAGACGGAGGCGGACAGGAGGGCCAACGCCTCGCGGACGTCGCCCACCCGAACCCACGGAACGTTCTCCCGGGGCGGCTCCTCGGAGACGACCGCGGCCGCTCCCTTCTTCAGGGCGGCCCCGATGAAGTCGTGCCCGTCCGCGGCAAGGCCGCGGACGGGCACGAAGAGCGACCCCTCGTCGCAGTGGCGCGAGTCGTGGGTGACCGCGGCGATGTCTTGATCCGCGTCGGCGTGCAGTTCCGCGCCGGGCACGTCCTTCACCAGGTCGCCGAGCCTCAACGGAGCTCTCCGGAGAGGCTGAGGGTGAGGCGGCAGGCGTTGCCGGACTCGATCACCGTCCCGGGGTCCGGGGCCTGACCGACCACACGGCCGGACCCGTTCAGCTCCACGACGAGACCCTGACGCACCGCCGCGATGGTCGCCTCCCGGGCGGAGCGGCCGTGAAGGTCCGGCATGATCCCGGGATCCGGCAGGGGGGGCAGCGCGAGAGGAGGCTGGGCCGTGGGTCGGTAGGCGGCCGGCACGAGCATCTCCGGCGCCAACGCCACCGATCTCAGGACGCGCTCCGAGTCGTCGGGAGGAATGGCAAGGGTCCTGAGAGCGTGTCGAGCCACCCGGGCGAACAGCGGCGCCGCCACGTCTCCTCCCTGGTTCAAGGGCCCCTTCGGCGTGTCGAGAGAGGCCAGGATCACGAAAGCGGGCCGCGAGGCAGGAACGAAGCCGACGAAGGAGGCCACGTGGTCGACCATCGAGTAGCGCCCGGTCGCCCGATCCACCTTCTGCGCGGTACCGGTCTTGCCCGCCACGACGAAGCCGGGGACCGCCGCCCGGCGACCCGTGCCGCCGCGGACCACCAGCTCGAGCATCGCCGTGAGTGTGTCGACCGTGTCGGGCTCGAGCACCCTTCGGACGATGACGGGCTTTGTCTCCTTGACGACCTCTCCGTCCGCGTCCTCGATGCGCTTCACGATGAGCGGCTTCATCAGATAGCCGCCGTTGGCCACCGCGGCGCACGCCATGGCCATCTGCAGGGGTGTGACGCCCACCTCCTGACCGAACGACATGGACGGCAGGGACAAACCGCTCCAACGGGCGGTGGGCTTGAGAAGCCCCCCGGACTCGCCGGGCAGATTCACCCCGGTCGGCTCTCCGAACCCGAACGCGCGCACGTAGCGGTAGAAGTTCTCCCGACCGAGCCGCTGCGCCACGCGGATCATGCCGATGTCGCTCGAGCGGGAAACCGCTTCTCTAAACGGGAGGCGATCGAAGGCCTTGTGATCGTTGATCACGGTGCCGGCGATCAGGATATGGCCGTTCCCGCAGTCGAGAATCTCTCCTGGAGCGACGACACCCTCCTGGATGCCGGCGGCGGCGGTGACGATCTTGAAGATGCTCCCAGGCTCGAAGACGTCGGAGACCATCCGGTTGCGCCATCGCGAGGCGGAGGACGCCGAATAGCGGTTCGGGTTGAAGGTCGGGCGGCCCGCCATGGCCAGGATGTCACCGGAGAAGGGCTCCACGACGATGACGCTGCCCGCGATCGAGCGCGTCTGCTCCACGGCCCGATCGAGCTCGCGCTCCGCGATGTGCTGGATGCGCTCGTCCAGGGCCAGCACCACGGTGTGCCCCTCGGTGGACGGGCGCTCCGTGTGGCCGACGGGACGGCGTCGTGCGTCGGTGTGGACCACGACCTTCGCCGCCCGACCGGCGATCTCCTTCTCGTATTCGTACTCGATGCCGCTCATCCCGGTGTTGTCGAGGCCAGCCCAGCCCAGCACGTGAGCGGCCAGCTCGCGCTGGGGGTAGTAGCGACGGTGCTCGGTCAGGAATCCCACGCCGTCCAGCTCGAGCTCCCGCACGCGACGGCTCGTGGCGGGATCGACCTTGCGCTTGATCCACACGAATGCCCGATCCTTCTGGAGCTGGCCGACGAGCTCGCGCCGGCCGGACGGCTCGAGACCGAGGGCGCGGGCGAGCGCGGCCGCCGTCGCCTCGGGATCGCCGATGTCCTGGGGCACGGCGTACAGGCTCTGGGCGTCCACCGAGACGGCGAGGACCCGCCCCTCCCGGTCGAGGATCGGCCCGCGTCGCGGGTCGAGGTTGATGGTCCGCTCGCTCTGGCGGGTCCCCTGCTTCTCGAAGAACTCGGCGCCCAGGACCTGCAGGTGGACCAGCCGTATCCCGATGACGAGCGCCCAGAGCGAGATGCTGAGGGCCAGCAGCATCAGACGCAGCCGTGTCCCGCGCTCCCGCCGGGGCGGGCCATCACCGCTCATCGGCGGGGGAGCGAAGGGGGAGCGCAGCATGCTCAGCGGCGCTCCTCTCGCCGCTCGCCTGCTCGGGCCTGGCGCGCCGGAGCGTCCTCGTCGGCAATCAGCGATCCAGGCGGCAGCGGCGGCGGCACCTCGACCACGATGGACCTCTCGGGAGCAGGGGCCTGGAGCCCCAGATCCCGAATGGCGATCGTCTCCACGCGCTCGAGGTTCTGGAGCGCCGATTTCTCCAGATTGAGCTTGCGGTTCTCCTCGAGGAGACGCTCCTTCTCCCGGTCCAGCTCCACGGCAGCGAGGCCGGCTCGGCGGATCTCCAGAGCGGGCCAGGCGTAGAGACCGGCGGCGCCAGCGATCACGGCAACGAGGAGGATCACCCACCAGATTTCCCGACGCGTCTTCAGGTCGACTTGGCGCACGACCCTCGAGTTGTCGACGGGCTTGCCGAGGCGCACGACGCCCTCGTCACTCCGCATCCTCATGCGGCCACCTCCCGTGCCAGGCCACGCAGCCGAGCGCTGCGCGCCCGGGGGTTCTGGCGCGTCTCTGTCTCGGAGGGTCGTATGGGCTTCTTCGTGACGAGTGTCCAGCCCCGCCGGGCGAGCTCCCTGAACGTCGTCTTCACCACCCGGTCTTCGAGACTATGAAAGGCGATGACCGCCAGGCGGCCCGCGGGGCCGAGGCATCCTGCGATCCGCTCGAGCGCCTCGCCGAGTCCCTCGAGCTCGCGGTTGACGTGGATCCGCAGGGCCTGGAAGGTGCGGGTGGCCGGGTGAAAGCCCCGGCGGCGACTCGGGGGCGCGGCGCGGCGCACGATGTCTGCGAGCTCGGCCGTCGTCCGGAGCACGGCGCGGTCGCGGGCCCGGACGATGGCCCGGGCAATCCGACGGGACCCGCGCTCCTCCCCGTAGGCATAGATCAAGTTGGCCAGCTCGACCTCGGGCATCTCGTTGACCACGTCCGCCGCGGTTTCTCCGGCTTCTCGATCCATGCGCATGTCGAGGGGGCCGTCGGTCTGGAAGCTGAAGCCCCGCTCGGGGTCGTCGAGCTGCGCGGAGGAGATGCCGAGGTCCAGGAGGATGCCGTCCGCCTGCTCGCCGCACAGGCGCTCGGGGATGTCCTGGAAGTGTCCCGACTCGAGGCGCACTCGGTCACCGAAGCCGGCGAGCCCTGCACGGGCCAGCTCGAGGGTCTCGGGATCGCGGTCCATGCCAAGGAGGCGGCCTCCGGGCGCACTGGCACGCAGCAGCTCCGCCGCGTGGCCGCCCAGGCCCACGGTGCCGTCCACCCACAGCCCTCCCGACTTCACCGCGAGCAAGTCCAACACCTCGCCGGGGAGAACGGGGACGTGTCCGCCATCAGATCCCATACTCCGCGAGCAGCCTCCCGTCCTCGTCGGTGAAGGGCTCCTTCTTGAAGAGCCGGTCCTGCAGACGCTTGAGGTTCCACACCGCCAGGTGGTTCTGCAGACCGAGGACGCTCACCTCTCCCGTCATGGCGGCGCTCTCGCGCAGCAGCTGCGGGACCAGAACACGGCCCTGGCGATCCATGGTCACCGCCTGGCCGAAGAAGTTGACGCGATCGAGGAAGCGAAGCTTCGACGGGTGGGTGGAGGGGACCTCGGCGAGCTTGCGCTCGATATCGAGCCACACCCCCATGGGGTACACCCGCACGAAGTCTCCGCTCACGCTCGTGACGAAGAGCTCGGTCCCCCACTGGGCCTCCACCAGCTGGCGGAAGCTGTTCGGGACCTTGAGCCGGCCCTTGTCATCGATGCGAGCGGGATGGTTGCCCCTCAGCACGCCGTTCTTGACCTCTCTCGAACAGCCCACACCTCCCGCACGTCGCGGGCCAGATGGACCACTTTTCTCCACAAAAATCCACCCGGAGCATAGACAGCCGGTCAGGGGCTGTCAAGCCGAAAGTCAACTACCGCTTGAGTTTCGCCTGTGGATGGTCGGGACTGGAGGAGGGTTTTGGAGGGGGCGAGGCACGCTCGGTGGGGGTCTCCGGGGGAAGCGGCCACTGGATGTCGAGGGAGACGTCGTCGAGCAGGCGTTCCGACTCCCGCACGAAGCCGTCCCAGGAGTCCGGCGCCCAGATCTCGAAACGATTGAGCACGCCCACCACGACGGCGTCGCGCCCGAGCCCCGCCGCGTCCCGAAGCGCCGGGGCCAGAAGGACGCGGCCCTGTACGTCGATCTCACCATCGGCGGCGCGGCTCAGCAGCAGGCGGGTCAGGGCCTTCACCTGCTTGTTGAATGCGGGCAACGCGCTGAGCTGTGTTTCGAGCCGTGCCCACTCCGCCGGGGGGTAGACGGCGAGGCACTGGTCGAGGAGCGTCACCACCACCGCCGGCTCCCCGCCGAGGGCCCGGCGGAAGACCGCGGGAACGGGCAGGCGGCCCTTGGCGTCGATCCGGTGGCGATAAGTTCCTTTGAACACAGTGGGCTGCAAGTCTTCCACACTTTCTTCCACTTTTCCACACGTGGGAGCAGGGCAGCTGTCCGCTGACCGGTCGGGCAGCAGCAGGCTGAGCGGCCAAGCCCCGAGTGCTACGATCCGCCGACCGAGATGCGCCCCTCCCACCCCCGTCGGCTCGCCGGGCTGTACCTCGCGCAGCGCACGCGCTTCGGCGTGAAGTTCGGCCTGGACACGATCCGCGCGCTCATGGAAGAGATGGGCCACCCCGAACGGGCCTTTCCGACGCTCCTCGTGGCGGGCACGAACGGGAAGGGCTCGGTCGTGGCCTACGTCGACTCGGTCCTTCGCGCCTCCGGACTGCGAACCGGCCGGTACACCTCGCCGCATCTGGTCCGGGTGAACGAGCGCATCGCAGTGAATGGTCGCGACATCACCGATCACGACTTCGAGCGGGCCGTGCGCGCCGTGCGTGCCGCCGCGGAGCGACTCGTCCGTCGCGGCACGATCGGTGCCCACCCGACTTTCTTCGAGGCCCTGACCGCCGCCGCGCTCGTGCACTTCCGCCGCAAGCGCGTGGACGTCGCCGTCCTCGAGGTCGGCCTCGGTGCGCGCCTCGACGCCACGAACGTGGCGGATCCCATGGCATCGGCCATCGTCAGCGTGGCCCTCGATCATCAGGTCTATCTCGGGAAGACGCTGGCTTCCATCGCCAGGGAGAAGTCCAGCGTGATGCGCCGGGGGCGGCCCGCCGTGGTCGGACCTCTTCCTGCATCGGCGCTCGGCGCCGTTCGCGCGCAGGCGCGCCGGAGCGGAGCGCGCCTGGTCATAGCCGGGCGCGGCTGTGGCATCTCGGTGAAAGGGGAGAGCGGCGACCTCGTCGACGTGCGGACGCCCACGCGCGCCTACGCCGGAGTCCGCCCGCTCCACGGCCTGCACCAGCGCGACAACCTGCTCGTGGCCGTCCGCCTCCTCGAGGAGGCCCGTGTGGCAGGCCTCCCGGTCGACCTGGATCGTCTTCCGGCGGCGATCTCGGGCGCACGCTGGCCCGGGCGGCTCGAGTGGATCGACGGGAACCCACCGCTCCTCCTCGACGGAGCGCACAATCCTGCCGGAGCGCGGGCTCTCGCAGCGCACCTCGGGCATCGTCCCTACGTGCTCCTCTTTGCCGCAATGAACGACAAGGACGTTGCGGGTATCGCGCGGGCTCTCTTCGCTCGCGCGTTCGACGTGGTGCTCACCCGTCCGCAGCTGCGCCGGGCCCTCGACCCGGCCGAGCTGTCGCGCCGGGCCGGACCGCTGGCTGCCGAGGCCCACCGGGCGCCCGGCGTCTCCAGCGGTCTCGCCCTGGCCCGCCGGCGCGCGCGAGCCGCCGGCCCCGGCACGCCGGTGGTCGTGGCCGGGACGCTCTTCCTCGTGGGCGAGGTGAAGGGACTCCTGGAGCGTCGCTGAGACCCAACGGACGATTGACTCGGCGGCAACGGGTGTGCTCTGCTGCTGAGCGGGGGTTTTCGGGACCGATGGTTCTCAATCAAGCCCACGGCATGCGACTCGGCATCGTGCTGGCGCTCCTCGTGAGCGTGGGTGTCCTGCTGGGCCTGAGCGCCCTCACCCACTCCCACGACAGCGGTCTCACCCCGAGTCACTGCGAGGCCTGCCGCTGGGCCGGCGACGGCTCGCCGGCGCTGGTCGTGCTGCTGGCCTCTCTTCTGACCTTGCCCGAGGCCGGGCAAGCAGGAACCCTGCTCACGCCTTTTCGAGCCCAGGCGTCCCGTCGGCGAGTCCGTTCCCGCGGCCCTCCCTTCGTCTGACGAGACTCGTCGGCGGCCGTGCACCCCCTGGCACGCGCGAGCCCGTGCCAGGGCCCCGAGCCATCGCCGCCTCATTGGTCATTCGAGAAGAGAGAGCTCATGTCCCCTGTCGTCACTGCCGCTCGTCGCCCCCCGAGGGGCCGTTGTCGCGGCCGGCCACTCGCCGGTGCCATGGCGGTTCTCGTCGTCGGTCTGGCGGCCCCGGACGCCAGCCCCCACCCCGCCATCGCTCCTGCAGTCGAGGGAGCGGCCACTCTCGTCGGGACCGTCCAGGCCCCCAGAGGCATCATCGTCGGCGACGCCACCGTCGTCGTGACGGAGCTGCACCGCGCGGTCACCGTGGATGAGACAGGCGCGTTCCGCATCGACGACCTGCCCGCCGGCGAGTACCTGATCCAGATCACCAGCCCGCGATGGGGCCAGGCCGTGCGCCGCATCGACCTTCAGCCGGACCAGGAGACGCGCCTCGAGGTCGAGCTCGACCTGGCGCTGCACCACGAGGCGGTCGTGGTCACCGCCCGCACGGACGACCACGGCCTGAACGAGCTGACCCGGCCGGTCACGGTCCTGAGCGGCGACGAGCTCCGCATCCGCGATCAGCCCACCATCGGCGACACTCTCGCTCAGCAGCCCGGGGTGAGCGCTACGGGCTACACGCCTGGCGCCAGCCGACCTGTGATTCGCGGACTGCAGGGCGATCGGATCCGGGTGCTCGAAAACGGCATCGGCTCCCTCGACGTGTCGGACACCAGCCCCGACCACGCCGTCGGCGTCGATCCGCTCTCCGTCGAGCAGGCCGAGATCGTCCGCGGACCGGCGACGCTGCTCTACGGCTCGAACGCCGTGGGCGGAGTCGTCAACGTGCTCACGGACCGGATCCCCAGGGTACGCAGAGACAGGCCCATGAACGGATCTTTCGATCTGTTCGGAGGCACCGTCGCCGACTACTGGGGTGGCCGCGCCGCGGTGAACGGCGGAGCGGGTCCGCTTCGAGCCCACGCCGACTTCGTGAAGCGCCGAACCAGGGACTACTCCATTCCCGGCTACGCCTGGTCGGAGGCCCTCCGTCACGAGGAAGAGGAACACGATCACGACCAGGGGGTCGAGTCGCCGTTCGGCTTCCTGCCCAACAGCGACGTCGACAGCCAGGGGGGAAGCGTCGGCGTCTCTCTCGTCGGGAACAGGGGTTTCATCGGCGGCTCGTTCACGGGCTTCGACAGCAACTTCGGCATCCCGCCGGGGGTGCACGCCGAGGACGACGGGGGGCACGAGAGCGAGGGAGGCGAAGACGACACCGTCCGTTCCGACATGAGACAGCGACGCTTCGACGTGAGCGGGGAGCTGCACGAGCCCTTCGGCGGCTTCCGGGCCGCCAAGCTCCGCTTCGGCGTCGCCGACTACGAGCACGCCGAGATCGAGGGCGGCGAGATCGGCACACAGTTCTTCAGCGACGCGTGGGAGGGGCGCCTCGAGCTGGTTCACGGGCCGTGGGGCATCACCTCGGGGTCCTTTGGGCTTCAGGTCGGCCACCGAGACCTGGAGGCGGCGGGAGCGGAGGCCTTCATGCCGCCGACGAGGACGAACGTTCTGGGGCTCTTCGCCTTCGAGGAGCTGGGAACCGGCCCGTGGAAGCTCCAGCTCGGTGCCCGCTACGAGAACCAGGGGATCGAAGCCTTCGGCGACGATCCCAGCTCCCGGGACCTGCACGGCTTCACGGCGTCGGCGGGTACGACGTGGAAGGGCGACTCCGGCTGGGCAGTGGGCCTCTCCGTCACCCGTGCCGACCGATTGCCGACCGCGATCGAGCTCTACGCCGACGGGCCGCACATCGCCACGCGAGCGTACGAGATCGGCAGCCCCGACCTCGACAAGGAGACGAGCTGGGGCCTTGACGCGACGTTCGGCCAGCGCGAGGGTCCCCTCACGGTGGAGGTGAGCGGTTTTGTCAACGCCTTCGACGGGTACATCCACGAACGCTTCACCGGTGAGGTGCGCGACGGCCTCTTCGTCGTCGAGTTCACCCAGGCTGACGCTCTCTTCTACGGCTTCGAGCTCCAAGCCGCCGTCGACGTCATCCACCGCGGCGCCCGTCACCTCGACCTCGAGCTCGTGGCCGACTACGTCCGGGCGGAGCTTCGGAACACCGGCGAGCCGATCCCCCGGATTCCACCCTTCGGCTGGGGAGCCACGCTGCACTATCGGGACCTCCACTGGACGGGACGTCTCGAGGTGTACGGCAAGGCGAAGCAGACCCGCACCGCGGACCTGGAGCTGCCGACCAGCGGCTACATGTTCCTGAACGCCAGCGTCGGCTACCGCTTCTTCTTCGGACGCAGCGTCACCGAGCTGACCCTGGTTTGCCGAAACCTCACCAAAGCCGAGGGCCGCAACCACGTCTCGTTCACCAAGGAGTTCGTGCCCCTGACGGGCCGTGACGTGCGCCTGGCGCTTCGCGTGAGCTTCTGAGCCGTCCGGGGCGCGTTGCGGGGCGGGAGGCTCCCTATTGGCCTGGGGAGCCCACGAGAGTGCCCCGAAACCTCGAGACTCCATGGGATCAGTGGACATGGAAGGTGTAGACTAGTAGTCCAAAGGTGCAACCATTTGCAACCATAGGCTCGTGAGAGGGAGAGAAGATGGCGGCAACGACAGTTGGGATCAAGCTGAATGGAGAGACGAGAGAGCGGCTGAGAAAGCTCGGCGAGGCCAGGGAACGCTCCACCCATTGGCTCATGAAGGAAGCCATCGCGCGCTATCTCGAGACCGAGGAACGGTACGAGCGCGAAAAGGCCGAGGACCTGGCGCGATGGCAGCGCTATGTCGACACCGGAGCCGCGATCTCGCATGAGGAGGTCACGGGCCGTCTGGACACATTGGCCGAGGAGGCGGCTCGGAAGGCCGGTGGTGCATGAGGGTTGTGTGGCTCCCCGAGGCTCTTGAGGACGTCGAACGGCTCTACGGTTTCCTGATCGGGAAGGACGCGCTGGCCGCGGAGCGCGCCATGCGCGCGATCTCGAGCAGCGCCGACGGGCTTCAGGATCTTCCTCAGATCGGTCGCCCGATGGGCGACGACACCGGTCGCAGGGAGCTCATCGTGCCCTTTGGTGCGGGTGCTTACGTTCTTCGATACCGAGTCCATCGCGATGCAGTCGTGGTCATTCGCGTCTGGCACAGCCGCGAGGTGCGCGAGTGAGCCGCGGTGGGTGTGGGAACCGACTGGTTTCGCTACTGCAAGGCGGGGTCCGGCTCGAGAAGCCCCCGGAAGTGGGCCAGCGCTTCGGGCGTGTCCCACACCGCCGGGCCCAGGTAGTGCCGCAGGAGGACGCCCTGGCGACCGAGGACAAAGGTCGCCGGATACACCATGGTGCGATAGTCGACGGCGGCGGTGCGCCCCCCTGGATCCAGGAGAATCGGCAGGGTGAGCTCGTGGTCCTCCACGAACTCCCGGAGCCTGTCCTCGTCCTCGTCAGTCGAGACCGTCACGACGGCCAGGCCCTCGGGGCCGAGGGCGCGGTGCAGGCGTTCGAGCGACGGCATCTCGGCGACGCACGGCGCGCACCACGTGGCCCAGAAGTTCAGGACCACCACCTTGCCGCGATACGAGGCGAGATCTACCCCGTCTCCCCCCAGGGAGGTGAGGGAAAACGGAGGAGCTTCCGTTCCCTCCTGCAGCGCGAAACCCTGCTCCTCCCCGAGGTGGACGTAGCCGAAGGCCACCGCCACGACGACCGCCACGATCGCCGCCTTTCGAAAAGCGCTCTTCATGCCTCTTCGATTGTAGGAGCTATCTCACTTCCACCCCCGGGGCCGCGACGAGACCATGCGCAGCGGAGAAACCCGGGGTCGTGCGCACGAGGCGGCGTCCGTTCTCGAGGAGGAGCACGAGACCGGCGGCGTCGCGCTTGTGGACGAGAGCCAGCCCATCCTCGGCTCCGAGGACCATGACGGCCGTGGAGAGAGCGTCGGCCTCGAGGGCGCTCGACGCCACGACCGTGGCCTGAAGGACGCCGCGCGCCGGCTCGCCTGTCCGCGGGTCGAGAATGTGACCGGGCCTCTGGTCTCCTCCAGATGTGCCGACGGCGGTGACCACCCGAAACGCGGCCCATGGACGGTCGAGTCCGGTGGGGTCGTTGAGGTCGACCGTCAGGGGTTCGCCGAAGACGGCGAGAGTGCTCCCCCCGAGATCGACGAGGCCGCTCGTCGCCCCGGCCGTTCGAAGCACCGACAGAGCCAGATCCGCGGCGTGGCCCTTGGCGAGCCCATCCAGGACGAGCCGGGCCCCGGCCGCGAGATGAACCCTCCGCGCCGAAACGTCGAGGCGCACGTTCTCGTAGCCCACGCGGGCGAGAAGAGCGCGCCTCTCTTCCGGGTCCAGCGAACGTGCCGGTTGGCCGAAACCTCCGGCCGCTCGCACAAGGGGCTCCACCGTCGGATCAAAGGCCCCGTCCGAGGCCGCAGCCACGGCGAGCGCGTGCCGAATGACCTCGAACGTCTCCACGGAAACGACACCGTGACCGGTGCGGTTGAGGCCCGCGAGCTCGGACTCCTTCCAGAGCGACATACGCTCGTCGACCCTGGCCAGGGCGGAGAAGGCGGCGTCGAGGGCGGACGCCGGCTCGGCGAGGCCGCCGACACGAATCTCGGCGGTCGTCCCCATCATGACGCGGATCTCCCGCGCCGGGCCGGCGCCCGCTTCGTTCGAGACGCCAGCAGGGTCGGGGGACTGACAGGAACTGAGCAGGGAGGCCACGGCGAGAGACAAGAGTCGAGCGGCGCTCGGCCGCGTCACGCCCGCGACGAGCTGCTTCGGGAAGAGCTCGACGTCTTTGCGACGCACTTCCGACACAGACCGAGGATGTGATGGCGGTGGCCCTCGATCTCGAATCCGATGCCACGGGCGATCCTCTCTTGAATCTGCTCGATCTCCGGGCTCTTGAACTCGAATATCTCGCCGCACGACCCGCAGATGAAGTGATCGTGATGGTCGCGGTTCCAGAGCGTCTCGAAACGCGCCTCGGCGCCATAGGTCAGCTCGCTGGCCAGGCCCGCGTCCTTGAAGAGCTTCAGGCTGCGGTAGATCGTGGTGCGTCCGATGTCTGCTCGACGCCTCCGGACGATCCGCAGCAGCTCCTCGACGGAGACGTGCCGCCCCGTCCTCAAGAAGGCCTCCAGGATCACCTCGCGCTGGGCGCTGCGCTTCAGCCCGTGCCGAGCAAGGTGGGCCGTCAGAACTTCCTTTTCTTCCCGCCCCAGTGTGCTGGCCATGCGAATGCTGGAGCCTAGCGCTGGTGGTCGAGGGCTGTCAACGATGGCTCCGCGGCGGTCGCGCGGGTTGCTTGCGAAGCGCCGGCTTCACCACCCCCCAGGCGAAGAGGGGCGAGTGCTCGCTCGCGCTGCGGGCTCCGCCGGCGCCGCCGACTCGGGTTCCAGTCGAGCTCCAGCGAGAGTCGGCCCGGACCTCGCGGGAGACGCTCGATCGGCAGGAACATCGAGACCCTTCTTGATCTTCTCGTACTGGGCGACGTCGGAGAGGAGCGCCGCGATGAGGCCAAGGTAGTGCCGGACGATCTCGGGCCGGGAGCAGAGCTCTTCCCGGCTGCCCGGGGCGAGCCCCTGGGTCGCTCCCCAGGACTCGAGGGCCTCGAAGTTGGGCACCACGAGGGCTGTCGGGTAGTTGCGCTTGTCGCCGATCATCACGACCTCGGCGATGAAGGGGTTGGCCTTGAGGCGGTTCTCGATGGGCTGGGGGGCGATGTTCTTGCCACCGGAGGTGACGATCAAGTCCTTCTTGCGATCGGTGATGACGAGGAAGCCGTCGGGGTCCAGGTGGCCGATGTCGCCGGTGTGGAACCAGCCCTCCCCGTCGATCGCCTCCGCCGTGGCCTCGGGCTTTCCGAGGTAGCCCTTCATGACGTGGGGGCCGCGGGTGAGGATCTCGCCGTCGCCGGCGATCTGGACCTCGACGTTCTCGAGGGGCCGGCCCACGGTGCCGGGCTTCGCCCAGTCCGGTCGGTTGCAGGTGATGACGGGGCTCGTCTCGGTGAGGCCGTAGCCCTCGCAGATCAAGAGCCCGGCGGCCCCGAAGAACTCTCCGATCTCGCGGGCCAGGGGTGCTCCCCCGGAGATGAAGAGGCGCATCCGGCCGCCGGTGCGCTCCTTGATCCTGGAGAAGGCGACGCGGTCGGCGATCGCCAGCTTGAGCTTCAGCAAGGGCCCCGGGGTCGTGCGCGCGGCGAAATGAGCAAAGGCCTCGGCTCCGACTCCGATGGCCCAGTGGAAGATCTTCTGCTTGAGCGGCGTGCCCGCCGCCACGCGCTCGATCACCCGAGCGTGCATCTTCTCGTAGAGACGCGGCACCGAGATCATCACCGTGGGATGGATCTCCAGCATGTTCTCGGGGACTTTCCCCACGCTCTCGGCGTAGGCGATGGTGACGCCGCAGTGGAGCATGAAGTAGTGTCCCGCGGTGCGCTCGAAGGCGTGGCACAGCGGGAGGAAGGAGAGCGCCACGTCGTCCACCCCGAGGATGGGTATGGCCTTCCGGGAGGCCAGGACGTTGGAGGTCAGGTTCCCGTGGGTGAGCATCACGCCCTTCGGGTCGCCGGTCGTGCCCGAGGTGTAGATGATGGTGGCGAGGTCCTCGGGGCCCACCTCCGCGGCCCGTCGACGCACGGCCTCGCCGTCCCTTGCCAGAGCCTCGCGGCCGCTCGCCCGGAGCTCCTCGAAGGACGTCGTCCCGGGGACCGGGTCCAGGTCGAAGCGCACGACGTGCTGAAGGGCCGGCAACTCGGAGCGAATCTCCTCCACCTTGGCGGCCTGGACGGCGTTCGAGACGAATACGGCCTTCGCCCCGGAGTCCTTCAGGACGTGGGCCACCTGCTGAGGGGTCAGCGTGGCGTAGATGGGCGCATCCGCGGCCCCGGCGCACAGGGTCCCGAGGTCGGCGATCGCCCACTCCGGCCTGTTTTCGGAGAGGATTCCCAGACGATCGCCCTTCTCTATCCCGAGGGCCCGCAGGCCCAGGGAGACCTCCTCCACGGCCGAGCGCAGCTCGTCGGAGCTCGTGGCCTTCCACCCCTCGGCGGTGTGGTGCTTGAGGTGCTCGGCCTTTCGGAACTCGTCCACGGCGCGGTAGAAGATCTGGCAGACCGTCTCGATCGGCATCGTCGCGTTTTTCATCGACCCCCCACCCTGTCCCTCCCCACGTTGGGGGAGGGAATCCCTGAGCAGTCTTGCACGCCCACGTGCCCCGCTGAAGGGCACGGGGGCGTGCTTGCCTCAGCCGCACACTCGCTCCTCGCGGACAGGGCGGTCCCGGGCCCGCTGGAGATAGGGGGACAATACCCCCCCCTCGCCCGGCACGGGCCGGGCGTGGATAATGAGTGGGTAATGGACCCGGATGTCTTCCTCGGCCTGGGCTCGAACCTCGGCGATCGGCACGCTGCGCTTGAGGAGGCGGTGCGGCAGCTCGGGAGCCGAGGGTTCCGGACGAATACGCGGAGCTCCACCTGGCAGACCAAGCCCGTGGGTGGGGTGCCGCAGGGCTGGTACCTGAACGCCGTCGTGGCCGGGGGGACGGAGCTTCTGCCGGAGGAGCTCCTGAGCGCGTGCCTCGACGTCGAGCGCGCGATGGGTCGAGTGCGCGCGGGAAGGAACGGACCGCGGTTGATCGACGTCGACATCCTCTTCTTCGGCGACGAGCAACGTGAAGAGCCGGGGCTCGTGATCCCGCACCCGCGGCTGCACGAGCGACGGTTCGTCCTCGAGCCTCTCTTCGAGATCGCCCCGACGCTGCGCCACCCGATCCTCGGCCTGAGCGTGGCCGAGCTGCGGGAGCGTTGCACCGACACTTCGGCGGTGCGCCCCTTCGCACCCGTGGAGGCCCGGGCCTGATGGCCTTTCACTACGTCGCCGTCGAAGGGGCCGTCGGCGCCGGCAAGACGACGGTGGTCCAGCGCCTGGCGGAGCAGCTGGACGCCAACACGGTTCTCGAGGACTGGGCCACCAACCCCTTCCTCCGCGCGTTCTACGAGGGAGCCGACGGCGCGCCGTTTCAGCTCGAGCTCTTCTTCCTCCTCATGCGCTATCGGCAGCAGCAGGATCTCGTCCAGAGGGAGCTCTTCACCCAGGCGACGCTGTGCGACTACGTGTTCGCGAAGAGCCGGCTCTTCGCGTACCTCAACCTCGACGACTCCGAGCTACTGATCTACGAGAAGCTCTTTTCGCTCCTCGCCGAGAGCGCGCCGAAGCCCGACCTCGTGGTCTATCTCCAGGCTCCCACCGAGCTCCTGATGAAGAGGGTGAAGACCCGGGGGCGGCCGGAGGAGACCGGACTCTCGGAGGAGTACATGACCGAGGTCAATCGCGCGTACAACCACTACTTCTTCCACTACAGCGCGACGCCTCTCCTCGTGGTCAACACGACCGACGTCGACTTCGAAAAGAGCAACGATGATCTGGACGATCTGCTTCGCCAGATTCGAAGCATGGGGAAGGGGACGCAGTACTACGTCCCTCGCGGCTCGAAATAGAAGCCTCCGACGTCGGCGAAAACGGGCGCGCGCACGTCCAACTCCAAGCGCCGTCCAATGTCAACCGTTCGCGCGCTCGTCCGGCTGAGAATCGGACAGTCCGCCGCTTGACGACCGGCCGGGGCTGCGCCATCCTCACCACGTTCTCATGGGAGCCGCACGGCAGCTCGAGATCGCCTTCGACGACGCCCCTCGGTGGGATGCGCCATCGCTCGAAGCCGCGCTCGCGCACGCGGCTGGAAAGCCCCTGCGACTGGTGCTCACGGACAACCGCTCGGTGCTCTTGTCGTTCCGCAGGGAGGCCGGCGTCTTGCAGCTGCGACTCCACCAGATGTTTCTCCACGCACCCGGTGCCGTGGTGACGGCGCTGGCGAGGAACCTGCGACGGAGGGGACGCGCGGCCGGAGGCGAGGTCCGCCGTTTCATGAACGTTAACCTCCATCGCGTTCGTCGTTCACCCCGCACCATGCCTCCGCTCGTGACCGCGGGGCGGGCCTACGATCTCGAGGCGGTCTACGCCGACATCAACCACGTCTTCTTTGGCGACAGTCTCGAGGTCCCGATCACCTGGGGACGGGGCGTGGGACGGGCACGGCGGGGCGGCTTGACCTTCGGCAGCTACGATCCCGTGCTGGCCCTCATCCGCATCCACCCGGTGCTCGATCGGGCGGAGGTGCCGCGCTACTTCCTCGAGAGCGTCGTGCACCACGAGATGCTGCACCACCACATGGGCGGCGTGCCCGACCGGGCGGGGCGCACCGTGTACCACACCCGCGCCTTCCGCGAGGCCGAGGCGCGTTTCCCACGCCACCAGGATGTGCTCGCGTGGGAGAAGGAGAACCTGGCGTTCCTGCTCCGCGCCAGCCAGGCCCTCGACCGCGCTCGCAAGGCCGAACGCCGCTCCCGGAAAAGACAGCGGGCCTGATGGTCCTGCCTCATCTGAGGCGGCTCCTTCCGCACCTGGGCCGCCATCGGGGCGCACTCTTCTTCGGGCTGGTCTCTCTCCTGCTGACCACCGCGGCCTCGGTGGCCAACCCCTGGGTCCTCCGGCACGTGATCGACGATCTCGCGATCGAGGTGACCCGGGAGAAGCTGTGGCTCTACGCCGGCGTGCTCCTGGGCCTGGTCGTCTTCGAGGGCGTCTTCCGGTTTCTGATGCGCCGCGTTCTCATCGGGATGAGCCGTCGACTCGAGTACGAGCTCCGCAACGACGTCTTCGAGCACCTGACGCTGCTGAGCCCCCGCTACTATCAGGAGCACCGCATCGGCGAGGTCCTGAGCCGGGCTTCGAACGACATGGCTGCGGTGCGGGCGGTGCTCGGGCCCGGCATCATGTACACGGCCAACACCGTGGCCACCTTCGCCGGAACCGTCACGCTGATGCTGCTCATCAGCCCCCGTCTGACGGCGCTGGCCCTCGTTCCCCTGGCGTTCGTGTCCTTTCTCGTGCGCCACTACGGCCGGCAGGTGCACGACCGCTTCGAAGAGGTGCAGGCCCAGCTCGCCGAGATGAGCGCTCTCGTCCAGGAGAATCTCTCCGGGGCGCGGGTGGTGCGCGCCTATGCCCAGGAGGCCCACGAAGAGGCGAGCTTCGCGACCGCGAACGAGGAGTACGTGTCCCGCAGCCGCGGTCTCGTCCGGATCACCGGGATCCTCTACCCCGGGATCCAGTTCTTCATGGGTGTCGGGGCCTTGACGGTGCTCTGGCTCGGGGGCCGCATGGTCGTGGCGGGAGCGATCTCCCTGGGCGAGTTCGTGGCGTTCGGGGCGTACCTCGTGATGCTCCACTGGCCGATGATCGCGCTGGGCTGGGTGGTGAACCTCTTCGAGCGCGGCGAAGCGTCCATGGGGCGGATCAACGCCATCTTCGACGCGCCGGTGGAGATCCGTGACGAAGACCCCCTCGATGTCGGGGAGATCCAGGGCGAGGTGGAGTTCCGCTCGCTCACCTTCGGGTACGGTGAGACGAAGATCCTGCACGACATCGACTTGAAGGTGCCAGCCGGGACGACGGTCGCCATCGTCGGACCCACGGGCTCGGGGAAGAGCACGCTCGTGAGCCTCATCCCCCGCCTGTGGGATGCGCCTCCGGGGACGCTCCTGGTGGACGGGAACGACGTGCGCCGCATCCCTCTGGGGACACTTCGGGGGGCGGTGGGGTTCGTGCCCCAGGAGAGCTTCCTCTTCTCCGACTCGGTGCGGGACAACGTGGCCTTCGGCCTGCGGGAGAGCCACACCGAGCGTGTCGAGTGGGCCGCCGAGGTGGCCCAGCTCGCCGGGGACGTGCGCGAGTTCCCCAGGGGCTTCGAGACCCACGTGGGTGAGCGAGGCATCACGCTCTCGGGCGGTCAGAAGCAACGGGCGGCTCTGGCGCGGGCGTTGGCGGTCGATCCCCGGATTCTCGTGCTCGACGACACGCTCTCCGCCGTCGACACCCAGACCGAGGAGAAGATCCTCCAGGGCCTCGGCGAGGTCATGCGGACGCGGACGACCTTCCTCGTGTCCCACCGCGTCTCGACGGTGAAGAGCGCTGACCTGATCGTCGTGCTCCGCGAGGGCCGGATCGTGGAGCGGGGCACCCACGACGAGCTCGTGGGGCTCGGCGGCTTCTACGCCGACCTCCACCGGCGCCAGCTCCTCGAGAAGCAGATGGACGAAGGGGAGGACGCGGCGTGAGCGTCTCGCCCACTCTCGACGACGATCCCATCGCAACCAGGACCTACGACTGGCAGCTCTTCCGCCGGCTGCTCGGCTACCTGAGGCCCTACGTCACCGCGGCGGCGGCGGCCTTCGCTCTGATCGTGATGATGGCTGGGCTCGACCTCGTCGGGCCGTGGCTCACCAAGGTCGCGATCGACCGTCACATCGCCCAGGGCGACGCGGCGGGCCTGGCATCAGTGGCCGGCTTCTACTTCCTCGCCCTCGCCGCGGCCTGGGTGGTGCGCTTTGGGCAGACGTACATCATGCAGATGACGGGCCAGCGCATCATGCAGGACGTGCGTCGCCAGGTCTTCGCCCACCTCCAGCGCCTCCACGTCGGCTACTTCGACCGCAACCCGGTGGGACGCCTGATGACTCGCGTCACCACCGACGTGGACGCCATCAACGAGCTGTTCACCTCCGGCGTCGTCGCGGTCTTCGGGGACCTCTTCTCCCTTCTCGGGATCATGGGCGTGATGCTGGCCCTCGACTGGCGTCTGGCCCTCGTCACCTTTGCGGTGATCCCGCTCTTTTTCGTCGTGACAAATTGGTTCCGGAGGGGCGCCCGACAGGCCTTCCGGGAGACGAGGCGGTGGGTGGCCCGGATCAACGCGTTCCTGCAGGAGAACCTCTCGGGGATGAGCGTGGTGCAGCTGTTCCGCAGGGAGGAGCGGAACCAGGCGGCCTTTGCCGCGATCAATCAGAAACACTACGAGGCCAACCTCTCGGCGATTTTCTACTACGCGGTCTTCTACCCCGCCATCGAGTTCCTGGCGGTGCTGGCGGTGGCCCTCATCCTCCTGTACGGCGGCGGTCAGGTGCTGGTCGGAGGGGTGACCCTGGGCGTGCTGGTGGCCTTCATCCAGTACTCCGAGCGGTTCTGGCGACCGATCTCGGACCTCTCGGAGAAGTTCAACATCCTCCAGTCGGCGATGGCGGCTTCGGAGCGGATCTTCGGGCTCCTGGACACCGAGCCCCAGATCGTGAGCCCTTCGGACGCCCGGGCAGTGGGCGCCCAGCGGGGCCGCGTCTGCCTCGAAGGGGTGTGGTTCTCTTACGCGGCGGCGGCGAAGGCGAGAGTGGGTGATGGGGCGTCGGGCGCTTCGGCGGGCCAGGATGAGACGGACTGGATCTTGCGCGACATCGACTTCTCCGTGGAGCCCGGCCAGAGCGTGGCCCTCGTGGGCGCCACCGGGGCCGGCAAGACGTCCATCATCAGTCTCCTGCTGCGCTTCTACGACGTGCAGAAAGGGCGGGTGACCCTGGACGACGTCGACGTGCGCGACTACGACCTCCAGGCTCTCCGGTCCTCGCTCGCACTCGTGCTGCAGGACGTGCATTTGTCCAGCGGGACCATCGCCTCCAACATCCGCCTGGGCTCGGACATCTCGGACGAGCGCGTCCGCGCCGCCGCGGAGGCGGTGCACGCCCACCGGTTTATCGAGAGGCTGCCCGAGGGGTACGACACCGAGGTGCGCGAGAGGGGCGCGACGCTCTCGGTGGGTCAGAAGCAACTGCTCTCCTTCGCCCGGGCGCTGGCCCACGACCCGCGAGTGCTGATTCTCGACGAGGCGACGTCGTCGGTGGACACCGAGACCGAGCAGCTCATCCAGGACGCCCTCAAGGTGCTGTTCGAGGGCCGCACCGCCATCGTCATCGCCCACCGGCTCTCGACGGCACAGAAGGTCGACCAGATCCTCGTCATGCACAAGGGCCGGGTCCGCGAGCGCGGCACCCACCAGGAGCTCCTCGCAAAGCGGGGCATGTACTGGACGCTTTACGAGCTTCAGTACAAGGACCAGGAGCTGGGTGGCATCGAGACCACGGAAGCCACGGCCTAGGACGGGACCGGGGCCGTCAGGGCTCGCTGAGGAGAAACTGCCAGGCCAGCGTCGCCAGCGCCCGCACACCGAGGGGGAGGGCCGCCTCGTCGATGTCGAAAGTGTCGGTGTGGTTGACCGAGGCGATGCCCTTCTCTTCGTTGCGCGTTCCGAGGATGAAGAAGAAGTACGGCGCCTTCTGCCCGTAGTAGGGGAAGTCCTCGGCCACCATCTGGGGCTCGAGGGTCACGGCGTTGCCAGGCCCGAAGACGCGCTCGAGGACGGGGCGGGCGAGAGCGGCAAGGGCCGGGTCGTTCACGGTCGGCGGGTTGCCGGCGCCCTGGAAGCGGAGGGTGGCCGTGGTGCCGTGGGCCTCCGCCACGCCCTTCACGGTCCGCGCCATCCGTGACTTGATCTCGGAGCGAACCTCCGCGTCGTGGGTGCGCATGGTTCCGTCCATGACCACCTGGCTAGCGATGATGTTGAAGCGGGTGCCGCCCTGGATCTTGCCGATGGTGAGGACGCGGGGCTGGCGGCCGTCGATCTGCCGGGAGACGATGAGCTGCAGCGCCTGGATGATCTCCGCCGCCACCGGGATCGGGTCGAGACCCTGGTGCGGCTGGGCGCCGTGGACGCCCCGGCCCGCGACCTCGATGCTGAAGGTGTCGCTCGAAGCGAAGACCGCGCCGTCGGTCCAGCCGGCCTGACCGGACTCGGCCCAGGCGCCCACGTGCAGGCCGAAGACGGCCTCCACCGGGGGATCATCCAGCGCGCCCTCGGCCACCATGAGGGGCGCCCCGCCGTCCTCGCCCTCGGGGGGGCCTTCCTCGGCAGGCTGGAAGAGGAAGACGACGGTGCCCGGGAGCCGATCGGTGAGACCCGCCAGGACTTCGGCGACGCCGAGGAGGATGGCGGTGTGGGCGTCGTGCCCACAGGCGTGCATGACCCCGGGGACCTGGCTCTTGTACGGGGCGTCCGAGACCTCCTGGATAGGCAGGGCGTCGATGTCGGCCCGCAGCGCCACCACGCGGCCTTGCCGGGCGCCCCGCAGGACTCCCACGACCCCGGTCTTCGCCACCGGGTAGCGCACCTCCAGTCCGAGGTTCTTCAGATGCTCGGCGACCATGCGGCCCGTGCGCTCCTCGCGGTTGGAGAGCTCGGGGTGGGCGTGGATCTCCCGACGGGTGGAGACGACCTGGGCGGTGATCGCTTCGGTGGCGGTCTTGATGGCGACGGCGGCGGTGGCGTCGGCGTCGGCGTTGGGGACGGCAGCCGCCGCCAGGACGAGACCGAGGGCGAGAATCATCTGCACCTCCTGGATGCTGTGAGGGCCGCTATCATACGTCCGGTGCCACGGCTGCCCCGCGACGTCAAGCGCGAGCGGACGTACTTGGACGACTGACCAGCGACTTCTCCTCCTCGGGCGTCAGTGCCCGCCACTCACCCGGCGCCAGATCGCCGAGACCGAGGGCGCCGATCCGCACTCGGACGAGCTCCAACACGTCGTGACCGACTTGGGCGCACATGCGCCGCACCTGGCGCTTCTTGCCTTCGGTGAGGACGATCTCCAGCCACGCGCCGCCGGCGGCCGCCCGGGGGAGGGGTGGCCCCGCTCGTGGCGTGCCAAGGGCGTGAACGGCCGCTGGGCGGGTGTGGTCTCCCTCGCCCAGGTCCACACCCTCGCGAAGAGCCTGCAGCGTCTCCTCGTCGGGGTGCCCGCGCACCCGGGCGTGATACGTCCGGGGCACGTGGTTGCGAGGATCGGTCAGGCGACAGCCAAAGAGCGTGTCATTCGTGAAGATGAGGAGTCCCGCGGTGTCGCGATCGAGACGGCCCACCGGAGACACCCATCGGTCGACTCCGCGCAGCGACTCGTAGACGGTGGGCCGCCCGCCCGGGTCGACGCGTGTGGTCACCAGGCCCACGGGCTTGTGAAAGGCCAGGACGAGACGTGCGATCTCGTCCTCGAGGCGCCGTCCGTCGACCCAGATGCGATCGCGGCCCGGGAGAATCGGTCGACGGGGGGAGCGCTCCTCGCGTCCGTTCACGCCCACCCGGCCCGCGGCGATCCAGCGCTCGGCCTCCTTGCGGGAGCAGGCCCCGAGCTTCGAGAGGGCCCGGCCCAGCGAGAGGGTCCGGGGCACGTCAGCCCGCTTCGGGGGGGGTGGCCAGCGCGAACGTCACCTGGCCTTCGCACGCGACCTTCCCGTCCACGAGTGCCACGCCCCTCAGGACCCCCACCTTGCTACGCAGGCGCACGACCTCCGCCTCGAGACGCAGCTGGTCGCCCGCGACCACGGGGCGCCGGTATCGCACACGGTCGATCCCCATGAAGTAGACGAGCCGCGAGCGGTTCTCGGGCTTCGAGAGGACGAGAACCGCTCCGGCTTGCGCCATGGCCTCGGTGAGAATCGATGCGGGGAGCGTCGGGACCCCGCCGGGGCCCACGATGAAGTAGCGCTCGTTGGAGGTGACGTTCTTGAGGGCAACGACGCGCTTGTCCTGCTCGAGCTCGATGACCCGGTCCAGGAAGAGAAAAGGATACCGATGGGGCAGGAGGGCCTTGATGTCCTCGAGCTCCAAGGGAAGCCTGAACGGGCTCTCGCTCATGAAGTGCCCAGTCTACACCCGCCCCTGAGCGTTGTCGGCGTCGTGCTAGCATGCCGGGTTCCCGATCCCGACGGATCCAAGGCGGGCTCACCGCTTCCCGGAGAGCTGCTGGCCGAGCTGCTGGGCATCGTCGGCGAGATCGGCGGGGTCCTCGATTCGGAGGAGCTGTATCCGACGATCGCGCGGTGTGTCCGTCGCATCGTGGACTACAAGATCCTCGAGATCGTGCTCCCCGACGAGAAGGACATCCTCGTGCCCGCCTTCGTCGAAGGCTACGACCTCGACGCGGCGGTTCGAGACGGGGTTCGGCTGGGAGAGGGGATCTCGGGCGCGGCGGCGGTGAGCCGTGAGCCGGTCTTCGTGCCCGACGTCTCGAAGGACCCGCGGTACGTGTCGGCCTTCCCGGGGGTGGTGGCCGAGCTCGCCATCCCGCTCGTCCACAAGGACCGCCTCGTCGGCGTCTTGAACATCGAAGGACCCGAGGCGGAGGCCTTCACCCCTGGGGCGCGGACGGCCCTGGGGATCCTGGCCAGCCACCTGGCCGTGGCCATCGAGAACGCGAACCTCTATCGGGAGGCCCGCTGGTACGCGGGTCTGCTGGCCACGCTCTACGAGATCGGCAAGGAGACCGCCTCGATCCTCGACCTCGACGAGCTGCTGCAGCGGGTCGCCGAGCTCGTGAAGCGCGTCATCGACTACCAGATGTTCGGGATCCTGCTTCTGGACGAGAACCACCAGGAGCTCGTCCTGCGCCAGGCCGTGAATTTCGGTCCGGGCAAGGAGAAAAGCCGCCTGTCCGTGAACGAGGGTCTCTGCGGGGCTGCGGTCCGGAGCAAGGAGCCGATCCTCGTGGCCGACGTGCGCAAGGACACCCGCTACGTGAGCCTGGTGCCGCAGACCTGCTCCGAGCTCGTGATCCCACTGATCCACAAGGACCGGGTCGTGGGGGTCTTCGACCTCGAGTCGCCCCAGCTCGAATGGTTCACCGAGCGGCACATCAAGGTGCTGATGCCGCTGGCGAGCCAGGTGGCCGGGGCCATCGTGAACGCAGGGCTCTACGACAAGGTCCGTCGCAACGAGCACCGGCTCGGACGTGAGCTCAGGATTGCCCGGGACATCCAGCACGCTCTGTTCCCCGAGGCCTGTCCGGCGGGGGCCGGCTGGAAGGCCTCGGCCCACTTCCGCCCAGCGCGGGAGGTGGGGGGCGACCTCTACGATTTCTACGACATGGGCGGCGGGTTGCTGGGCGTGGCCACCGGAGACGTGGCCGGCAAGGGAGTCCCGGCGGCTCTGTATGCGGCCTTCGTCTCGGGGAACGTTCGGCGACGGGCGTTCGAGCAGCTTCCCCCGGCGGAGCTTCTGGAGCGGGTGAACGGGACGCTCCGGCACCGGGGGATCGAGGGCCTCTTCTGCACGCTGGCCTACGCTCTGTTCGACTTCCCGGGGCGGACCCTCCGAGTCGCCAACTCGGGCCTGCCGTATCCGCTCCACTACCGTGCGGAGAACGGGCGAGCCGAGCCGCTCACGGTCTCCGGCCTGCCCCTGGGGACGTTCGACGGGGTGAGCTACGACGAGATCTCGGTGGACCTGGGCGCCGGTGACGTGTTCGTGTTCTTCAGCGACGGGGTCTCCGAGGCGCTCCGCGGCCACGAGGAGTACGGAGTCAAGCGCCTCCTCCGGGGCCTGGAACGGCACGCGGCGCTGCCGGCGGGGCAGCTGGGGGATCAGCTGATGGGCGATCTCGACCGATACGTCCAGGGCGAGGCGCTGGGAGACGACGTCACGCTGATCGTCGTCAAGGTGCTCTAGATGCACGACTTAGCGTACCTGCCCGAGTGTGAGCGGGATCACAGGGGCGAGTGCACCGGTCGCTATACTTAGCCGTTTTGTACGTGGATCGGAAACCCTCCCTGTGGAAGAGCGCCCTCTGTGCTGCGGCGATGATGGCCCTCCCGGCCATCACCCCCGGACAGGTCCCGTCCTTCCCTGCCCGGGGGGCGCTCGTGGTGTTTTCGGCCACGGCGGTGGACGGCAAGGGGCGACCCATCACGGACCTCCAGCGTGAGGACTTTCGCATCTTCGAGGAGGGTCGCCCCCAGGCGATCGAGCGTTTCTACGGAGGCCAGGAGCTCCCCGCCCGGCTGCTCCTGCTGGTGGACAGCAGTGGCAGCATGGACGAGACGTTCAAGCTCAGCAGCGTCCGCTTCGCCGCGGAGCGGGTCCTAGACGCGCTGAGCGACGAGGGCGAGGTGGCGCTGGCGGGCTTCGACAGCCGCTATTTCGGCCTCGTCGCCTTCACTCGTGACCGTGAGGCGGTGAGGGCCGCACTGGGCACGGTGGAGCGATTCGGGTCGACCGCGCTCAACGACGCGCTGGAGCACGCGGCCGAGGACCTGGCGACCCATGGCGAGGGGCGCCGGGCTGTGGTCGTGATCACGGACGGGGTCGACACGGCGAGCGAGTCGACACCGGAGGACGTGCTGCGCCTCTCACGAGCCCTCGACGTGCCGATCTACGCCATCTCGACCCTTTCACCCCTCGACGATCCCGAATCGGATCTGTACGTGGGGCGTCAGCGGGAGGGCGCGGCGGCAGCGGGCGCGGAGCTGCTCAACCGCTACGCGACGCTCTCGGGAGGAGCCGCCTTCAGCATCAGCAACTACGCCGGGCTCCGGCAGGCGGCGGCACGCATCGCCGCAGAGCTCAAGCATCAGTACCGACTGGGCTACGACCCTCCGGAGGGTCCGGCTCTTTTCCGCCATGTCGTGGTGCGGACGACCCGCAAGAACGTGACGGTCCGCACCCGCAGCGGCTACGTACCGCAGACCCAACGAGGCGGTAACCCGTGAGAGTCATGATCGTGCCGCTTCTGGCGGCTGGGCGGGCCATGGCCGGCTGTGCGAAGAAATCCTACGTGCATCGCGAGGTCGGTGAGGTCAACCAGAAGGTGGACGCGGTGTCGGCCGAGGTGGAGAAGACCCAGGAGCGCGTCCGGCAGAACGAGGTCGAGATCGCCAAGGTCGATCAAGAGTCCAAGGCCGGCATCGCCGGCGCCAACGCCTCGGCCCAGGCGGCCATGAGCAAGGCCGCCGAGGCGGAGCAGGCTGCCAAGGGGAAGCTGGTCTACACCCTCACCCTGTCGAACGACAAGGTGCAGTTCTCCTCGTCCAAGTCCCAGCTCAGCGAGGAGGCCCAGGCCATGATCGACGACACGATCGGGCCGCTGGTCCAGGAGAACGCCGGGGTGTGGTTCGAGCTCGAAGGCCACACGGACTCGACCGGCGAGGAGTCGTACAACCTGCTGCTGGGCGAGGAGCGGGCCATGGCCGTCCGTGATTGCCTGGCCAAAGCACACAGTATCGCGCTCAGCCGGCTGGAGGTGATCTCCTACGGCGAGGCAGAGCCAGTCGCCGACAACAAGACCCAGGACGGCCGTGCCCAGAATCGGCGGGTCGTGATCCGGGTCCTCGAGTAGGACAAAGCCATTCCCCGGGGCCGCCGCGGCGGTCCCGGGGAACCGGGCCCCGGGCTCGCGGCCCGGGACACACTCCCCTTTTGCGGAATAGTGCCCCCCGTCCCGCCGTATCATTGTGGGAGGTGATGGGTCTTCCTATCGGGTGCAGGGCCGCACGATGAGCTCCGAAGTCCGGGACGAGACGTTGCTCCTGGGCCGGGCACGGCTGGGTGACACCCCGGCCTTCGAGGAGATCGTGCGTCGCCACCAGCGCCGCGTCTACGGGGTGGCCCTGAGAATCGTGCGCTCGCATGCGGTTGCCGACGACGTCGCACAGGAGGCCTTCGTGCGGGCCTGGAAGGCCCTCGACCGCTTCGAGCTGGGGCGGCCGTTCGGCCCCTGGGTCTGCCGCATCGCCGCCAATCTCGCGGTAAACCACGTCCGCTCGCCGGTGGCGCGGGAGGACCCGCTGCCCGAAGGCCACGGGGAAGCCAGGTCCTCTCAGGCGAGCCCCCTCGACAGCGTCCTCGACGGTGAGGCACAGCAGCTCCTCAACGAGGCCCTCGAAGCCTTGCCCGCCGACCAGCGGGCGGTCTTCGTCCTGCGCACGGTCGAGGAGATGTCCTATCGGGAGATCGCGGACGCGCTGGAGCTGAGCCCGGGCACGGTGATGAGCCGGCTCTACCGCGCTAGAGAGAAGCTGGTGCGGACGCTGGCCCCGTACCTGGGACCGGCGGCGCGGTCGCGGACGGGAGAACGGCCATGAGCGCCCACGAGCGGGAGCGGCTCTCCGCCTATCTCGACGGGGAGCTGCCTGTCGGGGAGCGAGCCGAGGTCGCGGCGCACCTGGCGACGTGCTCGCAGTGCCGATCGGTGCTCGCGGAGATGGAGGCTCTCGACAAGCGGGCACGCGAGCTTCCCCTCGACGCCCCGCCCGGCTACTTCGACACCCTCCCGCGACGGGTGCGGGACCGGATCGAAGGGCTCTCGCCCACCCGGCGCACGGCGCCGGCCCGCACGCGCCGAAGGCTGCCGGCCTGGACCTGGGCCGCGGCCGCCGCGTTGATCCTCGGGGTCGTGACTCCCCTCACCCTGCGCGAGATGCACCGGGACGGGGCCTCCGAGAAGCCCGCCGCCCTGGCCGTTGGAGCGCCCCGGAGCGAGCCGGGGGCGCCGGCGCCGGCGGCGAGGCCAGCAGGGCTCGAGGGACGCCTGGCGGACAGGGCAGACGACGAGGTCACACCGGAAATGGAGAAACGCGAAATGGAAAGGCGGCCTCGAGCCCAGGAGGCGGTGGCCGAGCCCGAGCCGCCTTTCGCGGCGGCTCCCCCGCCGCCGCCCGCCGCCCCGAACAGGGCGGGTGGGAAGGCGGATGCGCCTGCCGCGGCGGCCCAGGTTCCCCGGGCGAGAGCCGAGAACCGCCCGCTGGAGCTCGAGAAGGACACCGGGGGCCTCGCCCGGGCCCCACCGGCTGTGGTGGCGGAGACCGAGTCGCTCGAGGAGAAGGTGGCGGGTCCCTCCGAGGCCCCACACCTGGAGGCGGCGATGGCGTCGGACGCCGTGTCCTCGCTCGCCGTGGGCGAGCCGAGCGTGGGAGGGACGACGGCCATGAAGCGCTCGCCGGCGGCGGCCTCCCCGGCAGGCGAAGCGGGACGGAGGCGACTCGCCCAAGACGACAAGACGTCGGCCGTGGACGAGGACACGGCGTCATTCGGCGGGCTGGTCCGAAGCAACGCACCGGCGGACACCGTGGGCTGGCGGGAGCGCCGCGAGGCCTGGCGCGCCCTCGTGGCCCAGCACCCCGAGAGCCCTCACGCGGACGAGGCGCGGGTGCGGGTGGTCGAGGCCGGCCTCGAGGCGTGGCGGGCCGGGGGCGACCCCAGGGACCTCGACCTCGCCCGCGAGGACGCTGCGGCTTATCTTGCCCGGGACGACGCCGCGCTCAAGGAGCGCGTCCGAAGGGCTCTCGCGGCGGCAGATCGCGAGTAGGGGACTACGCGGCCTGCGTCTCGTCCTCGTCTTCGGCACCCTCCGGAAGGCGCTCGATCGTGAAGCCGGTGAAGCCGTAGGCGGCGGACACGAGGGGATTGACGAGGTTGAAGAAGCAGAACGGCAGGTAGGTGAATGTCGCCACGCCGAGGGTCTGCGCCATGAAGGCACCGCAGGTGTTCCACGGAACGAGGGGCGACGTCAGCGTGCCGGCGTCCTCGAGCGCCCGGGAGAGGTTCTTCGGAGCAAGCCGCCTGCGCCGGAACTCGGCTCGAAACATGCGGCCCGGCAGGACGATGGCGATGTACTGGTCGGACGCGACCACGTTCATGCTGGCGCTCGTGGCCAGCGTCGCAGCGATGAGCGTCCCCGTGCTGTTCACCTTCGAGAGGACGCTCGCGGCGAGCTTCTCGAGCATCTTCGTGGTCTCCATCACCGCCCCGAACATCATCGCCGACAGGATGAGCCAGACCGTGTTAAGCATTCCCGCCATGCCTCCCCGTGAGAGGAGCTCGTCGAGCGCCGTGTTGCCTGAGCTGAGAGTGAAGCCTGCAAAAAGCGCCGTCCAGCAACCTTTCACGAGCCCGACGAACCGCGGAAGCTCGGGCTCTCCGACGAACGCGAGAACCGCTCGCGGCTGGAACACGAACGCGAACCCGGCTCCGATGAGGGCTCCAATGAGCAGGGCGGGGAAGGCGGGCATGCGGCGCCAAACCAGCACGAGCACCAGAGCGAGGGGCAGCAGAAGGTGCGGCCCGATGACGAAGCTCTGTTCGAGCGCCTGAAGGATCGCGTCGAGGTCTTCGGTCCCGTCCGGCACCGGGCTCACCCAACCGATGACGGCAAAGCCGACGAGCGCCACGACGAGGCTCGGTATCGTCGTCCACATCATGTGCCGAATGTGGACGAACAGCTCCGTGCCCGCCACGGCGGGAGCCAGGTTGGTCGTGTCGCTGAGCGGCGACATCTTGTCGCCAAAGTAGGCCCCGGAGATGATGGCGCCGGCGGTGAGGCCGAGGTTGAGGTTCTGGGCCGTGGCGACCCCGACGAGGGCGATGCCGATGGTCGAGGCGGTGGTCCAGGACGAGCCGGTGGCGATGGAAACGAGGGCGCAGATGACACACGCCGCCGCATAGAAGACCCCTGGGCTGAGGATCTGCAAACCGTAATAGATCATGCTCGGCACGACGCCTGCCAGGATCCAGGTGCCGATGAGCGCCCCCACGACGAGGAGGATGAGCATGGCCCCCATCGAGAGCGAGATGCCACGCACGATCCCGCGCTCGAGCTCACGCCACGGATAGCCGAGATGAACTCCGACCAGGATGGCCACGCCCGCGGCCAGGATCAAGGCACTCTGGTTCGGGCCCTGTGACGACGTGTCCGCGAAGAGAAACACGGACGCCGACAGAAGCATGATGAGAACGGCGACGGGGAGAAGGGCCTGGGCGAGTGTGGGGGCCTTCCGGAGCGGGGGGTCCATGGCGGTGTGGGGCGGCATGATAGCACCCCCCGGGCGGCACGGCTTCGAGCGTTCACCACGTAAGGTGGAGGGCAGGAGGTGAAGTTCAGGTGCTCATCGTGATGAAGCAGGACGCCACACGGGACGAGATCCTCGGGGTGGAGCGGGCCATAGCAGTGAGAGGGTTCAAGGCGCACTCGATCCCCGGGGAACAACGGACGGCCATTGGAATCACCGGGAACAGCGGCGCGATGGACCGCCCCGTGTTCGAGAGCCTGCCCGGCGTGCTGGAAGTCATCCCCGTCACCCACGGGTACAAGCTGGTCTCCCGAGAGGTGAAGCCGGAGGGCACGGTCATCCAGGTGGGCGATGTGGCCATCGGCGGAGAGAGCTTCGTGATCGCCGCCGGACCCTGTGCCGTCGAGTCTCGCGAGCAGGTTCTCACCGTGGCCCGGGCGGTCAAGAAGGCCGGGGCGAAGCTCCTCCGCGGGGGAGCGTTCAAGCCCCGCACGAGCCCCTACTCGTTTCAGGGTCTCGGGAAGAAGGGTCTCGAGATCCTCGCCGAAGCACGGGACGAGACGGGCCTGCCTGTGGTGACGGAGGTTCTGGACCCCGAGGGGGTGGATCTCGTCGAGGAGTACGCCGACATCCTCCAGATCGGCGCCCGGAACATGCAGAATTTCTCGCTCCTTCGTCGCTGCGGCAAGGCCAGGAAACCGGTGCTCCTGAAACGTGGTATTGCCGCGACCCTCGAGGAGTTCCTGATGTCGGCCGAGTACATCCTGAGCGAGGGCAACTACCAGGTGATCCTGTGCGAGCGGGGGGTGCGCACCTTCTCCGACTTCTCTCGCAACACCCTGGACCTCGCGGTGGTCCCCGCGGTCAAGGCCCTCTCGCACCTGCCGATCCTCGTGGACCCTTCACACGGGACGGGGCGGCGCGACAAGGTGGCGCCCATGTCCCGGGGAGCGGCCGCCGTGGGAGCGGATGGTCTGCTGCTCGAGGTGCACCACGACCCCGACGCCGCTCTCTCGGACGGGCCCCAGTCGCTCACTCCCGAGATGTTCGCCACGCTCATGGGCGAGCTCGGGCAGATCATCCCGATACTCGGGCGCCGACTCTAGCGTTACTGGAGACGGATCAGGTTCCGCTCGAGGAGGCGTGTGAAGATCAACAGCGTCTCCTCCTCGCCCATCGGGCAGAGCTTGAGGATCGACTGGACGTCCCACTCGTCGTTGATCCGGCTGAGGACGAAGCCCTCCTGCGGGTCGAGGTTCTACTTGCTCAGGGAGACGATGTCGACCGCGAGCTGGGGAACGGAGTCTCGAGGGACCGAGGTGAGGGCCTTCTCCTGCTGGCGAGCCTCGTAGGTTGCGATGAGGCCCGTCTTCGCGTTCTGGTTCAGCCGGTCGAGGGCCAGAACGTCTTCGTAGGCCTTGCGGGCCGCGTCGAATCGCTTCTCCTGGAGCCGCTCGTACGCGAGGGCCAGCAGGGCGTGGATCGCTCCGACGGGATCCGAGACGGGGCTTCGGCCCGGGTCTTGTCGACCTTCACGAGACCACGGGCGTGCAGGTCGAACAGAAGCGCTGCCGTCTCGAACTCGGAGCGGCGGATCTCGAGGCTGATCTCGGCGATGGTCCGGCCGTCCGCGGCGAGCTCGAGGACGGGGTTCTCGGACCTTGCCGGGGGTGCGGACGGGTTGTCGACGAGGGTGAAGGAGGTCGCCATGCTCGAGAAGACCTCACGGATGCGTTTCCATTCGTCGACGCGGCGGATTCCCTCGAGGATCACCGGCGTCACCGGCGTCTCGTAGGTGACGCGGATGTCCCGCGGGACCTCGCCCTCCCTGCACTCGAACTGCCCGGAGGGCCACAGAAACAGATCGTAGAGGGTCTCCTCGGCCTTCACCTTGAGCGCGCGCTTGAGGTCGGACTCGGTGAGAATCTTCTCCGACAGAAGGAGCGAGCCGGATCAGGAACTGGCCGAGGGATTCCCGGGGATCGTTGGACCAGGACGAGAAGATGTTTCCGTCCCGGACGATGATGCGCTTCTGAACCGAGGCCCGCTCCACGTGGAGGGTGCCCGTCTTGCGTCCCGCGGCGATCCACTGCAGGACGTCGGGCAGGCCCATCGTCTGGAGGTCGCTGCGGAGACTCATGGCTCGCTACAGGTCGGGCGGCGCCTCAACCCTCGTCCCAGGCCAGATCCCAGAAGAGATAGTCGTGCCAGCTCTTTGGGGCCCTCCGCAGCCCCAGGCTCAAGGTCAGGTGCGGCAAGGCTGGAGGACGGCGTGGGCGCCTCAGCAGTCGAAGGCCCGCCTCCTCGGGAAGCAGATCGCCCTTCCGGCGGTTGCAGCCGATGCAGCAGGTGACGATGTTGTTCCAGTCCTTGCGCCCACCTCGCGCGACGGGGACAACGTGGTCGAAGGTGAGCTGGGCAGGGGGGAAACGCCGGGCACAGTACTGGCAGTGGTGATCATCCCGGCCGTAGACGTTCGCCCGGGAGAACGGCACGTCGGCGTAGGAGCGTTTCATACGGACGTGACGGAGCAGGCGGAGGACTGACGGCAGCCGCACCCGGACCGTGACGCCCCGGATCTCCCGATCGTAGACGGCGATGACCTCGACCTTGCCCTGGAACAGGAGGGTGATGGCCTTCTGCCACGAAACGACGCGGAGAGGCTCGTACGACGCGTTGAGAACGAGCGTCTGGTCCATGGGCGCACTCAGCCGAGTGATTGTGCCGTCGCCCTCAGAAGGCTGTCAAGGACAGCCCCTCAGCCCCCCTCAGCCGGCGTCGCGCGCCGCCTGGACGATCTCCACGAACCGCCGTGCCCTCTCCGTGAGGACGCTCGCCTCGCCCCGCCTGAGCGCGGCCAGGTCCACGAGGGCGCTGCCCACGCCGAGGGCCGCGGCGCCCGCCCTGATGAAATCCCCGGCGGTGTCCAGGTCGACGCCTCCGGTGGGCACCAGGTCGATCTGGGGCAGAGGGGCCTTGAGGGCCTTGAGGTAGCCCGGCCCCCCCACGGAACCCGCTGGAAAGACCTTGACCAGGTCGGCCCCGGCGGTCCAGGCGGCCACCACCTCCGTTGGGGTGAGCGCCCCTGGAATGATCGCCACGTCTCTCTCACGGCACGTGGAGATAGTGGCGGGGTTCAACGCCGGGCTCAGTATGAACTGGGCGCCGGCGTCGATGCACCGGATCGCGGTCTCGGGATCCAGGACCGTGCCCGCGCCCACCACCGCGTCGGTGGCGCGAGCCGCCACCTCCCGGATGAGGTCCACCGCCCCGGGAACGGTCATGGTGATCTCGAGAACGCCCACTCCACCGGCCTGGATCGCGTCGACGGCGCGATTGGCCTCGTCCGCGGAGCGGGCACGGATCACGGGAATGAGGCCAGTGGACCGGATGCGGTCGAGAACCTGCTGTTTCTGCACGATCTCCTAGCGCGCGACTCGCGCAGAGTCTCCCCGCATCACACGTTCGACCTCGGCGAGGCGAGCCATGGTGGTGTCGCCCGGTGTGGTCATGGCCAGGGCCCCGTGTGCGGCGCCGCAGTCGACCGCCCACTGGGGCCCCCTGGACGCGAGAAACCCGTAGATGAGGCCGGAGGCGAAGGAGTCGCCTCCGCCCACGCGGTCGAAGATCTCCAGGGCCTCGTACCGGCGCGAGGTGTAGAGCGCGCCATCGTAGTGAAGGACGGCCGCCCAGTCATTGATCGAGGCCGTTCGGGCGTTTCGGAGCGTGGTTCCCACGGCCTTGAAGTTCGGGAACTCGGAGATGGCCGCTTGCATCATCTGCTGGAAGTTTCCGACGTCGAGTGCCGAGAGGTCCTGGTCGAGCCCCTCCACCTCGAACCCCAGGGCGGCGGTGAAATCCTCTTCGTTGCCAAGCATCACGTCCACCAGAGGCGCCAGCTCGCGGTTGACCTCCCGGGCCCGGGCCTTGCCGCCGATGAATGTCCAGAGCGACGGCCGATAGTTGAGGTCGTACGAGACGATGGTGCCGTGCTTCCGTGCGGCGGTCATGGCCTCTCGGGCCACGAGAGGCGCCGTCTCGGAGAGTGCGGCGAAGATGCCGCCGGTGTGGAACCAGCGGGCACCTTCCGAGGCGAAGAGCCTCTCCCAATCGACGTCTCCGGGCTCGAGCTGCGAGACCGCGGTGTGACCCCGATCGGAGCAGCCCAGTGCGGCCCTCACACCGAAGCCCCGCTCGGTGAAGTTGAGACCGTTCCTGGCCGTGCGGCCGACGCCGTCGTCCGCCACCCAGCGGAGGTGGGCCGAGTCGACGCCGCCCTGCAGGATGAGGTCCTCTAGGAGGCGGCCTATGGGGTTGTCGACAAGGGCTGTCACCACCGCCGTCCGAAGGCCGAAGCACCTCTTCAGTCCCCGCGCCACGTTGTACTCGCCGCCGCCCTCCCAGGCCTTGAATTGCCGCGTGCTGTGGATGCGGGTCTCGCCGGGATCGAGGCGCAGCATCACCTCGCCCAGGCTGACGAGATCGAAGCGGCACTCGGCCGTGGGCTTGAGGGACAGGGCGGGCATTCAGATCGCTCTTCCTGCCCCCGCGCCTGCGCGCACGGGGCGCTCGGTCGCGAGGGCAGACGCACGGTAGCCCCGGGTGTCCGCGGGTGTCAATCCGGCGGGGTCAGAGGAGGAGCATCGCGTCGCCGTAGGAGTAGAAGCGGTACGCTCGGCGCACCGCCTCCTCGTACGCGGAGAGAATTCTCTTCCGCCCGGCGAAGGCGCTCACGAGGAGGAGGAGCGAGGAGCGCGGGAGGTGGAAGTTGGTGAGCAGGACGTCGACGACCCGGAAGGAGTGCCCCGGCGTGATCACGAGAGCCGTCTCGCGGTCGCCGGCCCTCAGTTCGCCGTCGGGGGTCACCGCCGCCTCGAGGGTGCGAGTGGTGGTGGTTCCCACTGCGACGACGCGGTGGCCCTCGCGATGGGTCCGACTGATGGCTGCCGCCGCATCCTCGGGGAGGGAGAAGCGCTCCGGGTCCACCCGATGCTCCCGCACGTCAGCCACCTCCACGGGACGGAAGGTCCCAGGACCCACGTGCAGGACGATCTCGGCTCGCTGGATCCCCCGGCTCTCGAGGCGTTGGAACAGCTCGGCGGTGAAGTGCAGCCCCGCGGTGGGCGCCGCGATGCTACCCGGCTCGCGGGCGTAAACGGTCTGGTAGCGGTCGCGGTCCGCAGGACGATCCGGACGGCGGATGTAGGGCGGGAGCGGCACGTGCCCGTAGCGTTGAATCATCGAGTCCGGATCGGCGCTCGAGGCGACGAGACGCACGAGGCGGCTCGGTCCGGAGGCGTCGTCCGACCGGGCACCCGGGATGTCTTCGACCCGGACCTGAAAGCCCGAGCCAATCTCCACGACCGCTCCCGGGCGCAGACGACGCCCCGGTCGGACCATGGCCTCCCAGAGGTCGGCCTCGCGTCGGCGCACCAGGAGGATCTCGGCCTGGCCCCCCCCCGCGCGGCGGCCCAGGAGGCGTGCCGGGAGGACGCGGCTGCGATTCGTGACCAGGAGGTCTCCGGGCGCAAGCAGGTCGGGGAGATCCTCGAAGGCGTGATCTGCGAGGGTCCCGGTCGAGCGGTCGAGCACCAGAAGCCTGGACGAACCCCGCTCGGTGGGCGGCTCCTGCGCAATGAGCTCCTCCGGCAGGTCGTAGTCGTAGTCCCCGATGGAGAAGCCGTCGCTCATGTGAGGCCCGGAGTGTACTCCCGCGGCCCCTCAGAACAGCTTCTTCTGGGGCGCGGGAGGGGGTGGTGCGTCCTTGCCGAAATAGGCGTAGGCGCGGGGCGTGGCCACGCGACCTCGCGGGGTGCGGTCGAGGAAGCCCAGCTGAAGGAGGTAGGGCTCGTAGATGTCCTCGATGGCGTCGGGCTCCTCGCTGATGGCGGCAGCCAGGGCGCTCACGCCCACGGGTCCCCCGCCGAACTTCTCGATGATGGTGAGGAGCAGCCGGCGGTCCACGTCGTCGAAGCCGTTGGCGTCGACCTCGAGCAGGGAGAGGGCCTCCCTGGCCACGTGGGCGGTAATGGTCCCGTCCGCTCTCACCTGGGCGTAGTCGCGCACGCGACGCAACAGCCGGTTGGCGACGCGCGGTGTGCCGCGACTCCGGCCGGCGATCTCTCGGGTGCCGTCGGGCTCGATGGGCACGCCGAGAATTCGGGCGGAGCGCGTGACGATGATCTCGAGGTCGGCGACGGTGTAGAAGTCCAGGCGGTGGACGATGCCGAAGCGCCCCCGGAGCGGGGCGGTGAGGAGGCCGGCCCGCGTGGTGGCGCCCACGAGGGTGTAGGGCTTCAGCGGCACCTTCATCGAGCGGGCGCCGGGGCCGCTGCCGATCATCAGGTCGAGGGTGTAGTCCTCGAGAGCGGGGTAGAGGATCTCCTCGATCTTGGCGTCGAGGCGATGGATCTCGTCGACGAAGAGGATCTCCCGGTCCTCGAGTGCGGTGAGGAGAGCCGCGAGATCCCCTGCCCGCTCGATGACAGGCCCCGCCGTGGCCTTGATGCAGACGTCGAGCTCGGCGGCCAGGACGTGGGCGAGGCTGGTCTTGCCCACGCCGGGGGGCCCGAAGAGCAGGACGTGATCGAGCGCCTCGCCCCGGGCCCGAGCGGCTTCGATGGCCACGCGGAGGTTGGCCACCACCGGCGCCTGCCCCACGTATTCGTCCAGGTTCCGGGGGCGGAGGGACTGGTCGTACCCGAGCTCGTCGTCCAGGGGGCGGCCGGTGAGAAGGCGTTCGTCGCTCACGTGTGCTTACCTTACCGCCCCGAGAGGATGCGCAGGGTCCGGCGGAGGAGGTCTTCGAATCGGCCGTCCGCACCCTGCTTGAGGGCCTTCTCCACGCCGCGCTCCGCTTCCGCGCGGGAGTAGCCCAGGTGGACGAGGGCCGAGACGAGGTCGTCCTGCGTGGTGGCCGGGGTCTCTTCGGCCGGGAGCTCCGGGCCGGAGAGGCCCTGCACCTTGTCCCTGAGCTCGACGACGAGACGCTCCGCCGTCTTCTTTCCCACACCGGGGATTCGGGTGAGCCTGGGAAGGTCGCCCGAGCGGAGGGCGCCGACGAGATCGGGGGCCTCGATTCCGGACAGGATGCCGATGCCTAGGCGCGGCCCGACTCCGGCCACCGAGATCAGCCGCTCGAAGAGGGCCTGCTCGGAGGCCGTGACGAAGCCAAAGAGAGCAAACGTGTCTTCCCTCACGTGGGTGTGGGTGAGGACGGTGACCTCGGCCCCGAGCTCACCCAGGCGGTAGAAGGTGCTCAGGGGAATGGTGACGCGGTACCCGACGCCGGCAACGTCGAGAACCAGCTCCTGGGGCGCCTTTCGGAGGATGCGGCCGGTCAGCTGGGCGATCAGGGGGACACCGCTGCGGTGGGACGGAGGCACGCCAGGCAGAGGGCCACCGCCAAGGCGTCGGTGGCGTCGCCGGCCTTCGCGGGTTCCGACAGGCCGAGGAGCCGGGTCACCATGAAGGCCACCTGTGTCTTCTCCGCCCGCCCGAAGCCGGTGATCTGCTGCTTGACCGTTGCCGGCGGGAACTCGTGGACCTCCAGCCCGGCCTCGGAACCGGCCAGGAGGACGACCCCGCGGACGTGACCGAGGACGAGGGCGGTGCGGGTGTTGGCGGCGTGGAAGACGTCCTCCACTGCCAGCAGATCAGGCCCGAGGCGGTCGATCACCGCGGCGATGCCGGCGTGGATGTGGCGCAGGCGCTCCGGCAGGGAGGCCTTGCGGGGCGGGGCGATCGTGCCCTTCTCGACGAGCTGGTGCCGCCGTCCGTCCGTCACGACGGCCCCGTACCCCGTTCGGAGGGAGCCGGGGTCGACGCCGAGGATCAGCATGGGGGTCGAGGCCTAGCCAGCCGCCGTCGTCTCCATTTCCTTCTCGGAGATGTCGGCGTTCTCCCAGACATTCTGGACGTCGTCATGATCCTCGAGGGCGTCGAGGAGCTTGAGCATCTGCTGGGCCTTGGGCCCCGTGAGCGAGATGTTGTTGTCGGCGATCTTCTTGATCTCCGCCTCATCGGCCTCGAGCCCGGCCTTCGTCACGGCCTCGCGCACCGCCTCGAAATCCGCGGGGGCGGTGTAGACGGTGAATCCCTGGGGTTCGCTCTGGATGTCATCGGCGCCGGCATCGAGGACCACCTCCATGAGGGTGTCCTCGGTGGTCTTCTCGGCGGAGATGGCGATCACCCCTCGGGGCTTGAACATGTAGGCTACGCTGCCCGGGTTGCCGAGGTTGCCGTTGTGCTTCGAGAAGAGGTGGCGGATCTCGGAGACGGTGCGGTTGCGGTTGTCGGTCGAGCCCTCGATGAGGAGGGCGACACCTCCGGGGCCGTAGCCCTCGAGGGTCAGGTCCTCGTAGGTCGCGCCCTCGAGCTCGCCGGTACCCTTCTTGATGGCCCGGGTGATGTTGTCCGCGGGCATGTTGGCGCCCTTGGCCTTCTCGACGGCGGTTCGGAGCCGAGGGTTGCTCTCCACGTCCCCGCCGCCCAGGCGGGCGGCGATGGTCATCTCACGGATGATCTTGGTGAAGAGCTTGCCCCTCCTGGCGTCGGTGGCGCCCTTCTTGTGCTTGATCGAAGCCCACTTGGAGTGTCCGGACATCTGGTCTTCTCCTGACGAGTTCCGGCAAGTCTAGCATCCGGCCGGAGGGCACAAAAAAGCCCCGGTCCGCGAGGGACCGGGGCACCAAGATGAGGAATCGAAGATGAAGAAAAGTCCCGGCAACGTCCTACTCTCCCACCAAGCTGCCCTGGCAGTACCATCGGCGCTGGAGGGCTTAACGGCCGTGTTCGGAATGGGAACGGGTGTGGCCCCTCCGCCATGATCACCGGGATGAAATATCAAGCCGAAGACAACCGAAGATTCCACTCACTCGGGCGCTCGGGCGAGCGCACCGCCAACTGTTTCCGGCAGTATAAACACCATGGTCAAGCCGCACGACCGATTAGTACCCGTTAGCTGAATGCATTTCTGCACTTGCACATCGGGCCTATCAACCTCGTGGTCTACAAGGGGTCTTTAGGCAGGTTACCCTGCGGGAGACTTCATCTCGAGGCGGGCTTCACGCTTAGATGCTTTCAGCGTTTATCCCAACCGAACGTAGCTACCCAGCTATGCCTCTGGCGAGACAACTGGTACACTAGAGGTTCGTCCATCCCGGTCCTCTCGTACTAGGGACAGACCCTCTCAAGTCTCCTACGCCCACACCAGATAGGGACCGAACTGTCTCGCGACGTTCTAAACCCAGCTCACGTACCGCTTTAATGGGCGAACAGCCCAACCCTTGGAACCTGCTACAGCTCCAGGATGCGATGAGCCGACATCGAGGTGCCAAACCTGGACGTCGATGTGAACTCTTGGTCCAGATCAGCCTGTTATCCCCGGCGTACCTTTTATCCGTTGAGCGATGGCCCTTCCATACAGAACCACCGGATCACTAAGTCCTGCTTTCGCACCTGCTCGACTTGTAGGTCTCGCAGTCAAGCTCCCTTGTGCCTTTACACTCGACGGCTGATTTCCAAACAGCCTGAGGGAACCTTCGAGCGCCTCCGTTACTCTTTGGGAGGCGACCGCCCCAGTCAAACTACCCGTCTAGCCCTGTCTCTCCCCCCGATAAGGGGAGTAGGTTAGAGCCTAAATACGTTAAGGGTGGTATCTCACCATTGGCTCCTCCGAGCCCAAAAGCCCGGGATCAAAGCCTCCCACCTATCCTGCGCAGAACGCACCCAAGCCCAAGGCTAGAGTGCAGTAAAGGTGCACGGGGT
>CAUZDW010000002.1:75000-176420 GCA_963578825.1 Vicinamibacteria bacterium
GGGAGCGAGGTCTGTGAGCAGCGTGTAGTAGCGCCACATCAGGTCGTCGGAGATGCTCATGACCTTGGCGTACATGAGCGACGGCGGCTCGTTGACGCCGATGTAGTTGTCGAGGCTCTTCGACATCTTGTCGACGCCGTCGGTGCCCTCGAGGAGCGGGGTGGTCATCACCACCTGGGGCTCCAGAGCATAGGCGGGCATGATGTCCCGCCCGACGTTCAGGTTGAAGAGCTGATCGGTCCCCCCCAGCTCCACGTCCACCTCGAGCGAGACCGAATCGTAGGCCTGGGCCAGGGGATAGAGGAACTCGTGGATCGAGATCGACTGGCCGGCGTCGAAGCGCTTTCTGAAGTCCCGCCGCTCGAGCATCCGAGCCACGTTGTAGGTGGCGGCGAGGCGGATGAAGCCCTCGGAGCCCAGGGGCCCCAGCCATTCGCTGTTGAAGCGGACCTCGGTCCTGTCGGCGTCGAGGATCTTGAACGCCTGTTTCTTGTACGTCTCGGCGTTGGCTTCGATGTCCTCGCCGCTGAGCGGAGGGCGGGTCTTCGACTTCCCCGTGGGGTCCCCGATCATCCCGGTGAAGTCGCCAATCAGAAAGATGACCCGGTGGCCGAGATCCTGGAAGTGCTTCATCTTGCGCATGAGGACCGTGTGGCCGAGGTGGATGTCGGGGGCGGTGGGATCGAAACCCACCTTCACCGTGAGCGGCCGCCCACGGGCGAGCTTCGCCTTGAGGCCTTCGGCGGTGACCACATCGACACAGCCCTTGGTGAGGTAGTCAAAGGCGTCGGTCTTGTTCACTCTCCCCCCTCGATGACACGACGACCCTCCACACGGCTGCGGCCCTCCAGCAGGAGCCGCACCGCACGGGGGTAGAGACGGTGCTCGACCTCCAGTATGCGCACCGCCAGCGATTCCGCGGTGTCGTCCGAGCGGACCGGCACCGCCTCCTGGGCGACGATGGGCCCGGAGTCGAGACCCTCGTCCACCAGGTGGACCGTGGCGCCGCTCACCTTGACGCCGTACTCGAACGCCTGGCGCTGGGCCTGCAGGCCCGGGAACGCCGGGAGAAGAGCAGGGTGGATGTTCAGGATCCGGCCGGGGAAAGCCTGCACGAACGTTGGGGAGAGGAGCCGCATGAACCCGGCGAGGCACACGAGCTCGACGCCGTGTTCCTGGAGAATCGACACGACCTCGGCGTCGTAGTCCTCACGCTTGCGGCCCCGATGATCGAGGACGACGGCGGGGACGGCGGCCCTGCGGGCGCGTTCGAGGCCCGGCGCGTCCGCCACATTCGAGACGACGACCGCGACCTCCCCGCCCAGCTCCCCCCGCGTCCCGGCGTCGATGAGGGCCTGGAGATTGGAGCCCCGCCCGCTGATCAGAACGCCGATTGGGGCAGGGGGCACGGGACTCAGGCGTCCCAGGTGACGCCGGAGCCGGAGACGACGGAGCCGATGACGAAGCTCGTCTCGCCGCGGCGCTCGAGGGAGTGCTCCACGTCGTGCAGGTCCGCCGGGGCCACCAGGGCGATCATCCCCACGCCCATGTTGAACGTGCGGTACATCTCCTCGTCGGAGATGTGGCCGCCCTTCTGGATGATGCGGAAAAGAGGCGGGACGTCCCAGGAGCCGCGCCGAACCCGGGCACCCAGGCCGCTGGGGAGGACCCTTGGTATGTTGCCCGGGAAACCGCCGCCTGTGATGTGGGCCAGGGCGTGAATCTTGTCGCGCTCGATCAGCGGCTCCAGGGCGGCCAGATAGCTCCGATGAGTCGCGAGGAGAGCCTCGCCGAGCGTCTTCCCGAGCTCCGGCAACACCGTGCCCGTTGTGTGCCCCAGGACATCGAAGAGCACCTTGCGTGCCAGGGAGTAGCCGTTCGTGTGCAGCCCGCTCGAGGGCAGCGCGACGAGCACATCCCCCTCGCTCACTCCCCGGGGCAGGGCCCGGTCCCTCTCCACGACCCCGACGATGAACCCGGCCAGGTCGTAGTCGTCCTCGGCGTAGGTCCCCGGCATCTCCGCTGTCTCGCCCCCCAGGAGGGGACAGCCGAACTCTTTGCACGCGCGGGCGAACCCCGACACGATGGCCTCGACCCTGGTGGGCTCGAGCTTCCCGAGCGCCACGTAGTCCATGAAGAAGAGCGGCATCGCGCCCTGCACGAGGATGTCGTCGACGCAGTGGGCCACGAGGTCGTAGCCCACCGTGTCGTGCACGTCGGCGGCCACGGCCACCCGAATCTTCGTCCCCACCCCGTCGGTGGAGGCGACGAGGACGGGCTCCCGATACCTGGACAGATCGGTGCGAAACATCCCCCCGAACGAGCCGATGTCGCTCAGAACGTTCGGGTTGAACGTGGACTTCGCCAGTGCCTTGATCCGCTCCGTGGCAGCGTCCGCGGCGGCGATGTCGACCCCCGCATCCCTGTAATCCATGAAGAACGGAGTCTATCGCATCGGACAAACGGGACCAATGGAACCCAGCGCTCCTGAGATGCGGGGGAGGGACATGATCTAGAATGACTCAGGAGGCGACCATGACGAGCGGAGACACCCGCTGTCCCGAGTGCGAGTCGGACCTCAACCTCGACGGCTACGATCTGGACCAGGGCGAGTCGATCAACTGCCCGGAGTGCGCGATCGAGCTCCGCGTCACCAGCCTGGATCCCGTCACCGTCTCGGTGCCGCCGGAGACCAAGTAGGGAGCACTGCTCAGCCGGCGCCGAACGAGCGAACCGCCTCGGTCTCGTCCTCGAAGATCTCGAACGTGGGCAGAAGCCGCGCCACGTCCGGCGTGGAGTAGACCCGTCCGCTGACCTTCAGGAGCTTGAGCTCGGCCCCGAAGGTCTTCGCCGTCCGCAGGCCCGCCACCAGCTCGCCGACGCCGGCGCTGTCGAGGAATGCCGCGTCGGAGAGGTTGATGAGGATCTGGCTCTTGCTCTCCCCGAGCAGCTCGTCGATGGCTTCGCGCAGCAGCTGATCCCCCAGCCCGGCGGTGAGCTTGCCTTTCAGATCGAGGATGACGACGTCTTTGGCCTGACGGACTTCGAGGTGCATCGCGGACGCCATTCTAGCAGGTCAGCGCGGCGGCGCCCCCGAGGGCCCGGCGCCGGCCGGCACTATCGCCCCTGCCCCAGCGCCCTGCGGTACGCCTCCGGGTTCCGTCGGACCTCGTAGCGCTCCCGGGCGGAGCCCATGTAGGCCTGGAAGACCTGGCTCTGCTTCTGCTGACGCAAGGAGGCCGTGACCCGAGGCCGCTCGCGATCGAACGCTTCGGCGTCGAATTCCTGATGCTCGGTGACGCGCAGGATCGCCCATCCGTCCGCCGTCCGGACCGGGTCGGAGATGGTCTCCGCAGGGAGCGAGAACGCCGCTTCGTCCAGGGCCAGGCCGGTGCCCAAGTCGCCGATCGGCTGACCCGGCGCGGTGGGAGAGAGCGTCTCTTTCCGGACGAGGTCGACGCGGGTCGCGGCGCGCTCGAGGCCCGCTTTCCTGGCCCGGTCCCTCACCTGCTCGGCGAGCGCGTGCGCCTGCTCGAGGGCGGTCTCGGCGACGAGGTGCGCCGTCACTCTCTCGCGAGCCTCGTCGAGCTCCGGAACGCGCGAGGGCTGAATCTCGGCCAGCTCGATGAAGACGGCACCCTGGGGCAACCCAAAGCCCTCCTTCTCGGCCTGGCCCGCTTCCATGTCGAAGACCCGCGCGACGAGCGCGGGCGAGGCGAGCACCGGGGGTGTCTCCCCCCGGGCGAAGGGCTCGCTCGTCCGGACCTCGACGTCCACACCCGCCGCCGCCTCTTCGAGGGTTTTGCCCTCGGCCAGGGCTCCGGCCAGGGCGATGGAGGTCTCCTCGCCCACCTCGATCATCTTCTCGTCGGTGACGAGAACGCGGACCCGCTCCTCGACCTCGGCGGGGGGAAGCGTCTTCTCCTCACGGAGGGACTCGAGTCGAATGATGTGGTAGCCGAAGTTCGTGCGCACGAGGCCGGAGGTCTCACCTTCGTCGAGCTTGTAGAGGGCGTCCTCGAACTCGGGCACCATGCGGCCGGCGGGGAAGCATCCCAGATCGCCCCCGTTCGCTCCGGAGCCCAGGTCTTCCGAAGAGGCTTTGGCGAGGGCGCCAAAGTCGGATCCGGACTCGACCCGCCCGAGCAGTGCCTGCGCGATCCGTCGCGCCTCCTCCTCTTCGTGGCCGGCGTCCTCGTCACCGCCGGCTCGCACCTTGACGAGGATGTGGCGGGCGCAGAACTCCTCCTCCTGCAGGAACTCTTCCTGATGGTCCTGGTAGTAGCCCGAGATGTCGCGGCCCGTCACGTCCACCCGGGGGCGCAGGGTCTCACGGTCGAGAAGCACGTAGGAGACGATGCGTTTCTCGGGGATGCGATAGGTGTCGCGCTCCTTCTCGAAGTGGCTGGCCACGGCTTCGTCCGTGGGCTCGATTTCGTCCCGGAACCGCTCGGTGGGAACCAGGACGTACTCGAGCTCGACCCGCTCCGTCTGACGCCGAAACTCTCGCTCGGCCTCGGAGTCGCTGACCACCACGCCGTCGCCCACGAGGGCCTCCAGCCGCTCGCGCAGGAGCTGGCGGCGCAACGACTCGGCGAACGCTTGCTCCGTCACGCCCCGGAGCTGGAGGAGGCTCCGCAGCTCGTCGCCGCCGATGAACCGCCCGTCGACCTGATAGTCGGGGGAGGTGGAGATCGCCTCGGCGACCGCTTCATCGGAGATCGTGAGGCCGAGCCGGTCCGCCTCCAGTTCGACGAGGCGTTCGATCACGAGGCTGTCGAGGACCTGCTCCTCCAGACCCAGCTGGCGAATCATGTTCTCGTCCAACCGACCCTGGTAGAGACGGGAGTAGAGCTGGCGCTGCCTGGAGTAGGCGCGCTGGTACTCGCCGACGCTCACCTCGAGGTCGCCGACGGTGACGACGGCCTCGTTGGGTGTCCCCTGGTCGGTGGGGTCGAGGGCGGGAACGTACAGGACGATGAAGGCGGCAATGACGAGCCACAGGAAAACGTAGAGCCACTTCTTGTGGCGGCGCATGTAGCCGAGGGCCATTTCTTCTCCGTGTCGCGAAGGGTGGAGCACCCCCTCTGGGCCGGCGTCTCCCCTCGCAAAGCTTTTGATCTTATGCCCCCGACCTGGGCCCCGCAAGCGAGGTCGGGGGAGGGGCCTACTCCCCGAGCTTGCTCTGATCTTGGGCGGCTCCTGGGCTGATCTTGGGCCGAGGCGTGAGTTGGTTTATACTCTTGCGGTCCGCGTAAGTCACGCGCAGAGTGGATTTTGGGCCCGATGGAGCCACTGAAGAACGAGCCGTCGCATATCTCCGCAGACCGGATCGAGTGGTTCACAGTGCGCTACCGCACCCTGGTCGTCACCGGTGTCGCCCTGGCGATCGTCGGGGCCGTGGCGGCGTGGTTCTTCTTCGGACGGGGCCAGCCGGCGCCACCGCCACCGCCCCAGTCGATCGAGGCGGGGGCTCGCTTCAACGCGATCGAGGGCAGCGTGGAGGTCAAGCGGGCGGGGACGCTGGAGTGGTTCGAGGCCACGACGGCGGTCGTCCTGCACAGCAACGACCTGGTCCGCACCCGCGCGGGCGCGACCGCGGAGACCGTTTTTGCCGGGGGCGACCGGATCAATCTGCGGCCCGACAGCCTCACCACCATCGTGGAGAGCTCCCAGAACCCGATCTCGAGGCAGTACCGGGTGGCGTTCGCCATCCAGTCCGGTGAAGCGGATTTCCGGACCGCTCCGGGGGCTTCGCCGGGCTCGACCACGATCTCGACGCCGACCGTTGAAACCACCACCCAGCCGAATACGGTGGGAAACATCACGGTGGCCAAGGGCGGGGACACCGGGATCCGTATTTTCCAGGGCGCCGGCCAAGCGCAGACCAGCACCGGCCAGAGGATCTCGCTGGCGTCCAACGAAGGCATCCAGGTCCGTGCCGACGGGACCGCAGGGCCGAAGACGACATTGCCCGTGGTCCCGATTCTCACCGCCCCCCCGAACGAGATGGAGGTCACCTACACGGACCCGTCGCAAGCCACCACGCTACTGCTGTGGAAGGCGGTCGAAGAAGCCGAACACTACCATGTGCTGGTGGACTTCAGCCGGACCTTCGCTCGCCCCCTCATCGATCGTCAGGGATTCAAGGGCACCCAGATGGAGCGCCGGGGACTGGAGACGGGAACCTACTACTGGAAGGTGGCCGCGGTGGGCGGGGAGGGCAGCGAGGGGAGCTTCGCCCCGGTCTCGAGTTTTTCTATTCTGAAGGCACCGGCCATAGCCGCCAAGCCGCCGCCGTTCGCCGTGGACACCCTCGAGCTTCGGGGGAACATCTTGCATGTGCGGGGGCAGACCGCTCCCGGTGCCAGCCTGACCCTGAACGGTGTTCGGATCGAGGTTCAGCCGGACGGGTCGTTCAACGAGTTCGTCATGTTCGAGGCCAGCGCGACGGCGACGGTCCTGTTGCGCGCCACCGGCGTGAGCGGTGGGGTCACCGAACAGCGTCGACCGATCGTGGTCTCCGACTGAGGACGCCCTTGGCGCGTGTGGCTGTGTTTGGGAGGCCGGCTCTGAAGCGTCGTCTCGGACCCGCGCCCGGGCGCGGGCTCGAGTACGAGCTCCTGCCCATCCCGGGCTCACGCTCGCGCCTCGAGATCAACGCCCGACGTTTTGCCGGGGCGCTGGTCGAGACAGGGCCGGAGACCAAACCCGGCAACGTCCGGGTCGTGCGCAAGGCTCTGGCCGAAAAGCCGGTGGGGGGGATAGCGGTCGCACCGGACGCGGCGGCGTTGCGACAAATCGGACGGCTCGGGTTCGATTTCGTCCTCGAGATCTGGCGTCCCGGAGATCCCCCTGCTGCGGCGGTGCTGGCGCACCTCAACTGCGCGAGACGGCGGCGCGGCGACGGCGCGCTCCTGGCGGGCGAGACGCTCCGGACGACAGCGAAGCGCCTCGCGATCCTCACCGACGTTGTGAAGACAGCCAACTCGATACTCGAGCCGAGCAAGGTGATCGAGCTGGTCATGGAGAAGATCCGCGAGCTCGTCCCCTCCGAGGCCTGGTCTCTGCTGATGGTCGACGAAGAGAGCGAGGGGCTCGCCTTCGAGGCGGCGCTCGGGGCCAAGGGCCAGGACCTTTCGGCGTATCGTCTGAAGATGGGCGAGGGCGTGGCCGGCTGGGTGGCCAAAAAGGGCACGCCGGCGATCGTCAACGACACGGCTCGGGACCAGCGCTTCACCGCTCGCTATGACGCGTGGGCCCAGTTCGCCACACGCTCGATCCTCTGCGCGCCCCTGGTCTCGAGGGGGCGGACCATCGGCGTCCTGGAGATCATCAACAAGCGGGACGGGCGGTTCACGAGCTCGGATCTGGTGCTGGTGCTCACGCTGGTCGAGCCCTGCGCGATCGCCCTCGAGAACGCGATCCTGTTCCAGAAGACCGAGCAGCTCACGATCACCGACGACCTGACCAAGCTGTTCAACTCGCGCTACCTGAACCTCTACCTCAGCCGTGAGATCAAGCGCTGCAAGCGCCACGGGATCCCGCTGTCGATCATCTTTCTGGACCTGGACGGGTTCAAGGGGATCAACGACCAGTACGGGCACCTGGCCGGCTCGGGCACGCTCACCGAGGTCGGATCGATCCTGGCGGAGGGTGTCCGCGAGTCCGACATCCTGGCCCGCTACGGCGGCGACGAGTTCGTCGCCGTCCTGCCGGAGACCCCTTCAGAAGGAGCCGTGGTCATCGCCGAGCGGCTCCGGCTGTCGATCGAAGAGAACCACTTTCTGAAATCTCTGGGCCTCGCTGCGCGCATCTCGGCGTCCTTCGGGATCGCGTCCTATCCGGACCATGCCTTGACGCCGGAGGCGCTCATCCAGAAGGCCGATCAGGCCATGTATCGCGTCAAGGAGCGAAACAAGAACGGAATCGAGGCGGCTATCTAGAAGCGAACCAGCCCCCGGGCCCTCGCAGCCACCATTGTCACAGGAGAAGAAGACGCCCTCATGAACATTCGCTCCCTCATCAATCTAAGCTTTTTCTCGAGCGATCTCGCCATCGATCTCGGAACCGCCAACACCCTTGTCTACGCCAAGGACAAGGGCATCATCGTGTCCGAGCCGTCGATCGTCGCCGTCAACCGCATGACCGGAAAGGTGGAGGCGGTGGGACGAGACGCAAAAGAGATGCTCGGCCGCACACCCGGCAACATCGTTGCGATCCGCCCGATGAAGGACGGCGTGATCGCCGATTTCGAAATCACCGAGAAGATGCTCTCCCACTTCATCCACCGAGCGCACAACCGCTCGACGCTGGTGCGTCCCCGCATCGTGGTCGGGATCCCCTCGGAGGTGACCCAGGTGGAGAAGCGAGCGGTGAAGGACTCGGCGCTCAAGGCCAAGGCCTCCGAGGTCTACCTCATCGACCAGGCCATGGCCGCCGCAATCGGGGCGGGGCTCCCCATCACCGAGCCAAGCGGCAACATGGTCATCGACATCGGGGGAGGAACCACCGACATCGCGGTCATCTCGCTGGCCGGCATCGTCTACTCGAAATCGGTTCGCGTCGCGGGCAACGAGATGGACGAGGCGATCATCCAGTACATCAAGAAGAAGTACAACCTGCTGATAGGCGAGCGCTCCGCCGAGCAGGTCAAGTTCGAGATCGGATCTGCCTTTCCTCTCGACGAGCCGATCACCATGGAGATCAAGGGGCGGGACCTGATCGAGGGCATCCCCAAGACGCTGACGGTCACCGACGCGGAGATCCGCGAGGCGCTTCAGGAGCCGGTGCGCATCATCGTCGCTGCGGTGCGCGTGGCGCTCGAGCGCACGCCCCCGGAGCTGTCGGCGGACATCGTGGACCGGGGCATCGTCCTCACCGGAGGCGGGGCTCTCCTCAAGAACATCGATCGCCTGCTGCGGGAGGAGACCGGGCTCCCGGTCTCGGTGGCCGAGGACCCGCTCAGCTCGGTCGTCCTGGGAACCGGCAAGATGCTCTCGAACCTCGACCTGCTTCGCAAGATCAGTCTGGACTAGCCCTGGTGGCCCTGGCCGTCGACACGCGCAGGAGCCGGATCCTCCTTGGCGGTCTCGTGCTGTTGCACTTCGCCGCGATCAGCCACCAGGTGGACGGAGGCGACGGCTTGTCGCTCCTTCAAAGAGGGCTCTTTTCGCTGCTCTCCCCGCTCCAGATCGGGATGAGCAGCGTGGTCGGGGGCGGACGGGAGCTGTGGAATGGTTACGGTTTCCATCGGGAGACCTACGCGGAGAATCGCCGTCTCGAGGAGCGGGTCCGCTACCTGGAAACGCTCCTACAGGAGCGCTCCCACCTGGCACACGAAGCGGAGCGTCTGCGGGAGTTGCTGGGCCTCCGCGAGATCCTGCCCATGCAGACGCTGGTTGCGGACGTGGTCAGCCGGGACGGCGTGCCCTGGTTTCGGACGCTGACCATCGACCGGGGCACGCGCGACGGGGTCGTCCTCGACGCCCCGGTCATGAGCCCGACGGGGGTGGTCGGCCGCGTGATCGCGGTGGGCCCCCATGCGGCCCGGGTGCAGGTGCTTCTCGATCGCGATGCCGGAGCCGGGGTCCTGATCGAGCGCACCCGGGTGAGCGGCGTCGCCACGGGGCAGGTGGCGCGGTCCGAGCCGGGCGCAGGCGACTTGATACTGAAGTACGTGTCCGATCGGGCCGACGTCGCCATCGGAGACGTGGTCGTCACGTCGGGATTCGATCGGATCTACCCCAAGGGGTTGGTGGTGGGGCGAGTCAGCTATGTGGGGGAGGGGTCCGCACTCCTCCAGGACATCCGGATCGAGCCCTCGGCCCGCTTCGACCGGCTCGAAGAGCTGCTGGTGGTGCTGCGTCCGCCTCAGGCGCATGAGACCCTGCAAACGGTGGAATGAAACGCCTCGTCTGGACCGCCGTCGCCATCGTTGGAGCCCTCCTGGTGGAGACGGGCCTCAGCCACCTCGTGGCCGAGCCCGGCCGCTACCTGGACCCCTTCCTCCTCGTCGTGGTCTACTGCGCCCTGAGCGGGGGAGAGAGTCGCGGGATGCTGGCGGGCGTGGCGGCGGGCTGGGTGCAGGACGTCCACTTCGGAGGAGAAGTGCTGGGGCTCTCGGCACTTTCGAAGCTGCTCGTGGGCTTTGCGATCGGTGCCGCAGGCAGCCACCTCCTCATCGCGAGCACGAGTGCTCGCACTCTCGTGCTGCTCCTGGCCACGGTCGCCGACGTTCTGCTCGTGTTGTGGTTCGCTTCGGTCTTCGCCATCGAGGCGGCACCCATGAGCCCTGTGACACTGGCCTCGCGCGCGTCCCTCACGGCCGTGGTGGGTGGGGTCCTCTTCGCGCTGATCGACCGCCGGCTGCAGCGGGCTTCGCTGTGAGGGAGCGACAGTGAGGCTTTACGAGGATCTGCGGCCGGTCCAGTCGCGGCTCGCCGTCGTGCAGGGCACCACGGTGCTCCTTGTGGCCGTGCTGCTCCTGCAGTTCTGGAACCTCCAGGTTCTGAGGGCTCGTCACTTCCGCGACCTGGCCGAGAACAATCGCTCCCGCGTGGTGAAGGTGGCGGCCCCACGGGGGATGCTTCTCGATCGGGAAGGGCAGTTGCTGGTGGGAAACCGTCCCTCCTTCAACATCGTCCTGACGCCCGAGGACACGGAGGACCTGGACGGCGTCGTGACCCGCATCGCCCGCACGCTGGGCATGGGGGAGGCCCGGCTCCGGGAGCGGCTGGCACGGCGCGCCCGGTACCGCCCGGTGGTGGTTCTGGCCGACGCGGACGTCGGGGAGGTGGCGGCGATCGAAGCGCGGCGGCTCGAGCTTCCCGAGGTCAGCATCGAGGTCGTCCCGCTCCGCCACTATCCCCTGGCTTCCGCCGCCGCCCACGCGCTGGGCCGGGTCGGCGAGATCACCGAGAGGCAGCTGCGCTCCGCCGAATTCGAAGGCCTCGAACCGGGAGCCCTCGTCGGCCTGGCCGGCGTCGAGGCTCAGTACAACAGGGCCCTCGTGGGGCGCGACGGATTCCGACGGGTGATCGTCAACAGCCGGGGTCTCGAGGTCGCGGAGGCAGAGAGCGACCCTCCCGAAGACGGTCCGAGCTTCACCCTCAGCCTCGACGCCTCGCTGCAGGCCGCCACGGAGCAGGCCTTCGCGGGCCGCGCGGGAGGCGCCGTGGTCCTCGACCCCGAGACCGGCGAGATCCTCGCCATGACGTCGACACCGGCGTACAACCCCAACGAGTTCACCACGGGAATCGACCCGAAGCTCTGGAGGATGCTCACAAACGACCCCGAGACTCCCTTGATGAACCGGGTGATCCAGGGACAGTACGCGCCGGGGAGCACGTTCAAGATCGTCATGGCCGTGGCGGCGCTCGAAGAGGGTGTCATCACCCCGTCGACCACCTTCTACTGTCCGGGGCACCTTCGGGTCTACAACAAGGTCTTCCACTGCCACCTCCCCGGCGGGCACGGCATCGTCAATATCCGACGGGCTCTCGCCATATCGTGCAACGTTTTCTTCTACCAGGTGGGCGTCCGCCTCGGGATCGATCGCATCGCCCACTGGGCCACCCGGCTGGGGCTCGGCTCCCCGACAGGGATCGATCTGCCCCACGAGGCGAGGGGCCTCATACCCAGCCCGGAGTGGAAGCGCCGGGTGCAGAACGTCCCCTGGTACCCGGGCGAGACGGCGTCCGTGGCGATCGGCCAGGGCCAGGTCACCGTCACGCCGCTCCAGATGGCCCGGGTCGCCGCCGCGATCGCCAACGGGGGGAGCCTGGTCCGGCCACGCCTGGTCCGGAGCGCAGGTGAGACCCGGATTCCCGCGGAGCCGCCCCGACCCATCGTCATCTCGGCGGAGACGGTGGCAACGGTCAAGGAGGGCCTCCGGGCAGTGGTGGCCGAGGGGACCGGCTGGAGGGCGCGACTGAGCACCGTCCCGGTCTGTGGCAAGACGGGCACGGCCCAGGTGGTGTCCCGCGAGCGCCTCAAGCGCACGCCGGACGACCCCTCGATCCAGCCCCACGGATGGTTCGTGGCCTTCGCTCCGGCGGATGAGCCGCAAGTCGCCCTGGCCGTCATCGTCGAGCACGGGGGCGGGGGCGGCGTAGCGGCAGCGGTCGCCCGCGCCATCCTGGCGCGCTTCTTCAGAGGGCAGAAGCCGCCCGCAACGGCACCCTCCGTCGATGTGGGGGATTGAGCAATGCCCCTCGGGATCGACCGGCGGCTGCTCTACAACGTGGACTGGGTGCTCCTGGGGACCGCCCTCCTCTTGTCACTCGTCGGCGTCGCAATGGTGCACTCCGCCACCCACTCCGGCAGCAGCCCCGGCCTGCACGTCAAGCAGCTCGTGCTGGTCGGGGCGGGGCTTCTTGGGCTCGTCGTGGCCGCAGCCACCGACTACCGCCGCCTGGCGGACCGCTCGGTGCTTCTCTACGTCCTCTCGGCCGCGGCCCTCGTGTACGTGCTGCGCTTCGGCCCGCTCATCGCCGGGACGCGCCGCTGGATCATGATCGGCGGGTTCCAGCTCCAGCCTTCGGAGTTCGTCAAGCTCACGGCAGCCATCTTTGTTGCGAAGCTTTTCTCCGAGTACCGACAGGAGAGCCTGGGCCTGCGCGACCTGGTCTGGCCGGGCGCAGCCGTGGGATTGCTCGTCCTTCTCATCGCCGGCGAGCCCGACCTGGGAACGGCGGCGTGTCTCGTGCCCATGCTGCTCACCGTGGCCTTTCTCGCCGGGTTGCGCATGCGAGCGGTGGCGGCTCTCGTCGTCGTGATGCTCGTCGCCTCGGCGCTCACCTGGCCTCTCCTGCGAGACTATCAGAAGATCCGGATCTACACCTTCCTCGATCCGAGTCTCGATCCGCAGGGGGCGGGCTACCAGAAGATCCAATCGCAGATTGCCGTGGGCTCCGGGGGCCTGCTCGGACGCGGGTACCTCGAGGGCACCCAGGGACAGCTCGGCTACCTGCCCGCTCGGCACACCGATTTCATCTTCTCCGTCCTGGCGGAGGAGATGGGCTTCATCGGCGTCTTCGTCGTGCTCGGACTCTATCTCCTGCTGCTGTGGCGAATGCTCGAGACCGCCCGCCTCGCGCGGGACCGTCTCGGAGTGTTTCTCTCCGCCGGCATCACCGCCAGCCTCGCCTTTCAGGTCGTGTACAACGTCGCGATGGTCGCTGGACTCGTGCCCGTCAAGGGCCTCCCGCTTCCACTGCTGAGCTACGGTGGCTCCTCCGCGCTCGCGACCTTGATGGGTGTCGGGCTGATCCTCAGTGTCCGGATGCGACGCTTCGCGAATTGACAGTGTTGGAACGAAGCGTCCCACCCACATACCAGGCGGCTTCGACCGCCGGCCAGAGACCCAAATGCCCAGAGATCTCATCGTCAGCACGAGCCCGGAGGAGACCCGCGTCGCTCTCCTCGAAGATGGCGTCGTCTCCGAGCTCTTCCTCGAGCGCGAGGCGCAGCGCGGCATCGTCGGCAGCATCTACAAGGGGCGAGTCACACGGGTCCTGCCCGGGATGCAGTCTGCATTCGTGGACCTCGGCCTGGAGCGAGACGGCTTCCTCCACGCCACGGATGTCTTCGAGGCGCTCCCCGAGAACCTTCTGACCGCAGACGAGGTCACCACCGCTCGGCGCGCGCCCATCGAGGACCGGCTGAAAGAGGGGCAGGAGGTCGTCGTCCAGGTCGCGAAAGAGCCGCTGGGGACCAAGGGAGCACGCATCACGTCCCACGTGTCGCTCCCCGGGCGATACCTGGTGCTGATGCCGACCGTCGAGCACGTGGGTGTCTCCCGTAAGATCACCGATGACGGCGAGAGGCGGCGACTCAAGACGACCCTGAAGGAGATCCGCCAGGAGCGCGGCGGGGGCGGGCTCATCGCGCGGACGGCCGGTGAGGGCAAGAGCGCGGAGGCGTTCCAGCGGGACGGCGGATACCTGTTCCGCACCTGGGATGAGGTGCGGGCCGTCGGGTCGCGAAACTCGGCCCCCATGCTTCTCTATCGCGAGCCCTCTCTGGTCGAGCGCTTGCTCCGCGATCTGTTGTCCGAGGACGTGTCGTCCATCCGCCTCGACAACGACGAGGCGTTCGAGCGGGTGCTCGACATCGTGCGCGCCCTCGAGCCCGGTCTGGCCCCGCGGGTCCGCCGACACGCCGGCCCCGTCGGTCTCATGGAGGAGTACGGGGTGGCGGCGGAGGTCGAGCGCGCGCTGCGCGCCAAGGTCTGGCTTCCCTCTGGTGGCTATATCGTCATCAACCAGACCGAGGCCCTCGTCGCCATCGACGTCAACACGGGTCGCTTCGTGGGCAAGTCGCAGCTCGAGGAGACCCTGCTCAAGGCCAACCTCGATGCGGTTCGGGAGATCGTGCGCCAGATCCGCCTCCGGGACCTCGGCGGAATCATCGTCATCGACTTCATCGACATGGAGCAACGCAAGAGCCAACGGGAGGTGCTAGGCGCCCTCGAGCAAGAGCTCCGAAAGGACCGCTCGCCGACGAAGCTCCTGTCGGTCGCTGATTTCGGCTTGATCATCCTGACCCGGAAGCGCGTCAAGCAGTCCCTCGAGCGGCTGCTGATGCAGTCCTGCCCCTACTGCTCGGGCAGCGGTCAGGTGAAGAGCGTCTCCACGGTCTGCTCGGAGATCTACGATGAGGTGCGCAAGCTCGCCGCGGACATGCGGGGCCAGCGCCTGGTGCTCCGCGTCAACCCGGATGTGGCCCGGGCGCTCGCCGAAGGCCAGGCCGGGATGCTCGCCAGCCTCTCCGGGCTCGTGGGCGGCGACATCGCCGTGCAGGGGGATCCCCTGCTCCACCAGGAGCAGTTCGACGTGGTGCCGGCATGAACATGGTGTCAGCATGAGTCATGGAGTCATGCGTCATGAGTAACGCGGGCGGTGAGAGGGACCTGGCCCTGGAGGCCTTCGCCGAGGCGATCGAGGCCCACCTGAGGACGCGGCGCGGTGTCGACCACGTGCTCTCACCCCGCGAGTTCGCCCTCGCTCGGGGCTGGCACGACGCCGGTGTGGCCCTCGCGACGGTACTTCTGGCCATCGATCTCGCCTTCGACGCCGAGCCCTCGATCTCCAGCCTGGCGTTTTGTCGACGACGGGTCGAGCAGCTGGCGGCGGGGACGGGCGGCGGTGGCGGCGCGCCGAGCCCATACGACCCCGGGCGGCCGAACCTGCCTGAGCTGGGCGAGCGGCTGGAGGAGCTGCGCTCCAAACTCCAGGAGCTGCCCCCGAGAGCGGCGGCGCTGCCTCTTCAGGAGGTCGAAGCGGTGTCCGATCTGGTGGCCGTGGCGTCACGACCGAACTGGAAATACCTGGCCGAGCGCCTCGACCGTATCGACGATCTCGTCTCCACCGCGGCCATCGACGCGCTCGAGGAGGGCGACCTCGGGGAGCTGCGCGCCGATGCCAATCGCGCGGCGGAGAGGCGCCGGGGCCGCGTGGGGGACCGGTCGCTGGCGGAGGCGGTGGAGCGCCTGGTGCGCCAGCTCGCCCGGGAACGTCTGCAGCTGCCCCGGGTCTCGCTGGGCTAGCCCAGGAGGCCGTGGCGATCGAGGTCCACACGGCCGCCGAGGAAGCGGACGCCTTCGGCGCGAAGGCGGCGGCGCTGGACGAGAGGGCCCATGCCGAGGCGGGGGGAGATCCGACCTCCGGCGGCCACCACCCGGTGCCAGGGGACGGCGTTCTGGCGACGCAGAGGCAGGGCCCGAAGCGCCCAGCCCACGGCTCGGGCCCCTCGGGGGACGCCGAGGAGGGTCGCGACCTGTCCGTAGGTGGCGACACGGCCTCGCGGGATCTGTCCGACGAGGTCGTAGACCCGATCGAAGAAGCCCTCGTTGCCCCTCACTGGGGCGGAAGCGCGGTCATTCCGGAGGCGGCACGCGCTCCGGACGGGCCTGAGGGGTGGTGCTGATCTCGTCGTCGAGATCGGCCCCCGGAACGATGCGCTCGGGCGCCGCCTGGGGGGTGGTGACGAACTCGTCGTCGGCGGCCGGCGCCGCGAAGGGATTCGCCGTGGGGGAGATCGGAGCGGTGGATGTCGATCCGGTGACTGGAGACGCTCCGGGAGCGCCTGGAAGGGCTGGCGCCGACCCGACCGGGTCCAATGAGAAGGGATCGACGGCGCCCAGCAGCATGTCGTCCGGGACGGGGCCGCTCAACGTCAAGGGAACCTCGCGCACGCGCAGCACGACCACCGCCTCATCCCGGACCTCAGCCATGTAGATGTCGTACTCGGTCTCGAAGCGCGCCGCCATCAGCTCTTCCCGCACCTGTCCCTTCGCCGTGGCGTATGGCACGACGCTTCCCGTGGTCTTGGCCACCACCCGTAGGATCCTGAATCCCTCTTCCGAGGGAATCGGGTCGGACGCCGCGCCGACCGGGAGTGAGAAAGCGACTTCTTCGAGATCGGGGCTCAGGTTCCCCTCGGCGATCTCGCCCAGATCGCCACCCGAGTCGGCGGTGGGGCCGGCGGAGTGAGTGCGGGCCAGGCTCGCGAAATCGGCTCCGGCCCGGGCCCTTGCGACGATGTCGCGGGCGAGGGTGATTCCACCGGCGTCCGCCGGGATGAGAATCGCCTGCAGGGTGACAGTCGCGGCTTTCGTGAACTCCGTGGCCTTCTTCTTCTCGTACTCCTCCTTCAACTCGTCTTCGCTCACGCTGATCCGAGGCCGGACCTCGCGTTGGATGATCATGCGTTTCGTCCAGGACCTCTCGATGGTCTTGCGCAGCTCGTCGAGGGTCATCCCCTCTCGGGCAAGCGCGGCCTGGAACTGCTCCTCGTTTTCGACCCCGTTGTCCTTCTTGACAGACTCGACGATCTCGTCGATGAACTCGGGGCGCAGACCCAGGCCGCCGTCCACCGCGCGCTGAACGAGGAGGACTTCGTCGATGGCGTCCTGGAGCAGCTTGGCGTTGTTCTGCCGGAGAAAAGCGCCGATCTGCTCCGGAGGGATGCGAGCGGCCTGGGCAGCGGCGAGCTGACGTTCCTGGAACTCGCTGTAGGTGATGATGTCACCGTTCACCTTGACGATGATGCGCTCTATCATCTCCGCCCCGGCGGGCGCCCCGGTGCCGAGGACGCTAGGGAGGAGAAGAAGTGCTGGAACGATAAGCCGCCTCATGATTCACCCTGGCCCGGGAGAGGAGTCCCGCCACGAATGCCCGCGCAGCCGCGTCCGCCCTCTCCCGGATGAGGCGGGCGCGGATCCAGCCGCGGGACTCCTCGAGGGAGAGCTCGCGGGCCGGCTGGCGAGAGTCGACTCTCAGGACATGATACCCGAGGGAGCTGCGGATGGGCTGGCTCGTCCGGCCCGGAGCCAGGGTGAAGGCAATCTCTTCGAGCTCCTCGGGAAGCTGGCCCCGCTCGAAGGTGCCCATGTAGCCCCCCACCTCGGCCTCGGGACCCTTCGAGCGTGTGCCGGCCAGCGTCTCGAAGGCCCGGGAGTCGCGGTAGAGACGCCTCTTGAGATCCCGAGCCTCGTTCAGCGTGTCCACCAGGATCTGGCGGACCGTCACCGTCTCGGAGACACTGAAGTCCGGGAGATGCGCCTCGTAGTAAGCCTCGATCTCGGTGTTCGACAACTCGGTCGTGGGGATCTCCTCGGCCAGGAGCCGCGCGACCGCGTGAGGTCCCTCCTCGGAGGGGGCGTCCGCTCTCAGCAGGCCCCGCCGGCGCGCCTCGATGAGGAGCACCTGCTCCTCAAGAAAAGTGTCGAGGAGGCCCTGGTGGGCCTCGGGGGCGAGGGGGCCGAGCCCCCGGGCCTCGACGGTGGCGAGATGCCGCTCGAAGTCCGAGTGGCGGACCTCCTCCCCGTCGAGGCTCAGGATGACCGGGTCGACCTCCTGGCAGGCGCCCAGGGCCACGGTCATGGTGACGAGGAGAGCGAGGAGACGGGAGTTCATGGCGGTGTCGCGACGGATTATAGGCCGGCGCGGAGCTTTTCGAGGAGCAGGCCCAGGCCGTCCAGGGCTGTCTCCGCGCTCTCGAGGGGCCAGACGAGGCCGTCCGGCCGAAGCCCGGCCCCCGCTCGCTCCCGGGTGAGCAGGACGAGCGCGTCCGGGACGACGGCGGTCGTCTCGTCGAACCGCACGTGCAGAGCTCCCGAGGAGAGATCGACCTGGGTGATTCCCAGCCCCTCGGCCGAGAGACGCTCCCCGGCGTAGCGCAGGAGTCCCTCCACCTCCAGGGGGCAGGGGCCGTACCGATCGCGAAGCTCCTCGCGGAGCGAGTCGAGCTCGTCTTCCCGGCGGACCTGACTGACCCTCTTGTAGAGCGAGAGACGCTGATGGACCTCGGGAACGTAGGGGGCGGGGATCCGCATCTCGAGGCCGAGGTTGAGTGCAGCTCGCGGCGCCTCCTTCGGGGCCTCGCCCTTCAGCTCGAGGATCGTCTGCTCGAGGAGCTTGACGTAGAGGTCCAAGCCCACGGCCTGGATGTGACCGCTCTGCTGTCCCCCCAGGAGATTGCCGGCCCCGCGCAGCTCGAGGTCGAGGGCGGCGATTCGAAAGCCGGCGCCCAGGTCCGAGAACTCCCGGATCGCCGCCAGGCGCTTGCGTGCGATCTCGGAGAGCACGGTGCCCGGCGGGACCAGGAGATAGGCGTAGGCGCGCCGGTCGGCACGCCCCACCCGCCCGCGCAGCTGATAGAGCTGGGCAAGCCCATAGCGATCGGCCCGGTTGATGAGAATGGTGTTGGCCCGGGGGATGTCGAGACCGTTCTCGACGATCGTGGTCGCCACCAGGACGTCGGTCCGCCCCTCGACGAAGGCCAGCATCGCCCGTTCGAGGTGAGTCTCCGGCATCTGACCGTGAGCGACCGTCACCCGTGCCTCCGGGACGAGGCGCTGGACCATGCTCGCCAGCGCGTGGATGGACTCGACCCGGTTGTGGACGAAGAACACCTGCCCGTCACGGGCGAGCTCCTGGCGGATCGCCGCGGCGATGACGTCGGTCGAGAACTTCACGATGGACGTCTGGATCGCCAGCCGGTCCTTCGGCGCCGTTTCGATGATCGACATGTCGCGGATGCCGGAGAGACCCATCTGGAGCGTGCGTGGGATGGGAGTGGCGGAGAGGGTCAACGAGTCCACCGTGGTCTTGAGGTGCTTCAGTCGTTCTTTGGCCGCCACGCCGAAGCGCTGCTCCTCGTCGACCACCAGGAGGCCGAGGTCGCGGAACACGATGTCCTTGGAGAGGATGCGGTGGGTTCCCACCAGGATGTCGACTCCTCCCTCGGCGACACGGCCGAGGACGGCCTTGATCTCCCGGGGCTTGCGGAACCGCGAGACCATCTCCACGACCACCGGGAAGGGCGCGAAGCGCTTCCGGAAGGTCTTCCAGTGCTGAAAGGCCAGGATGGTGGTGGGCGCCAGCAGCGCCACCTGCTTGCCGTCGAGCACCGCGCGCATGGCCGCCCGCATGGCCACCTCGGTCTTGCCGTAGCCCACGTCGCCGCACACCAGGCGGTCCATGGGCTGTGCGACCGCCATGTCCCGAGCCACCTCGTCGATGGCCTGGGCCTGGTCTTGCGTCTCCTCGAACTCGAAGGCCTCCTCGAACTCGCTCTGCCACGGGCTCTCACCGGCGAAGGCATGGCCCGGGCGAGCCTTGCGCTCGGCGTAGAGCCGCAGGAGCTCCTGGGCCATGTCGCGCATGGCCTTCTTCGCCCGTTTCTTGACCCGCTCCCAGCTGCCGCTGCCCAGGCGATCGGTCTGTGGGCGGGCTCCCTCGGTGCTCGTGTGCTTCTGGATCCTGTCGAAGGCCTCGATGGGGACCTTGAGCTTGTCTCCCCCCCTGTAGCCGAGCACCATGAACTCCCGGGCGCCACCCGCGAGCTCGATCGTCTCCAGGCCGAGGAAGCGCCCGAACCCGTGTTCTTCGTGCACGACCAGGTCGCCGACCCGCAGATCGCGGAAGTCCGACAGGAAGGTCCGAAGGCCGCCCCGGCGGCCGCGTGCGTGAAGGTGGACCTCCTCCGGAAAGACGTCTCCGTCGGCCAGCACACAGAGACCCGCTTCGGGCAGCTCGAAGCCTCGGGACAACACCCCCACCCGTGTCTCGATCGTCTCGCCCGGCCCGACGGAGATGTCGTCCTCGCGCAGGACGTCGGTGAGGCGGTCCGCCCGACCGGTGTTGCCCAACAGGATCACCGTGTGGGCGCGGGATCGGCGAAGGTCTTCGGCCAGTCGTCGGACATCGCCGGCGTACGTCGGCGCCGGACGAGCGGCCACGTGAATGGAGGCTCCGTCCGTGTCGACCTCACGCACCTCGATCAGGGGGCCCTTCTGGAGGCGTGCGGCGAGGGCGTCGGGGCTGATGAGGATCGCCTCGGGTCGGGGTGGCTCGCCCTCCATACGGCGTTGCCAGTCTTCCTCGACTCGACGCCAGAAGCCGGCCGTCTCCTCTGCGACCCTCTCCGGCTCGATCACCGCGACCGGGCCCGGGGGCAAGTGCTCCCAGGGCGGCACCGTGGCGCCCTCGACCAGGGGAACGAGGTCCACGAGGGTCTCGGGGACGAGACCGCGGTCGAGAGAGTCGAGAACCGAACGAGCCCGGCGCTGGTCGGCAAAGCGCTGGCCCAGGACCGTTCGAAGTGAGGCGAGCACGGAGCGGGGGGCGAAGACGTCGGAGAGGGGGAGCGCGATGAGCTCATCGAGGGGGCCCACGGTGCGCTGCGTGTCCGGGTCGAAACGACGGAGGCTCTCGATGGTGTCGGAGAAGAACTCGATCCGGATCGGCTCGTCGCGGTCGGAGGGGAAGACATCCAGGATGCCCCCTCTCTGGGCCATCTGCCCGGGCCCGCTGACCGGGTCCTCCCGCACGTAGCCCCCTTCGTCCAGGGCCTCGAGGAGGATGTCGGGCGTCATCTCCTCGCCCACCCGGAGGTGAAGGACCCGGGTCTCGAGGAGAGGCGGGGCCAGGCTCGGGCGCAGGAGACCCGCCGGGGACGCCACCACGGCCCGCACATTCCCGGCCCGAGCGGCGAGCAGCGTGGCCGCCCGTCGGGCCGACGCGTCGAGGTGGCGGGGAAGTCCTCGAAACGGTGGCGGACCCGGCGCGGGAAAGCCCAAGACGGCCCCTTCGAGGCCGGCCTCGGCGGCCAGGGTCTGCAGGTCTCGAACCGTCTCCTCGACGTCCCGCTCCCGGGGCACGATCACGAGGAGCGGGCCTTCGGCGATCAGCAGGGGCACGAGCCCCTTCGAGGCCCCGACGAGACCGGAGAGACCCACCCGGTCCCGCTCCGCCAGAGCCGCACGGGCGTCAGCCAGGGCGCCGAGGGCGCCCAGGGACGCCAGCCAGCCAAGGGAGGATCTGGTCACGACCGGCGGATACGCTCCACCAGCTTGCTGGTGGAGCGGCCGGGCTGGAGCGCGACCCGCACCACGCGACCCCCGGCGGCCTCCACCTCGGTGGCGCCGACGATCTCGTCCGCGGCCCAGTCCTCGCCTTTCACGAGCACGTCCGGGCCGAGCGCGAGGATCGTCTCGAGGGGCGTGGGCTCGTCGTAGACGAGCACCCGATCGACGGGCTCGAGTGCGAGCAGGATCTCGACGCGCTCGTTCTCGGAAACGAGGGGACGTCCCTCTCCCTTGAGACCTCGCACCGATGCGTCGGAGTTGACAGCCACCACGAGAACGTCCCCCTCCCGACGGGCGGCTTCGAGAAGTGCGATGTGCCCGGGATGGAGGAGGTCGAAGCAGCCGTTGGTGAGCACCACGGCCCGGCCGGTCTCTCGCCAGAGTCGACGCTCGGCGACGCGCGCGGCGAGATCTGTAGCAGGCATCTCCCCAAGCATAGCCGGTCGTTTCCCGTGTCGCGGGACTCCCTCAGGAGGAGGGGCCGTGGCCTTGGCCGAGAGCGAGCTCGTCCCGAGCCGGTGGCACGTCCATCTCGACGCCTCCGTCGAACTCCCAGTGGTGCGCGGGCCGGTAGAGCCCGGTGTCCCCGAGGCGACTCTTGATGCGGAAGGAGTACAGGCCGCGGTGATAGTCGTACGGAGTCCCGTCGTCACGATGGACGGCCACGTCCAGAAGGTAGGTGCCTTCGACCAGTCGCAGCTCGTCCAGAACCAGGCGCACCTCACCGTCGCCCGCCAGGCGCCGTGGCTCGAGCTCTTCGATGCCGGTGTTCGTCCCGTAGATGTTGACGCCGTCGGCGCTGAAGAGACCCATGCCGAAGACGAAGTCCGTCACGGGCTTCACCGCGTGCACGGACAAGGTAACGGTGACTGTCTCGCCCGGGGCAAACACGCGCCGTTCTTTTCCACTGGAGTCCAGGAGACGGACGGCGGTCAGCTCCACCTCGCGGCTGCCCCAGCGTCCCGCCTGATACCGCCCGCTCGCCGCGTCCTCCTCCGCGGACCGCTCGGGCAGCGCCTGGGCCGCCGCGGAATCCTGACCTGCCAGCAGCCGTGCGTCCTCGCCGCCGGCCACATGGGTGAGGTACGCATCGACGACGCGTTTGGGGTCTCCGTGGCCGGCGAGCTTTCCGTCGCGCAGCCAGGCGACGTCGTCGCACATCTTCGCGACGAGCCCGAGGCTGTGGGTGACGAAGACGATGGTCTTCCCCCGGCGGCGGAACTCGGAGATCTTGTCCAGGCACTTGCGCGTGAAGGCCTCGTCGCCCACCGCGAGAACCTCGTCGATCAGAAGGACGTCGGGCTCGACGTGGATCGCCACGGCGAAGCCGAGGCGCATGTACATGCCGGAGGAGTAGGTCTTGACCGGAGCGTCGATGATGTCCTCGAGCTCCGCGAACGCCACGATCTCGTCGAAACGGTCGTCGACCTCATGACGGCTGAGGCCGAGCATGATGCCGTTGATGACGACGTTCTCACGCCCGGAGATCTCCGGGTGAAAGCCGGCGCCCAGCTCGATGAGGGCGGACACGCGGCCGTCCACAGTCAGGGTGCCTCGGGAGGGTTTCGTGATGCCCGCAACGAGCTTGAGCAGGGTGGACTTGCCGGAGCCGTTCTCTCCGATCACCCCGAAAGTCGAGCCACGCGGCACTTCGAAGGACACACCGTCCAGCGCGGTGAAGGTCTCGCTTGGTGTCAGATCCGAGACGAGACTTCCGCTCAGAAAAGCGCTCTTCAGGGTCTTGAACTGGTTGCGCTGGGTGTGGCGGCGGTAGAGCTTGGCCACGTCGCGAGCGATGATGGCCGGGGGGCTCACACTTCCTCCGCGAGAGTGTCCCGGAGACGGTCGAAGACGAACGCTCCGATCGCGAAGGTCACGACACCTGCCACGAGAGCGCCTCCCAGGCCGCGCCAGTGGTCGAAATGACCGAAGAAGAAGATCTGCTGGTACGAGATGATCACGTGCCCCATGGGGTTCAGGCGCATCAGCTGGCGCATCGTGCCCTGCAGTATCTCCACGTCGTAGAGGATGGGCGTGGCGAAGAACCACAGCTGAAGGACGTGGCCCAGGATGTTTCCCACGTCGCGGAAGTGAACGGTCAGGGCAGAGAGAAAGAGGGCACACCCCAGTGAGAAGACCAGCTGCACGAAGATCGGCAGCGGCAGCAGGAGGAGGCTCCAGCCGATGCGGCCCTCGTAGGCGACGAAGGCGAGGAGGATCGGCAGGCCGAACAGGAAGTGGCCGAGGTTGGCAAAGACGGTGACCGTCGGCAGCACCTCGGCAGGAAAGAGGACCTTCTTGATCAGGTTCCCGCCGGAGATCAAGACTCCTGAAGCCTCGGCCAGGGAGGAGCTGAACCAGGTCCACGGCAGGAGGCCGCAGAAGAAGAACAGGTAGTAGGGCGCCATGCGCTCAGTCTGGGGCACCCGGAGGATCAGCGTGAAGACGAGGGTGTAAGTGAGGAGCAGGAGCAGCGGGTTGATGAAGCTCCAGAGGAAGCCCAGGACGCTGCCGCGATAGCGCGCCTTCAGCTCGCGCGAGACCAGGCTCTGGATGAGGGCCCGATGTCGGAAAAGGACTCGGATCTCGCCGATCATGGGCTGGAGACGGAGGGCCTCGCCGCGCGAGCGTGGCCCCTCGTCAGCGGCCCCTCTGCTTGCGGGCCACACCGAGGCGAGTCACCGCGCGGATGTAGGGCGCCTGGACGGACAGGTAGTTCTCCTCGCCCCTGATCTCCTTCATACGGGCCTCGGCCCGCTTCAGGGCCGTCTCCGCCCGGTCGATGTCGATGTCCTCCCCGCGCTCCCCGATCTCGGCCAGGACGCTGACGTGGTCGGGGAGCACCTCGCAGAATCCCCAGAAGGAGCTCAGGTAGTGCCACTGGTCGCCCTTGCGGTAGGAGAGCGCGCCCACACCCAGCGTGGAGAGAAAGGGCGTGTGCCCGGGCCGGATCCCGAAGTACCCTTCTTCACCCGGGGCGACGATCTCGTCGACCTCTTCGCGCAGGAGGAGGCCCTCCGGGGTGACGATCTCGAGGGTGAGGTGCTCGGGCAGCGCCATGGTCGGGGTCAGTCCTTGAGGGCCTTGGCCTGCTCGAAGACGTCCTCGATCGGCCCGGCCATGTAAAAGGCCTGCTCGGGAAGATCGTCGAGCTCGCCTTCCGCGATCATCTTGAAGCTCCGCACAGTGTCCTCCAGGTGAACGTGCTTCCCGGGAATACCCGTGAACTGCTCGGCCACGTGGAAGGGCTGCGAAAGGAACTTCTGGATCTTGCGTGCTCGCGCCACCGTCCGCTTGTCGTCCTCGTTGAGCTCGTCGATCCCGAGGATCGCGATGATGTCCTGGAGGTCCTTGTACTTCTGGAGAATCTCCTTGACGTCGCGGGCCACCGAATAGTGCTCCTCGCCGAGGATGCGGGGATCGAGGATGCGCGAGCTCGAAGCGAGCGGATCCACCGCCGGGTAGATCCCCAGCTCGACGATCTGGCGGGAGAGGGCGGTGGTGGCGTCGAGATGGGCGAAGGTGGTGGCCGGAGCCGGATCGGTGTAATCGTCGGCAGGGACGTAGATGGCCTGGACCGAGGTGATCGAGCCTTTCTTCGTGGAGGTGATGCGCTCCTGAAGCTCCCCCATCTCGGTCTGGAGGGTGGGCTGGTAGCCGACGGCCGAGGGCATCCGGCCGAGGAGTGCCGAGACCTCCGAGCCGGCCTGCGTGAATCGGAAGATGTTGTCGATGAACAGGAGAACGTCCTTGCCCTCCTCGTCACGGAAGTACTCGGCCACGGTGAGGCCGCTCAGGGCGACCCGCGCTCGTGCCCCCGGTGGCTCGGTCATCTGACCGTAGATCAAGGCGGCTTTCGACTTCTCGAAATCCTTGATGTTCACGACTCCCGACTCCTGCATCTCCAGCCAGAGGTCGTTCCCCTCGCGAGTGCGCTCGCCCACCCCGGCGAAGACGGAGACACCGCCGTGGGTCTTGGCGATGTTGTTGATGAGCTCCATGATGATGACGGTCTTGCCGACCCCGGCGCCACCGAAGAGCCCGATCTTGCCCCCGCGGAGATAGGGCTCGAGGAGGTCGACCACCTTGATGCCCGTCTCGAACATCTCGAGCTCCGTCGACTGCTCGATCAGTGTGGGAGCGGGGCGGTGGATCGGATGTCGCTTGTCCGTGTTCACCGGACCAAGCTCGTCCACCGGCTCCCCGACCACGTTCAGGACGCGGCCGAGCGTGGCGCTGCCAACCGGTACGGTGATCTGCGCGCCTGTGTCGTGGGCCTTCATCCCCCGGACCATGCCGTCGGTGGGATGCATGCAGACGCAGCGCACCCGGTTGTCGCCGATGTGCTGTTGCACCTCCGCCACCACGTCCATCGCCTGCCCGCCGTCTGCACCATCGTCCTTGATGTGAAGGGCCTGGTAGATGGGCGGGACGTCTTTTTCGAACTCGACGTCCACCACGGGACCGATGACCTGAACCACCCGACCAACGTTCTCAGATGCCATCTTCTTCCTGCTCTCCTAGGACGGGCTTCCCGCGCCCGAAACGACCTCGATGATTTCCCTGGTGATCGCGGCCTGACGGACCTTGTTCATGTGCAGCGTCAGGCGATCGATCAGGTCCGATGCATTGTTCGTCGCTGCGTCCATAGCCGTCATGCGGGCACCGTGCTCTGCCGCCACCGACTCGAGGAGCGCACGCCACACCTGGATCTCAACGTGCCTCGGGAGCATCTTCTCGAAGATCACCGCCGGGTCCGGCTCGTAGAGGTAGTCGCGCTCGGGCTCCTCCGGCTGGATCTCGTGACGCGGGATGGGCAGCAGGCGGTCCACCACGAGGGGCTGCTCGATCACGCTCTTGAACTCGTTGTGGATGAGGAAGACCCGGTTCACCTCGCCTGACGTGAAGGCTTCGATGAGGTCGGTTGCGATCTCCCGGGCGGTCGAGTAGCGGAGAGGCTGGTAGACGCCGACGTGGTCGGAGCGGATCTCCACGTCCCTGCGGCGAAAGAAGTCCCTGCCCTTGCGGCCCACGAACGAGAAGGTGACGCCGACCTCGGGACGCTCGGCAAGGAAGCGGCTGACGGTTCGGATGATGTTGGCGTTGAACGCCCCGCACAGGCCCTTGTCTGCGGTGATGACGACGGCCAGGACTTTTTCACCTTCGCCACGGTCCTCGAGGAGCGGGTGTGAATCGGGCTCGGCGCGGGACGCCATGCGGTTGAGGACCGCCATCATCTCCCGGGCGAAGGGGCGCGCGGCGAGGATCGCCTCCTGTGCGCGCCTGAGCTTCGCCGCCGAGACCATCTTCATGGCCCTGGTGACCTTCTGTGTGCTCTTGACGCTGCGGATGCGGCGCTTGATGTCGATGAGGGCGGGCATGGCGGGTCCGGGGCCTAGGCCTCTTCGGTCGGCTGGAAGGTGTCGCCGAACTCGGTGAGGGCCGTCTTGATCTTCTCGGTCAGCTCGCCCTTGATGTCCTTCTTCTCTGCGATCTCCGTGAGGAGGTCCGGCTTGTGCGCGTCGAGGAAGGTGAGGAGATCCTTTTCGTAGCGACGGCAGTCGCCGAGGGGGAGCGGGTCCAGAAAGCCATTGTTGGCCGCAAAGATAACGATGATCTGCTTCTCGACGGCAAGTGGCTTGTACTGATCCTGCTTGAGGATCTCGGTCGTTCGCTCGCCACGCGCGAGGAGCGCCTGGGTCGACTTGTCCAGGTCGGACGCGAACATGGAGAACGACGCCATCTCACGGTACTGGGCGAGGTCGAGCCGAAGCCGACCGGCCACCGCCTTCATCGCCTTCACCTGAGCGCTGCCGCCCACCCGTGAGACGGAGTTGCCGACGTTGATGGCCGGACGGATGCCGGAGTGGAACAGATCCGCCTCGAGGAAGATCTGACCGTCGGTGATGGAGATGACGTTCGTGGGGATGTAGGCCGAGATGTCGCCGGCCTGCGTCTCGATGATGGGGAGCGCCGTGAGGCTGCCCCCGCCCCGCTTGTCGTTGAGCTTGGCGGCTCGCTCGAGCAGGCGGCTGTGCAGGTAGAAGACGTCCCCGGGGTAGGCCTCGCGCCCGGGAGGACGGCGCAGCAGCAGCGAGATCTCCCGATAGGAGGCGGCGTGCTTGGAAAGGTCGTCGTAGATGCACAGGGCGTGCTGCCCGCTGTCACGGAAGAACTCACCGATGGCACAGCCGGCGGAGGGGGCGATATAGAGGAGCGGGGCCGGCTCGGACGCGGCGGCAGCAACCACGATCGTGTGCTCCATCGCCCCGAATTCTTCGAGAGTGCTCACGACCTGTGCGATCGTCGATTGCTTCTGGCCGATGGCCACGTAAATGCAGACAACACCCGTGCCCTTCTGGTTGATGATGGTGTCGACGGCGATTGCCGTCTTGCCGGTCTGCCGGTCGCCGATGATCAGCTCGCGCTGACCCCGGCCGATGGGCACCATCCCGTCGATTGCCTTGAGCCCGGTCTGCAGGGGCTCCCTGACGGGCTGGCGGTCGACGACGCCGGGGGCGAGCCGCTCGAGGGGGATGAACTCGGTGGTCTCGATCGGACCGCGGCCGTCGATGGGCTGACCGAGGGCGTTGACCACGCGGCCCCGCATGGCCTCGCCCACCGGCATCGACATGATGCGCCCGGTCCGGCGGACCTCGTCGCCCTCCCTGATCCGGTGCGTCTCACCCAGAAGCACCGCACCCACCGAGCTCTCTTCGAGGTTCAGGGCGAGGCCCATGACACCGTGAGGCAGCTCGAGCAGCTCTCCCGCCATGCAGCGCTCGAGACCCTGTATGCGCGCAATCCCGTCTCCGACGGAGAGGACGGTCCCCACCTCTGCGACGTCGATGCCCGCTTCGAAGTCCCCCACCTGCTCCCGCAGGATCCTCGCGATCTCTTCGGCCCGAATCTCCACTCCCGATCCCTTCCTAATCCCCGATCAACTGCCGGACGCCAGGCGGCGACCGAGCGCCGCAAGCTGTCCACGAACCGTGCCGTCGTAGGTCTTGCCGGCGACCGTGACCTGCAACCCGCCCAGGACCCCTGGATCGACCCTGGCGGTCATCTCGACCTCCGAGCCGGTGCTCCTCCGGAGGGCCTGCGCCAGACCCTGCTCCTGCTCCGTCTCCAAGGCGATAGCCCCCGTCACCCACGCCTGGACGACACCTTCGGCCGCGTTGACCAATTGAGCGAAGGCCTCGGACAGGGCGGGCAGAACAGCAACGTGGCCGCGCTCGGCCAGAAGACCGAGCAGGCGTCCCAGGAGGAGCGATCCTCCCGCCCCCTCGGACACTGCGCGGAGGGCCCTGCCTCGAGCTTTCGGCGCGACCGCCGGGTGCTCGACGGCGCTTCGGAGGTCGCTGCTTCTCTCGAGGAGCGAGACGAAGTCCCGCAGCTCCACGCGCAATCGCGTGCTTTCGTCCCTGCCCTTTTCCTCCGTCATCTGGAACAGAGCCCGGGCGTAGTGGCGGGCCTGGTTGTGCGAGACCTCGCTCACCGGGGCCACCTCGAGGGAACAACGAACCTCAGGTGTCTCAGGGCTAGAAGCATCCGTTCCAAGGCGCGGGCCTGTTCTCCGAAGGGGTTCACCAAACAAGCAAACGGGGCACGATACCACGCCCGCGCCAAGCCGGTCAAAAACACCCTTAGGCCCTTACAATCAACGGCTTCGGCCCCACGCTCTCCATGAGGAATCGAGGCTTTCGGGCCGCGCTATAAGTATACAAAGAACTATACTGTACGCTCTGCTACGAGGATGCGCTCGAAGGCTCGGGCTTCGGCTCTGTATGCCGGCCAGAGGGCCGCGGCCGATCGGGGGCGTGGGACGCGCCTATGGGCTTGAAGCCCTCGGGGGGCTCGCCCATCTGGCAATCGCCCTCGAAGAAAGCCCCGTCTTCGATCAGCAGCTTCGGGGAGACGAGCCGGGCCTCGACCCGGCAGCCGGACAGAAGCTCGATCCTCTGCCGACCTCGGACCTCGCCGTTCACGCGACCCCGGATCGAGACGATCCCGCAATCGATCTCCGCATCGACGACCCCGGTCTCTCCGATGATCAGCATGTTGTCGGAGACGATGCGACCCTTGGCGCGACCGTCGATCCTCAACACGTCCCGGAAACGCAGCTCGCCGGAGAACTCGGTTCCTTCGTCGAGGAAGCCGTTGAGGTCATCGGCACTCTTCATCTTGGCCATTCTCCCGAAGCCTAGCACGCCTCAGCGGCGGCGCCCGGCGCGGAGCAACAGCTTGAACAGTCGCTGCAACTCCGCCTCGCTGGAAAACGAGATGCGCACTGTGCCACCCCGGCCCTTGCGCGTCACGTCGACGCGAGAGCCGAGGGCCGCCCGAAGGCGTTGCTCGGCAGCTCGCGTGTTCGCGTCCTTGCGGGAACCAGCGGTTCTTCTCTCCGGAGCCCGCGCCAGGGCGACCCGCCGCTCCACCTCGCGGACCGAGAGACCCTTGCGTGCCGCTTCGCGCCCGAGGGCAAGCTGTTCCTCGGCGCGGTCCAGGGCGAGGAGTGCCCGGCCGTGGCCCGCATCGAGCCGGCCCGTCCCGACGAGCTCCCGCACCTCCCGAGGCAGCCTGAGGAGCCGCAGCATGTTGGCCACGGTGGATCGCTCCCGCCCGACGCGGCGGGCGATCTCCTCCTGCGTGAGGTGGAACTCGGCCTGGAGCTTCTGGAAGGCCTGGGCCTCCTCGAGGGCGGTGAGCTCCTGGCGCTGGATGTTCTCCACGAGTGCCAGCTCGAGCATCTCCCGGTCCGGCACGTCTCGAACGGTGACTGGAACCGTGGGGAGGCCCGCCTGCTGAGCGGCTCTCCAGCGGCGCTCGCCGGCGATGATCTGGAAGCCCAAACCCCGGGGTCGCACCAGGATCGGCTGCATGACACCGGTCTGGCGGATGGAGGCCGCGAGCTCGGCCAGACGCGCCGGATCCAGGGAGGAGCGGGGCTGGTGCGGGTTGGGCTCCAGCCGATCCACAGGCACCTCGGCGGGGGATCCGGGAGTGGATGGCGACTTCGGCTCGGGCAGGAGCGCCGCGAGGCCCTTGCCGAGGGCCTTTCTCTTCGGGCTGGCGCTCACGGGGCGAACAGAGCGAGCTGGCCCTGGGAGAGGAGCTCTCGGGCCAGCTGCAGATAGGCCTCCGCTCCCTTGGAGCGGATGTCGTAGAGGATGGCGGGCTTTCCGAAGCTCGGGGCCTCGGCAAGCCGCACCGAGCGAGGCACCTGGGTCTCGAAGACCTGGTCCTGGAAATGGTTGCGAATCTCGGCGATGACCTGCTGGGTGAGATTCGTGCGCTCGTCGACCATGGTGAGCAGGACGCCTTCGACCTCGAGGGCGGGGTTCAGGGCCTGTTTGATCCGCTCGAGGGTGGCGGTCAGCTCCGAGATCCCCTCGAGAGCGTAGTACTCACACTGGAGGGGGATCAGCACGCTGTCGGCCGCGGCGAGAGCGTTGACCGTGAGCAGACCAAGACTCGGGGGACAATCGATGATCACGTAGTCGAATTCCCCCGAGACCGGTGCGAGCGCTTCCTTCAAGCGGAACTCCCGTGCCATCAGGGGGACCAGCTCCACTTCGGCGCCGGTCAGATTCCGATCGGAAGGGACCAGGGTGAGGTGCTCGAGATCGGTGGGCACCATCAGCTCGTCGAGGGGCTCCTGCCCGATCAGGGCCTCGTAGAGGCTCCGTTGGGTCTCTGGTGTCTTTCGCCCGAGGCCGGAGGTCAGGTTTCCCTGCGGGTCGGCGTCCACCGCCAGGACCCGGCGTTCGGCTGCCGCCAGGCTGGCTGCGAGGTTGACCGCGGTCGTGGTCTTCCCGACCCCGCCTTTCTGGTTGGTGATGGCGATGATGCGTCCCAAGTTCTCAGCTCTCTCCCAGCAGAAGGCCGCGAGGATAGCACAAGCGCCCAGGCGTCCCGGGGCGGTCTCAGTGTTCCTGGTCGCTCCCTGGTGTTCCACGTGGAACAAGCGTGCCACGGAGGCGGAAGACGTGGACGTCCGGACGGCCGCCGCAGGCCTCGGCCCGCGGCTCGAACGCCGCATGGAGGACGGGAGGGCGGCCGAGAACGACGACCTGGCCGGCGGGTCGCAAGAGGGGCTGAAGCTCGCCGAGGGGCAAGGCCAGGGCCCTCACCGTGACTGTCCGGGCGGGCTCTCCGGCATACGCGTCGTGACGGGACCGCAGGACACGTATCTCAGGACGCCCGGCGCTTCGCGCGGCCTCTCGGAGGAAGGCCCAACGGCGCATCCGGGGCTCGAGGAGTGTGACCTGGAGGTCGTCGCGGAGCAGGGCGAGAACGAGGCCGGGGGAGCCGTTCCCCGAGCCCACGTCGATGAGCGTGCCCGGCTCGGGCACGGCCGCCACCGGGAGGACGGCCGCCACCAGACGCTCCACGCGCTCCCCGGGGGTTCTGGCTCCGGTGAGGTTGATGCGGCGACCCCACGCGCCGAGGGTGTCCAGATAGGCGGCGAGGCGCGTCACGTTTGGTGTGGTGAGGCCCAGCGCCTCCAGCGGGGCGAGGTGGGGGCTCACGCCCACGCTTCACCGGGACTCTTCGTCGGGGTCCGCGGCCGCCGAGACAAACTCGTCTGCATCCGCCAGGGTGTTCTCTTCGGCAAGGGTCACGGTGACCCGGCGGGCAGGGCCCTCGCCCACGCTATGAGTCGTGACGTCGGGCGTCTCGCTGAGCGCGATGTGCACGATGCGGCGCTCGTAGGCGTTCAAGGGCTCCGTCGTCCGCGGCACGCCGTCGCCGCGCACCGCGTCGGCCAGTTGCCGAGCGTCGTCGCCAAGAGCCTTGTCCCGCTTCTCCTGAAAGCCCTCGCACTCCACGCGCAGGGACCGGGGAAGAAAGTCCCGGCCATAGGTTCGCTGGATGAGGTGTTCGACCGCACGAAGGATATCGCCCCGGTCGTCCTGTCCGAAGAAAAACGCGTGATCGGGGCCCACGAGCTGAACGATGACCCGCTCCTCGCCCTCGGAGATCTCGGCGGAGACGTCGATTCCCGCAGCTTCGGCCACCGCCCGAACGGTCGCCCGGATGCCTGCTCGGGCATCGGAGGGCGGCGGCGGCGGCACGGGCTCATCCTCATAGCGGGGTTCCTGGGTCTTCTCGGCGAGCACGGCCACCCGGGCGGGAGTGGCCTGAAGCCCCCGGCCGCCTTCCGAGCCGGCATCGAGAACGACGTGGCGAAGCTCGGCCGCGGGCAGACCGAGGGCCGTGGCCGCCTCGGCCAGGGCTGCGGGAACGTCCGGGCCGGTGAAGACGCGGTCCTTCATCGTTTCTTGCGTCCCTTCTTCGGAGGGGTCGCCGCCGCCTTCGGCTGCAGGATCTTCATTTCGACGATCTGCTGAAGCAACGACCAGAGGTTGGCCGTGAGCCAGTACAGGTTCAGCCCGGCCGGGGCCGCGAGAAACATCCCCCCGAGGACGACGGGCATGAGCATCATGATTCGTTGCTGGGCGGGGTCCATGATCGACGGCATCATCTTCTGCATGGCGTACATGGACACACCCATGAGCACCGGTGTGATGAAGAGCGGGTCCTTGTGCGAGAGGTCCGGGATCCAGAGGAACGATGCCCCTCGCAGCTCCACCGAGATGTCCAGCACACGATAGAACGCGAAGAGGAACGGCATCGTGAGGAGCAGGGGTAGACAGCCGACGAGCATCTGGGTGCTCATGCTCATGCCGTGGCGAGCGTAGAGCTCTCCCATCTCCTCCTGCATCTTCTGCCGGCGGGGGTCCATCATGGGGACCTTGCGGTAGCGCCCCTGGATCGCCTTGAGTTCGGGCGACATCTTCGCCATCTTCATGGAGTTGGCGATGCTGTAGTGCCTGAGCGGCGCCATGAGCATGTTGATCAGCACGGTCAGGATCACGATGGCCCAGCCCCAGTTCCCTACCTGAGCGTGGACCCAGCGGAGCAGCCGCATCAGGGGCACCACGATCGGGCCGATCCAGTCCCCGATCGGGACCACGTGCTCGAGGCCGTAGCCGAGGTCCTTCAGGGCCTGGTGATCCTTGGGGCCCACATAGAGGAGAACCGGCGCCCCGCGGCTCGCCTCGACCAGGGCGATGGCCGCGACCGTCGGCTCCTCCTCCGGGCCGGCGGGCAGCGTCGCCGGTCTGATCTCCGCGGCGCCCGACCCCTCGGTTGGGATGAGGAGCGCCGCGAAGTAGCGACTGGCGACGCCCACCCAGCGCACCGCGGGCAGGGGCTGGCCAGCGGGGGCCAGGTCGCTGGCGGCCACGCGCTCGACATCTCCGCCAGCCAGGAACACCGCCTGCGGCTCCACGAAGCCACGAACGTCCTTCTCCTCCTCCGAAGGGTTGCCAATCCCCGGCCCCCAGAGGAGACGGCCCTGGATCGGCTGGTCACCGGACGTCACCGAAACCGAGATCGACACTAGGCCCCCACCCTGGAACGTCAGGGCCTTCACGGCCTCGACCTGCCCGTCGGCGTATCGGAAGCTCAAGGTGCGAGGCGACGTTCCTCTCAGCCGCAGCGTGTGGGTCGACGGAACGAACAGCGCCTGCCTGAGCCGCTCGTCCACGCTCGGATCTCCGGTCTCGATGTCCAGCGGCTTCGGTCCACGAGTGAGCGCGGGCACCATCTCCTCGGGCTTGTCCGCGGCGGTGCGATAGTGGGCGAGCGTCCAGGAGAGGAGTCGCGCTCCGCGATTGCTGAACGCGATGGTGAAGTCGGGCCCGAGCACCTCCACTCGCTGCTCCCGTTCAGCGGCCACTTTCAGTGTCACCCTCGCGCCGGCTTCCTCCGCGATCTCGGCCTCACCCCCGGCGAGCGAGCTGGCTTCGGGCTCTGATGGGGTCGCGGGGAGCGGCCAGCCGTCCGATGAGGCTGGCGCTTCAGACGCAGGGGTCTCCGCAGGCGGACGGTCGCCTGGCCCGAAGAGCAGGCTGTAGCCCGTCAGGATGAGAAGCGACAACGCGACGGCAAGAAGGAGGCGACGTTCTTCCATGAATGGATCTCTAGGGGACCGGGTCTACTCCCCCGGGGCTGAAAGGATGGCAGCGCAGCAGGCGGAGGATGGACAACTGGCTCCCCCGTGCGGCGCCGTGTCTCTGGATGGCCTCGTCCGCATAGGCGCTGCAGCTCGGCCAGAAGCGGCAGTGGCCTCCCACGAGCGGCGCCAGAAGGAGTCGATAGCCTTCAATGAGGAGAAGAAGCAGACGAGCCCCGAGGCCCATCGCTGTTGAGCCGTCGGACTCGTTCACTGAACTCACGATCCACCTCGGACTGTGTCCGTCCGACAATATCCGCCCTAGCCACGAGCACGACGTCGAAGCCTCGTCCGGTCGCTGGAGCCAACCGTCGGAAGCTCTCCCGGAGGAGACGCCGAGCCCGGTTGCGCACCACGGCTCCTCCGAGTTTTCGCCCTGCCGCTATTCCCAGTCGGTGTTCCGTCTTTCCGTTTTGAAGAGCGATGAGCACGAACTGGCGTCCCGGGAGGCGCCGGCCCTTCCGAAACACCCGATCGAATTCAGCGCGTGCACGCAGCCGGCGGCGACGCTGCAACTCGAGGCCCATGCCCTCGTGACGCGCGACACCTCAGACCGCCAGCCGCTTGCGCCCCTTCTGGCGCCGCCGCTTCAAGACAAGGCGACCGCCCTTCGTCCGCATCCGGACCAGGAAGCCGTGGGTGCGCTTCCGCTTCCGGTTGTTGGGCTGGAACGTCCTCTTCATGCTGATCCTCTCAATCCTGGCGGTCCCGACGCCGGGCTCGCGGCTGCACGACTCCGACTGGGCGGCTGGACGAAACGGTTACGGTAACGGACAAACCCCTCTTTTGTCAAAGAGTTGGGTCCCCCTCTCCTTGTGTGCTTCCGCGTCTCTATGCTAGTCTTACAGGGTTACGGACAGCCAACAGCGTAGAGCCTTCCCAGGATGCCTGGCCCGGCTTTTCCACAGCTGTTGAAATCTTTGTGTGAAAGAGGGCCCAAGGGCGGCTGATGTGCCTTCCTCTGTACCCGTGTCCGTAATGTATTGGTAACAATGGCCTTATTGCTCATGGCCGGCTTTTGGACCGGCGGTGAGTGAGGATCGATGTCTGCAGATCTCTGGGATCAGATTCTGGCCCGCGTGGAGGGGAAGATCAACCGCCACAGCTTCGCCACCTGGTTTCGGCCGACCAGCTATGTCGATCTCGACTCCCAGCGGCTCCGTGTGGCGGTCCCAAATGCGCAGTTTCGGGAGTGGCTGACCAAGAACTACCAGGGTGTCCTCGCCGAGGCACTCGACGAGGTCGGGCATCCCGACATCGCCGTCGAATTCGAGGAGCTCGCCGACCCCTCTTCGAGCCTATCCACCGGTGGCGTCTCCGCCGAGCTCGAGTTGCGCCACCTCAACCCCAAGTACACGTTCGAGAGCTTTGTCGTCGGCTCTTCGAACCAGTTCGCTCACGCGGCGTCGAGGGCCGTGGCGGAGATCCCTTCCAAATCCTACAACCCCTTGTTCGTGTATGGCGGTGTGGGCCTCGGCAAGACCCACCTCATGCACGCCATCGGGCACTACATTTCTGCGCGCCAGAAGAAGCTCAACATTCTCTACATCTCAACCGATCGCTTCATCAACGAGATGATCAACGCCATCCGTTTCGATCGTCTTCCTGCTTTCCGTCAGAAGTATCGCGCGATCGACATTCTCCTCATCGACGACATCCAGTTCATCGCAGGCAAGGACCGCACCCAGGAAGAGTTCTTTCACATCTTCAATGCACTTCACGATGCCCAGAAGCAGCTCGTCATCAGCTGCGACTGCCCCCCAAAAGAAATCCCGACCCTCGAAGAGCGCCTCCACAGCCGCTTCGAATGGGGGCTCATCGCCGATATCCAACCTCCGGACATCGAGACCAAGGTTGCCATTCTCCGCAAGAAAGCCGAGGCCGAACGCGTCGAGATCCCCGAGAACGTCGCTCTCTTCATCGCCAGCAAGGTCCGAACGAACATACGCGAGCTCGAAGGGAGCCTCATCCGGCTCATCGCATACGCAAGCCTCACCGGTCGGGATATCGACCTCTCCCTGGCTCGCGACACCCTCCGCGATCTGCTTCACGCCGAGGAGAAACCCGTCAACATCGAGATGATCCAGAAGTTCGTCGCCGACCACTACTCTTTGAAGATCAGCGACCTCAAGGCCAGGAACAACTCCAAGTCGGTGGCCGTCCCACGTCAGATCGCCATGTACCTCACAAAGACGCTGACCGGCGCCTCCCTACCCGAGATCGGGAAGAACTTTGGAGGAAAGCACCACTCGACCGTCATCCATTCCGTCCGCAAGATCACCGCGCTCCGCAAGCACGACCCGGAGTTCGACCGGCTCATCAACAGCTTTATACAAGCCTTCCGATGAGCTTAGCCAGCTTTCCACAGCTCGATCCACAAGCCCTTGTGGACACTCCTCCGTCTTCTCCTTCATCCACAGATATGGCCCCCCCTGAAAGAGATACCCACACAAGCATGCACACGACAAGACGCCTGATATGAGCAACATGGAGGCTGTTTCACGCTTTCCACACCATCTCTCTATTCTTCTTTAGAACCAGCTACTACGGTGAGAGAAGGAAGTAGAGGACATCGACCATGAAAATCCTCGTACATCGAAACGCGCTCGTTAAGGAGCTGCACCTGGTGCAGGGAATCATCGAGCGAAAGAACTCGATTCCGATTCTCTCCAACGTCCTCGTCGAAGCCAGGGGCGAACAGCTTCACCTCTCGGCCACCGACCTTGATGTGTCACTCCGATGTGGTTGCAGCGCTCAGGTCAAGAAAGAGGGCGCTGTCACCCTGGCAGCCAAGAAGCTCTATGAGGTTGTCCGCTCGCTACCCGAGAGCGAAGTCCACATTACAGTCCAGTCCGATGCCTGGGCCACCATCGAGTGTGAGCAGGCGGTTTTCCGCATGGCCGGCCTTCCCCGGGAGGACTTCCCTACGCTGCCTGACGACAAGGCAGGAAAGGCTTTGGAGATTCCCACCGAGGTACTCCGCGGCTTGATTCAACGCACCAGCTTCGCAATAACCGCCGAGGACGCTCGCTACTACCTGGCCGGTGCCCTTCTTGTTCTGGAGCCGGACCACGCGGCGATGGTGGCGACCGATGGTCACAGGCTGGCCTATGCGCGTGCTGCTAACACGCACAAGGTGTCGGAAGCGATCAAGGTACTCGTCCCCAGGAAAGCAATCCTGGAGCTTGCCCGACTAATCGAGGGAGAAGAGGTCGTCACCTTCCAGCAGGCGGAGGGCCATCTTCTCTTCTCCGTCGGGGGTCGAACCCTTGCGTCAAAGCTCGTGGAAGCTCAGTTCCCCTCGTACGAGAAGGTCATCACGGTCACCGGGGACAAGAAGCTCAAACTGGGGCGGGAGGCGCTGCAAAGCGCCATCCGACGCGTCAGCCTCCTCTCCTCCGAGCGCAATCGGGCCATCAAGGTCGCGCTCACCGATGGAAATCTGGAGCTCAGCGCGTCCTCGCCGGAGCTCGGGGAAGCCAAAGAGACCCTCGGCATTGAGTTCGAGGGAGAGGGCGTCGAGGTCGGTTTCAACGCCCAGTATCTATTGGATTTTCTCTCGGCCGTCGGCGGCAACGATGTGGTCTTCGAACTGCGGGATGCGGACAGCCAGGGTCTCCTTCGCCCCGACGGTGACGACAAGGACAACTACCGCTACGTCATCATGCCCATGCGGTTCTAGGAGATTCTGTTGGATAGGGGCCAGGTTTGGTCTGGGTGAGGCATCTCGGAATCAACGATCTGCGGAATATCAGTGAAGCTTCGGTCGAGCTGCACCCGGGACTCAACATCTTCTGGGGCCAGAACGCCCAGGGGAAGACAGCGCTCCTCGAAGCCGTGGGATTCGTTGCCCGGGGGCGCTCCTTCCGAACAGACGACTCTCCTTCGGTCATCCGCCACGGCGCGCTTCGCCTCCGAGCCACCGCCGACGCTGGAGAGGATGGGCGCTTCAGCGCTCTGGAGGTGCATCTCCAACCGGGCCGGAGGCAGTTTCGTGTGGATGGACGCGACGTGATGTCTCGGGAGTACCAGGGACGTCTCGAGGTCGTCGTCTACTCGACCGACCGGCTTCGGATCATCCGTGGCCCCATGCGGGAAAGACGCCAGTTTCTCGACCGCTCGGCCGCGGCCCTCTGGCCGGCATACAGAGCCGAAGCCCGAGCCTTCGAGCGCATCCTCAGCCAGAGAAACGCCGCTTTGCGGGAGGATGCCCCGGACCTTTCGGTCTGGACCGAGAGGTTCATCGAGACAGGTGCCCGGCTACGAAGTCGTCGAGCCGCCTACGCCGCCCGGCTTTCGGCGGCCCTGCGGCTCGGCTACTCGCCCGCGGGTGAAAGCTACGAGATCCTCATACGGCCTCCCGGTGGGCCGAACGAAGAGGCCCAGCGAGAGGCGTTTGCCGAGGAGCTCGGTCCTCTCCTGCGCCGTGAGCGCGCCGCCGGACGCAGCCTGGCCGGGCCCCACCGCGACACGGTCGAGCTGCTCCTCAACGGCCGGGATGCGGCCCGCGAGGCCTCCTCCGGCCAGGCCCGAAGCCTGCTTCTCGCTCTCGTCCTCGCCAGCCTCGACATCTACCGGGAGGAGACCAATCGCTCCGCGGTGGCGCTCCTGGACGATCTCGACTCCGAGCTGGATCACGACCGGACCCACGCCCTGTGCACCGAGGTCGCAAGCCGAGCACAGACCCTCGTGACCAGCGCCCACCCAGCCTGGGCGGAGAGCCTCCGCTCTCAAGGGCAGCTGTTCCACGTCTCCGCGGGCAAGGTGCAGCCAGCCTGAGCCCCAAGAATGAGCAAAACCCACCAATGAATGAAACGACGCCAAACCCACTCACGAGCGCATCCGCCGACTACGGTGTCGACGCCATTCGAATCCTCGAGGGACTCGAGGCCGTCCGCGTCCGCCCGGCCATGTACATCGGCTCCACAGGCGAAGCAGGCCTGCACCACCTCGTATACGAGGTGGTGGACAACTCCGTCGACGAGGCCCTTGCCGGCCACTGCACCGAGGTCAACGTCACGATCCACATCGACAACTCGGTGACGGTCATCGACAACGGCCGCGGCATCCCGGTGGGTCCACATCCCGCCAACCCGGAGATGGACGCAGCCGAGATCGTCATGACCAAGCTGCACGCCGGCGGAAAATTCGACAAGAAGGTTTACCAGGTCTCCGGCGGCCTGCACGGCGTCGGCGTCTCTGTCGTCAACGCGCTCTCCGAGCACCTCGAGCTGGAGATCTTTCGCGGCGGACGTGTCTACCTCCAGTCATACTCCCGCGGCGCACCCACGACCCGGCTGGAGAACACTGGTGTCACGGATCGGCGGGGCACACGCGTCACCTTCAAGCCGGACACGCAGATCTTCGAGACCACCACGTTCAGCTTCGACACGCTCTCCCGGCGCCTGAGGGAGCTGAGCTTCCTCAACCGCGGCATCCTCATCACCCTGATCGACGAGCGGGACAACAAGGAGCATCGCTTCCAGTACGACGGTGGCATCGCGTCATTCGTCGAGCACCTCAACCGGAACAAGGACGTCTTTCCCCCGACCCCGATCTCGGTTGGCGGGACGCGCGACGATGTCGTCGTCGACGTCGCCATGCAGTGGAACGACGGCTATGCGGAAACCATTCACTCATACGCCAACAACATCAATACCCATGACGGAGGCAGCCACCTCGCCGGCTTCCGCGGGGCCCTCACCAGGACCCTCAACGCCTACGCTCAGTCCTCGGGTCTCGTGAAGGAAGGAACCACAGGGTTCGACGGTGAGGACACCCGCGAGGGCCTCTGTGCGGTTGTCAGCGTCAAGGTGCCCAACCCCCAGTTCGAAGGGCAGACCAAGGGCAAGCTCGGCAACTCGGAGGTGAAGGGCATCGTCGAAAGTCTCGTCAACGATCGCTTCTCCGCGTTCCTCGAAGAGAACCCAGCCCAGGCAAAACGCATCGCCGGCAAGATCCTCGATGCGGCGCGGGCGCGGGAAGCGGCTCGAAAAGCCCGGGACCTGACCCGCCGCAAAGGCGCCCTGGACGGGGCAGGCCTTCCAGGCAAGCTCGCCGAGTGCCAGGAACGGGACCCGGAAAAAACGGAGCTCTTCCTCGTCGAGGGTGACTCCGCCGGTGGCTCGGCCAAGCAGGGTCGGGACAGAACGGTCCAGGCGGTGCTGCCCCTGCGCGGCAAGATCCTGAATGTGGAGAAGGCGCGGCTGGACAAGACGCTGGCCTCCGAGGAGATACGGAACATCATTACCGCCCTGGGAACCGGCATCGGGACCGACGATTTTGCCATCTCGAAGCTGCGCTACAACCGGATCATTATCATGTGCGACGCAGACGTCGACGGCAGCCACATCCGCACTCTCCTGCTCACGTTCTTCTTCCGGCAGATGAAAGAGCTCATCGAGCGAGGCCATCTCTACATCGCCCAGCCACCGCTCTACAAGGTCAAGCACGGAAAGAGGCAGACGTACCTGAAAGACGAGGCCTCTCTCGACACCTTCCTCCTGGCACGGGCGGCCAAGAACCGCCGCGTGCGCCTGGTCAACGGGCAGGAGTTCGAGGGTGCCAGGCTCGCCCATCTCGTGGGAAAGATGGTCACGGTCCAGAAGTTCCTCGCGCGGATCGCGAAGAAGGGAGTGCCCGCTGACCTGACCGAGCGGCTTCTGCGCGAACGCGTCAAAGACCCGGAGAGCTTCTCGGATCGGAAGCTCCTGCTGGATCTGATTCAGCCTTTGAGAGACGCCGGCGTCGACGTCGTCCTCGAGCGCGACGAAGAGCATGGCGTCTTCGAGATCGTCCTTGAACACAAGGGCAACGGTCACCCCCGGGAAATCCGGGTGGGCTATGCCTTCGTCGGCTCCGCCGAATACCGTGCTCTCTACTCGGCTTATGAGGAGATCCGGGAGCTCGACCAGCCCCCTCTCACCATCCTCGACGGTGGCGAGACGACAGTGACCTCCCGCGAGGCCTTCGTCGAGCACATCGTGGCAGAGGGAAAGAAGGGCATCTTCACGTCCCGCTACAAGGGGCTCGGCGAGATGAACGCCGACGAGCTCTGGGAGACGACCATGGACCCGGCGACACGGACGCTTCTCCAGGTCCGCCTCGAGGACGACGAGGTGGCGGAGAACATCTTCACCACGCTCATGGGCGACGCGGTCGAACCCCGTCGTCAGTTCATCGAAGAAAACGCGCTGAACGTGAGAAACCTGGACGTCTGATCCCCAATGGAAACGGAAGCCCCAACTCCACCGCCCAACCGCATCCCCACGAACATCGCAGACGAGATGCGTCAGTCCTACATGGACTACGCCATGTCCGTCATCATCGGCAGGGCGCTCCCGGACGTGCGCGACGGGCTCAAGCCTGCCAACCGACGAGTCCTCTATGGCATGCAGCAGATGGGCCTGCAGCCGGGCCGCCCCTACCGCAAGAGCGCCAAGATCGTCGGCGAGGTCATGGGCAACTACCATCCCCACGGCGACCAGGCGATCTACGACACACAGGTGCGCATGGCGCAGCCGTTCAACATGCGTGCCACGCTCGTGGACGGCCAGGGAAACTTCGGATCGATCGACGGAGACCCCCCGGCCGCACAGCGCTACACCGAGGCGCGGCTGACCCGGCTTGGCGCGTCGATGATGGAAGACATCGAGCGGGACACCGTCGACTATCAGCCCACGTACGACGACAGCTCGACCGAGCCCTCCGTTCTCCCCACGGTGCACCCCAACCTGCTGGTCAACGGGTCGGCAGGGATCGCCGTGGGCATGGCCACCAACATCCCGCCCCACAATCTCGTCGAGGTCGTGGACGGCCTGACGTTCCTCCTCCAGAATCCCGACCTCACACCGGACGAGCGCCTCGAGGGGTTGCTCCAGCGCATCCCGGGTCCCGACTTTCCTACGGGAGGCTTCATCCTCGGCCGCGAGGGAATCTGCCAGGCGTACCGGACGGGCCGCGGCACGGTCATCATGAGAGCCCGCGCCGAGATCGAGCTTCGCAAGAACGACCGCGAGTCGATCGTCGTCACCGAGATCCCCTACCAGGTCAACAAGTCTCGCCTCATCGAGAAGATCGCAGATCTCGCCCGCAAAGATCGGGTCCGGGGCATCGCCGACGTGCGGGACGAGAGTGGCCGCCAGGGCATGCGCATCGTGGTCGACGTCAAGCGAGGGGAGCCTGCTCGGGTCGTTCTGAACAACCTGTACAAGCATACCCAGCTCCAGGACTCCTTTGGAGTCATCTTCCTCGCCATCGTCGAGCAGCGGCCGCGCGTTCTGAGCCTCCTCGACGCATCCGAGCTCTTCCTCGACTTCCGCCGGGACGTGGTGAGTCGGCGGGCCGCCTTCGAGCTCAGGAAGGCCCAGGCCCGGGCCCACGTCCTCGAAGGCTATGTCATCGCTCTGGATCACCTCGACGCGGTGATCACCCTCATCCGAGGCTCCCGCACCCCCCAGGACGCCAGGGTGGGCCTCGTGAGCCGCTTCGAGCTCACCGAGATCCAGGCGGACGAGATCCTGAAGCTCCAGCTCCAGCGCCTGACGGGCCTCGAGCGAGAGAAGATCGTCGAGGAGCTCGCCGCGCTCCTGGAGCGCATTGCGGACCTCAAGGACATCCTGGCCTCACCCGACCGCATCGACCACATCGTCACCGAAGAGCTCCACGAGATGCGCGACACCCACGGCGACGAACGCCGCACCGAGATCGTGGCGGCGACGAACGAGATCGCCATCGAGGACCTCATCGCCGACGAGGACGTGGCCATCTCGATCACCCACACCGGCTACGTGAAGCGGACCTCGCTCACGAACTACCGCGCCCAGAAGCGAGGCGGCCGCGGCCGAGTCGGCATGCGGACCAGAGACGAGGACTTCGTCAGCGACCTGTTCATCGCCTCGACCCACTCCTACATCTTGATATTCACGGACCGCGGACGCATCTACTGGCTGAAGGTCCACGCCATCCCGGACGTGACCCGCCAGGCGAAGGGCAAGCCGGTGGTCAACCTCGTCTCGTTGCAATCCGGGGAGAAAATCGCCGCCTTCTGCTCGGTACGAGACTTCTCCTCGGGAAACCACGTGCTGCTGGCCACGAGGCGCGGCATCGTCAAGAAGACACGGCTCGTGGCCTTCTCGAAGCCCCGGCCCTCCGGGATCATCGCGCTGTCCATCGAGGAGGGCGACACCCTCATCGGCGCGGTGGTGACATCCGGCGAGGACAACCTCTTGATTGGGACCGAGAGAGGCATGACCATCCACTTCCGCGAAACCGACGCCCGGCCCCTGGGCCGCAGCGCCTACGGCGTGAAGGGCATCAACCTCGCCGACGGCGACGCAGCCGTTTCGCTGGAGGTCGTCCGGCCCGGAGGCTCGATCCTGACAGTGACCCGTGACGGCTTCGGTAAGCGGACCCCCGTCGAGGACTACCGGCTGCAGACCCGGGGGGGCAAAGGCCTGATCAATATCAAGACTTCCGGGCGGAATGGGCCGGTCGTGGGGCTCAGATTTCTGGCCCGTGAAGAGCAGGTGATGCTGATCACCGAAAAGGGTATGATCATCCGGCTCAACACGGCGGACATCTCTATCATTGGCCGAAACACGCAGGGCGTCCGCCTGATCCAGCTTGAGCAGGGTGACCGCGTCGTTTCCGTGGCTCGTCTGGCGGAGCGGGAGGACGACGAAGAGAGCCCGGGCAGTCCACCACCGACCGGTGAGCCCCCCGGGGCGTCCAAGGAGGAGCAATGAGGGAGCGCGCAACATCACTCGCGGTGGCCCTGGGCCTGGCTCTGGCAGGACTGGCCTGCGGCAGGGCCGAGACCGGCGTCGTCAATCGGTACTTTACGGCGCTGAACGCCAACGACACCACCACCCTCTCCGGTTTTGCCAGCGTCAGCCTCGGCCAGAAGGTCGACAGCTGGAAGATCGTCTCCGCAAGCGACGAGACACGGGGGCAGGTGACGCTGCCGGACCTCGTCGCGAAGCTCGGCGAGCTCGAGGCTGCGCTCGAGGCGACTACGAAAGAGTATCGTGCCTGGGGCAACGACATCGAGATCTATCCGAAGCTCGAACGCGTTCGCGCGCTACGGAAGGACGAGAAGAAGATCCCCAAGTCCCTGCTGCCGATCGAGGAGACGTGGGACGGCTTCAACGCTAAGAGGGATGAGCTCAAGGCGGGGGTGGCCGACGCCAAAGAGGCGGTCAACACAGAGACGCGCAACGCCCGGCTCTCGGTCGGCGCGCGTGAGGCCATCGAGACGCTCGCCGGTGATGTCGTCTCCAAGACGGTAGCGCTCGACCTGACCATCGATGGCCAGGTTCAGCCCTACACGATGGGCCTGCGCAAGTATGAGCTGCAGGACGACGGCTCCGGCGCCCGCATGACCTCGCGCTGGGTCGTCTACAGCCTCGACCCGAGGAGCTAGCGAAAAGACCTAGAGAAGCTCGAGGCCAGCGAAGCGGGCGACGAGCTTCTTGGCCCCGACTCCCGGGAACGAGACCGTCACCTTGAGGTCGTGTCCCTCGCCCTCGCGGCGCAGGACTGTGCCGACACCGAACAGCGGGTGCCGGACCCGCACCCCGGGGCGCAGTGCCTCCTCGTCCGGGGCGGGCCCCGGGGACAGAGCCTGGGGCGCCGAGGCCGGACCGCCGGTGGGCCTGGCCGGGGCCCGCCCGGGGGCCGCGGGCGCTCCGCCCGTCCGGATGACGCGGTCTCGAGGGATCTCCTCGAGAAAACGACTGGGCTCCGAGAGGCGCCGCTGCCCGAAGATCTGGCGACTTCTGGCCCAGCTTAGATGCAGGCGCCGCATCGCCCGGGTCATGCCGACGTAACACAGCCGTCTCTCCTCCTCCAACGCATCGGCTCCGGCGAGGCTGCGGGAGTGCGGCAGGAGGCCCTCCTCCAGCCCGACCAGGAACACCGAGTCGAACTCGAGCCCCTTGGCTGCGTGAAGCGTCATCAGCAGAACGGGCACGTCGTCGCGGAGGCGATCGGTGTCCGACAGGAGAGCGGCACGGTCCAGGAACCCGGGCAGGCCAGGCGTCTCTTCGAGCTCGCCCCGGGCCTCGTAGTCCGCGGCCGCCGTGAGGAGCTCGGCCAGGTTCTCCAGTCGGTCCTGGCTCTCCTGCGTGTCCTCCCGAGCCAGCACGGCAGAATAGCCGGTGACATCCAGAGTGCGCTCCAGGAGCGCCTTCAAGCCCCGAACCGTGGCTTCCTCCCGCAGGCCCTCGATCATCTCTCGGAATCGCCGGAGAGAGACCAGTGCGCGGGACGGGAGGGCCGCTTCGTCGAGCAGTCGAACCATGCCGTGCCAGGGAGCCATGCCGCTCTCGGCCGCCGCCCGGTCGATCGTCTCCACGGTGCGTGCCCCGATGCCACGCGGCGGGGCATTCACGACCCGGTGGAAGGCGACCGAGTCGGACGGGTTTGAGACGAGCCGCAGGTAGGCCAGGAGGTCCTTCACTTCCTTGCGGTCGTAGAAGCCGACCCCACCGAGCACGAGGTACGGCAGGTGCGCTCGGAGGAGTGCCTCCTCGAAGAGGCGGCTCTGTGCGTTCATCCGAACGAGGATGGCGGCCCGGGGCCGATCCTGCTCGCTGGCGATCCTTTCGACCACCCAGGCTGCCTCCGCGTACTCGTCCACCGACTCGTGGAGGCGGACCGGCTCGCCCCCGTCCTGTACCGCGCGAAGCACCTTGCCTTTGCGGCGCACGTTTCTCTCGACGAGAGCCGAGGCCGCATCGAGGATCGCCTGGGTCGAGCGGTAGTTCTCCTCGAGACGGAAGACGCGCGCTCCAGGAAAGTCACGCTCGAAGTCGAGAATGTTGGAGATTCGAGCGCCTCGCCAGGAATAGATCGACTGGTCCTCGTCTCCCACGACGGTCAGGTTGCCGTGCTGGCGAGCGAGCAGCCGCACGAGCTCGTATTGGGAGCGGTTGGTGTCCTGATACTCGTCCACGAGGAGGTAGGGGAATCGTCGACCCCAGGCCTCGCAAACTGCGTTGTTGTCGCCCAGAAGAGCCACCGCCCGCAGCAGGAGATCGTCGAAGTCCAGGGCCCCTGCGGCCTCGAGGACCTGTCGGTAGCGGGCCTCCACCTCGGCCGTGATTCCCGCGATCGATCCGTCTTCTTCTTCCTCGCCCTGGCCCGAGCTCTTCCGGGCCGAGATCCGTGCGAGCAGCCGGCGGGGCGGGTGCAGCTTCTCCGAGAGGTCGAGGGCGCGCATGGCCTCCTTCACCGCCCCGAGCTGGTCGGTCGCGTCGTAGATCTGGAATCGAGGATCGAGCCCTGCCGCCACGGCTTCTCTTCGCAGCAGCCGGACGCAGAAGCTGTGGAAGGTCGACACCCAGCTGCGCAGAGGGTGGCCCGCCAGCAGGGCCTCGGCCCGTGTCCGCATCTCCGCCGCCGCCTTGTTGGTGAACGTGACGGCCAGGATGCTCTCCGAGCGCACCTGGCGATCCAGCACCAGGTGGGCGATCCGGTGGGTGATGACTCGGGTCTTGCCGCTCCCGGCGCCCGCGAGGATCAGGACCGGCCCCTCGACCGCCAGGACCGCCTCGCTCTGGCGTGGGTTGAGGCCGCTCAGGAGAGATGAGGGCTCACTCACGCACCGTCCCCAGGGAGGCGCCTCAGCCCTTCTTCTCCCCCGCGGCCTCTTCCGCCCGTCGTCGGGCGGCCCAGCCGGGCTTGGTCATCTGCCTCCCACGGGCGATGGCGAGGGCGTCCCCGGGCACGTCTTCTGTCACCGTGCTCCCAGCGGCCACATAGGCCCCTTCCCCGACCGTCACCGGGGCGACGAGCGTCACGTTGCTTCCGACGAAGGCCCCCGCCTCGATGCGGGTCGGGTGCTTCTGGTGGCCGTCGTAGTTGCAGGTGATCGTGCCCGCGCCGATGTTGGCCCGGGGACCGACGGATACGTCGCCTAGGTAGGCCAGGTGAGCGGCGCTGGAGCCAGCACCCAGGTGGGCCTTCTTCAACTCGACGAAGTTGCCGACCCGTGCACCGGCGCCAATGCGGCTGTGCGGGCGCACGTGGGTGAATGGCCCGACGGTGGCTTTTTCTTCCACCAGGCATTCGCGCAGCAGACAATGATCGAGGATCTCCGCCTCCGCTCCGACCTCGACATCGACGAGGCGAACGAAGGGTCCCACGGAAGCCCCCTTCCGGATCACCGTCCGCCCCTCGAGGATCGTGAACGGCCGGAGTCTCGCGCCGGACTCGACCACGACCTCCCCCCCGATTCGAGTGGTGGAGGGGTCGTCGATCTCCACCCCGGCGTCGAGAAGCGAGAGGGCTCGTCGCTGTCGCGCGGCGTCCGTGTGGCCCTCGTGGCCCGGCACTGAGCGACGATCGGGCTCCATCTCTACTCCCATGCCCCCGAGGCGGCGCCGCTCAGGAGAGCGCGGGCGCCACCAGGGCCTGGAACTCCGCCTCCCCGCGCAGCGGCTCGAAATCCGGGTCCTGGCGAGCCTGGCTCCGGCTTGTCGGGTTGGCGGTGATCGCCGACCGCAGGGCCTTCAGGGCGGCCTCCGCTTCGCCGGCGCGGGCCTGGGCGGCGGCCAGGCAGTAGAGCGCGTGCTCGTTGCGAGGGTGCTTGGCGACGGCCTGGCGGAGACACTTCACCGCCTGGTCGAACTCGCCCCGGTTGTGGAGCACCACGCCGTAGTTCAACATCTCCTCGAACGTCTTCGGGCGGGCCGGCTTGCGGCTCGTCGCCCGCTGGCACATCGCGAGATACGAACGGGCCCGCTCGACGAGATCGGGTTGATCCCCGTGGGTCGCGATCAGGTTGTCCAGATGGGCCTGGGCGCGACCGAAGTCCTTGCGTCCGAAGGCCTTGACGGCCTTCTCGAAGAGGTCCACCGCCTGCCGGTAGCGCCGATCGCCTGCGGCCTTCTTGGGCATAAGCCTCCTCGTTCACGCGGTCACACCAAAGGCTCCAAGCCCCCGAACATAGCACGGGCCCTCGCAGTGAGCAACGACACTCGCGGCAACCGTGTCCGCTAGAATGGTTTTTTGGGCTGAGTGTGAAGAACGACCTCAGGGACGAGCCGATCGCAATTCGGGGCGCGCGGGTCCACAACCTCAAGGGGATCGACTGCGACATCCCCAGGAATCGCCTCGTCGTGATCACCGGTCCTTCCGGCTCGGGCAAGAGCAGCCTGGCCTTCGACACGATCTATGCCGAGGGACAGCGCCGCTTCGTGGAGAGTCTCTCCCCGTGGGCCCGGCAGTTCCTGGAACAGATGGAGAGGCCCGAGGTCGAGTCGGTGAGCGGGCTCTCGCCTGCGGTGGCCATCGAGCAGAGAACGACCGTGGCGCACCCGCGCTCCACCGTCGGTACGGTCACGGAGATCTACGACCACCTGCGAGTCCTTTTCGCCACCCTGGGACGGGCACATTGCCCGAAGTGCGGCCACGGCATCTCCTCTCAGAGCGCCGAGCAGATCGCCCAGCGTCTGCTGGCTCAGGCTCCCTCCGCCGTCGCCGTCATCGCAGCCCCGGTGGCCCGGGGACGCAAGGGCGGCTACCGCAAGGCGCTCGCCGCGGCGCGGGCTGCCGGGTTTCTCAGGGCCCGCATCGACGGTCAGGCCGCTCATCTCCACGAGCCGCCCCAGCTCAACCCCCGCAAGGGGCACCGCATCGACGTGCTCGTCGACCGTCTTGCACTGCGCGAGGGAGCGGAGTCGCGCCTCAGAGCCAGCCTGGAGAAGGCCCTCGACCTGGCGGGTGGCGTCGTTCTCGTGTCCATCGAAGGACACGGAGAGCGCCTGTACAGCCGAAAGCTGGCCTGCGCCCAGTGCGACGTCTCTGTCCCACCCCTCAGCCCCCGAGCGTTCTCCTTCAACAGCGCCCAGGGGGCCTGCCCGGGCTGCGACGGCCTCGGCCGGCGCTGGGTCGTCGACCCCTCCCGCGTGATCCCGGACGAGAGCCGCAGCGTCCTGGAAGGAGCCATTCGCCCATGGCATCGCCACGGGCCTCGGCTCCTGCGGGACGCTCTGGAAGGGGTGGCGGCTCGCCAGGGGTTCTTCCTCGAGACCCCGGTGAGCGATCTTCCCAGGAAGGCCCGCGGGGTGTTGCTCAACGGCGACGACGAAGGCTTCCCCGGGGTCGTCCCGTATCTGCGTCGCCGGATGGAGCGCCTGCTCCACCTGGACCCCTCGCCGTCCGACGAGGAGGGTCACGACGGCGGAGAAGCCTTCGACGATCTTCGGCCCTACCTGACCGAGGAAGCATGCAAGTCCTGCAAGGGAACGCGGCTGCGCCCGGAGAGCCTTGCGGTTCGGGTGAGCGACAAGTCCCTGGCGGACATCGTCCGGTTGCCCCTGGCCGAGGCACCCGAGACCCTTCGCTCACTGTCGTTCGACGAGCGCGAGCGCCCGGTGGGCGAGCGGCTCGTCGGGGAGATGCTGGGTCGCCTGGACGTTCTCCTTTCGCTGGGCCTCGGCTACCTCACCCTCGACCGTGCCACGACGTCGCTCTCAGGAGGTGAGGCCCACCGTCTCCGGCTCGCCACGCAGATCGGCGCCCGCATGCAGGGGCTCCTCTACGTGCTCGACGAGCCCTCGGTGGGGCTGCATCAGAGGGACAACGCCAGGCTGATCGAGACGCTTCGATCGATCCGCGACGCCGGCAACACCGTCATCGTGGTCGAGCACGACGAGGACACGATCCGAGCGGCCGACTGGGTGGTCGATCTCGGCGAGGGGGCGGGCGCCCAGGGTGGGAAGCTCATGTACGCGGGTCCCCCGGACTTGATGGACGGTAGCCTCACCGGGCGGTACCTGCGGGGCGAGCTGGAGATACCGGTACCGCAGACACGCCGCGCCCCGGAGCGGGCCCTCAGGATTCTCGGCGCCCGAGCCCGAAACCTTCGGGACATCGACGCGACCATCCCTCTCGGGGCGCTCACGGCCGTGACGGGTGTGTCCGGGGCAGGCAAGTCCACGCTGGTCGAGGACGTCCTTCACCGCGCACTCGCTCGCCGGCTCTACCGCGCAGCCGCCGAGCCCGGAGCCCACAGGGAGATCGAGGGCCTCGACGAGATCGACAAGGTCGTGGCTATCGACCAGAGCCCGATCGGCCGGACGCCCCGCTCCAACCCCGCCACGTACACCGGGGCCTTCGCCTTCATTCGGGAGATGTTCTCTCTCGTGCCCGAGGCCCGGGCTCGCGGGTACCGTCCCGGCCGTTTCTCCTTCAACGTGAAGGGGGGTCGGTGCGAGAGCTGCCAGGGGGACGGCGTCCGCCGGGTGGAGATGCACTTCCTCCCGGATGTGTTCGTGCAGTGCGAGTCGTGCCGCGGCCGGCGGTACTCTCGGGAGACACTCGAGATCCTCTACCATGGTCGGAGCATCGCCGATGTTCTGGAGATGAGCGTCGACGAAGCCCGGGAGACCCTGGCGTCTCACCCCCACCTGGCGCGCCTCCTTGGCACGCTGAGCGAAGTCGGTCTGGGCTATCTGCGGCTGGGTCAAAGCGCCGCGACCCTGTCCGGCGGCGAGGCCCAGCGGGTCAAGCTCGCCCGGGAGCTGGGCCGCCGGGAAACGGGACGCACCCTCTATCTGCTCGACGAGCCCACGACGGGGCTCCACATCGACGACGTCCGACGCCTCCTCGACGTCCTGGCGCGCCTCGTCGAAGCGGGCAACACGGTCGTGGTCATCGAGCACAACCTCGACGTGATCAAGTGCGCGGACTGGGTCATCGACCTGGGTCCCGAGGCCGGCGCCGGGGGCGGCAGGGTCGTGACCAGCGGGACACCGGAGGCCGTGGCCCGCTCCCGCCGCAGCCATACGGCACGTTACCTGCGGCCCGCCCTGAAGCGGCATTCACAGCGCCGCGGGGCCTGAGAGCCGCGTCGCTGCGCCGTCGAGTGTGGCTGACCAACCACGCTCCGGTGTCCCAGGCGTGGTTGTTCGACCACGCACCCTTTGGCCCCGTGATCCCAGAAGGCCTTTGTTCATCAGCACTTGGACCAGGAGCCGGGTTGGCATCGGTGTTGCTTTGCCCGCATGGGGCATCGCCGTGCATTGTTTGGAGCGGTCGCCCGGGCGCCAAGGCAACATGGGATACCGACGAACACTGAGGCGAGAGGTCGCATGCACGGGGATTGGCCTTCATTCCGGCCGACCCGTTCGTCTTCGTCTGCGGCCCGCACCCGCCGAGCATGGCATCCGTTTCCTCCGCTCCGACGTGGGGGTCGAGATCCCGGCGACCCTCAAGTACCTGGGCGGGCAGGATCACGCGACGACTCTCACCCGCGACGGCGTCTCCATAGGCACGGTCGAGCACTTGCTTGCTGCCCTGGGCGCCCTCGGCGTGGACGACGTCCTCGTCGACGTGGACTCTCACGAGGTGCCCGTTCTCGACGGCAGCGCAGGCCCGTTCGTCATGCTTCTCCACGAGGCGGGTCTCAAGCCGTTGGCAGTCCCCCGCCTTTACATCAAGGTCCTCGAGCCGGTCGAGGTCGTGCGGGGAGCCAAGAGCGTTCGCCTCGTGCCAGGGAACCACTTCGAGGTGGCCTACGCCATCGGGTTCGATCACCCGCTGCTGCGGCACCAGTCCCTCTCGCTGCGGGTGACGCCCAGAAGCTTCACCGAGGCGATCGCCTCGGCTCGGACATTCGGCTTCCTGCGGGAGGTCGAGATGCTGCGCAAGAGCGGCCTCGCTCTCGGCGGCAGCCTCGAGAATGCCGTGGTCATCGGGGAGACGGGCGTCCTGAACAACAAGCTGCGCTTCCCCGACGAGTTCGTGCGCCACAAGATCCTCGACGCTGTGGGAGACCTGACGCTTCTGGCCCACCCCCTCCTGGGACGTCTGGAGGCCACGAAAGCGGGTCACTCGCTGCACGCCGCGGTGGCCCAGAAGCTGATGGCGACGCCGGCCGCCTGGGAGCTCGTCCCGCGGCCCGGCATACCGGCTCTGGATGCGCCGGTGCCAGCGCCAGCGCCCGAACAAGGACTCCGCCCCGCCGAAGCCTGAGCGGTATCTACTCGACGACGGTCGCGAGGAGGCGGATCTCCAGGAGTGGCGTGTCCGGGTCGTTCGAGCGCAGGAGGACGCGCTCCTCAACCCGACCGGGAACCCCTGGGGTCTCGAGGCCCACCCGCAAGGGCGTGGAGGCCCCCGGCTTGAGGAAGGGCTCCTCGACCTCCGCGCTGGTGCAGCGACACGACTTGGAGATGCGCTCGATCACGAGCGGTTCGTCGCCCAGGTTGCGCAGACGGAACTCCTTGCGGAGCGATCGCCCTGGGCGCACCTTGCCGAAGTCGAAGGTCGTGGGGTCGACTCTGATGCGGGGTCCTTCTGCCTCCTCGGCAAGAGCCGTGCCTCCCAGGGCCAGGCACAGACCGACGACTGCGAAGAGGCTTCTCACGACGACGTCCCGCTGGCGGCGCGTCCGCGGGGCTTCTTCTTTGACTCCGTCAGTCGCCGCATGTAGGCGTCGAGCATCTCGTTCTCGTAGGTCACGGAGTTGAGGAAGAGGCTCTCGATCAGGTAGCGTCGGCGGTCCTCCTCGCTCATTTGGTCCACGAGACCTTCGATCTCCTTCATCATGTCCTCGAACGACCCCTTGAGCTGGAGGCGCAGCGTGACCTCTCGATAGAGCGCTTCGAGCACACCGAGGAGGTCCCCGTCGAGCGCCAGCTCGTGTCCTGTGGAGAGACGGGCGCTGTTCACTGTTCCTCTCCCCCGGTCGCACCGAAGCCTGCCAGTGCCTCCTCTTCGTCCCGGTGGAGGGGGACGATCTTGTGGACGCCGGTCATGGAGATCATCGTCTCCACTCGCGGCTGTAGCCCCGAGAGACGGAGAGCACCGCCCTTCTCCTGCAGGAGCCGGTGGATGTCCATGAGGCACCCGATCGACGCGCTGTCGAGATAGCCCACCGCCCCCAGATCGATGACAATCTTGCGTGCGCCCCCCTCCACCCGCTGCTGGACCTCGCTGAAGAAGGAGGACAACAACGGGTAGGTGAGCTTGGCCTCCTGGATGCGAACGAGGGTCACGTCGCCGCGAGCGTCGAACACGAGTTGCATCACCTCACCTCCCGCCGGCCGGCCCTCGTACGACCGCGGGGCCGCCGGCCCGGCTGCTGCGCCCGCCGCAAGAGCCGCGCCAGCTCCTCCCGCCCTCGGTTGATACGGCTCTTCACCGTGCCCTCTGGAAGAGCCAGCTCGGTCGCCATCTCGTTGTAGGTCAGCCCCTGCAGGTCGCGGAGGATCACAGCCTCCCTCAGCTTGCCGGGGAGCTGGTCCAGCCCCTCCCGCATCAGGCTCCGCCGGTCCTGGTCCTCCAGGGCCCGGTAGGGGTTTCCGTAGGAAGCCGGAGCGAGGTCGAACGCAAGCGCGTCCTCGACCAGCACCTCCTTCTCCCGCTTCCTGGCCCGATAGTGGTCGATGCAGTAGTTTCGTGCGACGCTGGAGAGCCAGGCGCTGAAGTCGGCATCCCGATGGAACTTCTCCAGGCTCTTGAAGACCTTGAGGAATATCTCCTGGGTCAGGTCCTCGGCTTCATCGTGCTTCCCGGTGAACTTGTAGGCGATGTGGAAGACCCTGCGCCGGAAGCGCACGATCACCATCTCCCAGGCCGCATCGTCCTTCCCCAGGCATCGCTCGATGAGCTCCGTGTCTGAAGGGGAGATCTTCCCGTCGTGCAAGGGCCTCGCTCCTGCGGCAGGCTGCGACGTCACGATTGTCGCCGGGAGAGAAATCATAGAGGCTCTGCCGCGAGCGGGTCAATCAGCGCCGGTGTCACTTCTTGTCAACTTCTGGGCGCCCGGCCGCCGTCCACGCAGTGTACCAATAGCTGGCCGTGTCCTCGGCGGCGTGAGAGAGGCGTTCGCGAAGAATCGGACCTGCGCGGCGTGCGAAGTCGTCGAAGTAGTACGCGCTGTATCCGCTCTTTCCCCGCGCCGCCAGCGCGTCCAGATAGAGGACGTTGTCGACCCAGACGTAGGTCTCGAGCATGACGGAGAAAACGTACTCCTGGGGCTTGTCGAGGAAATTGGCGGCGTCGGAGCGGAGCTTCAGGTCCTTGCCCATGGCCTGTGGCAGCCTCTCGGTGAGACGCAGCCAGAGCCCGTGCTGGCCCGTGTTCTGCCCGTCGAAATTACGAGTCAGATTGAGGGGGCCGTTCAGATCGATCATGAAGCCGGCCATCTCGTCGGAGCCGAGAAGGATCTCCCCCTTGTCCTGGGCGCGGTAGGCATCGAGGAGCCGGTTGTAAGATGCGTGTACCAGCCAGGGAAGGCGGCCCACCTTCTCGGCCTCCTCTCCGAACTTCGACTTGAGCGCCTTCTCCGAGCGGGGGAGCCCCTTGAAGGGGAAAGGCAACAGGCGATCGACCTGGAACCGCCGGTCCGGCCCCCGCTCGGGGAAGTCGGGCTCCGGCCCCTGGGACGGCATCTCCATCCTGTGGTCCTTGTAGAACTTCTTGAGCCGCTTCGGCAGGGCGTCGATGGCCTCTTCGACAACGACCCGGTGGGCGAGCTCCAGCAGCTGTGCTCGAGCGTCCCTCTCGGGTCGACGGCCTCCGGGCTGTGCCCCCGCGGGAATGACCCCGACCGTGACGCTCACCAGGCCCACGGCCAGAGCCGCGATGGCAGTGCTTGTTGCCCTCATGTCCACGACCTCCTTTGCCTGCTCTAGACCACCCGGGCCACCGAGAGCAACCGCACCTCCCAGGCTCCCGCCTCCTTCAGCATACGTGCACACGCGTGAGCCGTCGCCCCGGTCGTCAAGACATCGTCCACGAGAGTCACGACACGTCTGGCCACGAGCCCGCGCCGACGCACGGCGAACGCCTCGGCGACGTTTCTGCGTCTCGCGGCAGCGGAGAGCCCAGCTTGCGGAGGGTGTCCTTCCGACGCACGAGCGCCCGGTCGCCACAGGGCCGCCCGGTCCGACGCCCCAGCTCCTCGGCGAGGAGCGCCGCCTGGTTGAAGCCCCTCTCCCTGAGCCTGCGCGGATGCAGCGGAACCGGTACGAGGACGTGGCTCCCCTCGACCAGCGCCCGGACCCGCTCGTCCTCGAGAAGCATGCCGGCGAGCCGACCGGCAACGCGCCGTCGCCCCCGGTACTTCAGCTCGTGGATGACGACACGCAGCGGCCCCTCGTAGGGCCCGAGGCTCACGCCTGCGCTCAGGGGCTGGCGACCACGCCGGCATCTCCCACAGCTGGACCCTCCCGGAGACATGGGAAGACCGCAGCGGCACGACGGTGTCTGATGCCTCGGTACGGCTTGCCAGCACGGGCCGCACAACGGTCCGCGGGTCGGCTGGGCGAGGGGACGCTCGCAAGCGGGGCACCTCGCCGGGAAGACGACGGTCAGGATCGGCTCGACGAACCTGCGTGCGGCGGCGGCGGCGGCGGTCGTGAGACTCATGGGGTGACAGGCGCTCGCGGCTAGAGCAACCCTATCTCCTGCTTCTCCTGGCACTTGATGCAAAGCGTCGCCCATGGCACGGCCTGGAGTCTCTTGAGGTTCAACGAATCCTCACACGACGCACACACTCCGTAGCACCGAGCCTGCATGCGCGACAGCGCTTCGTCCACCTGGCGGAGAAGCTTCCGCTCGGAGCTGGACAGGCTGAACAGGAACTCTTTCGTGTAGGAGTCTGCCGCCTGGTCGGCGATGTCCTGTGAAGACTCGCCGTTGGCCTCCTTGCCGTAGTTCTTGTTCTTCGTGAACGCCTCGAGGATCTCCTCCTTCTTGACCTTCAGCCTCTCGCGAAACACTGCGATCTTCTTCTTGTCCATGAGCTGTCCTTCCCTCAAGCCCGGACTACTCGCCCGGACCTTCTGCTGCGACGCGCGATAGTGCGCCGGGGCTACCCAATTCCATACCGGCGCCTCTTCTCCCAGAGAGCCTTGCGAGAGATGCCCAGCACTCCCGCTGCTCGTGTCTGATTCCCCTTTTCCGCTTCGAGAACGTAGCGGATGTACGCCAGCTCCACGTCCTTGAGCGTGGGCCGGCGCTTGCGACCCGCCCACAGCGTGGCCGGCTGCTCGAACACGTTCGCGGGCAATGCGGCGGGCGTGATCTCTCCCGAAGGGGTCATCAGCGCGATCCGCTCGACCAACGCTCGCAGTTCCCGCACGTTCCCCGGCCAGAGATAGCCCCGGAGAAGGTCCGCGGTCTCCGTGGCGAAGCCGGACGCTTCGGTCGACCCCCTTTCCCGCTCACGCGCGAGGAACGACTCCGCCAGGGGGACGATGTCCTCCCGTCGGCTGCGCAGCGGCGGCAAGCGCAAGGGCACGACGTTCAAGCGGTGAAAAAGATCCTCCCGAAACCGTCCGGTGCGAACCGCTTGAGCCAGATCGATGTTCGAGGACGCCACGAACCGGACGTCCACCTCGATCAACTGCGTGCCGCCCACCCGCTCGAAGCTGCGCTCCTCCACGACCCGCAAGAGCTTCGCCTGCATGGCCGGCGTCAGGTCATGGATCTGATCGAAGTAGACGGTGCCGCCCTCGCCCATCTCGATCTTCCCCAACTTGGCCTGGCGGGCGTCGGTGAAAGCCCCCCGCTCGTGACCGAACAGCTCCGACTCGAGGAGCTCTTCCGGAATCGACGGGCAGTGAACCTTGATGAACGGTCCCGTGCTGCGAACGCCCCCGTAGTGGAGCCAGTGCGCCACGAGATCCTTGCCGGTTCCGCTCTCGCCTTCGACGAGGACGGGGCTGCGGGTGTCGGCCAGGCGGGTGACCAGTGGCAAGAGCTCACGCATGGCCCGCGAGCGCGCCACGACACCCGCCATGCTCTCCTTACCCCGGCCGCTCATTCTTCGAGCTCCATTGAGGCGCCGCCCCACAATCGTTCGAGGTCGTAGAACGCCCGGGTGGCCGGCGTGAATATGTGAACGATGAAATCACCGTAGTCGAGAAGGATCCACTCGTGACGGGGGTACCCCTCGACGTGTGTCGGCCGGTACCCGTCCTCGCGCAGGGCGTCCCTCACGGCGTCTGCGATTGCCACGAGCTGGCGTTGGTTGGTCCCCGAGACCAGGACGAAGAAATCCGTGAAGTCGGCCGCTTGGCGCAGGTCGAGGACCATCGTGTCTTCGGCCTTCTTGGCCTGCGCCGCTCGAATGGCGGCATCGACGACCGTTGGAAGGCTCACCTGTAGAGTCCTCGCTTGGTGATGTAATCCCAGACCGCATCCGAAACCAGAAAGCGGGCGCTCCGGCCCTCCCGAATCCGTTCCCGAACACCCGTCGCCGAGATGGGGAGGGCCGGCCCCTCGACCCGGACGACCCCCCGAGCGGAGGGGAAGGGCCGGACGGGGTTCTGTGGTGCCTGTCCCGGCCGACTCACCACCGCGACCTCGGTGAGCGCAAACAAGCGCTCGGGCTCCTTCCAGCCGATCATCTCCGGCCACGTGTCGCTGCCGACCACCAGGACGAGCGTGTCGCCCGGTCGTTCCTTGCTGAGGACCTCGAGGGTGTCGACTGTGTAGCTCGGCCCGGGCCGCTTCAGCTCGGTGTCCCAGGCGACGAAGTGCGAATGCCCGGCGCAGGCGAGGCACGCCATCGCGAAGCGATCGAGAGGGTCAGCGAGGGGACTCGCTCGGTGCGGGGGCACCGCCGAGGGTACGAACGTCACGAGCTCCAGGCCGAGCTCCTCCCGAGCGGTCTCTGCTGCCCGGAGGTGTCCAAGGTGAATGGGATCGAACGTTCCGGAGAGAACCCCGATTCTCATTGGTTCTTCCCGAGGTGAGTCGCAGGGGCCGTGGCGATCAGCCGGAGAAGCTCGCGCTTCAACACAGCGAGACCCTCTCCGCTCACCGCCGAAACGGGCACCACACAGAGCCCCAGCTCCAGCGCCTCGGCGCGCAACCCAGGGAGCGGGTCTTGGTCTCCGACCGCGTCCCTCTTCGTGGCGGCCACGAGCTGCGGTCGCTCGAGCATGGAGGCGTCCCAGCGCCGGACCTCCTCGCGGGCGAGGCGGAGGTCTGTCACCGGATTCCGCTCGCTGGTGCCCGAGGCGTCGACGACGTGGACGAGGACTCGGGTTTTTTCCACGTGGCGCAGGAAACGGAGTCCGAGACCGGCTCCTTCGTGGGCGCCCTCGATGATGCCGGGGATGTCGGCGGCCACGAATGTCTGATCGTCGATCTCGACCACCCCGAGAACCGGCGTGAGCGTCGTGAACGGGTAGTCGGCGATTCGGGGTCGGGCCTCGGAGAGGCGGCTGAGCAAAGTGGACTTGCCGGCGTTGGGGAGCCCCACGAAGCCCACGTCGGCCAGGAGGCGCAGCTCCAGGCGCAGCCACCGCTCCTCCCCTTCGCCTCCCGGCTCTGTCTCCCGCGGGGCGCGATTCCGATTGGACAGGAAGGCCCGGTTGCCCCGGCCGCCGCGTCCGCCCAGGGCCACGATGAGGCGATCCCCCTCCTGCAGGACCTCTCCCACGAGATCGCCCGTCTCCTTGTCTCGAGCAGATGTGCCCGGTGGGACCTGGATCTCTCGATCCACACCGCTTCGGCCCGTTCGATTGGCAGGGCCGCCGTGGCGCCCACGCTCGGCGCGGATCTCCGTCTGGTATCGCAATGGAAGGAGGGTGTTTTGGTGGGAGACGCCCAAGAGCACCACGTCGCCCCCCTTGCCCCCTGTTCCGCCATCGGGGCCCCCACGGGGCACGTGAGCTTCACGCCGGAAGCTCAGACAGCCGCTTCCGCCGTCCCCGCCCTTGACAAAAACCTTAACCTCGTCGACGAACATCGGCGACCGGCCGCGCGAGGCGGCCCGGGAGGACCGGCTAGCCCGCGGCGGGCAGCACAGCTACGAGCCGCCCCCTCGAGCCGTGATCCTCGAAGCGTACGAACCCATCCACAAGGGCGAACAGCGTGTGGTCCCTACCCAGCCCGACGTTTCGCCCCGGCTTCCAGCGGGTGCCGTGCTGGCGGAGGATGATCGCCCCGCCCCGGACCGCCTGGCCTCCGAAGGCCTTCACGCCGAGCCGCTGGGAGTTGCTGTCACGGCCGTTGCGGCTGGAACCTTGACCTTTCTTGTGCGCCATCTCTCGTCACTCGCTCCCGAAGGGGTCTTGTCGGAGGGTGGGAGCGGTCTCTCGCCGCTCGCCAGACGCGGGACCGCCGCCGGCCTCAGGCCTCGACCCGCTCGATCTTCACCGCCGTGAACGACTGGCGATGTCCTTTCGTCCGCCGATAGTGCTTCCGCCGCTTGTGCTTGAAGACCCGGACCTTCCGATCGCGGCCCTGCTCGACCACCGTGCCCACGACCGCGGCGTTCTCCAGCCGGGGGGCGCCCACCTGAACGTCGTCCTCCCCGCCCACGAAGAGAACGTCGTCCAGGGTCACGCTGGCGCCGACCTCGGCGTCGAGGAGCTCGAAACGCACAACCTCCCCGGGCACGACCCGGTACTGCTTTCCGCCAGTCCTGATGATCGCGTACACCGTCTAGGTCTCCTTACGGTCCACCCACGAAACGGTAACTATATCCGGGGTGCAGGGCGTCGTCAAACCGAGCCCGGTGACGAGCTCCCAGAGTTCAGCTCAGAAGTCGTATCCCATCCAGAAGCCGAAGTCCCAGCTGTTGCTCGTGACCGCGAAGTCGGTGAGCTTCGTCCAGTCGAAGTGCATCGGGTAGCCGAGGAGGAACAGCTGCAGCCCGAAGCCGTACGACGCCCGGCCGTCCTCGAGACGCCAGCCCGTGGTCGGCTCGCCGAAGACAGGGTCGTTGATGAAGGAGAAGCCCGGCTCACTCGACGAGAACTGGTAGGGCTCGCCCTGGAACTTCGCCCCACCCATCCCGATGAAGGCGGTGCCACGGATGGGCCCGATCACGCCGATCGGTGTGATCGCCAGGTCGATGATGGGGATGCGGAGCTCGGCGTTGGCGAAGAAGCCCTGGTTGCCGGCGAAGCTGTAGTTCGGATAGCCCCTGAGCTCCGCGTTGCCGCCGAAGTAGAAGTAATCCGGGTTGTCGCCGGTCGAGTAGAAGCCCCGGGCGCGGATGGCGAGGAGCGACGACGTCGAGCCGAGCCGGAGGTACTTTCTGAGATCGACGTCCACTGTCTGCCGCTGCAGGAGGCTGCCGACGCCCGGGGCCAGGCGGACTCCGACCCGGTAGGTGCTCCCGCTGATCGGGCCGAACCGGGCGAAGCGGGTCGTCTCCTGGACGAGGTACGCGGAGACGGGCGTCGACCAGCCGTTGTTGATGAAGCACGGCACCCCGAGCGCAATCGCGTTGGCGCACACCTGCCCTTCGACCGCGGGGTTGTTGTAGCCCGTGTCGGTCCGCATGACCCCGACGCTCAACTCGACGCGGCGGAACTTGTCGAGGGGGTACTGTCCAAAGAACTGCGCGCCGGTCAGGCGCTGCGTGGCGATCGTGGCGTCGCGGGTGATGTCCCTGTACCCGGTCCCTGGAAACGTGCCGTACGGGTTGGCGAAGAAGAACTGCGTCAAATCGAAGACGTTCGCACCGTACTGGAAACGGCTGGCCAGGTTGGTGTAGCGCACGTCATACGAGCGGTAGCTCCGGATCGACAGGACCTGGAAGGTGAACAGCTGATCGCCGAGCACGTCGGTCATGGCCACGGCGGTGCCACCGTAGAAGTCGCCACTCGAGGTGACGCCCACGTTGATCGGCGGCCGGTTGGCCAGATACAGCCCCTCGAACAGCCCCTTTCGCCGCTTGTTCTCCGGGATCACGTCATGGGAAATGTCGGGTTGGAAGTCCAGGATCCCCTCGGAAACGGCGCGCACCCCCTGGTCGATCTCCTTCATCGGATCTGCCGTGTCCTGTGTGTGGAGCCTGTACTCGCCCTTGAAGTACGTGATGAAGGCGAGGCGGTCACCCTCGGGCCCGGAGACCGGGGCCGGGGCCATTGCGCCCCCGAAGACCTCGGTGTACTGCTGGATCGCCCCGGTCTGGAGGTCGAGGCCCCGGAGGTTGAAGATGTCGTTGTCCTCGTCCGAGGAGTAGTAGATCGTGTTGCCTTCCGGCGAGAAGTAGGGAGCCGTGTCGTCGAAGGGGCCGAACGTCAGCTGCGTCTTGCGGGAAGGGTCGTCGAGGGGGAACGCGTAGATCTTTCGATTGCCGCTGACGTTGCGCTCGTACACGATGAGCTTGCCATCGGGCGAGACCTGGGGGTTGTTGTCGTAGAAGTCGTCCCTGGTCAGGTTTTCGACCGTACCGGTCTCCATGTCCAGCTTCCAGATGTCGGCCACCCCTTCGCGGAGGCCCGCGAAGACCGCGTGCCGGCCGTCGGGGAGAAGCGCCGGCGCCTGGGGCTGGTCGAGGGGGACTCTTATCTTCTTCTTGATCTTCCCGTCCAGCACCGAGACGAGAAAAAGGCTGCGCCCCTTGCCCGTCCGTCCGAAGAACGCCACATGGTCTCCCCCCGGATCGAACGCCAGCGAGCGGCCCGCCACCCACTCGCTGTTCAGCGAGAGCCCCTCGAAGGCCGAAGAGAAGCCGGGCGTCAGGTTCTTGACCACCGTCCCGTCTCGGGTCGAGATCAGCACGATGTCAGCCTCGGAATCCTTCGTGTTGACGGTGATGATCGCCGCGATCTGGCCCGACGGGCTCGGGGTGAAACCGTAGGCCTGCGTGTAGGGACCCTTCCGGATGTCGGGCGAGAGATCGCGCCCGAAGTCGTCGGGGCGCTGAAGGTCCCGATAGGGCTTGAACCGCTCCTTCAGCCATCGCTCGAAGTCGTTGTCGAACTCCTCGGGGGTCGTGCGGAAGGCCTGCCGGAAGAGGTTCTGTGTCGAGCCGCCGAGGAGCCCCTTGCGCATGGCGTAGAGGAACTGGCGGATTCCCTCCTTGCCGTAGCGGCTCTCGATGAACTCGAACGCGGCGTGGCCGAGGTTGTACACGAGCCGACCGGACAGGGGTTGAAACGCCGCCTGCGACAGCTTCGGGACACGGTCGGTGATCGCGGCGTCGCGAACCATCATCAGGTCGAGGGGCTCCCAGATGCCCCGGAAATAGTCTGCGAGGCCCTCGTCCACCCACAGCGGGATGGGGCTCTGTGAGATGCCGAAGCCGATCCCCCGGGGGATCAGGTCGAAGGCGAATGCGTGGACCATCTCATGTGTGATGAGCCCCTGGAGCTGATCGGGCGGCTCGTCGATGGGGAGCACGATGCGGTTCTTGACCGGCTCGGTGAACGCCGCCACCCCCTCCGGGACGAAGGCGGGGAAGAGGTTTGTCTGCTCGAACTCGGAGTGGGTCTTGTAGAAGATGACCGGAATCGGGGCCGACATCTCGTGCTTGAGCCCGGTCGAGATCTGGAGGTAGGAGCTCTCGAGGTACGAGACCAGCCGCCCGAGGTGCTGCTCGAACTCGGGGTAGTAGTAGACCTCGAAGTGGGGGCTCTTGTAGATCCGCCACGCGAAGTTGTCGTATTTGACCTTGTTCTTTCCGTAGTACGGGATGTACTGGGCTGCAATCTCCGGCGGTGCGGCAAGAGCGACCAAGCTCAGCAGCACAGGGGTGGCGCCGAAACGACGCCACCCGTTCCTGGTTCGAAACATCGTACGCATCGGGGATCCCCTAACGCAGAAGGACGCGCGTCCCGCGGATTCTCTGGGGCGTGATCACCCCGAGGAAGTTGGGCAGGAGGCGGTCCATGAGCTCGAAATAGGAGGACAGCGGGGAAACCCGCTGCCGCTCTCCGTAGAGCACTTCTTCGGTGAAGCGTTCCTTGTGAATGAGCTCGCCCGTCTTGGAGTCTATGAAGTAGAGCTCGGCGCTGAGGGTGAAGCCCTTCCGCTCTGCATACCGGTTGCCGCGCACGAGGCGAGGGCTCCCGCCCGTGTCCCGTACGACCCGCTCCTCCGGCTGGAAGCCGGAGCGGTTCTGGCCCTGGAAGCCGAGCCGTCCGGTCACGATGAGAGGCTGCTGGTACTCCTCTCCCATCTTCCGCCAGAACTCCGGGTCCTCGAGGAGACGATCGGCCTCGAGAGCGTATTGCTCCTTCTCTTCGCTGACGTAGGAGCCCTCTTCGTCCAACCGCGCGAGGATGTTGTCGAGCGCGTCCTGCAACGGAGGCCGGTCGGGCTCGAGCACCTGGATGCGGGTGTTGGATCGGAGCTGGTTCTGCAGCAGTCGCGAGGTCTCTGCGGAGAGGTCGACGTCGACGTCCTGCAGGTTGGTCACGAAGCCGGCGATCAGGATCCGCCTGAAGCGGCTGACGTCCAGCTTGGATTTGAGCGGTGTCTCGACTGGCACCTCGACGAAGGAGGCACAGCCGGAGACGAGTACGGCAAAGAGCAGGGCAACACCACGCATGGTCAGCGCCTCCTCCTCCGCTTCTTGCGGTTGCGCTTGTCGTCGGCCTCGCGGAAGAGGTCGTAGTTCTGCTGGATGTAGAGGTCGTTGGGCTTGAGCTCGAGTGCCCGCTCGTAGTTCTCGCGGGCTTTTTGGAAGTCGCCCATCTGCTCGAGTGCCACGGCCAGGTTGTTGAGGGCAGATGAGTTCTGAGGGTCGTCTTGGACGGCCTTCTCGAAGCGGAACAGCGCCTCGCGCCACATGCCCTTCTGCGCGACATCGATCCCGAACTTCACCTCCAGGGCGGACTTGCTCGCCGCCGGAGCCGAAACAGGGCCGAGGAAGAAGAAGGGGAGTAGTAAAAGCGCCCGCTTCACCGTGAGCCTCCTCATCAAAGGGAATCCAATCGATGGTAGCCGTCGGTTCGGGGCAAAGCAAGGCAGGTGCCAGAGGACTCGCCGGCGGCGTGCAGGTGGCTGCCTGGGGCCCGGGCTGCTGCGCAATCCCATGCTCTATGCATACCTCACACCGGCCGATTCGGATGTCAAATCATTGCAAATCAGCCGGTCTGGTGCGCCCCGGGCGCGGGCTGACGCCCCGGGGGGACAGTGGCTGATCACCTCTGCGGACAGAAAGCCCGGAGTCTCCGGACCTTGACAGGCACGGGTTCGGCTCTAGAATCAGGCGCTCTCCCCGGGACACCCATCAAAGGACACGCCCAGAATGGAGCAGACGATTCTCGACCGCCTCACACTCTCCCAGCTGCCCGGTCTCGGCCCGCGTGGCCGCAGGGCGCTCCTCGCCGGCGGGCGCCTCGGCGAGACACTCGCCCATCCCGACGCCCACAAGGGCCTTCTTCCCGAGGTCGCCAGGGCTCGGCTGAGAAGTGGAGAAGCGCGTCGATTCGCCGAGGCGGAGCAGACCCGTGCCGAGGCACGGGGAATCAGGCTCATCGGCCTGGGTGAGCCCGAGTACCCGGCGTGGCTCGGGCAAACGTTCGATCCGCCACCGGCCCTCTACGTCCAGGGTACGCTCGTCCCGGGCGAGGGCAACCGTTCGGTGGCTCTCGTGGGCTCCCGGGCGGCCACCCCCCAGGGTCTCGCCTTCGCCCGGGTGCTCGCCCGGGATCTCGCCGAGGCCGGCCTGACGGTCGTCTCCGGACTGGCTCGGGGCATCGACGCCGCGGCCCATCGTGGGGCCTTGGACGCAGGCGGTCGAACTGTCGCCGTGCTCGGCTCCGGGTTGGGGCGAGTGTACCCCCGTGAGAATCAGGAGCTCGCCCTGAGCATCGTGAGGCGCCAGGGAGCGGTGGTCAGCGAGTTCCCACTCCACGCCGCGCCTGCCAAAGGGAACTTTCCGAGACGCAATCGCGTCATTGCGGGCTGGGGACGGGGCGTGGTGGTGGTGGAGGCGGGCGAGAAGAGCGGCGCCCCCATCACCGCTCAGGAGGCCCAGGACGAGGGACGCGAAGTGATGGCGGTGCCCGGCCACCCCACGTGGCCCGGTGCCTCGGGAGCCAACGCGCTCCTCCGGTCCGGGGCGGCGGTCGTCCGCGACGCCGGCGACGTCCTCGAGGAGCTGCGGCGCGCCCCCTGGCGGGCGGTGGAGAAAGAGAAAGACACGGGAGACGATGTTCTCGCGGCGCTGCGACGGGACGCGCCGTCCAGTGTCGAGCAGATCGCCGCCCGTTGCGGCCAGGGGCTGCCCAGGCTGCTGGCTCGGCTCGGCGAGCTGGAGCTCGCCCAACGGGTCCGGCGCCTGCCCGGGCCGCTGTTCGTGAGAAGCTAGGACCGTGGCGAAGAATCTGGTCATCGTCGAATCGCCCGCGAAGGCGAAGACCATCAACAAATACCTGGGTCGGGGCTTTACGGTCAAAGCCTCCATGGGACACGTGCGCGACCTGCCCAAGAAGAAGCTGGGCGTGGACGTCGAGCGCGGGTTCGCCGTGGATTACGAGCCGCTGCCGGCCCGCAAGAAGGTGCTCGACGAGCTCAAGAAGGCCGCGAAGGCGGCCGATGCGATCTACCTGGCCGCGGACCCCGACCGGGAGGGCGAGGCCATCTGCTGGCACCTGGCCGAGGAGCTGGGCGGTCGCACCAAGAAGTCGAAGGCCAAGTTCCGCCGGGTCGTTTTCAACGAGATCACAAAGGGCGCCATCCTCGCGGCCTTCGAGAACCCGGTCGCCGTGGACACCAGGAAGGTGGACGCGCAGCAGGCCCGCCGCGTGCTCGATCGGCTGGTGGGCTACAAGGTCAGCCCGATTCTCTGGGAAAAGGTGCGCCGGGGCCTGAGCGCCGGGCGCGTGCAGTCGGTGGCGCTCAGGCTCATCTGCGACCGCGAGCGGGAGATCAAGGCTTTCGAGCCCGAGGAGTATTGGACCGTCCAGGCGCACCTCGACGCGGGACAGCCGCCGGTCTTCGGCGCCAACCTCCTGAGGCGGGACAAGAAGCGGATCGAGATCGGCAACCAGGAAGAGGCCGACACCGTCCGGAAGGACCTCGAGGCGGCGGCTTTCCGCATCGACAAGATCCAGGCCCGGGAGCGCAAGCGCCGGCCGGTGCCCCCCTTCATCACCTCCAAGCTCCAGCAGGATGCCTTCCGCAAGCTGCGCTTCCCCGTACGCAAGACCATGCAGGTCGCCCAGAAGCTCTACGAAGGGATGGAGCTCGGTGGCGAGGGCAGCTCCGGCCTCATCACCTACATGCGCACCGACTCCACTCGGGTGTCCCCGGATGCGCTCGCCGCAGCCCGTGAGCACATCACCGGTACCTACGGGGCCGAGTACGTCCCGGAGAAACCCAACGTCTACCGTTCCAAGAAGGGTGCCCAGGACGCCCACGAGGCCATCCGGCCCACCGACATGTCCCGAGCCCCGCAGTCGATCAAGCGTTTCCTGACCAAGGACCAGCTGGCGCTCTACACACTCATCTGGAACCGCTTCGTGGCTTCACAGATGCTGCCCGCGGTCTACGACGAGACGGTGGTGGACGTTGGCGCGACTCCACCCGAGCGCTGGCCCCTGTATGTGCTGCGCGCCAAGGGTTCCATCCTCAGGTTCAAGGGCTTCCTCGCGGTCTACGAGGAGACTCGCGAAGAGAAGGTCGAGACGAAGAAGCCCGTGGAGGAATCGGGTCTTCAATCGGACGACACCGAGCCCGAGAAGGGCGACCAGCTCCCCAGCCTCGAGGAGGGCCAGTCCGTCTCCCTCAAGAAGCTCGACACCGACCAGCACTTCACCCAGCCCCCACCCCGCTTCAGCGAGGCGAGCCTGGTGAAGGAGCTGGAGGAGAACGGCATCGGTCGCCCCTCCACGTACGCGAGCATCATCGCCACCATTGCCACCCGCGAGTACATCGAGAAGCGCGAGGCGCGGTTGTGGCCCACGGAGCTGGGCTTCGTGGTCATCGACCTCCTCATCGACCATTTCGCCGACATCATGAACGTCGAGTACACCGCGGCCATGGAGCAGGAGCTGGATGAGATCGAGGAGGGCCGGGACAGCTTCCTGAACACGCTCCACAAGTTCTGGAAGAAGTTCGAGAAGGACCTGGAGAAGGCCCAGGCGGAGATGAAGGACATCAAGCGCCTGGAGGAGAAGACGGACGAGGCCTGCGACAAGTGCGGCTCCCAGATGGTCATCAAGTGGGGTCGCTACGGGAAGTTCCTGGCCTGCTCGGGCTATCCCGACTGCAAGAACACCCGTCAGCTCGCCGGCGGCGAAGGCACGGACACGCCCGAGGTGCACGAGGACGTCGCCGGTGCCACCTGTCCGAAGGACAACGAGCCGATGATCCTCAAGAAGGGTCGCTACGGACCCTTCCTGGCGTGCTCGAAATACCCCGATTGCAAGGAGACGCGCCGTCTCGTGCGCGGGGAGGGCGGCAAGCTCCAGATCGAGCAGCTCAAGCCCATCGACGAGAAGTGCCCCGAGTGCAAGAACGATCTCATGTGGCGCCGGGGGCGCTTCGGTCCCTTCGTCGCGTGCAGCAACTATCCCGACTGCAAGTACATCAAGAAGAGGGAAGCCAAGAAGATCGGCCTCACGTGCCCTGAGTGCCACGAGGCCGAGGTCGTCGAGCGGAAGGGCAGGTGGGGCCGCTCCTTCTACGGCTGCACCCGCTATCCGGACTGCAAGTTCACGGCCTACCACCGACCCATCGCCGAGACCTGCCCCGACTGCGGCCGGCCCTACCTCCTCCAGAAGGAGACGAAGAAGGAGGGCAAGGTGGTCTTCTGCGCCAACGAGGAGTGCCACTATAAGCGCGCGGCCTGACAGGGCCGGACCCCACGGTTCGCTATACTGGCCTCGATGACACCCCGGGTGACGATTGTCGGCGGAGGCCTCGCCGGCTGTGAGGCCGCGTGGCAGCTCGCGCGGCGCGGGGTGGCCGTGGATCTCCACGAGATGCGGCCGGTGCGACAGACCCCGGTCCACCAGTCAGGGGACCTGGCGGAGCTGGTGTGCTCCAACAGCCTGCGTGGCAACGCTCTCGATCAGGCCGCGGGCCTTCTGAAAGAGGAGATGCGGAGGCTGGACTCGCTCATCCTGCGCGTGGCCGCGGAGGTCAGGGTTCCCGCGGGCTCGGCCCTTGCCGTCGACCGGGGCCTGTTCGCACGCCGGATCACCGAAGAGGTGGAGTCCCGAGGCGAGATCCGCATCCACCGTCAGGAGGTGTCCCGGATCCCCGAGGACCCGGTCACCATTGTCGCCACGGGTCCGCTCACCTCCGACAGCCTGGCCGAGGACGTGGCCGCCTTCGTTGGCCAGAGTCACCTTTACTTCTTCGACGCCGTGAGCCCGGTCATCGAAGCGGACAGCATCGACCTGGAGACCGCTTTTCGAGCCTCCCGCTACGGCAAGGGCGGCGACGATTATCTCAACTGCCCCATGAGCGACCGGGAGTACGACCGGTTCCACGATGCCCTGGTAGCCGCGGAGTGCACGAGCGGTCACGCCTTCGAGAAGGGGCGGTTCTTCGAGGGTTGCCTGCCCGTCGAGGTCATCGCAGCCCGGGGCCGGGACACCCTCCGCTTCGGACCGATGAAGCCGGTGGGCCTCACCGACCCCCGCACCGGGCAACGCCCCCACGCTGTGGTGCAGCTCAGGCAGGACAACCTGGCCGCGAGCCACTACTCGATCGTCGGCTTCCAGACCCACCTCAAGTGGGGTGAGCAGAAGCGGGTCTTCCAGATGATCCCCGGGCTCGAAGAGGCCGCGTTCGTGCGCTTCGGGATGATCCACCGCAACACGTACGTCAACGCCCCCCTGGTCCTCGAACCGACGTTCGAGACTCGCCGGCGCAGCGGGCTCTTCTTTGCCGGACAGATGTCCGGTGTCGAGGGCTACGTGGAGTCCGCGGCCTCGGGGCTCCTCGCCGGCATCGGCGCATTCCTCAGGGTGAAGGGACGCGCTCCTCTCGCCTTCCCGGAGGACACGGCTCTTGGGGCGCTGGGCCGCTACATCGCCCGAAGCCCTGCCGACAACTACCAGCCCACGAACATCGCCTTCGGGCTTCTTCCCGAGCTCCCCAGGCGGATCCGCGACAGGTCGCGGCGACGCCTGGCAGTGGCACATCGAGCCCTCGAGAGCCTCGAACGCTTTCGCTCGCAGATCGGGTCGGACGCGGCCCCGGGACCCGGCGCGGAGGCCACGGCCTCCACCGGCCCATAGCGGAGACGAGCGCCATGCGCGCCGCCACACAGGCCTTCCTCCGTCACCTCGAGCGCGAGCGAAACGCCTCACCCCACACGATCCGCGCATACGGCGACGACCTGAACCAGCTCTCGGACTATCTCGACGGCGTGCTCGGACGAGCGGCGCGGCCTGAGGATGCGGACCACGTTCTCATCCGAGGCTTCCTCGCGGAGCTGCACCGCCGCGGCCTCAAGAAGACGTCCTCGGCCCGAAAGCTGGCGGGCGTCAGGACCTTCTTTCGATTCCTGTGTCGCGAGGGTGTCCTCGACAAGAACCCCGCCCGGGCGCTCCAGTCCCCGCGCCTCGAGAAGAGGATTCCGACGCCTCTCGACGAGGTCCAGGTCGACGGGCTTCTCGACGTGCCCGGCGACGACGCGTCAGCGGTTCGCGCCCGAGCGCTTCTCGAGCTCCTCTACGCCACCGGGATCCGCTCGGCCGAGCTCGTGGGCCTCGACGTGGGGGAGGTCGACCTGGAGGCTCGCATGGTCCGGGTCCTGGGCAAGGGGAGCAAGGAACGCATCGTGCCCTTTGGCACCCGCGCACGAACGGCGCTCCGGGCCTGGCTCGCCGCCCGGGCGGGGCTGCGGCCGAAGACGGACGCCGTCTTCATCAATCTCCGGGGAGGGCGCCTGTCTGACCGCAGCGTTCGTGCGCTGGTCGGCCGGCGAGTCCGCGCGGTCTCCCTCACGCGTCGCTGCAGTCCCCACACCCTGCGCCACAGCTTTGCCACGCACCTGCTCGCCCGGGGGGCGGACCTGCGGGCGATCCAGGAGCTCCTCGGTCATGCGAGCCTCTCGACGACCCAGCGCTACACCCACGTCGACACCCGCCAGCTGCTTGAGGTCTACAAGAAGACCCATCCGCGGGCGTGAGGGTCGGGGGAGACGGCCGCCTCCAGCAGGCTGGGACCACCCGAGATGGCCCGCAGGCCCACATGCCCTCGAAAAGGCCATGTGCGCCTGCCTGACTCAGCCGCATCTGCGTTCTGGTGTCTCTTCTTCTTGCCGAGAAAGTCGGGGTGGGGTGAGGCCATGGGAGGCTTGGTTTCGTCAGAATGGGTAGGCGGAATGGGGCGGAGTGACGAGGAGCTCGTCCGGGCGTGCCAGGCGGGGGAGTCGTCTGCCTTCGACATCCTGGTGGCGCGGTGGGAGGACAAGATCCGGGGGGCGGCGTACCGGCTGCTGGGTTCCCAGGAGGAGGCCCGGGACGCCGCGCAGGAGGCGTTTCTCAAGGTCTATCGAGGGCTTCCGGGCTTCAAGCAGGAGGCGCGGTTCTCGTCGTGGCTCTACCAGATCGCCCTCAACCTGTGTCGAGACCGACTCCGACGTCGGAAGGGACGGACGATGGTGAGCCTCGAGGCACTCGAGGAGGTCGGGCCCGTGACTGCAGGTCGCGAGCCCGACCTCCTCGATCTTGTTTTGCAACTCGATCTGCGCCGGGCGGTTCGCAGGGCCATTGGAGAGCTGTCCGAGGAGCAGCGAGAAGTCGTGATCCTCAAGGAATACCAGGGTCTGACGTTTCTCGAGATCGCCCAGGCCCTCGATCTGCCGGTCTCGACGGTGAAGACGCGGCTGTACCGGGGCCTAGGCCAGCTGCGGTTCCGTCTCGAAGACGAGGGCATCAAGAGCGCGGCGGCTCTGCCCGCGCCTGCGTTGTGAGGACGAGGGCGAGGGAGAGGGAAGAACAGGTGTGACCATGCAGTGCAGTCGAATCCAGGACGAAGAGCTCGCGGGACAGAAGCTGGAGGTCCTGTACGGTGAGGCGGACGCCGAAGTGCGCGCGAGCGTCGCGAGCCACCTTGGTGACTGCGGCGCGTGCCAGGAGGAGATGGCATCCTTCGCTCGCCTGCGCCAGGATCTCAAGGCGTGGACGCTCGAAGAGAGCGGCCCGGCCGTCACCATAGCGACCCGGAGGCCCTTGCCGGCCTGGCTCACCGCAGCGGCGGCGGCGCTCATCCTTATTACGGGCACCGGATTGGGGCTGGCGCTCGTCGGTCACCTCGGGCTGCGCAGAGACCTCGCCACACAGGAGGCTCGGGCGCGGGCGCGGGACCGGCAGTACAAGGAGGAGATTGCGGCCTTGCGGACGGAGCTGGCGGAGCGATCCCGCAGGTTCGACGCCGAGCGCTTCCTCGCTCGTGTCGACGACCGCGTGCGGGAGGGGGTCCAGAGCAGCGAGGAGAGGCAGAGCAAGCAGACTCAGGCGAGCTTCGCCGCTTGGAGCGGGCGGATCGAGGCCCGGCGCCGGGTCGACCTGGCGCGTGTGGCGGCGGGGCTCAGCTATCTCGACGGACGGCAGGGTCGCCAGCTCGCCCGCACGAACGAGCTGATGGGCTATGTCCTCGAAGCGACGGCCCAGGAGAGATGATCATGAGGCCAGCCGGCTTGCTGATGGCGGCCTTCCTCGCCGCTTCCCACGTGGTCGCTCAACCGGCCGGGGACACAGGCGCGGCTCCCGGGTCTCGCCTCGCGCCCCCGGGTCGTGAGGAGCTGGCATCGCTCGAGCTGCATCTCGAGCACGCCGTGGCCGAGGTGAGCGTGCCCCACGCGGGAATCCTGCTCGGGCGGACGAACGCCTCCCGAGGGTATCGGTTGCCGGGCTACGGGATCGTGTTCGTCCTCACGCCCAGAGCACTGCCCGGAGGGGAGCGGGCGGTGTTCGTTCTCCGGGGTCGAGGAGCAGACACCCCGTCACACGTCGACGTTCATGCTCGTGGAGAAGCGATCGTGGACGTCACGGAAATCGAAGTCGAGGCGTTCGAGCACCAGGTACTGATCCTGCAGCACGCGGCGGAGGCCCAGCGTCGGGCTGCCGAGGAGGATCACGAGCGCATCGTGCGGGATGTTCGGATCCGCCTGTCCGGTCCGACGGCCAGGAGAGTCGGGGACATCTCCGGGGAAGGATCGCGCCCTGTCCTCGTGGACAAATCGGCGCCCGGGCCGACGTCGCCTCCCTGGAGCTTCTGGTTCGGGAGCGACACCCTGCAGGAGGAGCGATCCGCGGATCGCGTGGTGCAGGACGTACGGAGCGCATTGATCGAGGCGCTGGAGTCTCGAGGCGCCGGCGTCGCGGGGCTCGAGGCGGACGAATTCGTCACTGTGGCCGTCGACTTCGTCCCGGGTGGCCTCTTTGCGTCCCACCGGCGCCCGACCCGGACGCTGATCGTACGCGCGCGGCAGGGGGACCTCTCGGCGCGGGCCGACGGCAAGATCACCGCGGAGGAGCTGCGCGCGCACGTCGAGGTGATCGAGTACTAGCTCTTGCGAAAGGGCGTCGAGACACCGTTTGGGCCCCCGGGGGCCAACCGTTGCCCCGGCCGTGGGCGTTATACTAGCCCTCTGGCCTCCAGCCAGGCGGACGTTTCATGCGCAACGACACCCCCATGCACGGAACCACGATCCTCGCCGTCCGGCATCAGGGCTCCTGTGCCCTCGCCGGCGACGGGCAGGTGACCCTGGGGCAGACGATCGTCAAGCACAGGGCAAAGAAGGTCCAGCGGCTGCACGGCGACAAGGTGCTGGCCGGCTTTGCCGGCTCCACCGCCGACGCCATGGCGCTCATCCATCGCTTCGAGGCACGGCTCGACGAGTACCGCGGAAACCTGCAGCGAGCCGCCGTCGAGCTCGCCAAGGAGTGGCGAACGGAGCGGAGCCTGCGTCGGCTCGAGGCGTTCCTCATCGTGGCGGACCGGGACGCGACGTTTCTTCTTTCCGGCGCCGGGGACGTGATCGCTCCAGACGACGGGATCGTGGCTGTGGGCAGCGGCGGACCGATGGCACTTGCCGCCGCTCGAGCACTGGCGCGTCACGGGAACCTCGACGCCGGGGGGATTGCCCGCGAGGCGATGCTCATCGCCGGCGAGATCTGCGTCTACACGAACGATGCCATCGAGGTGGAGATCCTCTAGGGCATGTCCGTGCTCAGTGTTCCGGACCGGCGGGAGCCCGGCCGTCTCGACACCCTCTCGCCCCGCGAGATCGTGGCCGAGCTCGACCTGTGGGTCGTCGGCCAGGAAGCCGCCAAGCGGGCGGTGGCCATCGCGCTCAGGAACCGGGTCCGGCGCCAACGTCTTTCGCCCGAGGTCGCCGCCGACATCACCCCGAAGAACATCCTGATGATCGGGCCGACCGGTGTGGGCAAGACCGAGATCGCACGACGCCTCGCCCAGCTCTCGGGAAGCCCGTTCATCAAGGTCGAGGCTTCGAAGTTCACCGAGGTCGGATACGTTGGACGGGACGTGGAGTCGATGGTCCGCGACCTGGTGGCCGCGGCGGTCGACATGGTTCGACGGGAGAAGCAGGCCGAGGTCAGCGAGAAGGCGGAGGAGCGGGCCGAGGAGCGGCTGCTGGAGCTCCTGCTGCCCTGGCCGGGCTCGGCGTCCGGCCGCTCACCCCAGCCCGGGCCGGGCTTGGACGATGCCCCGTCCGATCCCGCCGGCGATCAGTCCTTTCGAAACACTCGCGAGAAGCTCCGGGCTCAGCTGCGGGACGGACAGCTGGAGACGCGGACCGTGGAGGTCGAGGTCCCCGAGCGCACGATGCCCAGCTTCCAGATTCTCGGTAACCAGGGGACCGAGGAGATGGACGTGAACTTCCGCGACCTTCTCCCGGGTCTGTTCGGAAACCGCACGAAGAAACGCAGCCTCCCGGTCTCCGAGGCCCGTGAGGTCCTGCGACAAGACGAAGCGGCCCAGCTCGTGGATCAGGAGCAGGTGGCTCGCGAGGCGGTGCAGAGAGCCGAGTCGTCGGGAATCATCTTTCTCGACGAGATGGACAAGATCGCCGGCCGCGAGACCGCCCAGGGCCCCGACATCTCCCGCGAGGGGGTGCAGCGCGACCTGCTCCCCATCGTCGAGGGCACCACGGTCTCCACGAAGTACGGTCCCATGCGCACCGACCACGTTCTCTTCATTGCGGCCGGGGCGTTCCACGTTTCAAAGCCCACGGATCTCATCCCCGAGATGCAAGGCCGCTTCCCGATCCGGGTGGAGCTGCAGGCGCTCACCGAGGCAGACCTCGTCCGCATCCTGACCGAGCCGCAGAGCGCACTCGTCATGCAATACCGGGCACTCCTGGGCACCGAGGGCGTCGGCCTCACCTTCACCGACGACGCCGTGAAGGCGATCGCCGGTTTCGCGGCTTTTGTCAACGAGCAGACCGAGAACATCGGTGCCCGTCGACTGGCCACGATCCTCGAGACGCTCCTCGACGAGGTCTCCTTCGAAGCCGGAGGAACCGCCCCGTTCGAGGTCACGGTCGACGCGGCCTACGTCCGCCGTCGCCTCGAGCCGGTGGTCAAGAACCAGGATCTCTCTCGCTACATTCTCTGATGGTCCGACTCGCTCCCCTTCTCGCCCTCACGCTGATGGTCGCCCCCGCCTGCGGTCACAAGGGCCCGCCGCTGCCACCCCGCCTACACACGCCCCCGACGCTTGTGGACTTTCGCCTGGCGCAACGCGGGGACGCCCTCGAGATGTCGGTCTCCGCTCCTCGGACGTCGGTGGACGGGGTTGCATTCGAGCGACTCGACATCGAGCTCTTCTGGGGAGAGGGGTGGATCGATCTGGAGAAGAAGGGCGAGCGGCGCAAGGTGCGGGCCGAGCCCGGACAACGAGTCGTGGAAACGGTTCCGCTGCCCGAACCCGGGACGATCGTCCGAGCCGCCGCTCGAGCCGTGTCCGGACGTGACAAGGGTCAGCGAAGCCTGATCCTCGCCCTGGAGACCCATGTGCCCGTGGCGCCGCCCTACGATCTCACCGCGCGGCTTCGCCCCAACGGCGTCGGGCTCAACTGGCGGGGTCCGCGGCCCGAGGAGCTTCCCCCACCCGACCTCGGCCCGATCGGCGGCGAGAGGCTTCCTTTCGGAACGAGGACCCCGTTCGGGGAGGACCCCGATGCGCCAGAGGGGACGGTGGGAGTCTCGGACGAGGCCGACGAGGCCGAAACGTCCGCGGACATCGAGACACTCGCCTCGTCGAGCGACCGACCGTCAATCGCGGAGCCCCCGGCTTCGAGCGAGGCAGAGCCGGCCTCGAAGGCCACCGCCGAGGAAGCCATCCCGGGGAAGGCGGCTGCCGAGGAGCCCGACGCCGCTGGGTCTCCCGAGGACCTCGACACCGAGCCCGAGGCGCCCAGGGCGCGGAGCCACGGCTTCCGCGTCTACCGCCGCCGTGCCACCTTGCCCTACGGAGTCCCCCTCAACTACGAACCGCAGGAGAAGCGTCTCCTCACGGACACGAACGCCCCCCTGGGGACCAGCGTCTGCTATGTGATCCGTGCCGTGGGGTCCACGGAGCCCCTGGTCGAGAGCGCGGCCTCGAACGAGGTGTGCCTCGACGTGCGCGACATCTCTCCACCCGCGTCTCCCACCGGTCTGGCTGTCGTGCCGAGGGACGGAGGCCTCGAGGTCGTCTGGAGCCCCTCCTCCGAGAGTGACCTCGGCGGGTATCGGATCTACCGCGCCGTGGGGGACGCCGAACCGGAGAGAGCGGGCGAGGTCCCCGCAGGCACCACGGCCTGGCTCGATGAGACGCCGAGAAAGGGCGTCCTCTACCGCTACACGGTCACAGCGTTCGACTCCGCCGGCAATGAGGGCCCCCCCTCCGGCGCCGCCCAGGGCCGGGGTCCGTGAAGGTCGAACGCTTTTTCCGCGTGGCGACGGGGGACGGCTCGTCGTCGTCATGGGCTCGCCAGGACGGCGAATCGCTGCGGCTCCTGGACCGGGCGCCCTGGGCGACGCCTTCCGAGCTGGACGAGGCGCTTCCCCTCGAGGGGGCCCGGCTCCTGGCGCCGGTCCGCCCATCCAAGATCATCGGGATCGGGCGCAACTACGCCGCTCACGCGGCAGAGAGAGGCCAGGCGGTGCCGAAGGAGCCTCTCGTCTTCCTGAAGCCGCCCTCCGCTCTCATCGGGCCCGGGGACGAGATCCGGATTCCGGCGTGGGTGGGCCGCGTGGACCACGAGGCCGAGCTCGGGATCGTGATCGGTCGGGAGGCCAGCCGCCTCCCGGACCCGGATACGGCTCTCGAGCACGTCTTCGGTGCCACCTGTGTCAACGACGTGACGGCGCGGGAGCTCCAGAAGAAGGATGTTCAGTTCACCCGCGCGAAGGGTTTCGACACCTTCTGCCCGGTGGGGCCCTGCATCGCCACAGGGCTCGACCTGGGCCGGCTCCGGGTCCTGGGCCGAGTGGGCGCCGAGCAGCGCCAGCAGGGGTCCACCGAGCAGCTGATCTTCGACGTGGCCAACTTGATTTGGTCGGTCTCCCGCGTGATGACTCTCCTGCCCGGGGATATCATCTCTACAGGGACCCCGTCCGGCGTCGGGCCGCTCCGTCCCGGGGATGTTGCGGAGGTGGAGGTCGAAGGCGTGGGGACGCTCGCGAATCCGGTGGTGGCGGGCTAGAGGGAGAAGAAGATGAAGATATTCCTGGACACGGCGAACCTGGAGGAGATCCGAGAGGCGGCGGCCCTGGGCGTCATCGACGGCGTCACCACGAACCCGAGTCTTCTCGCGAGAGAGACAGGAGACCCCGAGGAGATCCTCGTGGAGATCTGCAAGACCGTGAACGGGCCCATCTCCGGCGAGGTGGTGGCCACCGAGGCCGACGAGATGATCGAGGAGGGGCGTCACCTGGCCTCGCTCCACGAGAACATCGTGGTCAAGATCCCCTGCATTTGGGAGGGGCTCAAGGCGACGAAAGTCCTTTCGGGGGAGGGCAAGCGGGTCAACATGACCTTGATCTTCAGCCCCACCCAGGCGCTCCTCGCGGCCAAGGCGGGAGCGCGGTACGTCTCGCCCTTCCTGGGGCGGCTCGACGACATCGCAACACCGGGAATGGAGCTCGTGGCCGACATCATCCAGATCTTCGATCACTACGATTTCGACTGCGAGGTCCTGGCCGCCAGCCTCCGGCACCCGCTCCACATCGTCGAGGCGGCGCGGATCGGTGCGGACATCGCCACCATGCCGAAGAAGGTCTTCTCCATGCTGCTCAAGCACCCGCTCACCGACAGCGGTCTCCAGCGCTTCCTCGACGACTGGGAGACGGTGAAGGCCCAGCTTGCAGCGAAGGCCGGCTAGCTCATGACCCCCACCCTCTGGGACAAGGTTCGCCGAGCCGAGGAAGGGGGCGGTCTGGAACGCCGGGAGCGCCAGCATCGCGAGGGCAAGCTGACCGCCCGGGAGCGGGTGGGGTTGCTTCTCGATGAGGACACCTTCGAAGAGCTCGATCAACTGGTCGAGCACCGCTGCCTCGACTTCGGAATGGCCGAGCAGAAGATCCCCGGCGACGGGGTGGTCTCCGGCTACGGCCGGATCGACGGACGGCTCGTCTACGTGTTCGCTCAGGACTTCACCGTGTTCGGGGGCAGCCTCTCCGAGACCAACGCACGGAAGATCTGCAAGGTCATGGATCTCGCCATGGAGACGGGCGCTCCGGTGATCGGTCTCAACGACTCCGGCGGCGCGCGCATCCAGGAGGGTGTCGCCTCGCTGGGCGGTTACGCCGACATCTTCCTGCGCAACACGCTGGCCTCCGGGGTGGTGCCGCAGATCTCGGCCATCATGGGCCCCTGCGCCGGGGGTGCGGTCTACAGCCCCGCGATCACCGATTTCAACATCATGGTGAAGAACACCTCGTACATGTTCGTCACCGGGCCGGAGGTCATCCGGACGGTGACCCACGAGGAGGTGACGAAAGAAGAGCTCGGCGGGGCCATGACCCACAACGCAAAGTCGGGTGTGGCCCATTTCGCCGCGGAGGACGACCGGGCCTGCCTGGCGCTCATCCGGGAGTTGTTCTCCTTCATGCCGTCGAACAACCTGGAAGAGCCCCCGCTGCGCGCGACCGACGACCCGCTGGACCGGGAGGCCCCGGAGCTGGACGAGCTCGTGCCGGTCGATCCCATGAAGCCCTACGACATCAAGCAGCTGCTCCGAGCCGTCGTAGACGAGGGTCGCTTCCTGGAGGTTCACGAGTACTTCGCACCGAACCTGGTCGTCGGCTTCGCTCGTTTCGGCGGACGAACCGTGGGGATCGTCGGCAACCAGCCCGCTCACCTCGCCGGGTGTCTCGACATCGACGCGTCGGTCAAGGGCGCTCGGTTCGTGCGCTTCTGCGACGCGTTCAACATCCCGCTGGTCACCTTCGAGGACGTGCCCGGCTTCCTGCCCGGCACCGCCCAGGAGTTCGGCGGCATCATCCGCCACGGCGCGAAGCTCCTCTATGCCTTCGCCGAGGCCACCGTTCCCAAGATCACCGTGATCACCCGCAAGGCCTACGGCGGGGCCTACTGCGTCATGGCGAGCAAGCATCTCCGCACCGATTTGAACTACGCTTGGCCCTCCGCGGAGATCGCGGTGATGGGTCCGGAGGGCGCGGTGGGCGTCCTGTATCGTCGCGAGCTGCAGGCGGCGACCGACCCCGAGGCTCTTCGCGCCAGGAGGGTGGCCGAGTTTCGTGAGAGGTTCGCGAACCCGTTCGTGGCCACGGAGAGAGGGTTCGTCGACGCAGTCATACAACCACGCCAGACCCGGGCGAAGATCACGGCGGGTCTGGAGATGGCGCGCACCAAGCGGATCCACAATCCGCCGAAGAAGCACGGAAGCATCCCGCTGTGAGCGGGGAGTAGCGAGCCCGGGGCGACGTGGCAGAAGACGGGCGCGTCTTCGAGAAGGTGCTGATCGCCAACCGTGGCGAGATCGCCGTGCGGGTGATCCGCGCCTGTCGCGAGATGGGCATCGGCACGGTCGCGGTCTACTCCGAGCCCGATCGGGCGGCTCTCCACGTGCGGCTTGCCGACGAGGCCCGCGCCATCGGGCCGGCCGCCCCCGCGGAGTCCTACCTCAGCATCGACCGACTTCTCGAGGCGGCGACGACCAGCGGGGCCGAGGCGATCCACCCCGGCTACGGCTTCCTCTCCGAGAGCGCCGCGTTCGCCCGAGCGTGTGAGGACCGAGGGCTCGCCTTCATCGGTCCCCGGTCCGAGACGATTGCGCTCATGGGCGAGAAGACGTCCGCACGCCGCGAGGCGGTCGCCGCCGGCGTGCCGGTCGTGCCTGGAACGCTCGAGCCCCTCGCTGGAGAGGATGATATCGCCCTCGAGGCGGCCCGGATCGGCTATCCGATCATGATCAAGGCCGCCGCGGGGGGTGGAGGCAAGGGGCTGCGCCTCGTCGAGTCCGAGGCAGATCTGTCATCGGCCCTGGAACGGGCGCGCTCGGAGGCGCAAGGGGCATTCGGAGACGACTCGGTCTATCTCGAGAAGGCGATCCAACGCCCCCGCCACATCGAGATCCAGGTGCTTGCGGACCGCCACGGCAATGCCGTCCACCTCTTCGAGCGGGAGTGCTCGATCCAGCGGCGGCACCAGAAGGTCGTCGAGGAGAGCCCGTCCCCGGCGGTGACGACCGAGCTCCGCGACCGCATGGGGGCCCTGGCCATGGCGCTGGTGGACCGGGTGGGCTACGTGGGCGCGGGGACCCTGGAGTTCCTCGTCGACCGGGAGCACAACCCCTGGTTCCTCGAGATGAACACCCGGCTGCAGGTGGAGCATGCCGTCACCGAAGAGGTGACGGGGGTCGACATCGTGAAGGCCCAGATCCGCATCGCCGCCGGTGAAGAGCTCCCGTTTCGTCAGGACGACCTGAGGCAGCTCGGGCACGCGATCGAGTGCCGGGTCTACGCGGAAGACCCCGACAGCGGTTTCCTGCCCAGTCCCGGGCGGATCCTGGCGCTCAGGACGCCGGACGGTCCCGGCGTCCGTGACGACTCCGGGGTGTACGAGGGCTGGGAAGTGCCGGTTCAATACGATCCCTTGATCTCCAAGCTCATCGTGCGAGCCGGGACGCGCGGAGAGGCCATTCGACGCATGAGCCGGGCGGTGGGCGAGTACAAGATCCTGGGGATCCGGACGACGCTGCCCTTCTTCGAGCGGGTCCTGCGTCACCCCGCCTTCGTTGCCGGCGATGTCGACACGTCCTTCGTGGACACCGTCCTCGCCGGGGACGACGGTGACAGGGCCCGCCCCGTGGACGTGGCCGTGGCGGCTGCCGCCATACGCGCGTTCCAGGACGTCGAGGCGTCTCGGCTTCACGCGCGGCGCGACGGTACGGGCGGCTCGGCGTGGCACGCGGCCGGGCTCCGCGAGGCCCATGGCCGGGCGAGAGGACAATAGGTGCATTTCGAGGCGAACGTCGAAGGAAAGCCAATCCGAGTCGAGGTGCGCCGCGCCGCGAACCGGTTCACCGTGAGCCTCGACGGCAGGATCCTCGAGGTGGATCTCATCCTCACGGGACGTCATTTCGCGAGCCTCATCGTGGACGGCCGCAGCCACGACGTCGGCTTCGAAACGGTGCCCGGAGGCTACCGCGTCCATCTGCGAGAGGACGCTGTGTCTGTCCTGCTCGTCGATCCGCTCCGGGACGGTGTTGCTCGCCCCGACATGTCGACGGGCCCCATGCGGCTCACCGCCCCCATGTCTGGACGGGTGGTGCGTGTGCTGGCCGAGAAGGGTCACGAGGTCGAGCCCGGACAGGGCCTCGTGGTGATCGAGGCCATGAAGATGGAGAATGAGCTCAAGGCCTCGCGGCGGGGCTGCGTGCGCGAGGTGGTGGTTCGCGAGGGGCAGGCGGTCGAGGCCGGGGCGCTGCTCCTGGTCGTGACCTGAGGGAGACCCGGTGTTACGCCGAAGGACGCTCTTTGTCGTCGTGCTCGTTCTCGCCATCGCCACCGGCTACGCGGCCTGGCGCGCCCCGGAATGGGGGGCGCGGCTCGTCGAGCACTCCCTCGAAGGCTACTTCCATCGCCCCGTTCGGGTCGAGGCTTTGCGCTTCACAGCATTTCCTTTCGAGGTCGAGGTGCGGGGTCTCCGCGTGGACGGGGCCCGCGCCGACGCGCCGCCGTTTCTCGAGGTACCGAGCGCGCGAGTGCGTCCCAGCCTGGCGCCTCTGCGCGGGAACCGCCTCGTCCTCTCGCGGGTGAGGGTCGAGGGGCTGCAGCTCCGTGTCAATGCCTTTCCAAATCCCCCGGAGGGCCCCGGTGGGGACGACATCCCGAAGCTCGGGGGCGACGGCGGCGGGCGGGGCCTGCGGCTGAGCATCGAGCGGCTCGTGATCGTCGGCGGCGAGTTCATCCTGAACCACGAGCGGGTGCCGCTCGATCTCGATCTGCCGAATTTCCAGGGGCGCCTGGCCGGTCGTCCCGAAGGCGGAGTGGCCGGCCACGTGTCTTTCGGTCCCGGGGCTCTGCAGTTCAGCGATGCACCGAGGATGCCCATCGGCATCGAGGTCGACCTCGTGATCCACCGCGGCCTGCTGAGAGTCCTCGGTGGGAGGATCACCGGCGAGCGGACCAACCTCGCCGGTCGCGGGCGGCTCCGGCTTTCGGGCCGCCCCCAGGGACAGTTCAGCCTGGAGGGCCCGATCGACCTCGCGCTGCTGGAACGCCACATTCTCCGCTCCGGCCTCGGGCTGAGCGGGTCCGTGACCTGGAACGGGCTTCTCTCCGTCGACGGATCGCGCCTGCGCATCGAGGGACGGGCGCGTGGAACGGGCGGCACCTTTCGCGGTAGCCCCCTGCCGAGCTTTGCCGCATGGCTGTCGTACGACGGCACCTCCGGGCTCGTGATGCGCGACGTCGAGGCCGAGGTCCTCGGCGGCTCCGCCTCTCTGGCTCTCGACGTGCCGCCCATGAAGACGGGCCGGCCGATCCACGTGCGCGGGACCGTTCACGAGGTCGACGGGGCCGGGGCGCTCGAGATGCTCTTCGGCTGGGGCGATCTGGGCGTGGGCACCGCAGCCTCCGGCGAGGTCGACGTGACCTGGCCCAGGGGCCGGAACCGCATGGTGAGCGGCCACTTGGCCGTCGACCTGGAGGAGCGAGACGACGGACGCAAGCCGCTTCTGGGCCGGTTCGAATGGAGCGCCGCGAATGGAGTGCAGATGCTCGACCGCGTCGAGCTGCGCACCGCCGAGATGAGAGGCGACATCGCGGGCCGGATCGACGCCGACGGCGGCGCGGAGCTGACGATCGATGCCGAGACCACCGACCTCGTCGCGACCGACGAGCTCCTCACCCGCGTGCGCCGTGCCCTCGGCAATCCGGAGGCGCACCCGGTGGGCCTCCTGGGCTCCGGCTCCTTCCGCGGGCACTGGGGCGGAAGCACCTCGGTGCCGATCCTCGGCGGTCGCTTCACGGGCGAGGACATCCGCTTCGTCGGGGTCGACTGGGGCCGGGCGGAATGGGCGGGAACGTTCGACAGCGGCCTGCAGTCGATCGAGTCACGGTCGCTCGAGGTGCGCAAGGGCGACGCGGAGATCTGGTGGGACGGCACGACCGAGATCGGGTGGTTCGGCCTGCGCGACGCCCTGTCGGGGGAGGCCCGTATCTCCCGCTGGCCTGTCGAGGACATCGCCACCTTCCTGGAGCGGGACATCGACGCCACCGGCACGCTAAGCGGCGACGCGCGAGTCCGGGGCCGGCGCAGCGCCCTTGCCGGCGACGCCCGCGTGACACTCCGCGGAGGCCGCTTCTACGGCGTTCCGTACGCCCGGGCGGCCATCACCGCGCGCTGGCACGGCACAGCAGCCGAAGTGACCTCGGGGGAGCTGACGCTCGGAGGAGGGACGACCTCGTTCCGCGGGACCCTGTCGGACGACGGAGTCCTCGATGGCTCTGCGCAGATGACCGGCGTCGACGCCGCCGTCTTCCTCCCCCGTCCCGTCCCCGACGTGGCGTTCGCCGGACGTCTCGATGGCCGACTCGTGCTTCAGGGGACGCTGGCACGCCCACGGGTGCGCGCGAGCCTCAGCTCACCCCGGCTCTTTCTGGGCTACGAGGGCATTTGTGCACTCGAGGCGAGCGTCGTCGGTGCCGGGGACGGCACCTTGTCCATCGACGGGACGTGCCATTCGGGGCGGGTGGATCTGGCGGTCACGGGCTCCGCGCGGACGCTCCCGCCCTACGACGTGGCTCTCCAGCTGAACGCCCGGGACACCAGCATCGATCCCTTCCTTCGTGCGGTGGAGCCGGCCCTGCCCTCGACGATCGGCCTCGTGGCGTCCGGACAGATGCAGATCACCGGACCGCTGGCTCGCCCGGTCGAGCTTCGGGCGGAAGCCAGCGTGTCCGACCTGCGTCTGCTCCTTCCCGACTACCCCATCCGGTCCCGAGGGCCGGTCCGGCTCGGTCTCGAGGGAGGCCGCCTGCGTCTGGCCGACTTCCAGCTCGCAGGCGAAGGCACCGATCTCGCAGTGACCGGCAGCGTTGACCTCCTGGGCGACGGCCCGCTCTCGGTCTCTGCCAAGGGGCAGGCGGACCTGCGGGCCCTTTCCGTGGTGACCCGACGACTGCGCGGAACCGGCGCGGCTCGCCTCGTTGTCGAGGTCACCGGCACGCGGTCCAGCCCCCGCGTCCAGGGGACCCTCGACCTCGACGGCGCCGGCCTGCGCGTGCGTGGCTTTCCCCACGGTGTGGAGGATCTCACCGGCACGGTGCGGTTCACCGAGGCCGTGGCCGAGCTCGAGAGCGTGAGCGGTTCGTTTGCCGGCGGGCAGCTCTCGATCGATGGCCAGGCCGCCTACTCCGAGGGTCGGCTGGTCTCGTACGACATCCGGCCCCGCGGCCGGCGCCTGTCGCTGCGCTATCCCGAAGGCCTCCGGAGCCTGCTCGATGCCGAGCTGCGCTTGTTCGGCGATGCGGACGAGCAATGGATCACAGGCACGATCGATGTCCGCCAGGCGCTCTACAGCCGTCGCTACGACATAGCGTCCGAGCTGCTGGCCGCCGGGCGGACGCTTGGGACGGTGGCTCCCAACTTGCTCGACGAGGGTGCCCGCCTCGACCTCGAGATCCGGGCCCCGGGCACTGTCCGCATCGACAACAACCTTGCCACCCTCGCGGCGAGGGCCGATCTTCTTCTCCAGGGCACCAGCAGTGCCCCGGTGGTCACGGGGCGGGCGGAGATCGAGAGCGGACAGCTCTACTTCCAGGGACGGACCTACATCATCCAACGGGGCACCCTCGACTTCGTCAACCCGAAGAAGCTCGACCCGCTCTTCGACATCGAGGCGGACACGCTGATCCGTTCCTACCGGGTGACCCTGCGAGCCAGCGGGACGCTGGAGCGCGTCACCCCGACGCTGACTTCGGACCCCCCGCTCTCGTCGCTGCAGATCCTCGCGCTGCTCGCAGGTCAGGATGAGAGCGCCGTCGCGAACCTCACTCAGAGCCAGGCGCAGGCCAACCAGGCACAGCTCGCGGCCGCGGGCGCGGCGACGCTGGCCGCGGGGCGGCTCTCCGAGTCGGTGGGGCTGGAGCGCGAGGCAGAACGGCTGTTCGGCCTGAACCGCTTTTCGATCGACCCCTCTCTGCTGCGGGGGGCGGGATCCACTCCGACCGCTCGGGTCACCGTCGGCAAACGGCTGTCGCCGGACCTGAACGTGCTGTACTCGCAGGATCTGCGGGGGACCGAGGAGCGCATCCTGGCGGTGGAGTACAACCTCTCCGACCGCCTCTCGCTGCGGCTCACCCGTACCGATCCCGGCACCGCCAAGACCGGCGTCGAGCGCGGGTGGGGCTTCGATCTGAGGATCCGGAAATCCTACTGATGCACGCCGTGATGCTCCTCGCTGCCGCTCTCGGTGCCCTCGGCGGCGCCGCCCCCTCCGAGGGGGCGGACCTCGTGAGCCAGGTCCACCTCGAGGCTCCCGACCCGGAGGGCCTCGAGCGTTTCGTGGAGGTCGAGGCGGGTCGGCCACTCGACCCGGAGGCCACGCGCCGCACCGTCGAGCTGATCTACGCCACAGGCCGGTTCGAGGACGTGCGGGTCGAGGTCGAGAGCGATGGCAACGGTGGGGTGAGAGTCGTCATTCGCGCCCTCCAGGCGCCCCTCCTCGTTGACGCACGGGTCGAAGGGGACCGTGTGCTGAGCGCCAGGACCCTGCGCCGCATCACCCGGCTCCGCAGGGGCGAGCCCCTCTGGGAGTCCAGGCGCGAGCGGGCAGGGCGCGACGCCGGTCTCGCCCTCAAGCAGCGGGGCTATCTCGAGGCGCTGGTCGAGGTGGCCGCGGAGAGGGTGCCGGGCGGCGCCGACGCCGTCTTCCGTGTGCGCTCGGGTCCTCTCGTCCGGGTTGGGTCGGCCTCGGTGTCCGGAGCGCCCAGCATCCTCCTCGACGATCTCATCCGACCGCGCCCGGGGGGGACTTATCGGCGAGACCGCGCCATCAAGGCCAAGGAGTCCATGCGCCAGCGCCTCGCCCGGGCCGACTACTGGCGGGCGAGCGTGGAGGTTCGGAAGGAGTACGCCCCGGGACCCGCGCGGATGGGGCTCGTCTTCCAGGTCACGGCGGGAGGGCCGATGGACGTCGAGATCCGAGGCGCCACAATTCCGAAGGGACTCCTGGGCGACGTCCGGGGCCTGCTTCGGGAGGGCGGCATCGGGCGCGACGTCCTGGAGGCCGGAGCGGAGCGCATCGAGTCGCATCTGCGGCGGCTGGGGCACAGGGAAGCGAGCGTGCGGCCCCTGATCGAGCCGCGTGGGAAGAAGACGGAGCGCGAGTCGGTGGTGTTCGACGCCGAGCCAGGGCCGCAGTCCCTCGTCGCATCGGTTGCACTCGAGGGTGCGGACGCCGCGCTCCTGTCCGATCTCCGGACCGTGCCCGGAGACCCGATCGAGGATTCCGCCCTCGGAGAGGACACGCAGACGCTGACGCGCCGGCTCGAGGACCTGGGGCACTTCGAGGCCTCGGTCGATGTGGATGTGGCGGAAGGAGGAGGAGTTCTGCCCGTCGCCTTTCTCGCCCGCCCCGGGCCCGAAGCGACCGTCGTCGAGCTCGAGCTCGAGGGTCCACCCCTTCCTCCCTCCCGGGAGAACGAGGATCTGCAGGAGCTCGCGGTCCGGCCGGGTCGTCCCTACCGCCTGCGCGACGTGGCGGCAAGCCGCGAGGCGCTCCTCTCCTCCTGGCGTCGGGCCGGCTTTCTCGACGTGACAGTCGAGCCGCTGAGCGAGTTCTCGGACGATCGAACCAAGGTGCGTGTGCGGTTCCTCATCGCACCCGGGCCCCGCACCATCGTCCAGAGCGTCGTACTCGCCGGGCTCCGCCAGACGCGGGAGGTGACCGTGGGCCGCGAGCTCGACCTCCATCCCGGGGAGTTCTTCTCCTTCGAGCGCGTTCTCGAGAGTCAGCGCCGCCTCCTGAGCCTCGGCATCTTCGAGAGGGTCACCATCAGCGAGCTCGATCCGTCGAACAAGGAGCAGCGGGACGTGGTCGTCAGGGTGCAGGAAGCACCGCGAACGACGGTCTCCTATGGAATCGGTTACTCGGAGCAGGATCTGCTGCGAGGCAGTGTGGAGCTCACCCGCCGCAACCTGAATGGGCTCGGGCGGACCGCTTCGATCTTCGCCCGGGGCAGCTTCCGGGGCAGCCGCTTCCTGCTGAACGTGCGAGAGCCGTGGCTGTTCGGCAAGAATCTCGACTCGTTCCTGACCGCTTTCTGGGAGGAGGAGGATCGTTCCAGCTTCGACTACAATCGCAAGGGCTTGGTCGTCCAGGCGGGCCAGCAGGTCGACACTCGCACGACGCTCATCTACCGGTATCTCTACCAGGACACCAACGTCTTCAACATCGGGGTCCCGGAAGAGGAGATCGACCGACAGTTCCGCACGTACACCGTCTCCGGTCCGGCGTTCTCCATCGTGTGGGACATGCGGGACGATCCCCTCGAACCTCGTCGCGGGGCGTTCTTCGGGTCGGACATCCAACTCTCCTTCGAGCCCCTCGGGGGCGTGAGCTACGTGAAGGGTTTCTTCCAGACCGCCAACATCCGGCGTCTGAGCGCCGACCTGGCTCTCGTGCTCTCGGTCCGACTCGGCCTGGCGGCCACCTACGGGAAGGACTCGCCCTCGCTCTTGCCGCTGCCCGAGAGGTTCTTCGCCGGTGGCGCCTTCGGTCTGAGGGGCTGGATCGTCGACGGTGTAGGTCCACAGGTGATCACGCCGGAGGGCGAGCCCTTCGCCACCGGAGGAAACGCTCTCCTGCTGGGAGGCGCAGAGCTGCGCTACGACCTCACGAGGTCCTTCCAGGTCGCCACTTTCCTGGATATGGGCAACGTGTACCCCGAGGTCGGGAATCTCTCGGTCGCCGACCTGCGCAAGAGCGTGGGTCTCGGGGTGCGCTACCTGACGCCCATCGGACCCATCCGCCTCGACTACGGCCACAAGATCCACCGTCTCCCGGGAGAGACTCCGGGCCGGCTCCACCTCACCATCGGCTATGCCTTCTAGCCGGGGTCTCGTCCTGGCGCTCGGTCTCGCCAGCTTCGCTTCAGGTGAGGACGTCTCCCGAATCGCCGAACGCGTCCTCGCCGTCGTGGATGAACGACCGCTGCTGCTCTCCGAGGTGCGGGCGGTGGAGGCAGTGCGCGGGCTCGCCCGCCGATCGGCCCTCGAGGCCTCGATCGACGAGCGTCTCATGCACCAGGAAGCATTGCGATTGCCCCAGGCGGCTGTCTCCCGCGAAGAGGCGGAGGACGCACTCGGGACGCTCCTGGAGACGCGCCCCGAGCTGGCGCTCTGGTCTCAGGCGGAGCTGCTGCGACTGCTTCGACGCCAGGCGGTCATCTTGCGCTACGTCGAGTTTCGCTTTCGGCCGCAGATCCGGATCACCGAGGAGGCGCTGCGCGCGGCGTGGAACGAGGAGCTTGGGGGCAAGCCCGACGGCCCCCCATTCGAAGACGCGGTCCCGGCGCTGCGCGCGCGCCTGGAACGCCGCGCTCTCGACGAGCGCATCGAGGACTGGGTGAAGGGCCTTCGGGAGCGAGCCGAGGTCCGCTACGTCGAAGGCCCCGGCTCGCCGCCACCCCCGGAGGATCCGTAGGCCCCCTTCCAGGCGAGCATCCGGATCCGGACGAGATCCACGAAGGCGGCGCTCCCCCCGCCCAGGCTCACCCGGGAGGCCTCGTCGTTGCGCCACACGACCGGCACCTCCGCGATACGCAAGCCCCGTCGTCGAGCGATGTAGAGGGCCTCCACGTCAAAGGAGAACCCGTCGAGTCGTGACGCACCAAAGGCCAGCTCGGCAGCGGGTCCGGTGAACAGCTTGAAGCCGCACTGCGTGTCCAGAAGGCCCGGGAGGAGAAGCGCCTGCACGAGCCGGTTGAAGAGACGCCCCATGGCCTCCCGGAACACGGGCTGGTGAACCTCGATGCGCGCGCCTTCGACGGCCCTGGAGCCGATGGCGACTTGGACGCCCCGGTCGAGCTCGGCCATGAGCTTCGGCAGCTCCTCGATGGGTGTGGAGAGATCGGCATCCGTCATGAGCCGCCGCTGTCCCGTCGCTGCGAGCATCCCCCGGCGAACGGCGTGGCCCTTGCCCCGGTTGGGCGTGTGCCGGAGAAGGACGAGCGCTTCTCCTCCCGCCTCGCGCGCCACGTCGGCCGTGCCGTCCACGGAGCCGTCGTCCACCACGACGATCTCGTGCAGCGGGTACGAGTCGGACAGCCACGCACGGAGTCGTGCCAGCGTCTTCGGCAGGCGATCGGCCTCGTTGTACGCAGGGATGACGACGGAGAGCGCGGGTGCCGTCACCGGATCCGCTCCAGGAGCCGATCTACGCCCGGCCCTGGATCCGGTTGCTCCTGGGAAAACGTCACCGAATCGCACTCGTTGCTCACGCTGATCTCATCCTGAAACACCGCATTCTAAGCCAAACCCGCATCCGGGCCACACCCGGTGACCCGAGCTCGCTTCTCTTCGCCCCGCTCGACGAAGCGCCGCTCACCGCGCGCTGAGCCGCTTCAGGCCCCGGGCCTGCGGGCAAGTGCGACGACGCTCGCTCCGATGGGCATGGAAACGCCGCGGCGTATGAGCGCAGCCTCGAAGAGCATCAGGTGGCGAAAGGTCCACTCGAGCGGCGCTGGCAGGAAGCCCACATCCGACCCCTGGCGTCCGAGGAGCCGGTCCGCCGTCCTCCGCGCGAGGAGCAACGGGAACAGGAACGAGTTGCAATACGTCGAGCGCTCGACCTTCAGCCCCTGGGCCTCGAGGAGACGTACGAGCTCGGGGCGCGTGTAGCGGTGACGCGACTGCACAGCTTCGTCGTGGGCACCCCAGAGAATCTTGAGCGCCGGGACGCGCACGAACGCCAGGCCACCGGGGCGGACAACGCGCGCCATCTCCCTCAACGCAGCGTCGTCGTCGGGGACCCAGGCGTGGTAGATCACGTCGAACGAGGTGACTAGGTCGAAGACGTCATCGAGGAAGGGCAGCGCGAGGACTCCGCCGCGGACTGCCGCAAGACCTCTTCCTCGACACGCAACGGTCGCTTCCCGGACGAGGTCCAGGCCGACCGGACGGCCGAGGCGCCCGAGATGAAAAGTGTTGCCCCCGGTGCCGCACCCGGCGTCGAGGATGGTGAGGGGACGCTCCGCAGTCGCCGAGCGAGAGGCCAGCACCGGCTCGAGAATGGCGTGGGCTATCGCGCGCTGGCCGACGTACCACCACTGGGCCTCCTCGGCCTCGAACATCCGGCGGTACTCGCCCGGCTTCACAGGCGGGTGGCGTCCGACGTGAAGTAGGCGATGACCCGGTCGAGGATCTCGTCGAGCTGGACCTGCGGTCGGTAGTCGGTGAGTGCGCGGAGCTTGGAGAGGTCGGGGACGCGGCGCTGCATGTCCTCGAAGCCCTCCTCGTACGCCTTCTCGTAGGGCACGAGGACGATCTCGCTCTTCGAGCCAGCTCGTGCCTTCACCCGCTTCGCCAGATCGAGGATCGATATTTCTTCGCGATCGTTTCCCACGTTGAACACCTCACCCACCGCCCGGGGCTCCGTGGCTAGGGCGGCGAGCTGGCCCACTACGTCACCCACGTCGGTGAAGCACCGAGTCTACATCCCGTCGCCATAGACGGTGAGGGGGTGGCCAAGGATCGCCTGCTTCACGAAGTTCGGGATGACCATCCCGTAGCGTCCGGTCTGGCGCGGGCCGGCGGTGTTGAAGAGACGAACCACCACGACGGGCAGGCGCTTCTCCTTGTGGTAGGCGAGAGCCAGGAACTCATCGATGGCCTTGCTGCACGCGTAGCTCCATCGCCCCTTGGAGGTCGGCCCCAGCACCAGGTCGCCGTCCTCACGGAACGGGACGGTGTCGGCCTTGCCGTAGACCTCGGAGGTGGATGTGAGCACCACCTTCTTCCTCTTCTTGTTGGCGAGCGCCAGCACCTTCTCCGTTCCGTGAACATTCGTCTCAATGGTGTTGACCGGGCTCTCGACGATGAGGCGCACGCCTACGGCAGCGGCGAGGTGGAAGACGACGTCCACGCGGTCCACCAGCTCGGCCAGCACCGGTTCATTGAGGATGTTCTCGATGGAGCCTGTGGAGAGGTTGTCGATCACGTAGACTTCGTCTCCTCCCTCGAGAAGCCGCTTCACGAGGTGACTTCCCACGAAGCCCGCGCCGCCGGTGATCAGAGCCTTCATTCGAGCATGTCCTCCCGTATGGTCTCGTCAGCCTGGATGGGCCGCGCCGCCCGGCGGCCCAGGACCCGGTCCGCCTCTCGCGGGGCGAGGCCGTGGTCGACAGGGGGGTCGGCGTGCTTGAACGCCAGCATCTCCGCTGTGAGGACGTCACCCCTTCCGACCAGCATCGCCGCCACGATCGAGCGCCCCCGTGAGAGCGGCGTTGGCGTCTGCGCCTCGCGGCCGAGTGCCGTCTCGCCCCGGGCCCGCTCCGCCTGACGGAGAAGCTCCACCATCTTGTAAAACTCCTCCGGGCTCATCGCCGCCGCCCAGTCCCGGCCCTTGCGGCTGCGGTCGAGGGTGAGTCGCTTCTCCACGAAGCTGGCGCCATGAGCGGCGGCGAGGGCAGGCGCCAGAAGCGCGAAGGAGGAGCTTCCGTCGGTGGAGTCCAGAAGACCCACCGGCACCCGGTGACGCTCCCGCCGAGCCGACAGCTCGTCCAGCCTCAGCTCCTCCACCGCCGCAGGAGTCGCCGGGGGGCACACCAGAAGCGCCACGCTCTCCCCGGCGACGTCGAGAGCCTCCCAGACGAGCCGCTCGGGCGCGGGCCCGATTCCGATGAGGAGCGGCCGGGCCCCGTCGGCCAGCGCCTTCAGAAGCTCGGGGTGATCCAGGTCTCTCGCGTTGGCCTGGAGTGCGTCGACGCCGGCCTCCCCCGCGATGTCCCGCGAGGCGACATCGAGGACCTCGGCCACCACGGCAAGACCCGAAGCTCGCGCCGCCTCGAGCACGCGGAGCCACTCCTTCGCCGGTATCTCGACAGCCTCCATCTCCGCGCGGTCCGGGTGCCGTCGCACCAGAAGCTCGTCGGCCCGGAAGAGCTGGAAGGCGATCGCGTCGGCGCCCGCCTGAAACGCGGCGTCGATCAGGCGCCGCGCCGTGTCGCCCGAGCCTTCGTGTGCCGCACCGACATGGGCCACTACGAGGCAGGGTTGTCCTTCTCCAATGAGACGCGATCCGAGCCCCAGTGTCGTCGCCTTCATTCGCGCTCCACCCTAGCACGCACCACCTCGCGGAGCCGATCCGGCACGGGTGCGGTGTCGGAGCCCGGCTCCCACACGAGGGTGACGTCGGCCTGTGGTCCGCCGTCGGCCCGCTCTCGCTCGTCGGGCCCCACGGGCCTGGTGTGGATGACGAGGCTCGGGAGGCCGGTGACGGCGCACGCCGCGAGCAAGGTCCGTCGCTCGTCGAGCCCGCCCGCGGCCAGGGCCACAGCGAGCGGTCGGGGTGCCACGCTGAAGAGCTCGATGGCCGATTCGAGGCGCAGGATCGCACCGGGGAGGTGGGTGTGGAGGATTCGATCCAGGTTGTCGGCAGCCAGATCGGAGAACTTCACCTCCCGATGACGGTAGGAGTCGAGGACTCCGGTCGCTCCACGCAACCGCTTCGAGAGCTCCCGAAGCGGGCCGGCTGCCCGGGCCGCCTCGTGGACGACTCTCCGCGTGCGCCACCTCGCGAGGTCCGGGAGGGGGAGCATCACCACCGGAAGCGCCAGCTCTCTCGTCACCGCATCGAAGAGTGAGCGGAGCGCCCCATCGTCGTCCGCGGGTACGAGGACGAGGAGCGGGCGGACCGGCGGGGGGCCGGTTTCGCCCAGGGGGCTCGGGAGGGGAGGAGGCGTGGCCGGAGCGAGCACCCGCTGGAGCGTTCGAAGCCTGCCCGGGCGAGAGGACAGGGGCGGACGGAGGGGGCGCGCCCTGGGTGGCTTGCCATGAAAGAGCACACCGCTGGCGGTGCAGGCCCGGTCGAGAAGCACGGCGTCCGGGCCGGAGAGACCCGCCACGTCGACCTCCGAGGCCCGGGTCGCCTCGAGCAGTCGCAGCGCGATCTCCACGAGCTCCGCGCATCGGGGCCCTGCGGTCTCCGCCCGGATGAAACCCTCCGCGAGCCACAGCAGGGACATGTCGCGCCAGGTCGCGAGCTCGCGAAAGCTCATCCCGTCCACCAGCGGCAGCCGACCCCACAGACGTGTCCACATCCGCCCGCCCGCGTCGGCCCCTGGCCAGGCGATCACCTCTGCCCCGTCCTGCTGGCGGTTCCGTGCCGGGGCCCACGGGCCCCCGCCCCAGATCATCAGAGTTCGTGCAGCCTCAGGCGTGGGGCGCCCCCCCACTCGCGGGCGCCCCGCGCGTGCGCGGGCGCAGTCCGTATCGGAATCGCAGCAGGGCAAAGTTGACGAGTGCCGTGTAGATCTCTTCCGAGGACAGCTTCGACGCCTCTCTGGCCCGGTTCTTGAAGTGGATGGGCACCTCGCCGAGACGGAAGCCGTGAACCCAGGCCTGGTAGGCCATCTCTCCGTGCACGACGTATCCCCGGATCTTGATGCGATCGAACTCCGTCTCTTCCAGTACGGTGCGTCGGTAGGCCCGGTATCCGCTGGTGGTGTCGCGGATGGGGATTCCCGCCACCATGGCCACGTACTTGTTGGCGAGCCACGAGAGCACCGGACGCCACCTCCCCCACTCCGATGTCCCGCCACCCTCGACGTAGCGAGAGCCGACGACCATGTCGCACTCTTCGAGCTTCTCCAGGAGCTTCGGCAACTCCTTCGGGTGGTGGGAGAAGTCGGCGTCCATCTCGACGAAGGTGGCGTACCCCCTGGGATCGTCGAGGCCCTTCCTGAACGCGGCGATCACCGCTGCCCCGCGACCCGCCTTCTCCGACCGGAGCAGGAGGTCGACCCGCCCTCCATGGGTGGCCATGGCCTCGCGCACAGCCTCGGCGGTCCCGTCCGGGCTGCTGTCGTCGGCCACCCAGACGTCAATCTGCTCGTCGAGCGAGAGGAGCTCGCTGATCAGGGGAGCGACGTTCTCACGCTCGTTGTAGGTTGGGACGACGACGAGGACCCGCCCTGGGATGAATCACCTCCACGGCCGCGGTTCGCGACCCGCTGTTGCCGCCTACGCCCTCACGACCTCGGGACCCTCCCGATGAGCCGACTCCCGGGAGCCCCCGGTGTCGGCAGACAGCGAGCTCTTCGCACCGAAGCCCATCGGCGCCATCAGGTTCCGCGTGTCCACCACGAGCCCGACCCCGCGGTAAAGAGCGGGATCCCGGAAATCGGAGTGGGCGGTCGAGACGACGAGCACGTCGTGGCGCTCGAACTCCTCCGGGGTGCACGGAACCGAGGCGAGCCCCAGGTCGTGCTCGCGGCCCGGGCGCGACACAGGGATGTAGGGGTCGCAGTAGGCCACCTCCGCTCCCTCCTCCTGCAGCCGCTCGATGATCTCGAACGAGGGCGACTCGCGATCGTCGTCGATGTCGGCCTTGTACGAGAGGCCCAGGACGAGCACCCGGGCACCCTTCAGGCTCTTGCTGTGGCGGTTGAGCGCCTTCGCGGTCCGGTCGACGACGTAACTCGGCATCGAGGTGTTGATGTCGCCCGCGAGCTCGATGAAGCGCGCCCAGACGCCGTGCTCCGCGGCCTTCCAGGTCAGGTAGAACGGATCGAGGGGGATGCAGTGCCCCCCGAGGCCCGGCCCCGGGTAGAACGGCATGAAGCCGAAGGGCTTCGTCCGGGCAGCCTCGATCACCTCCCAGACGTTGACATCCATACGGTCGAGCACGAGCTTCATCTCGTTGGCGAGGGCGATGTTCACCGCGCGAAAGATGTTCTCGAGCAGCTTGGCCGCTTCTGCCACTTCGGGGGACGACACGGGGACGACCTGCTCGACCGCGGCGCCGTAGAGTGCCGTCGTCAGCTCCTGCGAGGCCGGGTCAAGTCCTCCCACGATCTTGGGGATGTTCTGAGTGTGGAACGTTCGGTTGCCGGGGTCCTCCCGCTCGGGCGAGAAGGCGAGAAAGAAATCGGTGCCGCTCTCGAGGCCTCGCGCCTCGAACGGTGGAAGCAGCTCTTCACGCGTCGTGCCCGGGTAGGTCGTCGACTCGAGAACCACGAGCTGACCACGCCTGAGCCGCGCTGCCACCTCCGCGGCGGTCGAGCGGATGAACGAGAGGTCGGGCTCACGGTGCTTGCCGAGGGGTGTCGGGACGCAGATCAAGATAGCGTCGCACTCGGCCAGGCGGTCGAAATCGGTCGTGGCGACCACACGCCCGCCGGCAAAGGCGCGGGCGACTCTCTCCGCACCGATGTGGCGGATGTACGACTCACCTCGTTGGAGAGCCTCCGGCTTCGCCGGATCGATGTCGAACGCCACGACCTCGAAGCCTGCCTCTTCGAAGAGCAGCGCCAACGGAAGACCGACGTAGCCCAGACCGATCACTCCGATTTTGGCGTGACGGGTGTGTATCTTGTCGAGCAGCTCTTCTCGCGGAGTCATGAGCAGGGGGATGCTAGCACGACGCGAAGGAGCCGCTGAGGACTCTTAGAGCGCCCTTGCCGCGTCCCGCACGGCCGCCACCACCGCTTCGGCCTGTGTGTCGGTGAGCTCGGGATACAGGGGCAGCGACAGGATCTCGTCCGCCGCTTTCTCGACGATGGGCAGCGTCTCCGGCAGGGGCGCCTGCGAGGCGAAGGCTGGCTGACGGTGCAGCGGGATCGGATAGTGGATCAAGGTGCCGACCCCCCGTTCCCGTAGCGCGGCCACCAGTGCGTCGCGCCGAGCGTGGCGCACGACAAAGAGGTGATGGACCGGCTGGGTCTCGTCCAGAACGGCGGTGAGCCTGACGCCGACGCCCTCCAGCTCACGCCGATAGAAACTCGCGAGCTCACGCCGCCTCTCGGTCCACCTCGGGAGGTGCTTCAAGCCCACCCGCAGGATGGCCGCCTGGATCTCGTCCAGGCGGCTGTTGATCCCGGGTTCGTCGTGGTGGTACCGGTCGCTCTGGCCGCCGTTGCGGAGCCGCCGCAGCCGGGCCGCGAGATCCGGCTCGCCCACCAGCAGCGCGCCCCCGTCCCCGAGAGCGCCGAGATTCTTGGTCGGGTAGAACGACAACGCGCCGCACGCGCCCAGCGTTCCCACGGTCCGGCCCTTGTAGGTCGCACCATGAGCCTGGCATGCGTCCTCGACGACTGCGATCCCGTGCTCCGTGGCGCAGGCCAGGATCGGATCCATGTCCGCGGGCTGGCCGTAGAGATGCACAGGGACGATCGCTCTTGTCCGAGGGGTGATCGCGCTTCGGACGGCGCTCGGGTCGAGGTTGAGGGTCTCGGGATCCACGTCCACGAAGACCGGCCTCGCTCCAGCGGAGAGGATGGCGAGGCCTGTGAACGCAGCCGTGAGCGAGGTCGTGACCACCTCGTCCCCCGGGCCCACGCCGGCGGCGACGAGACCCAGCTGCAGCGCCTCGGTCCCGTTCGCCACCGCCACGACCTCTGCGGCGCCGAAGGCCGCCCGAAGCTCCTGCTCGAACGCCTCGACCTCGGGGCCGAGGATGAACCACCCCGAATCGACCACGCGGCACATGGCCTCGTCGAGCTCGTCTCGCAGCGCGGCGACCCTGGCCTTGAAGTCCACGAACGGAATCTCTGGCATCAGAGGTAGCGGTCCCGGTGCTCCCGGTAGTAACGAATCGTCTCCCCGAGGCCCTCGCGCAGTGGCCGGCGGGGCGCCCAGCCCAGCGTGGCGCGAATCTTCGAGATGTCGGCATAGAAATCCCCGATGTCGATCCGCTTCCTCTCTGGAGGGAAGGGCACGAGGGTGTAGCTGCCGCCCTCCGCGACCTCCATCAGGAGCTTCACCAGCTCGAGAAGAGAGACCGGTGTCCCGTCCCCCAGGTTGAAGACCTGGCCGTCGGAGCTGTCGGTGGCCCCGGCCCGGAGGAACGCGTCGACCACGTCGTCCACGTGGTTGAAGTCGCGCTTCTGGCTCCCGTCGCCGAAGATCTGGATCTCCTCTCCGAACGCGGCCTTGCGAATGAACCAGCCCACGAAGCCCTGGCGGTTGTGACGGATGAGCTGCCGTGGGCCGTAGGTGTTGGTGAGTCGTAGTGACGAAGCGCGAATCCCGTACACCTGGTGATAGACGAGGTGGTAGAACTCGCCCGAGATCTTGTTGATGCCGTTGACGTCCACCGGCTGCAGGAGGTGCTTCTCGTCCACCGGGAGATAGAGCGGACGCCCGTAGATCTGCCGCGTGCCCGCATAGACGACCTTGAGCTCCGGGTTCCCCCTCCTCACGGCCTCGAGAACCCTGAGCTGGCTCGTACAGTTGATCTCCAGATCGGTCACTGGATCGCGCATCGAGTCGATGTGGCTCACCTGGCCCGCGAGGTTGAAGAGGACGTCCTTGTCCTTCAGCAGGTGCTCCATACCATGACCACGAACGTCGGCGATGTTGATCCGGATCCGATCCTCGTAGCCCGCGAGGTTGAAGAGGTTGCCGCCGTAGTCCGGGAGGAGGCTGTCGACCGCGGTGACCTGTGCTCCCAGGTCGACGAGGGAGCGGCAGAGGTTGGAGCCGATGAAGCCGAGCCCACCGGTGACGAGCACCCTGCGGTCGCGGTAGAAGTCGCGGTGGTCGGCGCTCAAGACCGCTCGCCTTCCGGAGTGGCCGGAGTCCTGGCCGGCGAGGATGCATCCGGCTGGGGGGGCGATGGCGGCGAATGGGGCGTGCCCGCCCTCATGTGCTGCTTTCCGGGCACCAGCTCGAGCCAGAGCCTCGCCAGGTCGACGAGCGTTCGAGCGACCCGGGGGAAATTGAAGAACTGGCTCTTGCCGTAGCTGCGGTGGTGATGGTGCACCGGCACCTCGGCGATCCGGAAGCCCTGGTCCTGTACCTTCTTCATGAGCTCGACGCAGATGACGCCGGATGAGCGGGTGAGGTGGACTCTCTCGAAGATGCTTCTTCGCATCAGGCGGAAATCGCAGTCGACGTCACGCAGCTTCAGCCCGAACGCCAGCTTGACGAACCAGTGATAGAGGCGACCGATCACGACGCGGTGGAGTGGGTCGTTTCGCGCGATCTTGTATCCGTTGACGAAGTCCACCTCGGGAGAGAAGGCATCGAGCAGCCGCGTCATCTCCCGGGGGTCGTACTGCGCGTCCCCGTCGGTGTAGAAGACGAGCTCCTTCGACGCCGAGGCGAAGCCGGTCCGGAGCGCTCCCCCGTAGCCGCGATTCTTCTCGTGGTGCACCACCCGGAGCCAGGAGAAGTGCCGCGCCATCTCGTCCAGGAGCCCACCGGTGTGGTCGGGGCTCCCGTCGTTCACCACGATCACCTCGTGGTCGTCGGTGACCTGCCGCGCCGTCATGTGGGCCACCAGGGCCAGGCTGGCGATGGTCCCGACGTCGTTGTAGGCGGGGAAGAAGATGCTGAGGCCCGGCTTTGCTGCGCTCATCGGACCCTCGGTGAGAAACAGACCAAGCAGCCCACATTATTCACCATCTTTCACGCGGCTTCGACGATGGTCAAACGGGCACCGAGCCGGCGCGGCTCGTCCGCTCGCGCAGGAGCGCCCCGGCGAGCCCGGCGCCAGCGAGAAGGGCCAGCAGAACGCCCCAGTCGAGCCCTCGCGCGCTGTGACGGAAAACCACCCGGTGCGTGCCCTCCGGGAGCACCACACCGAGGCGGTCCCCGTTCATCTTCAACACGCGACCCGGATCGGCGTCGACCCGGACAGCCCAGCCCGGGTCCCAGCCCTCGGCGAGGACGAGCAGTCCGGGTCCCGCCGCCCTCAGGACGATCCGCCCGCCGATCGCACGGGCCAGGACCGCCCCGGAGGACCGGCTCTGGGGGGGCAGGGTCACGCCCTCGACGTCCCGGGCCACGGCCAGGGCCTCGCGCCGGCTGTCCACGCCGAGGCGGGTCGGAGAGCGGAGAAAGTCGCTCACCCGGGCGGCGTCAGGAAGCCGACGCAGCGAGTCCACGACCCAGGCCGGTCCCACGCCCCGTCGCACCTCGAACAGCGTCACCCGCGGGGTGCCCCCGGCCTCTCTCAAGCGCACCATGTCGCTCAGGTATCCAGAGGCGAGGCCCACGCCGATGTCTCGGCCCGTCGCCCCATCGTGCAACCCCAGACGGAGAAGCCACAAGGGTGGCGCGCCCGGGGCGGCGCGGAAGCGAAGGCCCACCAGAGCGTAGCGCGCCGGGAGATCGAGCACTCCCAGGTACTGGTGGCTCGGAAAGCCCTCTCGGGTGGAGATGCTCTTCAGGATCCTCGGGCGCTCGTGCCGCACCACCGGCCGGACGTCAGGGCGATCCCAGGCCCACTCCGCGGTGTGCACTCCAGCGCGTATCGGGAGCCGGATCTCACGCCCGCCGGCCAGCCGGGCGACGCATTCGGCCACGATTTCACCCTGGGGCACGTCGACCGCACCGGCGAGAAACGACGCGATGCGCACCTCGGTCGCGTACGTGAAGGGCAAGGAGAACTGCTTCGGGCGGGGAGGCTCGAGGATCACGTCGACGGCATCACCGAGCCCCTCCTCGTCCGCCCGGACCACCAGCGACCGCGTCGGCACCTGGACCCACCGCACGCCCAGAAGCTCCAGCCGCCCGGGGTCGGTCGTCAGGAACGCCCGGGGCAGCGTTCCATCTTCCCGCATGCCGTCCAGGACGACGCGGCGCGAGGCCGGGACCAGCGGATCGTAACCCTCGGTGTTGTGCCGCTCACCAAAGGTGGCGAGGTTTGCCCAGCCGAGATCCTCCGAGAGCTCGCGTGGCCAGGACTCAGCCACCGTCAGCGTCCGCTCATGCCGCCGCGGGCCCATCACGCGATCGATGGCGCGGCGGGTCGGCGTCCCTTCCATGAGCGTTGCCGGCGTCGGCGCCCCCTCCCAGGCCCTCCGGCCCCAGGGTTGGAGGAGAAACGAGGCCAGCAGCGGGAGCAGGAAGACATGGGCGGCCACGGCGCGCCGGGATCCTCCGAAAAGAAGGAACAGGATGAGGGCCAAAGCCAGGAGGCCCACCGGCCCTGTGAGCTCAGAGGGGAGCGGGCCAGTGGTGCTGGTGATCACCGACAGGCCAGCCACCGCCAGAGCCGCCACGACCGCCGTGAGCAGACGCAGTCGGCGGCCCTCGGTCTCGTGTCGAACCCTCCACTGGGTCGACAGCGACAGCCCCGCGAGAACGGCGAGGGTGAGATCGAACGCCAGGGGGACCGCACCCCCGAGGCCGCCCTGTCCGCGCCACACCATGAGGACGCCCAGCCCCAGGGTGATGCCGGCTGCCGCGCGCAGCGCGGGGTTTGCCACGAGCAGCGGGACGGCCGCCAGGGCAAACAGCGGGGCCGGGGTGTGAGTGATCAGACCCGCCAGGAAGCCGGTGAGCCCGATTGCCGCTCCCGAGAGTCCGTCGCCGGCGCCAAAGCCGGCCGTCGCCGGTCCGGCTTCGCCCAGGGCGATGAGCGTGGGCAGGAGTTGCGGCGCAGCAAGCGTCGCGCCTGCAGCCACCGAGGCCAGGACGACACGCCAACGTGAGAGCTCCCCCTTCGGCCCCTCGCGGCCGCGCCAACTGAAGACGAGCTGCGCCGACAGAAGAATGGCCCCTGCCCCGACCGCTTCGGGCGAGCCGGCGAGGAGCAGGAGAGCCACCGCAAGAGCCAGCAGCACGCCGGTCGTCGCACGCGGGCGAGCGAGGGCCGTCTCGCCAGCGAGCAGAACGAGCACGAGAGCGGGGGCGGCCACGAGGGTCGGGGTGTCTCCCAGGTGGCCGACGAGATACGGGCCGAGAGCAAAGCCTGCGCCGCTCAGGAGCGCGCCCACCGGCTCCGCCCCGAGGCGGCGCACGTAGAGGAAGGCCAGAGGACCGCAAAGCCCCAGCGAGACGACGACGAGGAGCTGAAAGGCTGTGAAGGGGGCCAGCGGCGTGAGAACCATCATGAGTGGATGGAAAGCGCCCGGCCGGTACGCCGCGAGGAGGGGGGCCCCCGAGAAGGCCGAGGGATTCCACGAGGGAGTCTCGCCCCGATCCAGGGCACGCCAGACCTCGGTGCGCAGCGGGAGGTGAAGGGTCACCCCGTCACCCGGCGCCAGCAGCCGTCCCTCGTGCCACGCGGGCGCGTAGGCGAGGGCCGGGAGCACGGCCAGGATCAGGATCGGGAGGAGATCACGCCAGCGCCCGGCCGCCATCCCGATTATCCTGGTCCACATTATCTGCCGGACTTCGTCCCGAGACGAGCGAGAGCCCCGCGCCAGGCTGAGTAGAAATTGAATTGCTGAGCGTTGTCGAGGATGACGCTCTCGCCGTCGCGGCTGGCGTCGCTCCCCCGGGTCGTGCCCCGGAGAGCTGTCGCGGCCGCCAGCGGCCCCTTGACTTCGGCGGCTGCCACCCCGAAAGCCGGGGGCAGCAGGCGGAAGTCGTCGTCCCTGGGCAGGTCGTCGCCCAGCTCCTTGACCCAGCCATTGAGTTCGAGTCGGCTCGACCCGGTGGCCCCGAGACCGAACTCGAAGTTGGCCGCGTCTATCTCCACGGGGCGCGGGTCCGAGCGACGGTGAAAGTGCACGCGGAAGCCCTCCTCGAGAGACGCGACATGCACTCGCTTCCTCTTGAAGGTCGTCTGATACTGCCGGGCAATCGCGCCGCGCACCACCAGGATGATCTCCCGAACTGAACCGCTCCGGGTTCTCCGGAGTGCTCGTTAGTTGATTCCGGCCATCATGGCTGGAGCCTCTTGCGCCCGATAGTACTGCTGTTCGTACTCCACCGGTGGCACATCTCCGATCGACGTGAGCA
>CAUZDW010000003.1:0-167629 GCA_963578825.1 Vicinamibacteria bacterium
CCTCACGGATGAGAATTTCTCTACTGCTGTGGCCTTATGGTTTTCTGATGAAGGTACCGCGACTTCAACCTATGGACATATCAGTAACTGGGATGTGTCTGCTGTTACCGATATGGAGGACGCATTCCAGGGTCAGTCTTCATTTAACGAAGATATCAGTTCGTGGGACGTCAGCAGCGTCACGGACATGCGCTACATGTTCTACGGTGCCGACGCGTTCAACGGAAACATCAGTTCGTGGGACGTCAGCAGCGTCACGGACATGCGCTACATGTTCCGCTATGCCGACGCGTTCAACGGAGACATCAGTTCGTGGGACGTCAGCAGCGTCACGAACATGGGCTACATGTTCGCCTACGCCGAGTCGTTCAACCAGGATTTGAGTGGCTGGTGTGTCACAAACATCGAATCCGAGCCCACTAATTTCGCTACTGGGGCGACCTCGTGGGCTCTGGATCACCCGGTATGGGGGACGTGTCCCGCCTGAGACCTATGGGGCAGATGTCGGAGACCAGATTCACCCCACACCCAAGGCTCGTATCGGTTATGACCACCACAACGGTGAGCCGACATCAGGAGTGGCGTCCCCAAAGGGAATCGCACGTATGTGGACGCCCACACTCCAAGGAAAAGCGCAGGTTGCCGGGTAATCTCTCACCCCCGTCGGGGTGTCCAGCTCGTCCGGGTCGAATCGCTCTCGCCTGAGAGCGGGTCGGCGGCCAGCTCGCGCCACGCCGGCACGCCCGTTTCGTCCTTCACTGGCTGCCCTCCCGCTGTAGCGCCGCTGCGACATTGAAGCGGCGGACGTTGACGCTATAGGGTGCGCGATCCGATCAGGTCGCGCGATTCGTCGACCTGATCGGTTAACGCGGTCGCGCCGGCGTGAGGATCACGCCTCGACCACTGCCCCGGTCGGTTGCAAACGCGCCAACCACTTCGTCAGGCCCGATTTGTCAGCCGTCCGGCGATATGTGAGGAGCAGCGTCTCGACGGTTGTGATCTTCGTCGATCCCCAGGTGATCGCGAGAGTACGCGTCGCGGTCGCTGCGGTTTCGGGAACACGGCCGCCGAAGAGAGCGTCGGGTCCGGTCGCGGCGGTGTCGTCGTAGACTCCGCCGAGTTCGATGACGGGCATACGCCCGACGCCGATCGCCTTGTGGGTATCCCACGCGGCGCCGAACGGACGAACCTCTTCCGTGATGTTCTCCACGTCGACGTCGTTGATGCGCGGTGCATCCAGGAGGCGGGCGGCCGGGAGCGGCACCTGCCCACCCGAGCGCTCCCTTACGCTCGGGCTCTGAAGCTCCCATCGCACCGCAAGACGGTCCGTCGGAAGGCCGTGGTACAACTTCGAGCTCGTCGTTCCGAAGAGGTCCGGCAGGATCTCCGTTGCGGTGGCGCCAAGACGACGAAGGTTGAGACGGGCGTTTCCGGCCTGGAGTGGGTCGAAGCTCCAGGTGATCAGCGCGAGCCCGCGGCGGAGCGCCTCGTCCCTCTGAGCCCACTTCAGCCGGGGTCCGAGGCCTCGGCCCCTGGCCTCGGGAAGGACGGCGAGCATGTCCGAGTGCAGGTGGGGCTCGCCGCCCCGCAGGCCAGGGAAGGCGTAGGAGAAGCCGAAGACCCGCCCCTCCGGGTCTTCGGCCAGAAGGAGGATCGCCCCGGCGTACACCGTCGCCAACAACTGGCTGGGACCGGTGACGTCGAGATCGTTGAGCCCCCAGACGCCCCGCTGCAGCTCGACACAGGCCTGAATGTCCGCATGATCGCGGGCGATCCGGATCGCCGGCTCGGTCGTCGCCAGGTCGCTCAATGACTCGCGCTGGCCAGCTCTGCCAGTCGGTCCAGCTGCTGGCGGTGGCCGATCGAGATCAAGACGTCGCCGCCCTCCAGCACGGTCTCGGGAGCGGGGTTGAAGACCATCTTCCCGTCGGGCTTCTTGATGGCCACGACGATGATGCCGAGCTCGCTCTTGATCGGACTCGTCTTGAGCGAGTCGCCGACGAGCGTGCTGTCCGTCCGCAGCTCCGCCACCTCGATCTGGAGCTCGAGGTGGGCGCTGCGTGTCGCCAGCTCGATGAAGTCCATCGCGCGTGGCCGAAGCACCGCCTGCGCGACCCGATGCCCCCCGATCGCGTAGGGCGAGATCACCCGGCTGGCGCCGGCCCGCACCAGCTTGCGCTCGGCGCCGTCGCTCTCGGCCCGTGCCACGATGAACAGGTCCTCGCTCAGGAACCGGGCGCTCATGGTGATGTAGAGGTTGTCCGCATCCGAGGCCGCGGCGCTCACCAGGGCTCGGGCACGCTCGACCCCGGCCTGCTTGAGCACCTCGTCGGCGGTGGCGTCCCCGCGAGGGCGATGCCATGGGGGATCAAGAAGTCCTGGAGCACGACGGGATTCCGGTCGATGAGCACGAAGGGGAGACCCGCCGCCGAGAACTCCTCGCAGACCAGGCGACCCATTCGCCCGAAGCCACAGACCACCAGGTGGTTGTCAAGATGTGAAAGCTGACTCTCCATGCGCTGCCTCCCGAAGACTGTCCGGATCTCGCCGGTCACGATGGCGCGAATGAACGCTGCCGCCGCATAGAAGGCCGTGAACACCCCACCCAGGGCCAGTGCCATGGTGAACAGGCGGCCCGCGGTGCCCAGTGGCTTCACCTCGTGAAAGCCCACGGTGGTGATCGTGATGACCGTCATGTAGAGGGCGTCGAAAAAATCCCAGCCCCCGATGAGCTTGTAGCCCAGCGTGCCTCCCACCGGGAGGGCCACGAGGACCACCAGGGGAAGCAGCAGATGCCTGAGGGCGGAGGTGATCTTCACGACCGTTTCGGTGTCGGCGCCCCGACCGATTCGACCCAGGCCATCACCAGTCCCTCGGCGTCGATGGGGACGGGGCCATCAGGCCTTGGGAAAGTAGCAGTCGATCCAGTCCCGCACCTCGGCCTCGACTTTCTCCGTTTCCGGGCCCGTCACCTCGTGGACCGGCGAGCGTTCGTATCCCTTGGCGAGAAGATAGAGGGAGGCTCGGACGACACCGCCGTCGTCGTAGAAGTACGCGTGCACCTCGCCGCCGGGACGCTGGAACTTGAGAAGGCGCCCTGTCTTCACGGGCCACCCGGAGGGTCGAATCCGAAAGCCATGCCGCTCGTCCTCATCCCGCCCGACGCCGCGGGGGACGAGGAGGAGGTGATGGCGTCGAACCACGAGCGCGCCATGATCTGGTATCCGGAGTCGTTCGGGTGCACGTGGTCGAAGAAGAGATCCCGGAGGCTCGGCTGGGCGAGGAAGTCGCCGTGGATCTCGGCGATCGGCACCCCTTCCTGCCGGGCCATCGAACGAACGAGATCGTTCATCTGGTCCACCCAGATGTTGCGCTCCGTGGCGTTCTTGTCCAACCAAGCCGGGTTCGCCGGAGGGATGGTTCCGAGGATGGGGTTCGAGCCCGCATCCCTGGCCTGCAGGATCATGGAGCGCAGTGCGTCGATCGTGTAGCAGGGGAACTCGGTCCGGCAGACCGCCGCGTTCCAGTCGTTCGTCCCGTAGAGGGTGAGCGTGAAGGCGGGATCGTGTCGCCCGAGCTGCCGCGTCAGGCGTGCCTCGCCCTCGACGCTCTTGGTGCCCGGTTTTCCGGCGTTGGCGATGAAGGCGTCGCCCAGGTGGGAGCGCAGGTCCGCGGTGAGGTAGGACAAGTAGCCACCGCTGCTGCCGCTGCCGTCTCCGCTGGTGATGCTGTCGCCGAAGGCCAGGTAATGGTTGGGCAGGTTGCCCCCGATGTCGAGGACCGCCGGCACGGCGACCGAGGAGGCATTCGTCTGGGGGATGCTCACCGATACCGCCGCTCCGGGCACGTAGTAGGAGGGAAGGCTGGCGCCGTCGGCCTGGGCCGTCTGCGAGCCCGCAGGGACACCGGCGACCGTGAAGAGGCCGTCCGCCCCGGCTTGCCCGGTCCGCCCACCAACGTTGACAGTGGCCCCTGGGAGCCGCACCACCTCGTCCGGGTCGAGCAGGCCATTGGCGTTCTCGTCGTAGAACACCACGCCGCTCACCCCGAAACCCGTCCCGGGGGTGGTGCTCGGCGGTCCCGGACTCGACGGGGAGGACGAGCTTCCCCCGCAGGCGGGGAGGATGAGCAGAGCGAGCAAAGCTAGAGTGTTCAAGTGCCTCACGACCTCCGAGAATATCATGGGGTTTGCCGCGCTCGCGTGAGCGGAGCTATACTTTTGCATCCCTTCGTACAGCGTACCAGTCGTCGGCCCCGATTAATGAGCGAAACCATCGACACCACGCCGAGCAACCGCCGCATCACGGCGCGGAAGGCTTGCCTGCTGACCGTGCGCTACAAGGCCAGCGCCGACTGGCGCCCGGCCACGGCGATGGACCTGTCTCCCTACGGCTGCCGGTTGCGCGTGGGGGAGGACGTGGCTCGTGGCTCCGAGGTTGCCGTCGTCTTCGAGGCCCCGGCGACCGAAGGGACCAGGGAGCCGGCCGTGGAGGTCCCGGGTCGGGCCATCTGGGGACGGCTCGAGGGACTCTCGTATCAGGTGGGAGTCCACTTCGAGGACTCGCCGACGGGCCTTCTCGAAATCCTCGCCGCGCTCTCCTAGGAAACTACGCCCCGGCGTAGCCGGGACAAGGCTCTGGAGATGTCTGCGGGCACGGCGCTCTTCACCGACACCCGCCCCTCGGTCAAGGGGTGAGCAAACTCCAGGCGCCACGCGTGCAACATGGGGCGTCGCGCCGCAATGCGCCCGACACGGGGCGTCCCGTAGATCTCGTCGCCGAGGATGGGGAGCCCGATGTGCGCCAGGTGGATTCGGACCTGGTGCTGCCTGCCCGTTTCGAGCTCGACCTCGAGCAGCGCGGCGTCCGCGAGGCGCTCCCGCACCGTCCAGCGAGTCAGCGCCGGCTTGTGTGGCTCGTCCCCCCGGGCGACCGCACGTCGCCCGCTGACCCAGGCATCGCGGAGCGGGGCCTCGACGACGCCCTGCTCGGCCCGGGGTGACCCGGCCACGATCGCCAGATAGCGTCGCTCGATCCGGTGAGCACGGAACATCTGGATGAGCGCCGCCCGGGCCTCCCGCGAGAGCGCGAATGCCAGGGCTCCGCTCGTGTCGCGATCGAGGCGGTGCACCCGCTCCACGAACCCTCCCCGAGGCCGAAGATGGGCCACGTACTCCTGCACGCGGCTGAGGACGGTGTCCTCGGGCCGCTCACGTGGGCCCGTGGGCACCGACAGCAGCCCGGCCGGCTTGTCGACGACCAGGACGTGTCGGTCCTCGTGCAGGATGGGCAACGAGCAGCGGGCTCGAGGGAGGCTCGGCCGGTTCGGATCCCAGGCGACCTTGGCCCTCTCTGTCACCTCGTGGCCCGCTTCGCGCACCCGCGCCCCGTCGACGCTCACCTGGCCCTTCTCGATGGCCGCCCGCGCCTTCCGGCGGGAGAGCGTCGGGTGGAGCCGGATGAGAGCAAGGTCGAGGCGCATAACGGCTCCCGCTACTCCCTGAGGCCCCGCGCGTCGTCCCACGCCGCCGGGTCCTGGCCGAAGTAGCTGGACAGGATCGAGTAGATCTCGGAGTGGCGCCGGCGCACCTCCTGGGGGATCTCGAAGAAGGCCTCCACGGCCACTCCGAGGAACTCCACCGGATCGTGAGCACCGTAGTCGTCGAATGCGGATCGCCCGTGTCGCAGCCGCACCATCTCCTTCTCCGCCGCCTCCACCCACTCCTGCGCCCGTCGGCCGTCCAGGCCCACGGGGATGCCGTCGAAATGGGTGTGGTCCACGTCCAGGATGTGGGTGAACTCGTGGATCCCCACGTGGAAGCCGTCGTCCGGGTGCTCGAAGCTCTGGAAGAGCGACGGCACCGAGACGATCACCGTACCCCAGGGGTGGGCCTGTCCCGCCAGCTTCTCCTGCCCGACGGTGTAGTCGCGGTCGAAGTCGTGGGAGTAGAGAAGCACCTCGGTGAGCTGGCCCCACTCGTAGTCCGGCCACCCGAGGCTCAAGGTCACCGCGGAGGCCGCCACGAGGAGCCGGAGCTCGTCGGTGACGTCCACGCCCACGCCGGTGATGCGCTTCTCGGCAAGAAAAAGACGGAGGTCGGTCTCGAAGCGGGGGCGCCAGTCGGCCGGCAGGCGCTCGAAATGATCGTAGGCTTCGATCAGCAGGCTCCGCCACTGCTCCGGAAACGGCGACGCGAGCGCCGCCTGCCTGTGGGCTGTGCCGCGGTCGAGAATGCGGTGGAGGACGAGACCGAGAAGAGCGCCGGAGAGCAGCCCGGAAGCGGCGCCCACCCAGCCGCCCACCAGCGCCCCCAGGATGCCTGCCGAGGCCGCGAGAACCAGGCCCATGGTCCGGGCATAGCGCCGGTCGCCCGGGCGCTCGACCCTCACGAGCGGGCCGCGAGGAGACCGGCGAGAACAGTGACGTCTATGTTTCCGCCGGTGATCACCGCCACGATCGGCCGCTCATCCGCCTGCGCGACTCGCCCCGAGCGGACGGCGGCCACCCCCAGGGCGCCCGAGGCCTCCGCCACGACTTGATCTGCGGAGAGGAGCGCCACGATCGCATCCTCGATTTCCTCTTCCGTCACCAGCACCACCTCGTCGATGAGGTCTCGGTGCTCGAACACGATCTCTCCGATCCCCCCGGCGACACCGTCGGCCAGCGTGGGGCGCGCCGGATAGGTGAGCAGCGGGCGGCCCAGGCGCAGCGACTCGCTGAGCGCGGGCGAGGCTTCGGGCTGGACCGCCACGATCCGAACGCCGGGGTCGAGCTCCTTCACGGCGACGGCGACGCCGGCGATCAAGCCGCCCCCTCCCACGGGGACGAGGAGGGTGCCCAACCCCGGGCAGTCCTCGAGGACCTCGAGCCCGGCGGTTCCCTGGCCGGCGGCTGTCCGGTTGTCTTCGAAGGCGTGCACGGGTGTGGCGCCGGTCTCTTCCTCGAAGGCGGCCGCCGCCTCCACGGACTCGTCGTAGGTCGCGCCCGCGCGCCTCACGTCCACCGGGAAGCGCCGGAGCTTGTCGATCTTCGCGCCTGGTGCGGTCGTGGGCACGAACAGGGTGGCCGTGATCGCCCCGCCGAAGCACTGTGCGGCCCAGGCCACACCGAGGGCGTGGTTGCCGGCAGAGGCCGCGACGACGCCGCGGCGGCGCTCGGCCTGACTCAATGCAGCCATGGCGCTCAGGGCGCCCCGCACCTTGAACGAGCCCGTCGGCTGCCAGCACTCGAGCTTGAGGTGCAGATCGTGGTCCGGCGCCGCGAGGCTCGGGCGCAGCGGCGTCGGAGCGAGCTGGGGACGAATCCGCTCCTCGGCGGCACGAACGTCATCGAGGGTCAGTCGGGTGTTCATTCGTCGACCCCCGACCCTGTCCCCGTCATTCTCCGACTTCCTTCCTGGGCTCGGGCTCCGCTCCAGCGGACACCAGATCGAGCCGAGGCTCGTCGCAGTGGGCCGCGATCACGTCGGCGACCCGGTCGCGGAGCTCGACGAGAGCGCGCAAGTCCGTGCCGTTGATCGGAATGGGATCCTCGACCCGCAGGTGGACCCGCCCGGGGCGGGGAAGCCGCGCACCATCGCGCAGGATGCGCCGCGTTCCTCGGAGGATGAGCGGCACGACCGGGAGACCGGCATCCGCAGCCAGCTTGAACGCTCCGAGCCGGAACGGCCGCAGCCCCGTGGCCGCGTAGAACGTGCCCTCGGGGAAGAGCGCGACGACCTCTCCTGCGGCCAGGGCTTCCGCCGCACGCTCCGCGTCGGCGACGGTTTTCTGGAAGTCGTGCCGATCGACGCTCAGGTGCCCGAGGCGTCGGATGAAGGTCCCGATGATCGGGTACCCGGCCACCTCCTTCTTGGCGACGAAGAGGACGTCGAGGGGGAGGAGGGCGATCAAGGCGAGCACGTCCGCGTAGGAGGCGTGGTTGCACGCCAGGAGCGCGGGCCCCCGGGCGGGGAGTCGATCCAGTCCCTCCGCCGAGAGTCGGATCCCGGCGAGGCGGAGCCCCCATCGGGCGGTGAAGCGCTCCGCGACGAACGCAAAACGCCGGCTCGGCACGAGGGCCACCAGGAGCCACGAAGGCAGGAGGACGAGGGGCAGCACGGCGGCCAGATAGAGCGCGTAGAGGGCGCGCCCGGCTCGCTGTAGCCACGGGCCGAGCGCCTCGCGACCGGCCGCGGAGGCGAGGCGGATCTTCTGGGCGGTCGTGGTGCGTGGGGCCCGCCCGAGGGCTCCGGACAGGAAGCGCTCCCGTGTGGCGGCCCGACGCACCTTTCCGCTCGAGGTCTTCGGGACCGCCCCCGGTGGCGCGAGAACGACGCGATCCGGGGGAACGTCCACGACGGCGCTCACGCGCTCGATCACGGCCCTCTCGAGCCGCTCGCGCTCGGCCCGATGGGTGAGCCGGGTCTCGGCCACCACAACCAAGGCCTCGGTCCCCAACTCGGGGTGCGGAGTGCCAAAAGCCACAACGCACCCTCGCCGGATGCCGTCCACCTCGGAGGCGGCCTCCTCGATCTCCTGGGGCACCAGGTTGCGCCCCCCCTTGATGATCAGGTCCTTGCGGCGTCCGGCGATGTGGACGTCGCCCTGGGCGACGTAGGCGAGGTCGCCGCTGTCGAGCCAGCCGCCGGGCAGCGTGACGGCGGCGGTGGCCTCCCGGTTGCCATGGTAGCCGCCCGTCATCGATGGGCCCCGAAAGACGAGACGGCCCACGACCCGCTCCGCGACGTCGGAGCCGGCGTCGTCGACGATCCGCACCTCGTGCTCGGGCAGGGCGCGGCCGACCGAGACGAACGACAGAGCGGACGGATCACCGGCCGCTGCGGGCTCGGCTCGCCCCTGGTCCTGAAAAGGCCGGCGTGCGACCCTGTCGAACCGCGCTCCGCTGCCGACGGGAGGCAGCGCGAGTGCGACGGAGCACTCCGCCAGGCCATACGCCGGGAGCAGCGCCCCGGGGCGAAAACCGAACGGCTCGAACCGCTTCGTGAACCGCTCCACCGTGCCGGGGCTGACGGGCTCCGCGCCGTTGAGGGCCACACGCCATGACGAGAGGTCGAGCCCCTCGAGGCCCTGATCCGGCACTCGGCGGGCGCACAGCTCGTAGGCGAAGTTGGGCGCACCGGAAAGGGTGGCTCGCCGCTGATGAATGGCCCAGAGCCAGCGCTCGGGTCGGGCCAGGAAGGCCGTGGGCGGCAGGAGCGTGATCGGTATCCCCTGGTGAAGGCAGAACAGCCACGATCCGATGAGGCCCATGTCGTGATAGAGGGGCAGCCAGCTGACGGCCACGTCGGTGGGCTGGACCTCGAACCCGGCGCCGATCGCCCGGATGTTTGCGAGGAGGTTCTCGTGGGTGAGCAGCACGCCCTTCGGCTGCCCCGTGCTTCCCGACGTGTACTGGATGAAAGCGGCGTCGCCGGCCTCGTCGGTCGGCTCGTCCGGAGGGGCGCCGGGGACGGCCAGCTCGTCCGCGGTCACCACGTCCTCCAGCGAAGGGACCCGGGGACGCAGGAGGCTGGCCACCGGGCGTGCCCGGGCGATCGTCACCAGGAGACGCGCCCCGGCGTCGGCCAGGATTCCCGCCTGGCGGGAGGCGTACTCCTCGAGCCGGTCGAGCCGGACCGGGGGGTAGATCGGGACGGGAACCGCTCGGGCCATCAGGATGCCGAAGAAGGACCGAAGGAAGTCGAGCCCCGTGGGCAGCATCAAGGAGACGGTGTCGCCTGGGCGGATGCCGCGTTCCCGCAAGCCGGCGGCGATGGCCGCCGCCTCGCCGTAGAGGAACGCGTATGTGATCGTCTGCTCGGTCCCGTCCTCCTCGCGCAGGAACACGTGGGTCCGCTCGGGGTCGAGCCGGGCGTGTCGCCAGAGGGATTCGTGGAGCGTGCGGACGCCGGGTCCGATGTCAGAGGCCACGCCGGCCACGTCCCCAGGGGCCCGCTCCGGCAGCTCGAGAGGCGTCTCGGGGGCCGCCTCGACCACCGCCCGGGCAAGACCCGCCACGGTGTCGATCTGGAGGCAGCCGTCGTCGAGAGAACGTCCGAAAGTCTTCCCGAGGCGCGTCAGAAGCTCCACCCGCTCCAGGCTCCCGAGGCCCACCTGCCGGTCGAGAGACGCGTCGGGGCTCACCGCGCGCTCGGCCCGGGGCCCGCCGACCTCACGGGCGAGCCCACGCACGATGGCCAGGACCGAGGCAAGGAGCTCGTCCGCATCCGGGGCCGGGGGGCGGGCGAAATGTCGTGGGGGGGGCACCGCCGTCACTCTAGCAGCCCGTAGCGAAAGTCCGACCGCGTCGAGGCCGAATCTTTATCCGCCAGCTCTTCGTTGCCGAACTTCGGAATACTCCTGGTATTCCTGCCGTTCGGCGCCTTGACCCGCTCAGGACAACCGGCGATGCTGCCCGCGGAGGTGCTGATGCTTGAGGAAGTGACGATGAAGGAGATGACCGCCATCTTCGCGGTGACGGACGCGATGGGGCTCTCCCGCGAGATGCTGGTCATCCCGCTTCTTCCCCGACGCCCCGGCCGAGTCCAAAAGATGCCGAATGGGAAGATCGAGATCGTCGTCGATGCGGAGGACTTCGAGGGTTTCGTGTCCGGACTGGAAACTGAGATCAGGACGGCCGGCGGAAGCTGAGCCGCACCACCGTTCTGGCCTGCGACGGCCAGGGCCGGTCGGCGCGATGTGCAGGGAGCGAGAAACACAAAGGGCGCGGGCCCCTGTCCCGCGCCCTTTGCTCTTGAAGAGCCTGTGCCTAGGAAGGGAGGGCCGCGTCCTTGGCCGCCTTGGCGATCGTGAACTTCAGTCGTCTCCGAGCCGGGATCTTGATCGCTTCACCGGTCTGCGGATTCCGGCCCATCCGGGCTTTGTAGCTGCGGACAACGAGCTTCCCGATCCCCGCGATCGTGAAGCCGTTCTTGGCTTCCTTGTAGGCGAGATCTGCCTGGGCTTCAAAGAAAGCAGTCACCTGCTTCTTCGTGAGGCCCAGAGTTTCGGCCAGGGCCGCCACAATCTTCGTCTTGGTCATGGGGTTTGCCATAGAGCTCAATCCTCCTCAGAGTCGGGCCGACTGAAGTGTGTTGTCCTTGAAGTGAGATCTGCGAGAACGCGCGCCAGTATACGCCGTTTCGTCGCGGCCCTGTCAAGGGCGCGGCTCACAATCGCCGCGGCTGCGTTGGCCCGAAGCCCCTTCGCTCAAGGGCGACGACCCCCGCCGTCCTCGCGGATCAGGAAGACCGTCTCGTCGGGGTGGGCCAGGCCGAGCTCCTCCCGGGCGAGCCGCTCGATCGCCCGCGGGCTCTGCCGGAGCTCGGCGATGTCCCTGCCCAGTCGTGTGTTCGAACCCCGCAGGACCCCGATTTCCACTCGGAGGACCTCGACCTGCCGCCTCTTCTCGAGCAGGGTCAAGAGGCCCCGGTCCCCGAAAACCGATCCGACTGCCAGCGCGATGAGGGCGATGACGGTGCCCAGGACGAAAGCCTTCCTTCGGAGCCCTGGTTCGTCGCTCAACTTGTCCTCTCGCGCCAAGACTTGATCCTTTGCTTTAATAATTGGCGTTAACTGGCGAGTATATCTCACTTTTTAAAGCCGTCGATCTCAGAGGCACGCCCACGCGCCTGCCGCCCCGCCGCGTCGTGGCCTCCTGGTAGCGCTTCAGAAGCGCCACGATCTGCTCGTTGACCTTGCGGAGGCGCCCCAGGTCGGCCCGGTACTCCCGGTAGGCCTTGACCAGTGCCCGGGCGGGGCGCACCTGCGTCTTGTCGAGATAGGCGAACCCGCCCCGCCCACCGCTGCGGTTGGACAGGACGTAGTAGGGACCGTGCTTCTGGCCACTCTGGCAGACGCAGCCCTTCTTCCCGCACACCCCGAAGCGCATGAACAGCGAGCCCGAGAGCAGCTCCCGTTTCCGCAGCAGCTCTTCCACGAGCGTCCTCTGCTGCCGAAGCCGGGTCCGAACCCGCTGGCGAATCGTATCTGGCGTCAAGCTCGGCATGTCTTACAGTGCTTTTTTCTATTTACACTGTAAGAATAATCATTGCGCCTGCCACCGTCAAGAGTTTTCTAGTGCGCGAGCGCTGCTCACCCGACCAGCTCGTTCGCGCGCAACAGAAAAGAGACGAACGGGGGGTTGAGCTGGAGGAGAGATTCCAGCCGAACAGGCTTCCTCTGGGCGCCCCCCCTGAGCGTCGCTCGCGCTGACGTTCCCCGGCACTCCCCAGCGTCGGAAGGGACAGGGGGAGGGGAACAACAAGGGGGGTAAGATCCCCAAGATCCCGAGATCGCCAAAGAGACCCAGGAGGACCGAGCCATGTGGCTGCTGAAGACGGAGCCCGACGACTACTCGTACGACCAGCTCGAGCAGGAGGGACGCACCTGCTGGGATGGGGTGAAGAACCCCGCCGCCCTCAAGAACATCCGTGAGATGAAGGCAGGCGACCGGGCGTTCCTCTACCATACCGGCAAGGAAAAAGCCGTCGTGGGAGTCGTCGAGGTCGTGAAAGCCGCCTATCCCGACCCGGAGCAGAAGAACCCGAAGCTCGTCGTCATCGACATCAAGGCCGAGCGGCGCCTGGGACGGCCCATGACTCTCGCCGAGATCAAGGCCCTGCCCGTGTTCGAGGGAAGCCCCCTGGTGCGCCAGGGGCGCCTGTCCGTGGTGCCGCTGACGGCAAAGCAGTGGAGGACGATCGAGGAGTGGACCCGCGCGTGAGCGGCCGGCTCGTCGTGCTGTCCGCGGTCGGCTCCGAGCAGGACGCCGAGCGCATCGCAGGGGCTCTGGTCGAAGGGGGCCTCACCGCCTGCGTCAACGTGGTGCCCGGCGTGACGTCTTTTTATCGTTGGAAGGGAAAGATCGCGCGTGACACCGAGTGGCTCATGGTGATGAAGACGACCGCCGACGGCTTCGAAGCGCTGAGGGATGCCCTCGTGGAGCTCCACCCCTACGAGGTGCCCGAGGTCGTGGCGCTTTCGATCGAGAAAGGCCACGCGCCCTACCTCGACTGGATCGACGGGAGCGTCGGCGGATCCACAGCCGGCTGAGCCTCCGCCTGATCGACCTCCGCCTGCTTGAAGAGTTCGGCGCCGGCAGCCTGCGCGCGACGACTAGGGCTCGGCGATCCTCAGACGGCGCGCAGTGCCTGCTCGAGATCGGCCACCAGGTCGTCCGCGTCCTCGCAGCCGACGCTGATCCGTACAAGACCGTCGGTGATCCCCAGCGTGTCGCGCTCCTGCTGTGTGTAACCCGCGTGGGTCATGGTGGCCGGGTGGGAGATGAGCGTCTCGACTCCCCCCAGGCTCTCGCCGAGGGAGCACAGCTCCAGGCTCTCGAGAAAGCCTTTCGCTGCATCGAGCGCCCCCAGGTCGAAGGAGATGAGCGCCCCGAACCCGGTTGCCTGCTTCCGGTGCACGTCGTGGTTGGGGTGCTCGGGCAGACCGGGCCAGTAGACGGCTCCCACCTTCGAGTGCTGGTAGAGAAACGGTCCAACCGCGCAGGCGTTCTCCTCGTGCCGTGGCATTCGCAGGTGGAGTGTCTTCGTTCCGCGGAGGACGAGCCAGGAGTCGAACGGGGACAGGATGGCACCGGCGGCGTTCTGGACGAACCGGAGGCGCTCGGCATGCGCCTCGTCCCTGACCACGGCGACGCCACCCACGCTGTCGGAGTGCCCGTTCAGAAACTTCGTCGTCGAGTGGACGACGATGTCGGCGCCCAGCGCGAGCGGTTTCTGAAAATACGGGCTCATGAAGGTGTTGTCGACGGCCAGGAGCGCCCTCTGTCCGTGGGCGATCTCGGCGAGGGCCGCGATGTCGCAGATCTTCATCAACGGGTTCGTGGGCGTCTCGATCCAGAGGAGGTCGAACGGGCCGGCGGCGGCGGCAAAGCCGCCGGGGTCGGTCGCATCCAGGAACGTGAACTCGATGCCGTACTCCGCGAGAATCCGCGTGAAGAACCGGTGGGTGCCGCCGTAGACGTTGTCGGAGACCGCCACCCGCTGTCCCGGCTTGACGAATGTGAGCACCGCCTGGGTCGCGGCCATGCCCGAGGCGAAGCAGTAGGCATCCGTACCGCCCTCGAGCGCGGCCAGGTTCTTCTCGAGAGAGCGCCGAGTGAGGTTGTGGGTGCGGGCGTACTCGAAGCCCTTGTGCCGTCCCAGCCCGTCCTGGACGTAGGTCGAGGTCTGATAGATCGGGACGGTGATCGCTCCGGTCGTCGGGTCCGGCTCCTGTCCCGCGTGAATGCAGTCTGTGGCGAAGCCCATGTTCAGAATCACCTCGATTGTGGCGCTCGTTCGCTATTGGAGTGGGCCGACTCGGGGCGGAGCGCGCGTTCGATCCGCTTTCCCCGGGCCTGCTTCGGCGCGGGAATGCCCAGCAGCCAGGCAAAGGTCGGAGCCACGTCGATGCTCCTGACCTCGCCCAGGCTGCGCCCCGTGGCCACGCCGTGACCGTCCAGGACGAGAAGGCCGGTGGACGACGCCAGACCGGGATCGAAGGAGTCTCCCCTGGCTTCCACCGGGCCCACCGCCGGTCCCCTCGTCTCGGGTGACAGCACGACGCCGGGCGCGGGTCGCAGGTAGAGAAAGCCGCCGCTCGCTCCGCCGATCCCAGGGGGCGCGCCACGGTCGTCCGGCACCAGGAGCTCGGCGATCACCTGGTCGCCGGTCGACGGATCGCGCATCTCGCGGGTCACACCGATGGAGCTGGCGCGGACGAGCGACTCGCCGCTGCGAGGCTGTATGCCTTCCGGTCGCGAGTCGCGGTTGACCACCAGAAATCCCCCGTTGGCAGGAGCGTACACGACCTTCGTCCGGGAGAGGTCGATGCTCCCGTCGTCGCGGGTCTTCAGGAGGCCCGCCGCCTCCAGGGCGACGTTCGGTCTCGCCACCCGGTCGACCCCCGCGAGGCCCCGGTCGCCCACGACGGCCAGGGCGCCGTCCGAGGGAACCCGTCGGGCGATCTCGCCGACCCAGGTGTCCGCGAGGCGCAGCGCGTCGTCCAGGAGCATTCGCAAGCGCACGGCCACCGCCGGGTCGTGGTCCGTCCGGGTCGGATCGAGCCGTCCCATCCAGAGGCTCAACGTCTCGGCCGGGAAGGGAAGCGCGAGTATCGTGAGGCTCCAGCGAGTGCGATCCAGAACGAAGGAGGCGAGACGGATGCGTTGTCGCACGGCGATCCGGACCGTTTCGAGGTAGCGCCGCTCGGCGGTGCCGTCACCGCCATCCCACAGCAGTGCGCCGAAGCTTCCTTCGGCGTAGAGGTGGTGGGCGCCTCCATTCAGGAGACCCTCTTCGGCGGCCGCGGCGGCCTGGACACGTGGCTGGCTGGCGATTGTGCGGGCGCCGCTCGAGTGCCACAGGACGATCTCCCGCCCATCGGACGAGAGCGAGAAGAGGCGGAAGTGGACGAAGGCCGTTCCCTCCGCCGTGTGGAACGGCATCGCCCGGGACGCGTCTTCGCCCCGACCTGCCGGCACCGGCTTCAAGCGGACCGCCGCCGAGAGGTCGCGGGACGCCGACAGAGCGAGAGTGTCCAGACCGCTCGCCGGGTCGTTGGGATCGTCGAAGAGGAGCCCTGGGAGCGTCCCTTCGCCCACAGGGATGTCGACTTGGAACGCTGCGGAATCTGATTTGGCTCCGGTCCACGACGCGGCCGGCCGGCGGGTCAGATCCCGCGCGGTCAGAATCGCCGTCGGGATGCCCACGGCCGCGGGCGCGAGCAAGACGAGATGTCGTGCGAAATCGCCGCCATGGCGTTTCTCGCCCAGGAAGGGACCGAACGGGGCGGACTGAGAGACTCCGACGACGATCGTGGGCACCCCCTCGCGAGCCGCCGTCACCCACAGTGGCTCGGCACCGAGTGCGCTTGACCGGTCGCCGGCCGTCGTCTCGAGAACGCTTCCGGCCGCTCTCGGGACCCCGTCGCCCACGACCCCGTGAGTGTCGGGCCACGCCCCTGTCCAGAGGGTGGCCTGTGCCGCCGCGCGGCGGGCCGGAAAGGGGGGCCGAATACGGCCGAAGGATCCCTCCCGCTGGAGGGCGTCCAGGTGGGGCATGGCGCCGCGGTCCACGGCCTGTTTGACGAGCTCCGCTCCCGCGCCCTCGAGGACCGCCACCACCAGTCGCGAGTGACCGCGCACGTGTGACGCCCGGAAGGACCAGTCGAGCCTCGCCCGGCCGGCCTCCTGCCATGCTGAGAGCCAGAGGGCGCCGACCGCCTGGGCAGCCGCGGCAAGTCGTGCCGCATATCTCTCGCCTTCGTGCTCGAAGAGCCGCGAGTAGTAGCCGTCGTCGTAGCGGTCGTCGGCGTCGGTCTCCACGAAATCTCGTTCCCCGGCAGCGGCGCGGTCCGTCTCGAGGACCGCCGGAGCCCGGGCGAGCGAGTCCCGAAGGGCCATGAGGGTCGCCGCCACGGGATCGCCGGACGCCTCGGCCGGTCCGGGAGTGACGAGCGGCTCGATCTGATGCTCGAACCGCACGAACAGCTCCGTCTCCAGCCGTGCGTGGACGCCCGCGGGCTCGTCGCCGTCGACGGCGGCGTGGAGCGGAACGAAGGCGTCGGCGGCGTAGTGCCCGAGCACCGCGGCCCGCTCGAGCACTCGTCTCTCGTCGCGGGCGCGGAAGGCGGCGACGAGCTCGCCGTGCACCTCCGCGATGCGCCAGGGGAGCCGTCCTCGCTCGGCGGCTTCGGGCCCATGGCGCAACAGGTGCGCCTTCTCGGAGCGGGGCACCTCGCCGGATACGAGATCGTCGAATCCAGCGATGTCCAGGGAGTGGTTCCGGTCCTCGCCCTGACGGTGAACCCGCCAGAGGTCCGGGTCGACGGAGTGGGCGCGCAGGAAGGCGACGTTGCCCGCGAAGAGCTCTTCCAGCGGCGCCGGCAGGGTTCCCGCGGCCTTCTGGTTGACGAGCCGGTGGACCTCGTCGCCCCATCCCCGTGCCGCCGCCGGGAGCGCCAGAAACGCGACGATCAGGAGGGCCGTCCCTCTCTCGCGCACCCGGCTCGCTTGCAGCACTACTGCAGGCTGAGCGAGATCGAGAAGGGGCGTCCGTCGCGCAGGCCGTGAGCCTCCAGCGATGATGCTCCCTGGAGGCGCGGCCACAGGGCGATGAGCGTGGCCATCCCATCGATCTCGGTTCCGTTGATGCTGGTGAGAACGTCGCCCGAGCGCAGCCCGGCCTCGGTGAGGAGGCTGTCCTGCGCGACCCGGGTGAGCCGAACGCCGACCACCCGGCCGTCCTCGGTGAAGGGTCGGATCGCCGTTTCGGACAGGATGCGGTTCATCTCACCTGCCAGCCGTTTCTGCACGTCCTCGCGCTTCATGATCCGCGGCGCGGACTCCTCGACGGCGGGTGGCCGGGGCGGCACGCTGGCGGTCCGCGGCGGGGGAGTGTGCGCCGGGCCGGGGCCTCGAACGGCGATGTCCACGCGCTCACCGTCGAAGTCCAGAATGACCCGGCGCCTCCCCACGGCCACGACGCGGCCGCCGAAGACGGCGTCGCCGACCGATACCACACGTGTTCGACCGCCGGAGCGCAGTATCGCTGCCGAGCGTTCGGGGGAGCTGGCGACGACCACGCCAACGGCCGCCAGGTCCGGAGGCCCTGACGCGACGAGCAGGAGGAGACAGGCAGCCAGCATGGCTGAAAACCACGCTAGCAAGACCCGCCTTTCCCTGTCAACGAACCCGCCGCGGTGCTACATTCGGCCGGATGGTGCGCCCCGCCCTTTCCGAGACGCCCGCCCTCCCCTCTCCTCCGCTGCTGAAGCGACTCCGTCACTTCCTGCTCGACACGTGGAGAGGGCGGATCCTCACCATCGCCCTGGGCGTGTGGCTCCTCGACGGGCTCCTTGGCTTGGTCAGGCTGGGTGCCCCGGCGTCGCTTCGGGGCTTCGCCAACTTCGCCTTGGCGATCTTTGCGCTCTGGGGAACCTGGCGCGGGCTCCGCTGGCTGTCGGCCCACTTTCTCTGGAGGATCAGGACGAAGCTGATCTTGTCCTACCTGTTTGTGGCGCTCGTGCCCGTCGTCCTGCTGAGCCTGTTCCTGGGCATTGGCGCCATTCTCTTCATGGGTCTCGTGGCCTCCCGACTGGTGACGGGTAAGATCGATCGCGCCGGGGACGTCCTGCGCGCCACGGCCCGCAGTGCGCTGGCCGATCTCGACGAGGATGATGCCCGTGCGGCGGCGGCGATCCCGGGGAGGCTCGCTCCGGCCGAGGCCCTCCACCCCGGGATGTCCTGGACTCTCTTGCGCAACGGCCGTGTCGTCGGAGCCTCCGGAGACGCGCCGCGAGAGCTGCCTTCGTGGTGGCAGGGCCCTGGCTTCGCCGGCCTCGTGCCCCTCACCCCGGGGCAGAACGGCTCCAGGGACAATGTCGTCCGGGCCGTCTGGGCGGAGAGCTCGTCGGCGCTGCTGATCGACGTGCCCGCCGACGAGCACTCCTTCGCCGGGCTCGAGGGGAGGACCGGCGCCAACGTCATCCCGCCAAGCGTCTTGATCGTCACCGAGTCTGACGGGGAGCCGCCCGACCCCGAGCCCGACGATCACGAGGTGCACATTGTGATCGCGGACGGGCCGACCACACCTGCAGGGGCCATCGACTCCGGCCTGACGTTCGTCGCGTTCCCTACGCGGACGAACTGGGAAACGGGGGAGACCAGCGTCTTCAGTGATAGGCCGCTCACGTTCCAGTTCCGACCCCTCGACCTCGTGCGGAGACTGTCGCCGGGTCTGCTGCCTCGCGAGACGGGGGCGACGACCCTCCCGGATCTTCTCCTGTTCGCCATGGGGGTCCTGGTCGCCGACGTTTCCGGCAAGGGGACCTCGGCAGCTCTCTACATGGCCGAGCTCAAGGGACTCGTGCTCTCGCTGTCCCGGATCCACGACTCGCCGGCCCGGTTGCTCGTCAAGGCGAACCACATCCTGGCCGATGCCATGGACTCCCGCACCTTTGTGACCATGACCTATGCCGTTGTGGACAGGGCGTCGCGCTCGATGCGCTTTGCCCGTGCCGGCCACAACCCGCTCATCCACCTGGAGGCCGCCAGCGGCACGACGCACGTCTACACGCCGCCTGGTCTCGGCCTCGGTCTCGACGGGGGCGAAGCGTTCGAAGAGATCCTCGAGGAGAAGGAGGTCCCGCTCGCGCCCGGCGACTTCTTCCTCTTCTTCACCGATGGGCTGTCCGAGGCGATGAACGAAGGGGCGGAGCTGTTCGGGGAGCCCCGGCTCCGCCGAATCCTCGAGGAGAGCGAAGGGTTGAGCAGCGAGCAGCTCCGGGCACGCATACTCGGCGAGGTCGAGAGCTTCGTCGGGGAAGCGGCGCCTCACGACGATCTGACGATGGTGGTGCTGAAGGTCGTCGAGGAAGAGTCGCCCTCGTGACGGACGAAAGAGAGAAGACGCTCGAGGAGCTCGAGCAACGCCTCGGGTATCGCTTCGCGGACCGGAGCCTTCTCGAGAGCGCCCTGACCCACGCCAGCCGCGCCAACGAAGAGCCCGCGCACGGCCGGACAGACAACGAGGCCCTCGAGTTTCTCGGGGACGCCGTGCTCGGGCTCGTGGTGACCGATCTCATCCACCACCGCGACCCCGACGGGGCCGAGGGTCCCAAGAGCCAGCACCGGGCCCGGCTTGTCTCCGCACCCAGCCTCGCCGGTCGTGCCGAGGCGCTGGGGCTGCCCGAGCTTCTCCTGCTCGGCCGGGGCGAGGAGAAGACCGGGGGCCGGGGCAAGTCCGCACTCTGGGCGAACGCCTATGAGGCACTGATCGCCGCCCTCTACCTCGACGGCGGCTTCGAGGCGGCCCACCGCTTCGTCGGCGACGAGTTTGCCGCCGACGTCGAGGCCGCCGCCGGTGTCGAGGACCCCAAGAGCGCCCTGCAGGAGCTGCTCCAGGGACAGGGGAGACCCCTGCCCGACTACGTCGTCGCGGCCGAGGAAGGGCCGAGCCACCAGCCCAGGTTTCGGATCGAGTGCAGGCTCGATGATGGCCTCGTCACCCGGGGCGAGGGCTCCTCGAAGAAAACGGCCCAGCAAGAGGCAGCCCGGCGGGCGCTGGAGCGCTTGCGCGGCGGGTCCTGAAGCGCCACCCGTACGGGATCTATACTAAAGCGATGCGAGTCGTGGTGGCCATGTCAGGAGGCGTCGATTCCTCGGTGGCGGCGGCGCTGCTCACCGAGGAGGGGCGCGAGGTCGTCGGCGTGTCGATGCAGCTTCACGACATGACCGAGCGCGCGGGCCCGTCGTTCGGCCGCTGCTGCGCCCTCGAGGATTTTCACGACGCGAAGACGGTTGCGGCTCTCCTCGGCATTCCTCACTACGTCATGGGACTCGAGGACTCGTTCCACGACGGCGTCGTCGTGCCTTTCGTGCGCGACTACCTGGAGGGGCGGACGCCGCTGCCGTGCGCCCGCTGCAACACCGAGATCAAGTTCGCCAGCCTCGTGGAGAAGACCCGGGCTCTCGGAGCCGTGGGAGTCGCCACGGGTCACTACGCCCGCAAGGATCGGGAGGGAGAGGGCGGTCGCTACCGCCTCCTCCGCGGGCGCGACCGCAACAAGGACCAGTCGTACTTTCTCTTCGGCCTCACCCAGGAGCAGCTCGGGCTGGCGCTGTTCCCGCTGGGCGAGCTGCAGAAAGAGGATGTGCGGCGGCTGGCTCGCGAGCGTGATCTGCCGGTGGCGGACAAGGCCGAGAGCCAGGAGATCTGCTTCGTCCCGGACGGTGACTACGCGGCCTTCATCGAGCGGCAGGCGCCGGCCGAGGGACGCGACGGACCCATCGTGGACACCGCCGGTCGGGAGCTCGGGCGCCACGGCGGCGTTCACGGGTTCACCGTGGGCCAGCGACGCCGGCTGGGCCTGACCTCGCCCCGTCCGCTCTACGTGCTTGCCGTTCAGCCCGAGGACCGCTCCGTCGTGGTGGGGGAGAAGGAGGCGCTGCTCGGCGATCGCCTCGTGGCCCGCGAGGTCAACTGGCTGTCGGCTCCCGAGCCCGACCAGCCCCGCCGCGTGCTCGCCCAGATCCGATACCGGCACTCCGAGGCGCCCGCCACCGTGTCTCCCCTCCCCGGGCGCCGCGCCGAGGTGCGCTTCGACGAGCCGCAGCGGGCCATCACGCCCGGGCAGGCGGTCGTTTTCTACGACGACGACGTCTGCCTCGGCGGGGGCTGGATCGAGACGCCAGGCGCCTCGCGCTAGCGCAGTCCTGCCGCGGCTTCGCGGAGGAGCTCGAAGGCGCGCTCGACGTGTCGCTCTTCGGTGCGGATGTTTCCGACGGCGAGACGAAGCGTCGTTCGGCCTCGAAGACGGGTGTGGGAGAGGAAGACCTCCCCGGTCCGGTTCACTGCCTCGAGAACCTCGCTGTTGAGGCGGTCGATCTCCTCGTCGCTCCGCCCGGGGAAGCACGCGCGGAAGCACACGACGGACAGCGGCGTCGGGGCGGCGACCTCGAAGCCCGGGTCGTCTTCGATCCGGGAGCGGAAGAGACGAGCCAACCGCAGGTGCTCCCGGATCCGCTCGGCGATGCCCTGGCGGCCGAAGGCGCGCAGGACCATCCACAGCTTGAGGGCCCGGAATCGACGTCCCAGGCTGACTCCGTAGTCCATCAGGTTCGGCGCCAGAGAGTCTTCGGGTGTCTGGAGGTATTCGGGGACGACGCTGAATGCCGAACGGATGACCTCGGGCCGGCGGGTGTACAGGGCGGAAAGATCGATGGGCACGAAGAGCCACTTGTGGGGGTTGATGACGATGGAGTCGGCTCGCTCGCATCCCTCGAGCACGAAACGACACTCGGGAAGGACCGCGGCGGCGCCGGCATAGGCCGCGTCGACGTGGAGCCAGAGCCCCTCCCGCTCGCAGACATCGGCGATGGCCGGAACGGGATCGACGCTGGTGGTCGACGTGGTTCCCACGGTCGCCGTGACCGCGAAGGGTGTCCAGCCGGAGCGGCGGTCCTCGGCCACGGCCCTGGCGAGGGCCGCCGCGTCCATCTGAAACGCGCCGTCCACGGGGATTCTCCGATAGCCGTCCTGACCCACGCCAAGGATGATGGCCGCTTTCTCGATGGAGGAGTGGGCTTGTTCGGACGCGTAGAGACGGAGCCGAGCCTGGCCCACCAGGCCCCGCCGCCGTGCCTCGAGCCCGGGCACCGCCTCGCGCGCGGCGGCCAGGGCCACCAGCGTCGATGCGGAGGCGGTGTCCTGGATGACGCCGAACAGACCCTCCGGCAGCCCGACGAGCTGCCGGAGCCAGCCGAGGGCCACGGTCTCGAGCTCCGTCGCGGCCGGCGAGGTTCGCCAGAGCATGCCGTTGACGTTGAGGATGGCGGAGATCATCTCCGCGAAGATGCCCGGCGCGGAGGAGCTGACCGAGAAGTAGGCGAAGAAGCCGGGGTGGTTCCAGTGGGTGATGGCAGGGATGATCTGCCGATCGACGTCGGCGAGGATCGTGCCCAGCGACTCCCCGAGCTCCGGGGCCTCGGCGGGAAGCGCCGCTTTCAGCTCGCCGGGCTGGACGCGCGAGAGCACCGGGAACCGCTCGCCCTCGGCCAGGTAGCGGGCGATCCAGTCGACGAGGCGCCGACCCTCCTCGCGGAAGGCCTCGACCTCGACGTCGCCGGGCAGGCGGCTACTCCACCTCGGTGACGATGAACATCACGACGTGGCTCCCGATCCGGAACTCCTGCTGGTTCGACAGCTGGTGCTGCTCGATCCGTTCGAGCTCGATCCACGTGCCGTTCGTCGAGCCGAGGTCACGCAGAACGGCGATGTCACCGACGATCTCGAGGGCCGCGTGCTGGCGCGAGGCCTCCGGGTCTTCGAGGTTGATATCGGTGCCCGACCGGCCGATCACGGTGCGGGTCTTGGAGATCTGGAATATCTGGCCGGTGGCCGGACCCTGGATGATCGCAAGGGAAAAGCGCCGGTCGGTGGGGAGCTGCAGCAACCCCATCTGGTGTGCATCACCCCCGGCGACAGTGACCGCACCCGGGGCCAAGCCGCCTGCTCGCGCAGACGTCGACGGGGTGAACTCGTGCTGGACCGCCGTCTCCTGGGTGCGTTAAACGGCCGGCACGGGGGTGGGCGGTGGCTCGAGCGCCTGCGGCGGCTCGGGTGCCGGCGGGGGTGCCGGCGCGGCCGGGGGTTCGGGAGCCGGAGCCGGGATGTCCGGTGGCATCGTGGCCGAGGAGATGGGGTTCTGGATCTCGATGGTGCCCTTGCACTTCGCGCAGCGCGTCTTGACGCTGGGCCGGTCGCCCAGCTTGGCTTCGTCGAAGCGGTAGCGCGACTGGCAACTCGGGCAGACGATGATCATCTCTTCTCCTCAGCTCATCCCGGGCCCGAGCGGATCCGTCGACCCCGCCTTCGGACTGGGGAGAAGGATAATACGAATCGAGCGGCCATAGCATAATGAAGATGCAGGATCCGGGTGCTGTCCGGGGAGACGACGTGGACGATTTCGACGATGAAGACGGGTTCGGGGGCAGTGACGTCGCCGAAGACGACGAGGACCCCGGGGACGTGGGTGGCTGGGATGCCGAGGACCCGGACGATTTTGACGAGGAAGACGACTTCGAGGCCCATGAGGACCACGAGAACGAGGACAAGTGAGCGCTAGCACTCCCACGCCAAGCCCCCCCCGACCGTCCTGGATCCGAGCCCGCGCCCCCCAGGGCCCCGGGTACGACCGCCTCGTCGGCCTCATGAGGGGCCTCGAGCTCCACACGGTTTGTGAGGAGGCCCACTGCCCCAACCTGGGGGAGTGCTGGGCCCGCGGCACCGCCACCTTCATGATCCTCGGCGACGTCTGCACACGGGCCTGCGGGTTCTGCGCGGTCAAAACCGGCCTGCCCGGTCGGGCTCCCGACCAGGGAGAGCCGGCGCGTGTGGCCGACGCCGTGGCCCGGATGGGCCTGAAGCACGCCGTTGTCACCTCCGTAAACCGCGACGATCAGGAGGACGGCGGCGCGTCCCTCTTCGCGGCGACCATCCGCGAGATCCGCCGGCGCGTCCCGGGCTGTGCCGTCGAGGTCCTCATCCCCGACTTCAAGGGGAGCGAAGAGGCCCTGCGGATTGTCCTCGACGCCCGACCCGACGTCCTCAACCACAACACCGAGACCGTGCCCCGCCTGTATCGCCAGGCTCGGGCCGGGGCGAGCTTCTCTCGCTCGATCGAGCTGCTTCGCCGTTCGAAATCGGCCGGCCTTCTCACCAAGAGCGGCCTGATGGTCGGCCTCGGAGAAGAGTGGGACGAGGTGAAAGACACGATCGAGGCCATCCGCTCCGCGGGCACGGACGTGCTGACCATCGGGCAGTACCTTCGGCCCTCACCAAAGCACCTGCCGGTGGTCCGGTACTACGCTCCGGAGGAGTTCGACCGCCTTCGCGACATCGCCCTGGCGCTGGGATACGACCACGTCGAGTCCGGGCCCCTGGTGCGGTCGTCGTACCACGCGGAGGAGCACGTGGCGAAGCGCTGAGCCCTATGCCTCGAGGCGACTACTGCGCGCGCTGTCGTTCGACGCACTCGCGAATGATGCGGGCGGCCTTGTCCACGTCTTCTTCGGTGGTGGAGCGTCCGAGGGAGAGTCGGAGGGAGGACTGGACGCGCAGGGGGTCCAGCTTCATCGCCTTCAGGACGTGGGAAGGTTCGGCTCCGCCTGCCGCGCAGGCGGCCCCTGTGGACACCGCGACGCCGGCGAGGTCCAGGGCCATGAGCAGGCCTTCGGCTTCACACCCCTCGAAGGAGACGTTGGTTGTGTTCGGGACGCGGGGGGCGGCGCCGTTTCGGGTCGCACCGGGCATCGCGAGGAGCTGCTCCTCCAGGCGATCCCGGAGCCCCGCGAAACGGGGACCGTCCGCCTCGAGCCGTTCGCGTGCAAGGGCGGCGGCGCGGCCGAATCCCACCACCCCGGGCACGTTGGTCGTGCCGGCGCGCCGGTTGCGCTCCTGGCTGCCGCCTCGCACCATCGGGGCCATGGCGGTGCCGCGGCGGACATAGAGAGAGCCCACGCCCTTGGGTCCGTAGATCTTGTGCGCGGAGAGCGTGAGCAGGTCCACATCGAGCTCGCCCACGTCCACGGCCTGCTTGCCGGCGGCCTGCACCGCATCGCAGTGCACGAGCGCACCGGCGCGGTGCGCGAGCCGCGCCGCTTCGCGCACCGGCTGGACAACTCCGGTCTCGTTGTTCGCGAGCATCACGGAGACGAGCGCCGTCCGCTCGTCGAGGGTGCGCTCGAGCGCGTCCAGATCGAGCCGGCCGTCGCCGTCCACCGCCAGGAACTCGACCGGGTAGCCCTCGTCGCCGAGCGCCCCCACCGTGTGAACCACCGCGTGGTGCTCGACGGGTGTCGTCAGGATCCGCCGGCGAGGCTCGCTCGCCCTTGCGGCGACACCCCGCAGCGCCATGTTGTCGGACTCGGTCCCGCTGGCAGTGAACACGATCTCCGAGGCCTCGGCGCCTATGAGCTTCGCCACCTGCTTGCGGGCCTGCTCTGCCGCGCTCCGGGCGCGCTGGCCGTGCCAGTGCATGCTCGAGGGGTTCCCGTAGTCTTCGCGCATGAACGGCAACATCGCGTCCAGGGCCTCGGCCGCGAGAGGGGTCGTCGCGTTGTGGTCGAGGTAGATGCGTTTCATGCCGGCCTCACTCTCCGGAGCCTGGAGCGGCGGCGGCAGCCGGCCCCGGCGTGCGCTCCCGCGCGAGGAGCAGGAGCGCCGCGCTGTATACGACGAGCGTCACCAGCATCAGCGCGCGGAAGCCGATCGCCATCGAGAGCATGCTCGCGACACCACCGATCAAGGAGCCGAGGAGGTTGCTGCCAAAGGCCAGGTCCTTGCGCTCCGTGGCAGCCCAGGCCGTGACGAAGATCAACCCGGAGAAGAAGACCGGCAGGGCCAGGAAGCCGCCGGCCACGACGACGCGGGCAGCGAAAGGCAGGGCCGCGAGCCCTCCCGTCGGGACCAGCGCCACCGCGATCACGCTGGTGACGAGGCCCACCGCCGGCCAGCCCGTGACCGACACCGGGAACCGGCTCGCCACGAGGTTCGCCAGAAGGATCATCGCGAAGATCGCTCCCACGATGTAGGCGTTGACGGTCCAGGTCGTGCCGAAGTAGAGCGCCGCTCGACTCACGCCCACCACCTCGAGGAGCATGAAACCCATCCCGAGCAGCAGCATCGGTGCGTTCATGGGCTCGCCTGCCCGGAAGAGCGCTTTCCGGAGAGCCAGCCCGAGCGCGAGGCACGCCAGCCCGACGAGGAGATGGTAGCGCGGTACGCCGGGCGCAGGCAGGTAGAGATACGGCCAGTCGTCGGTCGTCATCCGGGTGTCCAGGGGATAGGCCGCAGGATCGATGAGCCTGGCGCGCAGCTCGGGGTCGGCCTCGGTTCTGGCTCGAATGGCGGACAGGACTTCGGGTGGTCCGCCCACGAGCAGGAGCCCGCCCCAGCCCGTGCAGACGGTGCTCGATTGGATCGTCGCCGCCAGCGGCGTCGCGCCGAAGGTCTCCGTCATGAGGCGGACCATGCGGCCCGAGATCCAGTCGGCCTCGGGGGCAAAGAACAAGACGACGACACCGCTCGGGCTGAGGAGGCGGCTCATGTCCTCGAAGCTCTCGCGGGTGTAGACGAAGTGGTCGAGGCGCACGTTCGAGTAGGCCGAGGGGTTGGTGTGCGAGTCGAGCAGCCCGAACCAGATGAGGTCGTAGGGGCCGGTGGCTTTTCTGAAGTAGGCGCGAGCGTCGTCGATGCTCACGGTGACCCGGTCGGAGGAGTACGGCCGATTGGGATGCCGTGCCCGACCGAAGCTCACGATCGCGGGGTCGATCTCCACCGCGTCGACGTGCCGGGCGCCCGCCTCGAGAGCCGCGGCCACGTCGTTGCCCGCGCCGGAGCCCACCACCAGGACCCGCTCCCGAGGCCCCACGATCGCGTGGGGCAGGAAATAGTGCGAGGTGCGGATCTCGTTCGGCGGGTACAGGAGCGGTCGCGCCACCACCGTCTCACGATCGAGATCCAGCAGCGACATGTAGCCGATGTTGTTCACCTGGAGCAGCTCGCCGCACTGCTCGACGCCGCCCTCTATCGGCTGCATGAGCGGGAGAAGGCTCAGCTTCTGATAGGGGGACCACAGTGTGGGCAGAGAGTCTCCCCACGCGAAAAGCGGCAACGCCATCGCCAGACCCACCGCGGTGGCACGGGCGGCCCGCCCGTCCTGGGCCCACACGGCACAGATGGCGAGGCCGACGCCGGCCGCGGCCAGCCACGTGATGGGCGGCATCAGGAGCGCCGTAGCCCCGACAAAGAGCGTGATCCCGAACAGGCTGCCGAGGATGTTCGCCGTGTAGGCCGCGATCGGTCGGGGGTAGGCGTCCATCCAGGCTCCCAGCCACTGGCCGAGGGGACGAAACGTGAAAGCCACTGCGGCGAGGAGAACCAGGCTCATGAGGAGGGAGAAAGCAACGAGCGCCGTGCGCACGTACTGGGGCCAGTCAGCGCCCAGCGTCTGGTACCACACCACCGAATCCTGGAAGGCGGCGAGGCCCTGGGTGACGCCTTCTCCCAGCTGCCAACCCCAGGGGTCGCGTATGACCACCGCGAGAAAGGTCAGCGCCAGCATGCTGGGCAGCAGGAGTGCCGGGCGGCGGGAGTTGCGGGCTCCCAGGCCCAGGCCGAGGAAGGCCGCCACCAGCACCCCGTTCTGCAGGTACGCAAAGACGCGCAGCTCGGTGCCGACCCAGCGGATCAGGAGCATCTCCAGGAACATGACCAGGACGGAGACAAAGGCGATACGGGCGAGCGGCGCCGCCTGGGGCGAGAGCATGGGAGTGGTTATAGAGGTGGTGCGTGCACCGGTCAAGGCTGGCGGGCCGCCAGTACGAGCCGGGCCTTGAGCTCTCGCAGCTCCGTGGAGAGTCCGACCGGGTATTGGTGCGGGTTCAAGAACCGCTTGATCCCCGGGTGCAAGCGCCCGAGCTGTCGTGCGGCGCGCGAGCGAATCTCGCTGAGCGGCGGCGGCTCTCGCGCCACGCGTCCCCCGCGCATGACCGGCTCGAGGAGGTCGCTCCCACGGGCGCTCGGGGGGATTCGCTTGAGACGTGTGGGATCCACCGGATCCACCAGCACCGGGTCGGCCCCGAGGCCCTGCCCCTCGTCATAGATGATGTCGGCGACGAGCCCCTCGTCCGTCTCGAAGCGTCGGATCTGCTGGACCCCGGGGCTGGTGGTCTTCGCCGCCTGCTCGGAGATCTTGAGCCGGTGCTGCCACTCCTCTCCGGGACGACGCACCGCCCCGAGCTTGTAGACGCCGCCGAGTGCCGGCTCCTCTCCGCCGGTCACAAGGCGAGTTCCCACGCCCCAGACGGTGATCGCCGCACCCTGCTCCTTCAGGCTGGCGATCACGTGCTCGTCGAGGTCGTTGCTGGCGACGATGGCGGCGCCCGTGAATCCCTCGGCGTCCAGCATCTTCCGGGTCTCGATGCTCAGGGAGGCCAGGTCGCCCGAGTCGAGGCGGACGCCGGCCAGCTCGTGTCCCCGGTCGCGAAGCCAGCGCCCGACCTCGATGGCGTGGCGCACTCCCTGGAGCGTGTCGTAGGTGTCGACCAGAAGCACGCAGTTGTTGGGTTGCGTCTTCGCATAGGCCTCGAAGGCCTCCCGCTCCGACGGGAACGACATCACCCAGCTGTGCCCGTGGGTCCCGCGGACCGGGATGTCGTAGAGGCGCCCTGCCAACACGTTGGAGGTGGCCGCACAGCCACCGACGTACGCGGCCCGCGATGCGCTCAACCCTCCGTCGATTCCCTGCGCCCGGCGGAGGCCGAATTCGATCACCGTGTCCCTGTCCGCGGCGAGACACACTCGCGCCGCCTTCGTGGCGATGAGGGTCTCGAAGTTGACGACGTTGAGCAGGACGGTCTCGACGAGCTGGGCCTGGAGGATCGGTCCCCGCACGCGCACCAGGGGCTCGTGGGGGAAGACCGGCGTTCCTTCCGGCACCGCATCGACGTCCAGGCGCAGCTCGACGGCCGCGAGCTCCCGGAGAAACGCCGGCTCGAAGAGAGGTCGCTCGTCGTTGCCGAGAAGTGAAGTCAGATAGTCGACGTCCGTCGGCGTGAAGCGGAACGCCGACAGGCAATCGAGGGCCCGCTCGAGGCCACAGCACAGCGCGAAGCCCCCGCCGAAGGGGCTCTCCCGAAAGAAGAGGTGGAACACCGCCTCCTTGTCCCCGTTGCCCGAGGCCCAGTAGGCCTGGGCCATGGTGAGCTCGTAGAGGTCGGTGAGCAGCGTGAGCGAGGTGCGGTAGACGTCGGCAACGCGAGACATGCTCCCCCCCTGCTCGGCTCATCATGCGACACATGGCCGGGGGAGCGCTCGCGGCGGTGCCGGCTGGGAGGCGCCGGTGGGGCCCTCCCGGGCTCGATCGCCCTCGCTGTCGGCGGTCCCGACGGAACGGACTGTGCTAGACTGCCGCAGGGGTAAACTCTGACGAGAGTGGGGTTTGTCGCCAGCCGCGAGGCGTCGCCCGCGGGCAGAAAGGGGGCCGACACGCGCATGGTGGAAGACCTCGAAGGCCGGCAGGATGTCGATGCCTTCGCCCCCGAGGACGACCGGACCTTCCAGCACATCCAGGTCCAGACACAGCAGGGGATCGTTCGGATCACGCTGAACCGTCCTCCCGCCAACGTCCTCTCGGTCGAAATGCTCCAGGAGATCGGGCGGGCGCTCGAGTCGGTCGAGTATCAGCGAGAAGTCCAGCTCGTCGTTCTGAGCGCCGCTGGGAAGTACTTCTCGCCGGGCTTCGAGCTGAACGATCACCTGGGCGATCGTGCCTACATGATGCTCGAGGGCTTTCGGGGCATCTTCGAGGCCCTGTTGAAGACCGACAAGCCGACGCTCGGGATCGTCGCAGGCCCGGCGCTCGGTGCAGGGTGTCTTCTCGCGGCCGCATGCGACATCGTACTGGCCGGAGAGAGCGCCAAGTTCGGCCACCCCGAGATTCGCGGCGGGGTGTTCAACACCATGGCCGCGGCCCTGCTGCCGCGCCTCGTGGGTCGCAAACGCACGTATGAGATGCTGATGCTCGGCACCACGCTGAGCGCGGCCGAGGCCGAGCGTGCGGGTCTCATCACCCGGGCCGTACCCGACGACAAGCTCGAGGCCGAAGCGGCCGCCATCATCCAGCGCTTCGCGGAGTCGAGTGCTCCCATCGTCCAACTCGTCCGTCGAGCGATTGCCGGCGGGCTGGACCTGCCTCTGTACGAGGCCGTGAGCCACGCCGAGGACATCTATCTCAACACGCTGTTGAGCACCGAGGACGTGGAAGAAGGGCTGAAGGCCGTGGTCGAGAAGCGCAAGCCCGCCTGGAAGGGTCGTTGAGCGCGGACGCCGAAAAGGGCGCCGCCGACCACTGGGAGGTCGTCGCCGAGGTCTCCGAGGTGTACGAGGCCGAGTTCATCGCCCTTCGCCTGAGGGGCGATGGCCTCGAGGCCCGTGTGATCGACCAGAGCTTCCGCCAGGAGCCGCTGCCGAGCGTGCGCGCGTTTGCCATCGTGCGGGTCTATGTCCCTGCCGAGAATGCCAAGGAAGCGCGGCGGCTCCTCGCGGAAGGGCTGGAGCCACTCGAAGACGGCGATGCCGGTGACGCGGTGTGATCGATCTGGATCTGAGCGAGGAGCACGAAGCCCTCGTCGACACCGTCCGCGACTGGGCCGGTCGGGAGGTCGCACCGAAGATCCACGATCTCGACCGCGAGCACCGGTTCGAGCCGGCTTTCCTTCGCCAGATGGCCGACCTTCAGCTGCTGGGGATCTGCCTGCCCGAGGAGTGGGGTGGGGCGGGGATGGACTACGTGAGCCTCGGCCTGGCCTGCGAAGAGCTGGAATACGTGGACACCCACCTGCGGGTCGTCATGTCGGTGCACGTCGGGCTCAACTGCATGACGCTCCTGTGCTGGGGATCGGAGGGGCAGAAGAAGAAGTACCTCCTCCCCCAGGCCCGGGGGGAGAAGATCGCGACCTATGGCCTGACCGAGCCCAACGCCGGCTCCGACGCCGTGGGAATCCAGACGAGCGCAGTGCGCAAGGGCGACCGCTACGTGCTGAACGGCGAGAAGATCTGGATCAGCCTGGCAGACGTAGCCGACAACTTTCTGGTGATCGCCTGGACCGATCAGGAAAAGAAGAAGGATCGAGACCACTCCGGGATGTCCGCGTTCATCGTCGAGCGCAGCTTCCCCGGCTTCAGCTCCTACTCGCTGAAGGAGAAGTGGGGGATCCTCGCGGGCAACACCGGAGGGTTCTCCCTTCAGGACGTGGAGGTCCCCGTGGAGAACCGGATCGGGGAGGAAGGCGAGGGGTTCAAGGTCGCGATGTTCGCCCTGGAGAACGGCCGCTACACGGTGGCGGCCGGGGCGACGGGCCTCATCCGTGCCTGTCTCGACGCCTCGGTCTCGTACGCTCAGGGGCGAAAGACCTTCGGCGTGCCCATCGGCCAGCACCAGCTCGTCAAGGAGATGATTGCCCAGATGGTCTCCGACTACGACGCCTCGCGGCTCCTGTGGCTGCGTGCGGGCTGGATGAAGAACGCCGGCCGCCGCAACACCCGTGAGACCTCTCTGGCCAAGTGGTTCGCCACGGTGGCCAGCGAGCGGGCCGCCGCAGACGCGGTTCAGATCCACGGCGCCAACGGCTACTCGGACGAGTACCCGGTCGGGCGTTACTACCGCAACTGCAAGGCGGCGGTGATCTACGAGGGCAGCCGCGAGGTGCACAAGCTGATGCAGGCGGACTACGCCCTGGGGTATCGGCACGACAAGCCTCGTCGAGTCGAGCTTCCGCGCTACGAGCCCTGATCGACCCGGCCCCGCGGTCCGACCCTGAGCCCCATCTGACCTGTTCGTTCACGTTTTGTGATACCCGACACCGCGTCCCCGGCAGTTTGGGCCGTTAATGGTTATTCTGGCCCAGCGAAGTCCGTCCCAGAGGCAGAACCCCCAACAGCGCGGCTGCGGGGCTAGCGCTGGAGGGAGGTTACGGCCCGAACCCTCACTTTGCGCTTGACATGGTCTGGGGCGATGGTAGGCTAACGCGGCACTTTAACTATGCCGCGTAAGTACTTTTCGAAATTGAGTTCTAGAGATCGGATGCGAAAAACGTTGCAAAGTCGGAAAGCCGCACACGACGTCCGGAGCGGAACGGTTCAGTAAAGGGAGAGACGCCCGTGGGTCTTTTCGGATCGAAGAAGGGACTGGTCGGCGTCGACATTGGCTCCTCAGCCGTCAAGGCAGTGGAGCTCAAGGTCGGTGGCAAGGGCGGTGACGAGTACCAGCTTCTCAACATCGGCCTCGAGCCCCTGCCTCCCGAGGCGATCGTGGACGGGGCCATCATGGACTCGGGTGCCGTCATCGACGCCGTCCAGAATCTGTTCCAGGACAACCGGATCAAGACGACCGAGTGTGCCACCGGTGTCTCCGGCAACGCAGTGATCGTCAAGAAGATCAGCCTTCCGGAGATGAGCGAGGAAGAGCTGGCCGAGTCGATCCACTGGGAGGCCGAGCAGTACATCCCGTTCGACATCCAGGACGTACAGCTCGACTACGAGGTGGTCGAGGGTGGAGCCACGGCGGGGAACATGGACGTGCTGCTCGTGGCAGTAAAGAAGGACAAGATCAGCGAGTACACCTCGGCGATCCAGCAGGCCGGGCGAAACCCGACGATCGTCGACGTCGACGTCTTCGCCCTGCAGAACTGCTACGAGATCAACTACGTGCCCGACCCGGGGCGGGTGGTGGCGCTGCTCAACATCGGCGCCTCCACCATGAACGTCAACGTGGTGCGGGACGGCTCCTCGGTCTTCAACCGCGACATCGCGGTGGGAGGAAACCAGTACACGGACGCCATCCAGAAAGACCTCAACCTGTCCTTCGAGCAGGCGGAGTCGCTCAAGCACGGAGAGCAGGTCGAAGGCGCCTCGCCCGAGAGCCTCGAGCCGATTCTCCAGGGGGTCTCCGAGAACATCACCACCGAGATCCAGAGGACCTTCGACTTCTTCCGCGCGACGAGCCAGGAGGATCGGGTGGACCAGATCTACCTGTCCGGCGGTGCGGCCAAGGTCCACGGCCTTCGCGACCTTCTGGCCTCCCGGCTGGACGCCCCGATCGAGTTGCTCAATCCGTTCCTCAACGTGCGCTACAACGCGAAAGACTTCGACCCGGCCTTTCTCGACGACATCGGGCCTTCGGCCGCCATCGCCGTGGGCCTGGCAGTGCGCAGGGTGGATGATCGATGATCCGCATCAACCTTCTCGCGCCCGAGAGGGCGGCCAAGAAAAAGTCCGGCGGCGGCCCGTCGCTCCTCTCGGGGGACGCTCTCCAGAGCTACCTGTTCCTGGTCCTGTTCGCCGGGCTGGCTCTGGTTGCGTGCGGTGCGCTGTGGTGGTTCCAGAGCAACAAGCTCAAGGACCTCGACACACGGATCGCCGCGGACACGAAGCGGCGCCAGGACCTGCAGGCGATCGAAGCGCAGGTCAAGGCGTTCCAGCAGAAGAAGGCGACCCTCGAGAACAAGGTGGCCGTCATCGAGATGCTGCGCGCCGCCCAGAAGAGCCCGGTCCACATGCTGGACGAGGTCTCCCAGGCTCTTCCTGACTACGTCTGGCTCACCAAGATGGACGAGACGCGAGGAAGCGTGGCCTTTGGCGGGGAGAGCAACAGCCTGGCGGCTGTCGCCGATTTCATCAGCGCGCTCCAGACCAGCGGCTGGTTCCCCGTCGTCGAGCTGGTCTCGAGCAAGGAAGCAAAATCACTTCTGACCTTCAACCTCCGGGGAAACTTCACGGACCCCGAGGTTGCCGCCAAGAAGAAAGCCGCCGCCGAGGCTGCCGCTGCCGCCGGAGTGGCCCCCGCCCAGGGCGGGCGGTAGAGGAGGGAGACGGAGATGGCCGACAACGCCCTCACAAAGCTCCCGCTCGCAGGTCAGTTGGGGGTCGCGTTCCTGGTGGCCGCGCTGATCTGCAGCGCCTTCTATTGGTTCTCCTACGCGGAGGCCCTGGAGCAGGAGAAGACGAAGGAGGCTGCGCTGGCGGTGTTGCAGAAGGAGATCCGCGCGCTGGAGGCCACAGCCAATCGACTGCCCGAGTTCCAGAGAGAGGTCCAGGCCCTCGAGGCGCGCCTCGAGACGCTGAAGCGCATCCTTCCGCCGCAGAAGGAGATGCCGGATCTCATGCGTCGCGTGCAGTATCTCGCGGCCCAGTCGAGTCTGGCCATTCGCGGCTTCAACCCGGCGCCGACCGCGCAGCGTGATTTCTACGTCGAGGTTCCGGTGAACCTCGACGTAGAGGGGACCTACCACAACCTCGGCGCCTTCTTCGATCGAATCAGTCGGATGTCCCGGCTGGTGAACATCGGGGAAGTCAAGATCAAGGCCCAGTCCCAGCAGGTCATCAACAACACGATTGCCGTGACGGCGGTGGCGACGACGTACGTGTATCAGGAGCCCCCACCGGTCGCCGCCCAGGGAGCAGCCGGAGGGCAGCGATGAGCGCGCACACCCTGAGGCTGCTGATGCTGGCGACGCTGGCGCTGGCCCTGGCTGGGCCGGCCGCGGCCCAGCAGCCGGCGGCGGACACCGCGGAGCTGTCACGGCCCCCGCTCGACGCGGAGATGGAGACGGGCGGCTTCTCGTACCAGTCCGAGGGTCGCAGAGACCCCTTCGTGAGCCTGCAACGACCGGTGGCGGCGGACCGCGGTCCGAAGACACGCAAGCCGGGGATGGAGGGCTTCCTGATCCAGGAAGTGGCTTTGAAGGGTGTCGTGAGGACGGCCGGCGGCGGCACCGGAGTCGCCTTGGAGCCCGGCTTCATCGCGACGTTTGTCGGAGCCGACCTCAAGTCGTATTTCGTGAGGTTGGGGCAGCGGCTCTATGACGGTGTGATCACCGCCGTGGATGCCACCTCGGTGACCTTCCGGCAGGACGTGACGGATCCCCTGTCGCCGGTGAAGTCACGCGAGATTCGTAAGAGTCTGCATGCGTCCGAGGAGGCGAGGTAATGAGAGTGAAGCTCGCTGGGGTCTGCTTGATCGCGGCGGCCGGCCTTGCGCTGGCACCGTCTGTGTCCGCGCAGGACGGAACCCCGACGACGATCACCGACATCCGCCAGGAGAGCGACGAGCGGTCCACCCGCTTGATCATCCAGTGCACGGGCCCGATTGCGTACACGTACTACAGCCCGGACGCGCTCACCCTGGTGGTGGACATCCCCGAGGTTGACGCCTCGCAAGTCCCTGCTCGTATCGACGTGGGGACAAGCGAGGTGGAATCTCTCCGCATCACCAGCCTGGCGAGGGCAGACGGGCGAAACCTGGCGCGGCTGGAGATTCGCCTGGCAACGCTCGTGCCCTACCAGATCTTCTCGCGGGACAGGGACCTGAACCTCGTCTTCGAGCGCCCAGCGGTGGCCGCGGTCACTGCCGAGCCGGAGCCGGCGCTCGAGGTACCGCCAGCTCCTCCTCCGGCCGAAGCTCGGATGGCTGTCGCCCCACCGGTCGACGCTCCGACGGCTACACCTCCACCGGCGCCGGTTGCGCCCGCACCGCTGGTGCCTGCCGACCCGCCGCCCACACCGGTTCTCCCCGACAGCCCGCGAGCGACCGAGATCCTGGCCGTCGCCCAGGAGAGCGGAGGCGACCTGCCGGCCATCACCGTGAAGGCCGACGGCCGACTGAAGTTCCAGACGTTCACCCTTCCGGGCCCGGACCGGGTGGTCATCGATTTTGCCGACGTCTCGGCCGGTTCCGAGTTCCGCTCGCTGGACATCAACCAGGGACCTGTCCGGCGCGTGCGGCTGGGTCAGTTCAGCGCGGCGTCCCCCAGGGTGGCCCGCCTCGTGGTCGACCTGACCGAGAAGGCTCCCTATCGCATCGTGGAAGGTGCGGACAGCATCCGCATCGTCTTCGGGGAAGAGGGCGAGCCCCAGCCGCCGGCCCACGCTCCACTGGCGGCGCTTCGGCCGGCGGAGCCTGTCGGGATGCCCGACCCGGAGCCGATCCGAGTCGCCGAGGCCGCTCCCAGACCCATCGCCCTCGAGCCGCTCTCGCTCCCACCGTTGCCCGAGCCGCAGCTGCCCGAGGAACTGCCGCCTGTCGATCTGCCTCCCCTGCCGGAGGACGACGCCATCGGGACGGCCTGCGGTGAGACCGGCCACCTCGGCACCCCGATCAGCCTCGATTTCAAGGACGGCGACCTGCAGGACATCTTCCGCCTCTTCGCCGACATCTCGGGACTGAACGTGGTCGTAAACCCCGGCGTGAGCGGCAAGGTCACTCTCAAGCTCAACGAGGTTCCCTGGGGTCGGGCGCTCGAGCTCATCCTCAAAACCAACAGCCTGGGCTGTGTCCTCGAGGGCAACGTCATCCGGATCGCCCGGCTGTCCGAGCTCGCACGTGAGGAGGAAGACCGGCGCAAGCTCGACGAAGCCAAGGCTCTGGCCGGTGACCTGACGGACTACACGAAGCGGATCTCGTACGCGAAGGCCGCGACCCTGGGCGATGTCCTCAAGCGGACCGGTGCACTCTCCGCCCGCGGTCAGCTCAACATCGACGAGCGCACGAACACGATCATCATCCGCGACCTGCCGCACTTCATCGAGCAGGCCGAGAGCCTCATCGCAACCCTCGACACGGCCACTCCGCAGGTCGAGATCGAGGCTCGGATCGTCGTGACCTCGCGAAACTTCACGCGGGACCTGGGGATCCAATGGGGCTTCAGCCAGGAGCGGACGACCCGCTACGGCAACACCACCAACCAGTCCTATCCCAACCAGATCGTCCTGAACGGTAGCGCGGTGCCGAGCGACCTCGGTCTCCCCGCCGACAACCTGGGTCCGGGCGGTCTCGCTTCGGCGGCGGGCATCGGAGCCGCCACCCGCGGCTACGCGGTGAACCTGCCCGCCAACGGGTTCAACAGCGCCCTGGGCATCTCCACCGGAAACATCCTGGGCAGCTTCAACCTGGACCTGGCTCTCACCGCTCTCGAGCGCCAGGGCCGTGGTCGTCTGCTCTCGACGCCGAAGGTCACCACGATGAACAACACAGCGGCCGAGATCAAGCAGGGTCTCCAGATCCCGATCCAGACCGTCGCGAACAACACCGTCACGGTCCAGTTCAAGGACGCGGTCCTCACCCTGAAGGTGACACCCCAGATCACGGACGCCGGCACGGTCATCCTGAATCTGTCCGTCGAGAACAACGCGGCCGACTTCGCCAACCTGGTGAACGGCATTCCGCCCATCAACACCCAGTCGGCCACCACCATCGTGCAGGTGAGCGACGGCCAGACGGCGGTCATCGGAGGCATCTACCAGAGCACCGAGACCACCACCGTGAACCAGACGCCTTTCCTCAGCAAGATCCCGATTCTCGGGTTCCTGTTCAAGAACAGGGCCGTGAACAGCCAGAACAACGAGCTGCTGCTGTTCATCACGCCGCGCATCGTCAAATCGTAGAGGTGAGAGGAAGTGAGAGGAACGTATGTTGACCTCCAGGCTCAATAGGCGACAGATGAAGGGGTGGCCGGTGAGAATCGGCGGCCCGGTGATGGCACTGCTGACACTGGCGTTGCCCGGGTGCGGCACTGCAGACTACGTGACGGGCAGTCAGGCTTCGGTTCTTCTGATCATCGCCGCCATCAACGACGGCGCCCAGCTGGACTCGGACGTCCGAAACGGCGAGTTCAGCACCTTCATCTGCGAGAATGAGGTCCCGGTCGCGGTGGCGGTTCGGAACAAGAACCCGAACGCCCCGGCGCCAAGTGTCTCGGGAGCGGTCATCCTGAACCGGTACGACATCCGGTACTTCCGCTCGGACGGGCGCAGCACAGAGGGGGTCGACGTCCCCTTCAATGTCAGCGGCACCCTGACGATGGCGGTCGACGTGGCGGAATCCGGCACCGTCGACATCCCGATCGAGGTGGTCAGGCGGCAGGCGAAGCTGGAGCCGCCGCTGAGCAACATCCAACAAGCTCAGATCTTGACCGTCCAGGCGGAGATCACGGTGTACGGGAAGACCGTGTCCGGAGACACCGTCTCGGATTCGGGCCTGCTCCAGATCGACTTCGCTGACTTTGGCGACACAGACACACAATGTCCGAGCAATTAGGAGAAGCGCCATGCGAGATCAAGTCTTCCGCTCCCGCCTGAGCCGCCTGGGCGCCTCCCTGGTTGTGGTGGGCCTGACTCTCGCGCCTGCCGCCTGCGGGCTGGACGACCAGGAGGCGCCAGCCCTGGGCGGCCCGTCGGACCTCGGCGTCTCCGTTCAGCTCCTCGCTCAGCCGGACACCGTCAACGCCGACGGCGTCAGCCAGGTGCTTGTGGAGCTAATCCTCAGGGACCAGAACGGCGCACCCATCGGCAACAAAGCCGTGGAGTTCTCCTCCTCGGGGGATGGGACGCTATTTCCAGCCGCGGGCTCCACCTTCGTGGGGCCGGCGCAGACGTCGCTGGTGATGGCCACCGACAGCGCCGGCATGGCGCAGGTCGTGTACGTGGCCGGATATGCCTTCACGGTGGTCACGATCTCCGTCCGTCCATATGGGATCGACGCAACCAACTTGTTCTTCCGGTCCGTGAGGATTCAACAGACCTAGATTCTGGTTCGCGGCGCGTCGAGCGACCCGATGCGATTCGACCTGCTCATCGGCGCCTATGAAGAGAGCGAGGCCCGCCCGACGGGGAGTCGGGGCGGCTGCCTCTAGGGTACCCGTGGCTGACAGCCGACTCGACGAGCTACGGCGGCGGCTGGAGAAGGACCCGGCGTCCCGTCTCTTCGCGCAGCTTGCCGAGCAGCTCCGGAAAGAGGGCGAGCTCGAGGAGGCGATCGGCGTCGCCCGGGCAGGCCTGGAGAAGCACCCGACCTACCCCTCGGCCCGCCTGACCCTGGGGCGGGCTCTTCTCGACTCCGGGGACGCCACAGCGGCTCGAGCGGAGCTGGCCGCGGTCGTTCAGGGCGCCCCGGACAACATCCTGGCGAGCCGGCTGCTGGGTGAAACACTGGACACGCTCGGCGAGCTGAAGGCAGCGGTCGAGCAGCTCCGCGCCACCCTGGTGATGGCCCCCGGGGACGCCCAGATCGAGGCCCGGATCAAGGGGATCGAAGAGCAGCTGGCGAAGCCCGCCGTGCCCCGGGCGCCCTCGGCGGATGTGGGGCGGCAGGACCACACGAAGCCCATGACGGCCGTGACGCTGGACGAGGGGGCTGGACCGACCGAGGCGGGGGAGCGTGCCGAGGGTGAAGCGCCGGTGCCGCCTGCAGACGTCTCGAGTGGCGCCCGCGGGCAGGAGGACGAAGAGGAGGGAGCTCTTCCCCCAACGATCCGAATCCGCATGCCCGGCGACCCGCTGGGAGCTCACCGAGCACCGATGCCGCCGATTCCCGGCTCCGCCAACGCAGTGGAGCGGGAGAGGGCAGGGGGCAAGGACCCGGCAGGGGAGCCGCCGGTGGTGGAGGCCACGCTTCGCCCGGAAGCAGAGGCCACAGGCGAGGAGCCCTCGGGAAGCGGTGCCGGGGAGCCAATACGGCCGGTCCAGGCCGCCTCGAACGTGCCTGACGAAATTCCTCGGCTGCCGTACCCTGAAGATGATCCCGACGAGTCACCGCTCGATGGCCCGCTCGTCGGACCCGACGAGCCTTCACCCACGGTGCCGCCTGGGCTGGTCACCACGCCGGACGGCGTCGGCGCCCGGCCCGAGGAGCCCGAGACGCCCGGGTCGGAGGCGGGCGCTGCGAGCCCGGAAGTGGTCTCCAGCACCGGGTCCGCGGCCTTCGTGACCGCCGAGGGCGCGCGGGAGGCCGCAGGCGACGTCACGGAACCGCCCCTGGCTCCCGGCGTCGAGGACATCACGACCCCGCCGGTCTTTGCGGAGAGTCCCGAGAGTACGAGAGTGGCGCGTGACTCGGAGCCCGCCGCCCCACCGCCCGTGGCACCGGAGGCCCCAGCCGACAGCGAGGACGTGGGGGAGGGCGGAGGCCAGCCCCTGTCTTCAGCGACGTTGGCGGAGCTCTACCTCGAGCAGGGGCTCCTCGAGCGGGCGATCGAAGTCTACCGGGAGGTGCTCGAAGGGGAGCCGACAAACGACGGCGCCCGTTCCCGGCTGGCGGAGCTCGAGGCCTCGTTGCGGGCGTCCGCCGAGGAGGCCCCGACGCCTCCTGGAGACCTGGGGGACGAGCGCGTGGCGAAACGCAAGGCGCTGGAGCGGACGATCGGCCGGCTCGAGGCCCTCCTCGCGATCGTGCAGCGGAGGTAGAGGTGGCCACGTTCGCAGACGCTCTCGAGGAAATCGCGAAGCGGGTGCCGGAGGCCGAGGTGCTGATGATCATCGGGACCGACGGCATCCCCATCGACAAGCTGACCGTGCGCCCGAACGCCGATGTCGAGGCGGTGGCCGCGGAGCACACCACGCTCCTCCTGGCGAGCGTATCGTCAGCTGCGGACACCGGCCTTGGGGCGCTCCAGGAGCTGGCCGTGGTCACGGACCGCATGACGACGCTCTTCGTGGCCATCACCCCCGAGTATTTCCTGTTCGCCGCGTTGAGCCCCGGGGCGTTGGTCGGGAGGGCCCGTCTGGCATTGCGACTCGCAGGCCTCAGCCTCCGAAGCGAGTTCGACCAGCCCCGACACGGGCGATTCTTGACAAGGCCTAGGCCGGCGCAAATAATGCTTGCTGTTCAAGATACGCCCGCCAGGGACACGCAAGGAGGCCGCGTGGATCTTTCCGAGCTCAAGGACATACTCCGCATCCTTGAAGCGCAGGACGTCACCGAGTTCGAGCTCGAGCAGGACGGTGTGAAGCTGCGGATCTGCCGCTCCGTCGGGAGCACCGCTCCCCCCACGGTGTCCATTCAGCCCTCGGCACCCAGCCCGGCGCCGCAGTCGACCCCTGGTCCAACCCTTCAGACTGCCGGGTCCTCCTCGGCCGCCCCCGAGGAGAAAGGGGCAGGGCAGGCTCCGGTCGAGGATGAGGCGATAGCCGGAGGCGCCAACCTTCCGAGCCCGATCGTGGGGACGTTCTATCGGTCCTCCGACCCCAACTCGCCTCCCTTCGTCAACATCGGGGATCGTGTGCAGGTCGGTCAAGTCCTCTGCATCATCGAAGCCATGAAGCTCCTGAACGAGATCGAGGCGGAGATGGCCGGCGAGATCGTGAAGATCCATCCCGAGAACGGCCAGCCCGTGCAGTACGGGGACTCGCTCTTCACCATCCGGCCGTCCTGAGATCGCGGATCCCCGTCCCAAGACGATGTTCAAGAAGGTCCTGATCGCCAACCGCGGAGAGATCGCCCTCCGCGTCCTCTGGGCGTGCAAGGAGCTGGGCCTGAAGACCGTCGCGGTCTACTCGGAGGCGGATGCCCACAGTCTCCACGTCCGCTACGCCGATGAAGCCGTGTGCATCGGTCCCCCGAGGAACATCGATTCGTACCTCAACATTCCGGCGATCATCAGCGCCGCCGAGATCACAGGGGCGGACGCGGTCCACCCGGGCTACGGGTTCCTGTCGGAGTCGGCGTATCTGGCCGAGATCTGCGAGGCCTGCAACCTGAAGTTCATCGGACCCGGACCGCAGGCGATCCGCCTGATGGGGGACAAGAGCCGGGCCAAGAAGGCCATGGTGAAGGCGGGGGTCCCGGTGGTGCCGGGATCGAAAGGGGTCCTCGAGGACGAGGAGGCCGCGGTACGGATCTCCCGGGAGATCGGCTTCCCGGTGATCCTGAAGGCGTCGGCCGGCGGCGGTGGCCGCGGCATGCGGATGGTGCGCGAGCCCGGAGCCGTGGCCCAGGCCTATCGGGCGGCCCAGGCCGAGTCCGAGGCCGCCTTCGGGGTTCCCGACATCTACGTCGAGAAGTTCATGGAGGGACCTCGGCACATCGAGATCCAGGTGATGGCGGACAGCAAGGGCAACGTCGTTCACCTGGGGGAGCGCGAGTGCTCGATCCAGCGGCGGCACCAGAAGATCCTGGAGGAAGCGCCTTCGACGATCGTGACTCCCAGGCTGCGCAAGAAGATGGGGAAGACCGCCGTCGAGGCCGCCGCGGCGCTGCAATACGTCAACGCCGGCACCATCGAGTTTCTCCTCGACGCCGACGGGAACTACTACTTCATGGAGATGAACACCCGCATCCAGGTGGAGCACGGCGTGACCGAGCTGGTGACGGGTCGAGACCTGGTCAAGGAGCAGATCCTGGTCGCCGCGGGTGAGCCGCTCTCGTTCAGCCAGAAGGACATCCGAATCGACGGCCACGCGATCGAGTGCCGAATCAACGCGGAGGATCCCGTCACGTTCGTTCCCTCCCCGGGGACGATTCGGCACTTTCACCAGCCCGGCGGCCCCGGTGTGCGGGTCGACACCTTCGCGCACGAGGGGTGCGACATCTCGCCGTACTACGACAGCTTGATCGCCAAGGTGATGGCACACGGACGCACCCGCCCCGAGGCCATCGCCCGGATGAAGCGGTGCCTCGAGATGATGGTCGTCGAGGGGATCAAGACCAACATCACACTGCATCAGCGCATCCTCGAGGAGCTCGACTTCGTCGAGGGACGAATCGATACCCGTTTCATGGAGCGCTTCCTGGTCCCCAAGAAGGCGCCCGTGGTTTCGTGAATCGCGGGGTGCCCCGAGAGCCCTCCCCGCCTGGCCGTGGCTGGGGCCGGTGGCTGCCGGCCCTGCTGGTGCCCGTCGTACTTCTCCCGGACCTTGCCGCCGCCCTCCCTCTGCGGACGTACTTCTTTCGGGACTTCACGGCGACCTTCTACCCCCTGCGTCTGTTCGCGGCGCGGGAGCTTCGGGAGGGTCGTTTCCCCGTCTGGAACCCCTTCATCTTTGAGGGATCGTTCCAGGTGCCCGCCCTCTACCTCCCAGACCTCCTCCACGTGCTCTGGCTGAGCCCGGTCTGGTTCTCGTGGCTGCTGACCCTGCACCTGCCCCTGGCGGCCCTCGGGGCGTGGTGGCTGGCCAGGGAGGTGGGTGCCTCGCGGGAGGGGGCCCTTCTGGCAGGCGCCCTCTATGCGCTCGGCGGTCTGGCGCTCTCGACGCTGAACCTCTACGTGTTCCTCCAGGCGCTGGCGCTCGCCCCGCTCGTGGCCGGGTTGCTGCGGCGGGCGGGCCTCGACGGAGGCCGTCGCGTGGTCGAGGCAGGCGTGGGCCTCGCGCTCGCCCTCTCGACCCTCACGGTGGAGTTCGTAGGCCAGGCGGTGCTTCTCGGCACGGTGCTTGGTCTGTTGCAGGGCAACGTCCGGGCGAGCGGGCGGCGTCTGATCGTGGCCATGGCCCTCGGGATCGGCCTTGCCGGGCTCCCCCTCGCCATGACTCTTGGCCTCCTGCCCGAGACAATACGGGGGACCGGGTTCGCGGCGGAGGTGAGCCTGGGCAATGCCGTGCACCCGGCCGTTCTTCTTCAGACGGTCCTGCCCAACCTCTTCGGAGTCCCCCAGGCGCCGGCCGAGGCCTGGTGGGGCGGCCGTTTCTTCAGCAAGGGTTTGCCCTACTTCCTGAGCCTGTACATGGGGCCCCTCGGGCTGGCGGTGGCTGCCGTTGGCTTTGGCGCGATGGGCCGCAGGCTGCGCGTGGCCTTGCTGGGTCTCGGGGGCGTGGGGCTGTGGTACGCCCTGGGCGAAGCGGGCGGCCTCGCCACCCTGGTGGCGCGTCTTCCCCTGGCGGATGCGTTCCGCTTTCCGAGCAAGGCCCTGCTCTTGCCCTACCTGTCGGTGACGCTCGCCGCCGGCTTCGGCGTCGATGCGCTGCGGCGAGACGCCCACGCGTGGGCGCGTCTGGCGGCTGCCGCCGGAGCCGCTGCCGCTCTGGCGGTTCTGGTGGCTGTGGGCGTGGCCATGGCGACGCCCGGCTTCATGGTGTGGACAGGCGTCGTCCGCGGCTTCTGGCCCCGTCTCGTGGAGGTGGTTTTTCGTGACGCGGCTCTCGTCGTGACGCTGGCCGTTGCCGCCGGCGGCCTGGCCCTCGCCACTCGGCGCCGCCGTCTCGGTCTCGGTGTCGCCACGGTCCTGGTGTCAGCCCTCGTGGTCGTCGACCTCGTGCGCGCCGGTGCAGGGCTCAACCCCCAGGTTCGAGCGTCGTTCTACGACCCGTTGCCCGAGATGCAGGCGCCGCATCTCCAGGTCCCCGAGGGGGAGAGGCTCTTCTCTTTCGGCCTGGACCAGAGCCCGGCGTTCGCCGAGTTCCTTTCCCGGGCAGAGCCCGGGCTGACTCTCACCGGGACGTATGTGAGCCGGCAGAGTCTCGCTCCCTACAGCAACGTTCTCGATCGGGTGGAGACGCCGGAGGCGACGGATCTCACCGCTTTCGTGCCCCGGGCACGGGAGCTGGGACCCGCGAACTACGCCCCGGCGGATGTCGGCCGCCTCATGCCGTGGCTCAGAAACGCGGCCGTTGGTCGGGTGGTCAGCCTGGACGCCCTGGTGCACCCCGAACTGGAGGAGCTGGCCAGGATTCCCACCGGGGCGTCGGGGCTGGCACTGCACGTCTACGCCCTGGCCAAGCCCTGGCCGCGAGCTTACGTCGCGTGCACCGTCGAAGCCGCTCCGGCTGGCGAGAGGGCTCTCGGGGCGCCCTACCGGAAGGGGTTCGATCCCTCGGGCGAGGCCGCAATCGAAGGGGGCTCTCCAGTTGAGTGCACCGAGGGCCGGGTCCGCCGAGGGGAGTTCCTGCCCGGAAGCGAGCACTATTTCGTCCAGACCGACGGGACCGGCTACCTGGTGACACGGGACAGCTTTGCACGGGGCTGGCGGGCGTTCGTGGACGGCACGGAGGCCCCGGTGCTGCGGGCCAACGGCAAGCACCGAGCCGTGCCCGTACCCCCTGGAGAGCACGAAGTCGTCCTCCAGTACGAGCCGCCGGGGTTCCGGATGGGCCTTTGGCTCTCCATCTTTGCGGCTGTCGCGGGCCTGGTGCTCTGGGTGAGGGGCGCCCCGGCCAGGCGGCGCTCCTCATGAAAGCGAAGCCCGAGCCGTCCTGGGAAGCGCTCCCCTTCGTGTGTCCCCGCTGTCGCGAGGCCCTCTCTGTCGGGGTCGGGGACCGGACCTGCGCGGGCTGCGGCGCCCGCTATCCGCTGGAGGAGGGGGTCCTACATCTGACCGCGGGCCGTGAAGGCGAGCCCAACTACGATCCGCACTACTTCGACAGCCTGGAGACGGTCGAGGACCGGCATTTCTGGTTCGTCGCGCGCCGCGAGATCGTGCTCGAGGCCCTCCGTCGAGGGATACCCGATCTGGACGGGCGCCGGCTGTTCGACATCGGCTGCGGCAGCGGCGGCCTGCTCGACCATCTGGTGTCACGAGGTGTCGGTGTGGCCGGCGCTTGCGACGCCTATGCCCAGAGCCTGGGGCTCGTCCACCGGAGAGTCGCCACGCCTCTCGTCCTCGTGGACGAGGGACGTCTGCCTCCCCTCGGTCCGGGCCACACGTTCGTCTCGCTCTTCGACGTGCTCGAGCACCTCGACGACGATCGGGAGATGCTGCGTTTCCTCCACTCGGTCCTGGTCCCCGGGGGCGTTCTCGTCATCACGGTGCCCGCCCACCCGTTTCTCTTCAACGAGAGGGACGAGCTGGCCTGTCACCGCCGGCGCTACCGCCGGGCCGAGCTGCAGGCGAAGCTGGAGGAGGCCGGTTTCTCGGTTCGGTCGCTGACGCACTTCGGAGCGTCGCTCGTGCCGCCGCTCATGGTGCTGCAGACTCTCACTCGCTTCCTGCCCTATCGGCGTCGAATGAGCCGCGAGAGGCAGGTCTTGGAGTTGCGGGTCGTGCCCGTCGTGAACGGAGTGCTCACCGCGGCTCTTGCCCTGGAGCGCTTGTGGCTGCGCGTGGGCACCCTGCCGTTCGGCTCGTCGCTGATCGCCCTGGCGACCCGCCCAGAAGGAGCGCGGTGAGCGCTGCGCCGAACGTGACTCCGGGAGGAAGCGGCCTTCGTTGGCGACCGCTCCTCGGACTGGTCGCCGTGGCCGCCGTCTTCTGGATCGGGTATGCGGCTGTCCGGCCGACCAACTTTGGGGGCGCCGACGAGTGGCTCCTCATCGATCTCAGCTCCCGAGGCAACCTCGACTTTCCCTACGCCAATCGTCCGCTCGTCCTCCTGTGGACCACGATTGCGGCCCAGGCGTGGCCCAACGAGCTGCGATCGTACTGGCTCTTCAACGGTCTCTACCTATGCGGAGCGGCGTTTCTGACCGTCCTGCTGACCCGCAGGCTCCTGCCCGGGGCTGGGCTCCTGGCGCTTCTCGCCGGCGTCTTCGCCGCGGTCTGGGCACCTCTCGACGGCCTGCGCCTCTCGGGGGTCCTGAGCTGCGGGTACTCCGGCTTCACCCTCTGTACGATGGCCGCGCTCATGCTCTTCCTCGAATCCTGGCACCGCCGGAGGCTCGACCTCCTGTTTCTGGGTGCCGTCCTGGGCTTCGTGGCGGCCCGAGGGGTCGAAAGCGTGATCCCGATTCTCCTCGTTGCGCCCCTGCTCGTGGTGCCGGAGGCGGTTGCCGACCGGCGTCGCGCCTTCAAGTGGCTCGCGGTCTGGCTCGGCGTCGTCGCCCTCGAGGTCGCCCTGGCCCTCCGCCCGCTGGTGGCCGGCAGCCCCTCCTATCAGAAAGGGGCGTTGGGCCTCGACCCGGCCCCTCTCCGCGTGGTCGGGCGTCTCCTGCAACTCCTAGAGATGCAGGCGACCCCCCTGGTGACCACGGCACTCTCCGAGCTGGTCACACCTGCTGTGCCGCTGGCCGTGGCTGCCTTCGTGGTGCTGGGGTGGATGGCAATCGCCTGGCGCCGTGGGTTGCCAGCCGTGCCTTCGGCCCGGGCGGCGGCCTTGCGGGCGGCCGGCGTGGGCCTGACGCTGGCCGCTGCCGGTCATGCAGGACTGGCCCTGAGCCGTTCCATCTCGACGCCGGCACGGACCCAGATCCTTTCGGGACCCGGCTTCGGCCTCGCTCTGGCCGGGGTGGTGGTGCTGATGAGCTCGCTGCTGCCAGGGAGGCTCGCGCGCGCCGGAGGGCTGGCCCTGGGCGCCTGGGTCGTTGCCGTGGGCACAGGTCGCACTGTGGCCATGCAAGGCGAATGGGACAGCTTCCGGAGTGTCTACGCCGAGCAGCACCGCAGCTTGAGCGATCTGGTGCGCCGTGCGCCGGGGCTCGAGCCGGGCACCCTCGTGGTGCTCCTCGACGGAGGCCGGATCTGGCCGATGAGCTTTACGTTCCGCCATGCCGTGGCCCACCTCTACCCAGGCCAGGCCGCGGGCCTCGTCCCCCATGGCGCGGACATGTTGTACCCGTGGTCCTTCACCCCCGAAGGTGTCGTGATCACACCGTGGGCCACCATTCGTGACGCCTGGGACGCCGAGCCTTCGTTCCACCCGTGGAGCACCCTGGTCGTGGCGCGGGCCTCGGAGTGGGGTGGCCTCGAGATCGTCGACGAGTGGCCGGAGGGGGAGCTGCCGCCGCTGCCTCCCGGCGCCCTGTATGCGCCGCTCGAGCGTGTCGAAAGGGACAAGCCACCACCCGCCTCCCGGTGGATCCTTCGCGCGGGCGGAGACGGACGTTGAGGAGCAGGGATCGTCCGCCTATGATCACGATGGGTGGACAGCGCCACGATTAAGGAGGGCGGGTTGACGGCTCGAAGGCTCGATGGGAAGGCCATGGCGCAGCAGATTCGTGTGGAGCTTCGTCCCGACGTGGAGAGACTGACCGCCCAAGACGCACGGCCGGGCCTGGGGGTTGTGCTCGTGGGCGACCACCCGGCCTCGGCGGTCTATGTGAGCAGCAAGACCGCCGCGTGCGACGAGCTGGGGATTCACCACGAGACTCGACGCCTCTCGCCCAGGGCCACGACCGAGGACGTCGTCGCAGTGGTGGACGACTACAACCGTCGAGGGGACATCCACGGCATCCTCGTGCAGCTGCCGCTGCCGCCCCAGGTCGATGCGGTCCGCGTGCTCGACGCCGTGGATCCGGCCAAGGACGTCGACGGGTTTCACCCGGACAACGTCGGGCGGCTCGTCCAGAAGCGCCCGCGGTTCGTGCCCTGCACGCCGGCGGGCATCATGGAGTTGCTCCAGCGCCACGACATCGAGGTCGCCGGCAAGCGCGCGGTGGTGATCGGCCGCAGCGACATCGTCGGCAAGCCCATGGCACTCCTTCTCATGCACGCCAACGCGACGGTCACGGTGTGCCACTCGAGGACAAGCAACCTCGCCGGCGTCGCCCGCGAGGCCGACATCCTCGTGGCCGCAATCGGCCGGCCCGGGCTCGTGCGCGCCGACTTCGTCAAGCCCGGGGCGGTGGTGGTGGACGTCGGTATGAACACGGTGGAGGACCCCGCCCTGGCAGCCGACCTGCTCCTGCCCTCGCGGCTGCCCGGCTTCGAGAAGAGGGGCAGCGCTCTCGTGGGCGACGTCCACGCGCCGTCGGTGACGCCGGTTGCCGGGGCCCTCACCCCGGTTCCAGGGGGGGTGGGACCGCTCACGATCGCCCTCCTTCTCAAGAACACGGTGAGGGCTGCCGCCTCGGTGACCTGATGCTCCGGGTCGGCCTGACCGGTGGAATTGCTTGCGGGAAGTCGCGAGTTCTGGCCCGGCTCGGGGCTCTCGGCATCGCGACTCTCGATCTCGATGCCCTGGCCCATCACGTGATGGCGCCCGAGGGCTCGGCCTACGACGACGTCGTGGCGGCCTTCGGCTCGCGGGTCCTGGCTCCGGATGGGTCCATCGATCGAAAAGCGCTGGGCGCCGTCGTCTTCCCCGATCCCGAGGCCCTCGGGCGGCTCGAAGAGCTCGTGCACCCGAGGGTGCGGGCCGAGGAGGTCGAGCAGGCGTCGCGGCTCGAGGCGGCGGGGGAGGCGCTCCTGGTGAGCGACGCCGCTCTCCTGGTCGAGACCGGCCTTCACCTGCGGTTCGACCGACTCGTGGTGGTCCATTGCCCGCCGGACGTGCAGAGGCAGCGACTCGTGGCCCGGGACGGCCTCCCCGCTTCGGCGGCCCGGACCCGACTCGACGCACAGATGCCCACTGTCGAGAAGCGCCGGTTCGCTCACCTGGAGATCGATACGGCGGGCTCCCTGGAGCAGACCGACGCGTCGGCCGCGGAGCTCGCCGGGATTCTGCAGGCGCTGGCCGCACGGACGGATCGGAAGACCCCCGCTCCTCGTGGCCACGGGCTCCTGGGGGCGCTGGTGCACGGCGGCACCGCCGGACCACGGGGGCTCGAGCCGCGCAGGTTTCTGGAGACCGTCACCGAGCGGGGCGAGGTGGAGCTGTCGGCCCTGGCGAAGGGCCTCGAGCCTTCGGCGCCGGGTCCGTGGTATCGCGCGGCCCGCCCGAACGAGCCGCGCCCGTGGCCCGAGACGCTGGCCGCACCGATCGCGCTCTGGGCGCTGGCTCGGGGGCGTGACGAGGAGTGGACGCTGGGCGCAGCGGCTTCCGTGGCCCGGCTGACTCACGACGAGGGTGAAGCGGTGGCGGGAGCCGGGCTGGCCGCGCTTGCGGTCCGGGCCGTGGCCACGTCCGGAGGCCTTGGAGGTCTCGAGGGGCGAATAGGAGAGTGGGCGGATCGGGCGGGCCGCTGGGGGGGGGCCGTGCCCGCGCCGCGGGTGAAGAGGGCGCTCGACGCGGCGGTCGCCCACCCGGACGATCCGCCGGCCGCTCGGGAGACCGCCGCGGCGAACGACGCGGAGCCGGCTCTCGCCGGAGGGCTGGTGGGTCTGGTGGCCGGCGCGGGGGAGGACGATGCGGAGTCGGCGCTCGTGGAGTGCGTGAGGCGGCTGGAAGCGGGGTGATGCGAGCGGCGGGGGGAGGGAACGGACGGACGGACTAACGGACTGACTAACGAACTAACGAACGGATTGACGGACCAACGGACTACTCCGGGAACGTTGCTCAGAGTCGCGTTCCCGGAGTGACCAGGCCCACCCTTTCCTCCACGAAGGTGTTCCATTCGTGGCAATGGGGGCAGCGCCAGAGCATGTCGTCCGCACGGTAGCGACAGGCCGTGCAGATGTGGGGGTCGACGTAGATGGCTGATTCCTCGACGGTCGTTGCGAAGCGCTGCCCCTCGGGCCCGAGCTGGCCGAGGGCCCTGAGGGTTCGCCAGACCTGGAGGTGTACCAGGAGGACGTGAGGGTTGGACTCGAGCGCTCGGAGGAGGAGTCCGAGGGCCTCCCCGGGGCGTCCCTCCGCCCGCAGGTGTCGGGCGAGGGCCAATCGGGCCCGCCAGTCCCGGGGGTCCTGCTCGATCAGGCGCTCGCACAACGCCACGAACCGCGAGAGCTCGCCGCTCTTGGCATACGCCCTCTCCAGTGGATCGAAGGCGAGGTACGCCCGCTCGGGCACCGCGGCGATGGCGCTCTCGAGGATCGACGCGGCCCGATTCGTGTCGCGCTTCGCCAGGGCCAGGTAGGCGGGTGTCGCCCGTTGGTCCAGCGAGAGCGCGGTTCGAAAGGCCGCCTCCGCTTCGTCCCACAGCCCCGCCCGGGCTGCCTCGTGTCCCATCTCGGTCTGGAGGTAGGCCAGCACGAGGCCGTCGTCCGACTTGCGCAGCCGCGCAATGCGGGTCTGCGCCTCGTAGGCCTGGCGCCAGTCCCTCTGGTCCTCGAAGAGCTTCTGCTCTCCCTCGAGGGCCTGGAGGTTCCCGGGATCCACCTCCAGGGCCTCGGCGTAGGCCTGTGCCGCCCGGTCCAGGAGGCCCGCCTTGCGATAGTCGGTGCCGAGGCTGGCCAGGGTGTGGACGCGCTCCGCACGGGTGAGGTCGGAGCGGGCCAGAAGCGTCCGGTGCAGCTCGATGGCCTTCTCGACGTGACCCACCTCGCGATGTAGGTGAGAGAGCACCTGCTGGACCTCCACCGCATCGGGATGCTCCCGAAGCACCTTGGCAAACTCGTGGGTCGCCGGGTCCAGATGCCCGGTGGCGAGGTAGTGGAGCCCCTGCGTGTAGTGGGCAGAGGAGTGAAAGGCCTCTCGGCCCTTTCGCGGACCGCGGCTGCGGCTTGCGGCCCAGGCCCGGCCGGCCAGTGTCCCGCCCACCACGGCAATGAGCACGGCGAGGAGCGCCGTATCCGTCATGGCTCTGGGCGAAGGCGGAACTTGATCTGCACTCAGATCATCTCCGTCTTCCAGAGATCGTGGAGATGCAGGACCCCCTCGATGCGTCCCTTCTCGTCCACCACGAGCAGCGACGTGATCTTGCGCGACTCGAGCAGGTCGAGGGCACCGGTGGCGAGCTCCCGGCGTCCGACGAGGACGGGCTCCCGGGTCATGCAGTCGGTGGCGGCGCGGTCGAGGAGCGAGTAGCCGTGCCCCTCCATGAGACGTCGCAGGTCCCCGTCGGAGATCATCCCGGCGAGCGTGCCGTCCTCCTCGGTCACGGTGGTCAGACCCAGGCGCTTGCGGGTCATCTCGAAGAGGACGTCCTTCATCATGGTGTCCGGCCGGACGCTCGGGATCGCATCCCCCGTGTGCATCAGGTCCTCGACCCGAAGAAACCTCTTCCCGATCCGTCCACCCGGATGGAGGACTGCAAAGTCCTCGACGGTGAAGCCTCGCTCCTCGAGGAGCGTCATGCTCAGCGCATCGCCCATGGCGAGGGCGGAGTCGGGGTTGCCGGTCAGGGCCACGATCGGAGAGCCGAGCCGCCTGGCCCAGGCCGCCAGGGCCAGGAGCTCTCCCGTGTCGCCGCTGTTCGACAGGGCCAGGAGGACGTCGCCTTTCACGAGGCGCCCCAGGTCACCGTGAGTGGCCTCCGCCGGGTGGAGGAAGAGCGACGGCGTGCCGGTGGACGCCAGGGTCGCCGAGATCTTCTGTCCGATGAGCCCGCTCTTGCCCATCCCTGTCACGACGACGCGTCCCGGGCACGATCGGAGCGCCTCCACGGCCCGGTCGAAGCTCTCGTCGAGACGCGGGATCAGCTCCCGGATGGCCTCGGACTCGATCTCGAGAACCTTTCGGGCGGTGTCGCGGGACATGGACCCAATCGTAACCCGGATCTTTTGCCAGACTTCGTCGCGAGAGCTGGTGAGAGTGCAGCCGAGGCGGGCGGGCGCCCGCCCGCGGAGCGGATCAAGAAGAGCCCGGCGGGATTCATTCCCGGCGGGCGAACGATCGAGGCGTTGCCCGGTGGCAGGGGGCGGTGCGGGAGTAGACCGCCAGCCCCCCTTCCGGACCGTCGACATCGAGGGCCCTGCCAAAGGGTGCCTCGGGGGGGAGGCCGCCGTTCGCCCAGATGCGAGGCATGACGACGTGGTCGATGCAGGCTTCTTCGAGAAAGCGCGCACGGTCCTCCGGAGAGCTGGCGTAGAAGCGGCGGGTGGCCTCGTCCCTGGAGGTGTGCTCCGGCGAGGCCGTGTGAGAGACGAAGGGCCAGCACGCGCTCAGCCCGCCAACGTACAGGCCGATGTCGGGTGGGGCGAGGACGAGCTCGCCCGGACGGCACTGGGAGCGAAGCGCCGCTGCGATTCCGAAACGGTCGACAGGGACGTTTCTGTAGGTGTTGGGAGAGCTCTGGAGCCACGTCAACACCAGCGCGGTGGCCGCAAACACCGGGACCGCTCCTTCGAGAAGCCCCCGGCGCATGTGGCCGAGCCCAATCGCGCCGAGGGTCAGCAGGGGGACGCCGACGCCGGACAGGAACTGTAGCGAGAACGACACCGGCCTCACCACGACGACCAGAACTGTCAGAGCGGCCCAGAGCCCCAGGTAGAGGCGGTGGCGCCGGGCGCTCTCATCGCTCTTCGGGAGAGCCAGCGCAGCCGAGGCCACGACCACCGCCGGGCCGATGGCGATGGCCAGCTCGAAGAGCGACGGCCCGGACGTGGCGTATGACGCGCTCGAGAAGATCCGGAACCCGGGGCTCCAGAGAAACACCCAGGCGTTGTAGGCGAGGACGGGCACCAGCGCCGTCACCGGCAGGAGTCTTCGAGGCCACTCCCTCGGTGGCCATCGGATGAGCACCGCCAGACCCTCGACCCCGGCCAGAAGGGCCGCGTCGTAGGGCCGAACGAGCCCGAGGACGGTCCCGATCAGCACTCCCCAGCCGGGTCGCCCCGCGGCGAAAGCCAGGAGCCCGGCGGTGAGGAGCGTCGTTCCCACGACGAAGTGCGGGTTGGCCATCGTCTGCACGAACGGGAACAGGCCAGCCAGAAGATCGTAGGCCCGGGATCCCGGGAGCCATCCCAGGAAAACGAGGGCGCCGCCCAGGCCGCCGCCGGTGAAGACGAGCAGAAGCCCCGCCAGGCGCCGCGGAGGAGGCAGGCCGCTGCGGACCAGCCAGCGATCGACGACGGCGACGAACACGATGAGCACCAGGAGGCCGAGCAGTCGGTACGCCAGCAGGGGTGAGCCGCCCAGAAGGACCGAGAGCCAGCCCACCAGAAGCCACTCGGCGTTGAAGAGCGCCGGGGGGAGCGTCGGAGCCGCCAGTTTGTTCCGGAAGACGATCGCTCCGTCCTCGGCCTGCTGCACGTAGCTCAGGTAGTTGTAGAAATCGTCGACGTAGTAGAAGGTCCCGACGAAGACGGTCCCCGGCGGTGGCGTGAGGGCGGCGCGCAGGAGGAGCGACCCCGAGACGGTGGCGAGGAGCAGCCAGGTCAGGGCGACGGGACGTGCCCGTTGTCCGCGGGTCACGTCAGGTGCGATCGACGTGGGCCGCCTGCTGCACCCGGACCAGTCGGCGCAGCAGGGACCGAAGACGGCCCAGGCGATAGGCGTTGGGCCCGTCGGACAGTGCTCGGCTCGGGTTCTCGTGCACCTCCATGAAGAGCCCGTCGACTCCGGCGGCCACCCCGGCCGGGGCGAGCGTGTCGATGAAGTGTGCGTCGCCGCCGGAGCGGTCGCCGAGGCCCCCGGGGCGCTGCACGCTGTGGGTGACGTCGAAGACCACGGGGGCTCCGAGCGAACGCAGCACAGGAAATGACCGCATGTCCACCACGAGGTTGTTGTAGCCGAAGCTCGCGCCTCGCTCAGTGAGCATGATCCGACGGTTTCCGGTGGAGCTGGCCTTCTCGAGGACCGTCTTCATGTCCCACGGCGCCATGAACTGGCCCTTCTTGATGTTCACGATCCTCCCGGTGGCCGCCGCAGCCACCACGAGGTCGGTCTGCCGGCAGAGAAAGGCGGGGATCTGCAGGATGTCGGCCACCGCGGCCACTCTCTCGACCTGCGGCACGTCGTGGACGTCCGTTGAGGATGGGGACCTGGTGCCGCTCGCGCACGGAGGCGAGGATCTCGAGCCCGTGCTCGAGTCCGGGGCCTCGGTAGGTGCTCCGGCTGGAGCGGTTGGCTTTGTCGTAGCTGGCCTTGAAGACGTAGGGGATGCCCAGCTCGTCCGTCATTCTCTTCACCCGGGCCGCGACGGTGTGGGGGTGGCGTGGGTTCTCTATGACGCATGGGCCGGCGATCAGGAAGAGCCGGCCACGGCGGGTCAGGGCCCGCCACAGGCTGCCGCCGGCCAGGGGCTGGCGGCTGCTCACGCCCGGGTGACCGCGTCTCCCGCCACCCGGGCCTCGTCGCGCCGCGCCTCCCGATGGGCGAGGCTGGCACGGACGAAGTCGCGGAAGAGCGGGTGGGGGGCCAGCGGCTTGGACTTGAACTCGGGGTGGTACTGCACCGCGATGAACCAGGGGTGGTCGGGCAGCTCGGCGATCTCCACGAACTTTCCGTCGGGCGTCTTGCCCGAGATCGACATCCCTCCGTCGGTGAGGGCCTTCTCGTACTCCTGGTTGAACTCGTAGCGGTGCCGGTGCCGTTCGCGGATCTCCCTCTTGCCGTAGCAGCGCTCGGCCAGCGACCCTGCCTTGAGCTGGCAGGTGTAGGAGCCCAGACGCATCGTGCCACCCATCTCCTCGACTCCGAGGAGGTCCTGCAGCTTGTAGATCACCTTGTGCTCGGTGTCGGGATCCACCTCGGTGGAGTTGGCGCCTTCGAGTCCACAGACGTTTCGTGCGAACTCGGTGACCGCCCACTGGAAGCCGTAGCAGATGCCGAAGTAGGGTGTGCCGCTCTTGCGTGCGTACTCCGCCGCCGCGGACATGCCGCCGGTTCCCCGGGTGCCGAAGCCTCCGGGCACGAGGATGCCGTCGACGTCGCCGAGCTTGGAGGCGGCGTTGGACGAGTCGAGTTCGTCGGACTCGACCCAGCGGCGGTTCACCTTGACGTCGTTCGCAAAGCCGCCGTGGGTGAGAGCCTCGTTCAGGCTCTTGTACGAATCCTCGAAGGTCACGTACTTGCCGATGATGCCGATGGTGATCTCGCCCTTCGGGCTCCTGATGCGTCGGATGAGGTCCTCCCAGGCCGTCATGTCCCGGCCGTCGGAGTCCAGCCCCAGCTCCTTCAGGATGATGTCGTCCAGCCCTTCGGAAGAGAGGACCAGGGGCACCTCGTAGATGGACTCCACGTCCTTGGCGGTGATGACCGCCTCTTCGGGCACGTCGCAGAAAAGAGCCAGCTTGGCCTTGATGTCGGGTGGGAGAAAGCGGTCGGTGCGGCACAGCAGGACGCTGGCCGAGATTCCGATGGCCCGAAGCTCGCGCACGCTGTGCTGCATCGGCTTGGTCTTGAGTTCGTTGGCCGTGGCGATGTACGGCACCAGCGCGAGGTGGACGAAGATCGCGTTTTCGCGCCCCACGTCCTGCCGGAACTGACGGATGGCCTCGAGGAAGGGGAGGCTCTCGATGTCACCGACCGTGCCGCCGATCTCGACGATCACGACGTCGACGTCGTCTCCGAGAGCCCGGATCGACGACTTGATCTCGTCTGTGATGTGGGGGATCACCTGGACGGTGCGACCCAGATAGTCCCCGTGTCGTTCCTTGGCGATCACCGAGCCGTAGATCTTCCCGGTGGTGACGTTCGAGGCCTTCGACGTCTCGCAGTGGGTGAACCGCTCGTAGTGGCCCAGGTCCAGGTCGGTCTCGGCCCCGTCCTCCGTGACGTAGACCTCGCCGTGCTGGTAGGGGCTCATGGTTCCCGGGTCCACGTTGATGTACGGGTCGCATTTCATCAGCGCGATCTTGAACCCGTGGCCTTCGAGCAGGGCCCCGATCGACGCCGATGCGAGACCCTTGCCCAGGGACGAGATGACGCCTCCCGTCACGAAGATGTACTTTGTCAAGCCACTTTTCCCTTCCCCGGGGCCAGGAGCGCGCGCACGCGCTCCAAGTCCTCCGGCGTGTCCACCGCCAGCCCACTCTCCCCGTCCATCGGCACGACCCGGATGCGCATGCCGTGGTGCAGGGCACGGAGCTGCTCCAGTCCCTCGGCCTCTTCCAGGGGCGCCGGCGGAAGCGAGGCGAAGCGCAGGAGCGCCTCGCGCCTGTACGCGTAGAGCCCGACGTGCTTTCTGGCCAGGCCGTGGGCCACCGTGGCAGCCGCACACTCCCGCGCCGCCGCACTGTCGGCGAGGCGCGTGTGGGGAATGAGGGCCCGAGAGAAATAGAGCGCGTCCCCGTTCCCGTCTGTCACGACCTTCACCACCGAGGGGAGTAGCATCTCCTCTTCCGACCTGATCGGCACCGAGACCGTCGAGATCGGCACCCCGGTGTCGGCGACGAGGGCATCGACCGCGGCATCGATGCCCGCGGGATCGAGAAGAGGCTCGTCACCCTGGACGTTGACGACAATCTCGGCGTTGAGTGAGCCCACCGCCTCGGCCAGGCGATCGGTGCCGTTCCTGTGCCGCTCGGAGGTCAGGGCCGCTTCTCCCCCGAACGCCCGCACCGCCGAGGCGATGCGCTCGTCGTCGGTGGCCACCAGCACACGATCCAGGCTCCTTGCCGCACGAGCGCGATCATAGACTCGCTCGATCAGCGTTTTTCCGTGGATATCCGAGAGAGGCTTCCCCGGCAGGCGTGTGGAGCCGTAGCGCGCGGGGATGATGCCGACGGTGGCCAAATCTTGCTCGGTACGCGGCATGGTACCCAAGCTCATCACGGGCAGTCAAACCACGGCCTTTTCCGCCACGCCGGCAACAGCGCTAAACTGCGTCCGGTCCGCCCAAGCATGTCCTTCTCTCCCCGCGTGTCCCGCGATCTCCTGGTGGCCGGGGTGACCAGCGTCCTGGCGGTCCTTCTCAATCCGGCGGCCTTCCTGGGCGGCGAATCCTTCTTCGAGCGTGACCTTCACCTCGACTGGTATCCACGGATCGAGGCCCTCGCTCGTTGCGTGCGCGAGGGGGCGTGGCCGCTGTGGGACACGAGCATCGGCTTTGGACAGCCCTTGCTCGCCGACCCCGGGGCACAGGTGGCCTATCCCGTCACCTGGCTCGCCGTCGCCGTCCCTGGTCCGGCCGCCTACACGGTCTTCGTCTTACTCCATTTGCTGGTCGCTGCGCTGGGGGCGTCGCGCCTGGCCGCGCGCCTCGGCGCCGGCCCCCTTGGCGGGCCCGTAGCCGCCGCACTCTTTGTCCTCTCCGGTCCGGTGCAATCGAGCCTGAACCTGTGGCACCACTTCGCGGGTCTCGCCTGGATGCCCTGGGTGCTCCTGGGAGTCGATCGGGCGATCAGGGCCCCTCGCCTGTCCTCGGCGCTGGGCCTCACCCTCGTCGCCAGCCTCCAGATCCTGGCCGGCTCGGCCGATGTCTGCGCCATGACTCTCGCCCTGGCCGTGGGATGGACGGTCGTGAGCCTGCTTGGCCGCCCCCGGTTTCGTCGCCAGGCGCGCGTCACTCTGGGGACTCTGGCCGCGTCGACGCTGCTCACCGCCTGCCTGACGGCGGTCGTCTGGTGGCCGGCGACCGAGCTTCTGGTCCGCTCGTCTCGCCAGGAGCTGCCCGAGGACATCCGGACGGCTTGGTCACTCCCTCCCGCGGGCGTCTGGCGTCTCGTGGCGCCGCTCGACCCCGGCCGCGTGCCGTTCGCGGCTGAGACGTGGCGGCAGCTGTACGATCGGCCTCAGGCGCCGTTTCTCTGGTCGTTGTACCTGGGGTTGCCTGCCCTCGGCCTCGCCGCCGCCGCTCTCGTCGCGCCCGGGCGCCGCCTCCGGGTGGCGGCCCTCGGCCTCGCGGCCCTGGTGGCGCTCGCTCTCGCCCTGGGACCCCACGCACCGTTTTACCCTCTGGCCACGTCCCTCGCGCCCGTGTTGAAGGTGTTCCGATACCCCACCAAGGCGCTGCTGGCCATGTCCTTCCTCGTCGCCCTGCTCTCGGGCCTGGGTCTGAACGCGCTGTCCCGGGGGCGCCTGGGCTCCCGCGCAGGGCTGGGGTTGGGTCTTGGCCTCGTCGTGGCCGGCGGGCTCAGCGCGCTGGCCGGGGCACGCTTCGGCGCGATCGGAGGCTGGCCGCTCGGGCTGGCCGCGGCGGCGGCAGGACTTGTGTGGGTCCTGTGCTCCCGACGGAGGGCGTCTCCGCGGGTCGCGGCCCTGGCCCTGGCTGGCGTCGCCCTCGCCGATCTCGTCGCGGCTCACGCCGGCCTGAACGCGACCGCCCCGGCGGCGCTCATCTTCCACCCGCCGCCTGCCGTCGCCCGGGTCGACCGCGAGGCGTCGAGGCGCCTCTACGTCTACGACTACCACTCGGTCGCGGGCACCGCCGAGCGGCAGCTCGGCAGATCGGTTCCCTACGCGGTAGGGCCTCCGCCGGAGGGCCGGGGAGAGGAGGAGTTCCAGGCCGCCGCGATCCGCCTGTACCTCCTCCCGCCCTCAGGAGGTCTCTTCGGGCTCGACGGGAGCTACGACCTGGACCTCCGCGGACTCTATCCGCGGGCTCTGAACGATCTCACCTTCTTCCTTCGGCATGTGGAGGGGACTTCGGTCCACACGAGGCTCCTGCGCCTGGGCGCCGTGGGTACGGTGCTGTCGCTCCACGAGCGCGGCCTCGAGGACCTGGAGCCGGAAGGCACGATTGCCAGCTTCTTCCCCGAAGCCATTCGCGTCTGGCGGGTTCCCGGGGCGCTTCCCCGATCGTGGGTCGTGGGCGGGTCACGGGTTGCCGACGGGCGTCGGGCGTTCGAGATCCTGTCTGGAACCGGCTTCGACCCTGGCCGGGAGGTCCTGCTCGCAGACGGTGAAGTGAAGGGCGCCGGCACCGGGTTCGTTGGATCGAGCCGCATCCTTCGCCTGACGCCAGACCGTGTGGTGCTCGACGTCCGGGCTTCGGCGCCAGGGTTCGTCGTGCTCGCCGACGCCTTCGACCCGGGCTGGCGGGGCACCGTCGACGGGCGTGCGGCGGCGATCCTCCGGGCCAATGTGGCGTTTCGCGCGGTGCCCGTCCCCGCCGGGCGACATGTCGTCGAGATGGTCTACCGGCCGCGGGGAGTCTTGTTCGGGCTCATGCTTTCGGTGGCGGGCCTGCTGGTGATCCTCGGTCTCGTCGCTGCCAGAGGAGCCCGACGAGGCACCCCGCAGCCAGCAGGCTGAGCGCCAGCCCCGGGATCAGGCCGCCGGGTCGATAGCGCAGGCGCACGACGCTCCGGCCCGCAGGCACGTGGACGGCCTGGTGCCGGCCGTTGGCCCGGTGGACGAGGGTCTCCTCGCCATCGACCTGGGCGCGCCACCCCGCCGCCCAGCCGTCGCGGACCACCAGCACCGTGGGAGAGTTGGCCTCGACCTCGAGATCGAGACGACCCGGCTCCGCCTCCAGGAGCTGAATTCGTCCGCTGGCGCCGCTCGCCGCATGGCCCCCCTCGACGGCCACCCCGCCCGCCTCCAGAAAGCCGGGCCGGACGGCGAGCCGTGCGCCCTCTTCCGCGTTCTCGACCGGAACGACCTTCGTTGCCATGGCGAAGCGGGGGAGGGGAGTCGCCAGGTCGTAGACGTGAAGGCCGAAGGGCGCAACCCGCTCCGGCCGCAGCTCGCCCCGGGCCTCCAGTGCGGGATTCATGAGCGGGTCGGCGCTCAGAACCGTGTCGACTCCGGCGCGGCGCAGCCGTGGAACGAGGGCCTCCAGGTCCCGGCAGGTGGCCTCGCCGGGCGAGGCCACCCGATCCTCCGGCACGAGCATGGTGAGGTCCGGGCTCAGGGCCGTGGGAACACGGAGTGGAACGTTGAACGCCGGCGTCAGGGTCTCGAGTGCCACGGCGAAGGTCCATGTCTCGTGAGCCGCACCCTTCGCCCGTCGCCCCTCGGTGTAGCGGAGGCTCGAGTCGAAAGCACAGGTGAACACCCGGCCAACGCGAAAGGAGTCGAGGACCGACGACAGCTCGGGCGACGGCCGGAAGAACGCACCTGTCACCATGGGATTCAAGCCCGATCCCGTGCGCAGGAGATCCGTGCCGAGGATGGCCACGACGAGGAGCGCCGCACGAGGCGGCGGGAGCCGTCCGTGCCAGGCCAACATCGCCGTCGCGGCCGTCGCGAGAGCGAGCCCTCCTCCGATCGCGGCATCGGCGAGCACCCGTGAGAGGAGGGCCGCTCGGAGCGCGGGCGCCGTGCCAGGCGGAAAGAACACCGCGGCGAAGGAGGCCAGGGCGCCTGGGGCGACGTGAGGCAAGACCGGGGCTAGAGCCAGCAAGGCTCCGGGAACCACGGCCACGAGGGCGAGGCGTCGCCACGGCCACCGGCTCTCGGTGGACGCCAGGTGCGCCAGACCGAGCGCGACGAGGAGCGCCACCGAGAGGTGTGCGGTGAAGAACACCTTGACCGGATAGCGAAAGGCGTTGATGCCGGGCACGGCATCGACGACCGCGGCGAGCCCGGCCCACCGCCCCAGAGAGAGGACCACCCCTGCCGCCGCAAGAACGGCGAGCCGCGTCCGGGCTGGATGCCGTCCGGTCGAACCGACCACGGCAATGGCAAGTGCCGCCGGGCCCAGGTAGAGGCTCAGGATGTAGGGGAAACCACGGGGGAAGAAGTTCTGGCCCCACCACTCGTCCGCCAGGTTCGACAGGTTCCCGTAGAGCCCGCCGACGACTGTCTGCAGCAGCGTGAAGGGATGGACGGACTGGGCCAGCACCACGTCCGTCGTGAAGCCCTGGCTGCGGGCGCTGTCGCCGACCTGCGCGGCCACCATGAGAAGGACGGGCGCACAGAGGAGCGCGCCGAGGCCGACGGCGGCGCCGGCAGCGGCGAGCCCGCGGACGAGGCGACCGTCTCGGGCGAGCCCGAGGAGCACGCCGATCACGATCGCCTGCCCGACGATCTCGACCCCGGTCGTGGACAACGCGACAGCGGTCACCAATGCGGCCGGAACCACGGAGCCGCCGCTGGCACTTCGCGTCGCTCGAGCGAGGGTGAGGACGACGAGCGGGGCCCACGCAGCCGCCTGCAGGACGACGTAGAGGTTGACCGTCGACAGCACGAAGCCGCCCAGGGCGTAGAGGAGAGCCCCGCCGGCGGCCGCGACCGACGGCACACCCAGGAGTCCCCGGCAGAGGAAGTAGAAGCCGACGGCGGCCAGGGGCACGTGCAGGGCCAGGATCATGGAGATCCCGGCCTCGTCCGGCCGCAGGGTCTGGACGAGGTCCAGCGGGTACCCGACGGCGGGGAGGCTCAGGGGCACGCCCTCGTGAAGGTACGGGTTCCAGAACCGCACCTCGCCTGCACGCAGCCCGTCGAGAGCCAGGCGCCGCAGCGGCAGAAAGTACAGCGCAAGGTCCCGGAAGTAGAGAGACGCGCCGGACAGCACACCTCTGAGGAAAGGCAGGAAGGCCAGCAGTCCGACGAGCGCGGCCACCATGGCCTCGCTTCGTCGGGACGAGGTCACCGGTCCTGGGCCCCTTCGCCGATCGATCGAAGGGCCCGGGCGGGCACGCCTGCCACCAGCGTGCCCGGTGGCACGTCGTCCTTCACGACACTCCCGGCCGCGACGAAGGAGCCGCTGCCGATGCGGACGCCGGGGAGAATCGTGACGCTCGCCCCGACGAACGCCCCCGACTCGACGACGACTGGCGCCGCCATCGGCGGGAAGTGGGGCTGGAGCGGGTGGTCGTGGTACCCCACGTTGGTGTGGGTCAGCACGAGCACCCGCTCCGCCAGGGTGACCTGCTTCTCCAGGCGGATCCCGTCGGAGAGGTCGAGCAGGCACTCGTCACCCAGGAAACACTCGTCGCCAATCTCCAGGCCCGCGAGACCCCGGCGATACAAGTTGAAGAAGCGAACGTCGTGGAGGATCACGCGGCGCCCGAGTCGAGCCCCGAGCAGCCGCAGCCAGGGGGCACGCAGCTGGGGGACGAGGGCCAGCCGGTAGGGGATCATCGCCAGGGTGTAGAAGCCGAAGCGGGCCGCGCGGCGCCAACCGATCTCGTCGAGCGCCTTCACGAGGGCCCCTTGCCCAGCGATCGCCTGAAGTGCAGGAGCTTCTGGAAGTAGCGCACCGAGTCCCGCACGCCGCTCACGGTCGACGTCTTGTCCACCCGGCGGATATAGGCGCCCGGGATCTCTTCCACCGTCAAGCCTTTGCGTCCGGCCCGGGCCATGAACTCCGTGTCCCAGAACCAGCCCTCGTCTTCGATCTCGTCGAGCAGGGGCAGAACTCTCTCCTTGCGGAAAAACTTGTAGCCGGTCTCCGTGTCCCTGTAGGGCACCTGCAGCAGCTTCCTCACCAGGAACGAGTATCCATGGCTCATGAAGTAGCGGTCCAGCGAGCTGAGCTGGAAGGCGTAGATCCGTTGCACCGTGGCGATGTCCGCTCCGCCCTCGATCGCACGGACGAGCGAGGGGATGTATCGGCAATGGACCTCGAGGTCGACGTCGAGGTAGCCGACGATCGTGCCCCGGGCCGCCCGGAACCCGTCCGCCACCGTCGCCCCGCGGCCGCGGTTCTTCTCGTGCAGGATGAGCCGCAGGTCGAGATGACGGTGCGAGTCGACGATCTTCCGGAGGATGTCCCGGGTGCTGTCCCGGCTCAGATCGTCCACGAAGAGCACCTCGAAGGGCCACGGGCTCTGCAAGAGGGTCTCGCGGATCTCTTCGAAGCTTCTCTCGATGTGCTCGGCCTCGTTGTAGCAGGCGAGCACGACGCTGACATGCGGCGGCTGCTCGCTCACCGTTGTCCCGTCTCTCGCACGGCCTCGATCACGTAGTCGATGTCGTCCTCGCTCAGCCGGGCATGGAGAGGAAGCCGCAGCAGCGTGGAAGCCACCCGGTCGGTCACGGGCAGCGACAGGCCGTCGCTGCCGAGCGTCTTTCCGTGAGGCGCGGTGTGGAGGGGAATGTAGTGGAACGACGCCATGACGCCACGCTCCCGGAGAATCGAGAGAGCCTGGTCCCGACTCGCCCCGTCCGGGTAGAGCAGATGGAAGATGTGGTGGTTCGTCTCCCGGTCCGGAAGCTCCGAGGGCAGCCGCACCCCGGTGGCCCCGGCCCACTCGGCGAGCCCCGCCCGATACCGGGCCGTCACCTCGGCCCGCCGCGCCTCGACTTCCCGCACCTTGTCGAGCTGGGCCTCGAGGATCGCAGCCAGCACGTCGGAGAGGATGTAGCTGGAGCCTTCCGCCACCCACGTGTACTTGTCCACCTCGCCGCGCAGGAAGGCGGAGCGGTTGGTGCCCTTCTCGCGGATGATCTCGGCCCGCCGCACCAGCTCCGGGTCTCCCATGGCGAGCGCCCCGCCCTCGCCGCAGGTGATGTTCTTCGACTCGTGAAAGCTGAAGCAGCCGGCGTCGCCCAGGGTCCCCAGCGCACGGCCTCGGAAACGGGCCCCCAGTGCCTGGGCGGCGTCCTCCACGACCCTGAGACCCTTCTGCCGGCTCAGATCCAGCAGGACCTCCATGTCGGGCGCCACCCCTGAGTAGTGCACAGGCATGAGGACCGCCGTCCGCGGAGTGATCCGCCGCTCGACGTCGGCGGGGTCGAGGCCGAGGGTCGTCTCCTCGATGTCGGCGAACACCGGACGAGCGCCGACCCGAAGCACCGCGTTGGCCGTGGAGACGAAAGTGAACGAGGGGCAGATCACCTCCTGCCCCTCTCCGACGCCCAGGGCCAGGAGCGCCAGCTCCATCGCGTGCGTGCACGAGGTGGTGAGCAGCACCCGTCCGGTGTCGAGCTCGGCGGCCAGCCGTTGCTCGACGCGACGTCCGATCGGACCGTCGCCCGCGACCCGCCCGCCGAGCGCGGCTCGAACGGCTTCGAGCTCACGCTCGTCGAGCCAGGGGACGTGGTAGGGAACCGTTCGACTCTTGCGCGAAGTCCCCATTTTCCCGCGCATGCTAGCATGCGTCGGCGCGGCGCCCGTTGAAGCGGCCCGCGGGGGAGGGCCCATCCCGGTCGAGACCGTTCCCACCAGGCGTGACGAGCGCTGGGCGTGGCGCGCAGTCGGTCTCGCGCACCTCGCGTCCACGCTCTGGGTCTTCGGCGGGGCCCTCGTCGGAGGGAAGGTCCTCTACTTCCGCGACCTGTCCTCTCAGTACGCCCCCGATTTCACGTTCGTCGCCGAGGCACTGCGGCAGGGCATCTGGCCCCTCTGGAACCCGGCCAACAACGCCGGCGAGCCGTACCTGCTCGCCTATCCCGTGGATCTGGCGCTCCTCCTCGTGGGAGGTCGGCTGGCCCCTCTGGGCGTGGGCGCCGCCCTGCACCTCCTGATCGCTTTGTTTGGTGCGTCTTTCCTGGCCCGCCGAATCGGGATGGGGCCGGCGGCCGCCTGGCTGTGTGGGACGGTCTATGGCCTGGGCGGCGTGGTCCTTTCCACCGTGAACCTCCTGCCGCTCTTCCAGGCGGCGGCCTGGGCGCCCTGGGTGCTCGACGCCTGGATCGCCGCGACCCGCTCTCCAACCGGCCGCCGGCTCGCGGTGCTGGCCTTCGTCGCCGCGCTTCAGGCCAGCACGCTCGCGGCCGAGATCGTCCTGCAGACGGCCCTCGTCGGACTCTTCCTGCTGGAGGACTGGACGGCACTACGGGGTCGTCGCCTCGCTCGGCTCGCCCTGGCCGGGGTCCTCGCGTTGGCCCTGGCCGCGCCGGCGGTGCTCGGGGCCAGGGCTCTCGTGGCCGGCACTGCCCGTGGCGAGGGGTTCGTCCTGACCGAAGCCCTGGGCTTCTCGCTCCATCCCGTGGTTCTCGCCGAGCTCGCCCTGCCGAAGCTCCTCGGCGACCCGCAGGCCTTCTCCGATGCCGACTTCTGGGGTCGAGCCTATTTCCCCCACGGCTCCCCGTACCTGCTGACCCTCTACCTCGGCCTCCCGGCCCTGCTCGTGGCGGCGGGGGCCCGAGGCCGGCGGCGGCTCTGGGTTCTGGCGCTGGTCGGTCTCGCTTTCGCCCTCGGTCGGTACGGCCCCCTGGGCCTCCTCCCCGCCGAGCTCGTGCTGCCGCTGCGCGGCCCCCAGAAATTCCTTTTCTTGACTCACGTGGCGATGGCGCTCCTTGCGGGCTTCGGCCTGGACCGGTCGCTGCACGAGGTCCGCCGGCCGTCTGCACGCACGCTCCTCCCGGTTCTCCCGGGTGCCGCGCTGGTCGTCCTCGCCCTGGCGCTGTTCTTCTGGCCGATCCCTCTGCGGGGCCTGCTCGCGCACCTCGCGCCACCTCTGCTCGATCCGCGAGGACTCGAAGCGATCACCCGCCTCTGGGCGCCCGGGTGGCTGGCCAGCGGCGCACTGGCCCTCGCTGTCGGCCTCTCCCTCTCCCGTGGCGGTCAGCTGGCTCTTGCGGCAGGCGGCCTCGTCGCCGTCGATCTCCTGATCGTCAACGGCGCCGTCAACCCCCTCACCCAGGCCAGCTTCTACGAGCTGCGGCCGGATGTGGAGGCGCTCGTTCGGCCCGCCTCGGCCGAGGGGCGCTATCGCTGGTTCTCCTATGGCGTGGCGCACACGCCCGGACTCCGCTTCGAGCCCGAGATGGCCCGAGCCCGATCGGACGTCTGGCTCTACTACCTGGACCGGCAGGCGCTTCTGCCCCGGACTCCGGCTCTGGACGGCCTCGAGGCGGCCCTCGACGTCGATCGCACCGGCTGGTCCCGACCGGGGACGACGCTCCGGGTCGAGGAGGCGTCTCCCCAGCGGTTCCGGGAGCACCATGAGAGGCTGCGCTCCGCGAACGTCCGCTGGGTCCTGTCCTTCCGGCCTCTGCCCGACGACCTCGTGACCCGACGCGGGGAGGTCAAGCTGCCGGAGATCCGGGCGCCGCTGGGGCTCTACGAGCTGCGCCGTCCCCTTTCTCGGGCGTTCTGGGTGGCCCGCGCCGACGCGACGGAGCCCGCGCCCGGTGGCGCCCGGGTGGCGTACGAGCGGTTGGGCCCCCATACAGTGAGGCTGAAGGCAAGGACGCCTCCCGGTTTCCTGGTGGTTCTGGATGGCTATCACCCGGACTGGACGGCCGAGGACCGGTCAGGATCGGTGGCGCTTCAACGGGGGCTCGGGCGCTATCAGATCCTGGCGACTCCGGGGGGAGAACGCGAGATCACCCTACGGTACCGCCCGGTGTGGCCGCGGGTGGCCTTCATTCTGGCCGCTTTGGGGATCGTCGGGCTGGCGGTCCTCGTCCGACGGTGAGTCCGTGTGCCCCCTCTCATGCAGGGCCCGGCACGGAGCATGCTATTCTTTCGACGCGTGCACGTAAAGCGGCAGCAAATCGGACAGATGATCGACAATGAGGACTTGACACTATCTAGACCAGCACGTTAGCATCTGACGACTAAATTGTTATAGGAATTAACTTTTTTCAATTGAGAGCGAATGCCTGTCAGGCTTGGTGAGTTGCCGCTGAAGGAGAACATGGTCTCTCCGCAGCAGCTTCAGGACGCACTCAACCATCAGAAGATGAGCGGGGGCAAGCTCGGCAAGGCCTTCGTCTCGCTCGGGTTCGTGAAGGACGAGGAGATCACGAGCCTGCTCTCGCGCCAGTACGGCGTCCCGTCGATCAACCTCGATCACTTCGAGGTCGACCCCGCGATCTGATCATGGTCGGTGCGACCGCGATCGAGATCAAGAGAAAGGCCCTGGAGGAGGGGATGCTCACCCTCCGGATGAGCGGCCTCGAGAAGATCAAGGCCGGGACCACGACGGTGGAGGAGGTCCTCCGAGAGACCGTCCTCTAGGCGACAGAAAGACGCGCGGGTCCGGCTCTCGTCGTGGGCCAGTCCGGCCGTCGTTAGTAAGGGGGTCATGGCGTGGCCGTCAGCCTTCACCAGCTGCTCAAGACGATGACCGAGATGGGGGGCACCGACCTCCACGTCACCACGAACACGCCGGCGCAGATCCGTGTCGACGGCAAGCTGCGCCCGCTGGACCTGCCTCCGCTCAACGCGGTGGAGACCAAGCAGCTCGCCTACAGCGTCCTCACCGACGCGCAGAAGCATCGCTTCGAGGAGAGCCTCGAGCTGGACTTCAGCTTCGGGATCAAGGGCATGGCGCGGTTCCGGGCCAACGTCTTCATGCAAAGGGGCGCGGTGGCGGCCGTCTACCGGACCATCCCGTACGAGATCAAGACCTTCAAGGATCTCGGCCTGCCCAAGGTGGTGGCTCAGATCTGCGACAAGCCCCGGGGACTGGTCCTCGTGACCGGGCCCACCGGCTCGGGCAAGTCCACGACCCTCGCCGCGATGCTCGACAAGATCAACTCCGAGCGCCACGAGCACATGATCACCATCGAGGACCCGATCGAGTACCTGCACCGGCACAAGAAGTGTGTCGTGAACCAGCGGGAGGTCCACACCGACACGCACGGGTTTGCGGCGGCGTTGCGCGCCGCGCTCCGTGAGGACCCCGACATCGTGCTGATCGGTGAGATGCGCGACCTCGAGACCATCGAGTCGGCGCTCCGGATCGCCGAGACCGGCCATCTCACCTTTGCCACGCTTCACACGAACTCGGCCGCACAGACCATCAACCGAATCGTCGACGTTTTTCCCGCGCACCAGCAGTCCCAGGTGCGTGCGCAGCTGTCGCTCGTGCTGGAGGGGATCATGTGTCAGAGCCTCCTCCCTCGCGCGAGCGGCACCGGGCGCGTGTTGGCCATGGAGATCCTCATACCCAACCCGGCGGTGCGCAACCTGATTCGCGAGGACAAGATCCATCAAATCTACTCCGCCATGCAGGCGGGCCAGGAGAAGCACGGCATGCAGACGTTCAACCAGTCGCTTGCCACCAGCTACTTCGCCAAGCAGCTCACCCTGCAGACCGTGCTCGGGGTGAGCTCGAAGCCCGAGGAGCTGCAGGACATGATCAACCGAGGCACTGGGCTCTCCGGTGGCCAGCGTCCGGCGGCGCGTTAGTCGTTTCGGGAGGAGCCGATGCCAGCTTTCGTCTGGAAGGGTAAGACGCGCGACGGCAAGGCGGTTTCGGGTGAGCGCGTGGCCGACAACAAGGAAACGGTCATGGCGCTCCTGCGCCGGGACCAGGTCCTCGTGTCGTCGGTCAAGGAGAAGGGACGCGAGTTCTCGTTGCCGAAGTTCGGGGGCGGCGTTCCCGCCAAGGAGCTGGCGATCTTCACACGGCAGTTCTCGGTGATGATCGACGCCGGTCTTCCCCTCGTCCAGTGTCTCGAGATCCTGGGCAGCCAGCAGGAGAACAAGACCTTCGCCAAGGTCCTCCAGCAGACCCGCATGGACGTCGAGGGCGGCGCAAGCCTGGCCGACGCCATGCGCAAGCATCGCAAGGTGTTCGACGATCTCTTCACGAACATGATCGCAGCGGGCGAGGCCGGCGGTATCCTCGACACGATCCTGAAGCGCCTGGCTACCTACATCGAGAAGTCGGTCAAGCTCACCTCGCAGGTCAAGGGCGCGATGGTCTACCCGATTGCGGTTCTCGGAATCGCGGGCATCGTCATCGCGGTCATTCTCTGGAAGGTCATCCCGACCTTCGCGGCCATGTTCGCCGGTCTCGGCGCGGAGCTTCCGCTGCCGACCCGCTTCGTGATCGCCCTCAGCGACTGGTTCGTGCGACTGCTTCCGTTCCTCATCATCGGCGGCGTGCTCCTGGTGTACGCCTTCAATAAGTACTACGCCACCCACAGCGGCCGGCGGGTCGTGGACAAGATCCTCATCAAGTCCCCGATCCTCGGGGTGCTGATGCAGAAGATCGCCGTGGCGCGGTTCTGTCGAACCCTCTCCACGCTCATTTCTTCGGGCGTTCCGATTCTCGACGGGCTGGAGATCACCGCTCGCACGGCCGGGAACGCGATCATCGAGGACGCGATCATGGCCGTGCGCAAGGGTGTGGAGAGCGGCCTGACCATCGCCCAGCCCTTGAAGGAAACCAAGGTCTTTCCCGCGATGGTGATCCAGATGATCGGCGTCGGTGAGCAGACCGGCGCCCTCGACAGCATGTTGAGCAAGATTGCCGACTTCTATGAGGACGAGGTCGACCAGGCGGTGGCGAACCTGCTCACGCTGATGGAGCCGATCATGATCCTCTTCCTGGGTGTGGCCGTCGGCGGCATCATCGTAGCGATGTATCTGCCGCTGTTCGACCTCATCAGCAAGCTCTCCTGACGAGCGAAGGGGGCTACCGCGCCCCAGCGGCCGGTGCCGCCGGGGCGTGACCGCAGCGCGGGATTATGCACGTCGACCTCGAGGCGCGTCTCAAGCGGCTGATGGTCTTCAGGGTGGTCATGGTGACCACTCTCCTCTTCATCGTGACCTCCGTCGAGGCGGTCTCGGAGACGCTCCTTCGGGTCAACCCGGCCTACTTCGTCATCGGCGCGACCTACGCACTGACCGTCGGACACGCCATTGCCCTTCGATTCGTCCCGTCGCGGTCGGTCCTTGCGTACGCGCAGGTCGTAGGAGACCTCCTCGTCATCACCATTCTCGTCCTCGTGATGGGCGGGGTGCGCACCGGCTTTCTCATGCTCTACCCCCTCGCCGTCCTGTCCGCGACGATGCTGGTGCCTCGGCGCGAGGCCCTGTCGATCGCCGGCGTGGCGACACTGCTCTACGGCGCGCTTCTCACCGCCGTGCGGCTGGGCCTCATCTCTCCCCACGGCCTCGCGGACGTTCTCTACCTGGAGACCCGTGCGCTGTTCTACTCGACGTTCGTCCTCGGCGTGGCGTCGGCGACCGTGGCGGTCCTGGGCTCCTACCTCGCCGAGAGCGTCGTTGACGCGGGCCGTCAGCTGGAGAAGGCGGAGGTCGAGGTCGCGGACCTGCGCGAGGTCAATCAGGTCATCGTCGACAGCATCCAGAGCGGGCTCATCATGACAGACGCGGAGGGGCGCCTCCGTCACGTGAACGCGTTCGGTGAGGGGATCCTTGGTCGGAGGGCTGCCGTGCTGCGGAGCGAGCCCTTGCGCGAGGTCCTTGGCTCGGCGCTGCTCGGGCCGGCGGAGCTGCAGGCCCGAGCGGCGAGCCGGGCCCTGGCCCGGCTGGAGATCCGCTACCAGCACCCCGAGGGGGAGGTTCTCGATCTCGGGGTCACGGTGACGCCGCTGGCAACCGCCGAGGAGACCCACCGCGGGTACTTCGTCGTCTTTCAGGACCTCACCGATGTCCGCCGCCTCGAGGCCGAAGTGCGCACCAACGAGAAGCTGGCGGCGGTGGGGGAGATGGCGGCCCAGCTCGCACACGAGATTCGCAACCCCCTGGGCTCGATCCGGGGATCGGCGCAGGTGCTGGCCGGCGAGCCCGGCTTCAGCGAAGAGCAGGGTCACCTCCTGACGATCATCTCGCGGGAGTCGAAGCGATTGTCCGACACGCTCAACCAGTTCCTGTTCCAGGCCCGGTCGACGGTTCGCCCCCGGGACCCGGTGGACCTGCGGCCGCTCCTCGAGGAGGCCGTGACCCTCCTGCGCAACGGGACCGAGATCGGCCCCGAGCACTCTGTTCTTCTCGACGTGGACGACGGCCCGCACCTGTGTCTCGCCGATCCGCACCAGATCACCCAGGTCTTCTGGAACCTGGCCCGGAATGCGCTGGAAGCCATGCCGGACGGGGGCGTCCTCGACGTCCGACTGCGCCGGGTGGGGTCCGAGCTGGTCTTCACCGTTCGGGATCAGGGGCGGGGCATGGCCCGAGAGGAGCAGCGACGGATCTTCGAGCCGTTCCAGTCCTCGAGCCCCATGGGCACGGGCCTGGGGCTGGCCATCGTCTACCGAATCGTCCGCGAGCACGGCGGGGACATCCGGGTCCGCAGCGCCCCGGCGGAGGGGACCGAGGTCGAGGTTCGGCTTCCCCGGGTGGCCGTCGCGGAACCGGTGGAGGCTCGCGGGTGAACCACATACTCGTCGTCGACGACGAGCAGTCCATGCGCGAGATGCTCGCCATCATGCTCCGCAAGGAGGGGTACGAGGTCACGGTGGCCGGCTCCCGGGCCCAGGCCGCCGGGGCGTTCGGCAACGAGACGATCGAGATGGTGATCACCGACGTGAGGCTGACGGACGGGGACGGCATCGAGATCCTTCGCCACGTCAAGGCTGCCGCGCCGGAAACGATCGTGATCGTCATGACGGCCTTCGGAACGACCGAGACCGCGGTCGCGGCTCGCAAGCTCGGGGCCGAGGCCTACGTCCTGAAGCCCTTCGACGTCGACGAGCTGCGGATCGTCGTCCGCGACGCCTTCGCCAACCGCCGCCTGCGCGAGGAGAACGTGATCCTCAAGCGGGAGGTCGGACAGATCCACGGCCTCGATCACGTGGTCGGGACCTCCTCGGTGATGGCGTCGCTGTTCGAGATGGTCCGTGCGGTGGCTCCCACCAGCTCGACCATCCTCATCACCGGAGAGAGCGGCACCGGAAAGGAGCTGGTGGCCAGAGCCATCCACGGCCTCTCGGGTCGTGCCGATGGAGCCTTCGTGAGCATCAACTGCGGAGCTCTCCCGGACACGCTGCTCGAGAGCGAGCTCTTCGGCCACGTCAAGGGAGCCTTCACCGACGCGCGCCAGTCCAAGAAGGGCCTCTTCGAGGCCGCGCACGGCGGGACGCTCTTCCTGGACGAGGTCGGGGAGACCTCGCCTCCGATGCAGGTGAAGCTCCTGCGCGCCTTGCAGGAGCGGCGCATTCGACGGCTGGGCGGCACGGAGGAGACCGACGTCGACGTCCGGGTGATCGCCGCGACGAACGTCCCGCTGGAAGACCTGGTCCGGGATAAGCGTTTTCGGGAGGACCTCTTCTATCGGCTGCAGGTCATCCCGATCCGAGCGCCTCCCCTGCGGGAGCGCCGGGAGGACATCCGGCTGCTGGCCGAGCATTTCCTCGGCAAGTTCGGGCGACAAATGAGGAAACCGGTCGCCGAGATCTCCGAGGAGGCGCTCGTCCTTCTCGAGAGACACTCGTGGCCCGGCAACGTCCGGGAGCTCGAGAACGTCATCGAACGGGCCGTGGCCCTGGAGACCACCGGCACGGTGGGGCCGGAGCGATTGCCCGAACCGCTCCAGGACCCCGCACGCGGGGATTCGGCGCCGCTCATCGGCCCGGGCTTCAGCCTGGACGCGCATCTCAAGTCGCTCGAGGCCCGGCTTCTGAATGAGGCGCTGGAGTCGGCCGATGGCGACCGAGCCGAGGCGGCCCGGCTCCTCGGGGTGTCTCCGCGTTCTCTCCGGTACCTGGTGCAGAAGCACGCGGCGCACGCGGACAAGAATTGACATTCTGACAAAAAGTGTCGGTCATGGTCGAGCCTGCTTCCGCTGTAAGTTATTTGAATCAAGATAGTTATGAGATCAGAGATGCTGGCATATGACTTGCAACGAACGAGCACCGGCTAAAGTTCTTGCACTGCCGAGAAGGAAGGTTGAGCGAAATGAAGAACCAGAAGGGTTTCACCCTTATCGAGCTGCTGATCGTCGTCGCGATCATCGGCATCATCGCCGCGATCGCGATCCCCAGCTTGCTGCGGGCTCGCGTCTCCGCGAACGAGGCCGCTACGATCGGTGACATCCGTACCGTCATCTCGTCGCAGGCGGCGTATCAGTCGGCCAACGGTGGCTGGTTTGAGGGCACTTTCACGTGCCTGAACGGCCCGTTCAACGGCTGCATCCCGAGCTACCCCACGAACGCCCCGACGTTCCTCGACAGCCAGCTGGCCAGCCTGTTGTCCAAGTCGGGCTACGATCGCTCGTTCCTGGGCGGCCAGACGCCGACGACCGTCAACACGAACATCGCGTCCCCTTCCGCCACCACGTCATACGTCTACTGGGCGACTCCGACGAGCAGCGGCCAGACCGGCGTCCGCGGCTTCGCGGGTGACTCGAGCGGCATCCTGTGCTTCAGCACCGACGGCCTCAACGCCACGACCATCGGTACCATCAGTCTGGACACGAATAACGCCACCTGCAACGTCCTCCAGTAGGACGACGGCAGGCTTGGAGTGAGCTAGGGCGGTCCGGGGGGGCGTCGCCTCTCCCCGGACCGGGCCCCGCACGTAAGGAGGCGATCATGACATGCCGCGTGTCCCGCGAGCCGGGCTTCACCCTTATCGAGCTACTGATCGTCGTGGCGATCATCGGGATCATAGCCGCCATCGCGATCCCGAGTCTCCTGCGGGCCCGGATCTCGGCCAACGAGTCGGCGACCGTCGGAGACATCCGCACCCTCATCTCGGCGCAAGCCACGTACAACGCCGCGAACGGCGGCTGGTACGATAGCGCCCTGTCCTGCCTTAACGCGCCGTTTTCGGGATGCATCCCGGCCTATCCCACCAACTCGCCGACGTTCCTCGACAGCCAGCTGGGTAGCTTGCAGACGAAATCGGGATACGCCCGCTCGTACCAGGGCGGCACGACACCGGGCGGGCTCAACACCACGATCAACTCGGCCTCGAGCGTGACGTCCTATGTCTACTGGGCCACTCCGGTTGCCGGGGGCCAGACCGGGACCCGGGGCTTCGCCGGCGACTCCAGCGGCGGCATGTGCTTCAACACTACGGGCCAGGTCGCGGCGACGGTCGGAAACGTGCTGCTGAACTACAACGATCCGACGTGTAACGTCCTCCAGTAGCCGCCTTGTCGTGAAGCGGTGCGGTCGCTACACTCCTCCCGCATGGAGGAGCCGCCACCCCTCGTCACGCGAGGGCTGACCAAGAGCTACCGCGTCGGCCACATCCGTCAGTCCTTCCGCCCCGCCCTCGTCGACCTCGATCTCGAGGTGCGTCGGGGTGAGGTCCTCGGCTACGTCGGGCCCAACGGCTCGGGAAAGACGACCACACTCAAGCTCCTGACCGGCCTTCTGCGACCCGACGCGGGTGAGGTCCGGTTCTTCGGCGAGCCTCTCGAGTCCCGAGCCTGGCGTCATCGAGTCGGATATCTCCCCGAGCACCCGTACTTGTACGACTATCTCACCCCGGCCGAGTACCTCGATTACGCGGGACGCTTGTTCGGAATCCCCGGGGCCGAACGGCGCGAGAAGCGGCGCGAGCTGCTTGCCCTCGTCGGGCTGGAGCGTTCCGCAGACCTCCCGATGCGGCGCTTCTCCAAGGGCATGCTGCAGAGAGTGGGTGTCGCACAGGCCCTGGTCAACGATCCGGAGCTTCTTCTCCTCGACGAGCCCATGTCCGGACTCGACCCGCTGGGCCGCCGGCTCGTCCGAAACCTGATCCTGGAGCTGCGCCGGGCCGGGAAGACGGTGCTCTTCTCGACGCACATCCTCTCCGACGCGGAGACGCTGTGCGATCGGGTAGCGGTCCTGCGTGCGGGCCGGCTCGTCCGCGTCGGCGCCCTCGGGGAGATGCTCGATGAGAGCGCTGCGCAGATGGAGGTCCTCGTCGCCACGCCCGCGGCCGGCCTCCCGCAGATCGACGGCGCGACCCTCCGCGAGACCCTCGGCGACCGCGCCCGGATCGAGGTCGGGGAGAAGGACCTCGTGCGGGTCATCGGCGCCATCGACTCGGCCGGCGGCCGCGTGCTCTCCGTGCAGCCGTTGCGGCAGTCGCTGGAGGAGTACTTCTTTCGGGAGATGGGCGGCGAGCGGGGAGGAGGCAACCCTTGGGGGGAGGGCTGAGCCGCGTGGTCGCGGTGGCGGCCAACACCTTCCGGGAGACCGTCCGGGAGCGGGTGCTCTACAACCTGGTCTTCTTCGCCATTCTCATGACCCTGTCGGGTCTCCTCGTCGGACAGCTCTCGATCCGACAGGACGAGAAGGTCCTGAAGGACATCGGGCTCGCGGCGATGGACCTGTTCGGCACCTTCATCGCCGTCTTCATTGGCGTGGGTCTCGTCAGCAAGGAGATCGAGCGTCGATCCCTCTACCTGCTCCTCGCCAAGCCCCTGTCCCGGGGGGAGTTCTTCCTCGGCAAGTTTGCGGGTCTGGTCTTCACCCTCCTGGTCAACCTCGGGGTGATGACAGGCGGGCTCTACATGACGCTCGTGGCGACCGGCCGGGGGGCCGACCCGATCCTGCTCACCGCGATCTATCCGATCTTCCTTGGCCTGGTCATCGTGGTGGCCTTCGCGATGTTGTTCTCGACGCTGACGTCGTCCACCCTGGCCTCGATTCTCACTGTGGGGGTCGTCGTCGCGGGCCGTTTCTCGGACGTCGTCCGGAACATGCGCCAGGTCCTTCCCGGGGCGCCAGCCTGGCTGGTCGACGGCCTCTACGCGATCATCCCGGATTTTCGAGGCCTGGATTTCAAGAGTCAGGTCACCTACGGTGATCCGGTTCCCGGCGACGTGCTGCTCTTCGTGAGCCTCTACGCCGCGGCCTACGTCGCCGTCGTCCTCGGTCTGGGCCTGGCCTCGTTCCGCTCGAAGGACTTTCAATGACGTGGCGGCTCGCGGTCCTGCTGCTTGTCCTCGCCCCCGTCGTGGTCTGGAGCCACTCGAAGCTGGACGGGCGCCTGGGGGCTCGCGCGGACGAGGAAGTGCTCTACCTCTGGACCGGCAACCAGGTCCGCGTGTTGTTTCCAGGGTTCGAGGGCCTGGCTGCGGACGTGTACTGGCTGCGCACCGTGCAGTACTTCGGCGGGCAGAAGGCCTTTACACAGGGGAGGGACTTCGCGCTGCTTCGGCCCCTGATCGAGATCACCACGACCCTGGACCCTCGTCTGGAGATAGCCTACCGCTACGGTGCGGTGTTCCTGTCCGAGTCCCCACCGGGTGGCGCTGGCCGGCCGAAGGAGGGCATCGAGGTGCTCGAGAAGGGTACCCGGAATCTGCCCGGATCCTGGCGGCTCCGGCAGCACCTGGGCTTTTTTCATTTTCTTTATCTGAAGGACGCCCACACCGCGGCGGCAGTCCTCGAAGAGGCGGCGGAGCTGCCGGGTGCAGCCTTCTGGCTGAAGACCCTTGCCGCAGAGCTCCTCTCGAAAGGCGGTGACCGCGCTGCCTCCCGGGAGATGTGGCAGCGGTTGCACGACCAGTCCGAGGAAGGGATCCTGCGGAAGAACGCCGAGCAGCAACTGGCCATCCTCGACTCGCTCGATCGGGCCGACCAGCTAGCGGTCGTGGTCGAGGAGTTCGGGCGTCAGCGCGGCAGACGGCCTCGCGACCTGGAGGAGCTGCGCTCCTCCAGGCTGTGGCGAGGGCCGCTCGAAGACCTGAGAGGCACACCCTTCCGCTATGATGAGTCGAGTGGGCAGGTGTCCATCGCGCGAGAGTCGTTGATGTGGCGCCCGCGCTGAGGAGACAAGACATGACCCGACCGTGGCTGGCCACCCTTTCGCTCACGCTGGTGGCCCTGGTCGCACCCGCCGGAGCCGCGCCCCCCAGCTCGCCGTCGAAGGGAGACGTGATCCCGGCGTTCGAGTCCCTTGGCATCGACGGCAAGGCGCACAGGTTGGACTTTCCCGAGGGCTCGAAGACGGTCCTGCTCTTCTTCCTGAGCGGCTGCCCGACCTGCCACAAGATGATCCCCGAGTGGAACCGGGCCTACGGCCGCCGGCCCGAGGGCCTGGAGGTGGTGGGCGTGATCATGGACCAGGAGCCGCCGGGGTTCTGGTCCACGATCGAGATCGCGTTTCCCGTGGTGCGCTCTCCGGGGCGAGAGTTCCTGCGCAGTCTCAACGTGAACCGGGCGCCGCTCACGCTTCGGGTCGTCGGTGGCGGCACCGTCGAGGATCTGGCCCTCGGGGTCACCGACCCCATCCGTATCGGCGAGCTGTTCAGACCGTAGTGGAGGCGAGCGGCCCGGAGCGCGACTCCCAGACGAGAAGCGCGCGCAGCGCCGTGAGCGGCACGAGGGGCCGGCTCAGACGGTCGAGCAGCAGGAGTGGCCGCACGAGCCCCCCGGGCAGCAGCGAGCGCTCCCGGAAACCGAGACTCAGCAGGTAGGCAAGCGTGTTCGACCGCCGCCACCGTGGCGGCTCGAAGCCGAGGTGTCTCCAGTCCCGGGGCGGCGTGTGCCGCACGAGGCGCCAGGGGATGGCGGCGTTGCCGTCGAAGCTGTCCTTTCCAGGGGGAAAGGGGTCCCAGGGATCGACACCAAGGCTGCAGTCCTCCTGGTGCAGGAAACGGTAGATCACCCAGCCGAGAGGCGTGATCCAGGGCTCGACGAGCCGGAGCTCTCCGATGCCGCCCAGCACGCGCGCGGCTTCGCGGAAGAAGTCGGCCGGCCGGGGCAGGTGGTGAAGCACGTCGAGGCCGACGACCGCATGGATGCTGCCGGTCGCCAGGGGCAGCTGGCGGGCGTCGGCAACCAGGTCGTTCCAGGGAGCGCGAAGGAGGTCGGACGAGATCCAGACGAGATCCGGCCGCTCCTCTCGGGCGACCGGGGCCAGCAGGCCCGGGCCCGAGCCCACCTCGAGGACACGGGCCCCGTCCGGGAGACCGGAGAGCAGCTGATCGAACCACACGCGATAGACCGCGCGGAGCTCGGGCTTGCCGTCCCAGAGCCGCCGGTGCTCTTCCAGGCGTTCGAGGCTCATGGAGTGGCGCCCTCGTCCCGGGTTCCGCCCGACTGCGGAGCTCCACCATTCCGCGGCGCCCCGTCGATCCGCCGGTGCAACAGCCCGAGGACGGCGAGGGTCGCGGCGATCGACAGGCCCGAGAGGCCGAGCCCCAGCCGGAGCCTCGCTGGTCGATAGACGAGAGTGACATCGTGGGTGCCGGCGGGCACCGCCACGGCCCGAAAGGAGACGTTCACCCGGAGGACCGGGACGGGGTGGCCCTCGACCGTCGCCGTCCAGCCCTCGTCGAAGCTCTCGGGCAAGACCACGTGGGCCGGGGCGCTGGCGGACACCCGCGCCCGCAGTCGGTCGGCGCGTTGTTCCTGGAGCTCGGCGCTTCTGGAGAAGCCCGCGGGCGCCTCGCGGGGCTCGCCCGAGGCCAGCACGACCGACGTGCGGGGATCGAAGTCCGGCGCAACCAGGGCCTTGTAGGCGTCGAGTCCATCCGCCACCCGCACGCCCGCCACGACGGAGACGGTGGGAAGGCTGTCGGGAACGCGGAAGACGTGGATGGCACCGACGAGGGGGGCCTCAAACGAGGCGCGGGGCGAAAACCCCTCCAGGCCCTCCTGATGGAGGGCGAGCACGTGGGAGACCCCCCCCAGGCGGAGGAGGCGTAGTAGCTGAGCCGGGTTGCGCTGCGCCGCGAGGATCAGCAGCCGCAGTCCCCGCCGTCCACGGGAGTGGAGTCCGACGACGTCGACATCGAAGCTGCCCCGGAGCCCGAAACGTGTGAGGGACGTCGGGTAGGCCCGGGTCACCACCAAGTGGCGCCGGACCTGAGGGATCTGGAGCAGCTCGGGATCCTGGGTCGGCCGCAGCGACGTCGCGCCCTTGGGACGCTGCAGATAGTCGAAAGCATGGATTCGCCGTGCCGCGTCCTCGTGCAGCACGGCCACCACGGAAGGCGTGGCCTGGGCGAAGGCCCGTGGGACGGTGGGGTTGATGCCCCGATGGACGACCAGGAGGTCGAGGGCGGCCAGCGCCGCGACGACCGTCGAGAGCGCGACGACACGGCGCGGCTCCGCCCGCGAGGCCAGGGCCACGAGCGCTGCGACGACCAACGCCACGATTCCCGACCACACCGGAAGGACCAGGACCGCCTCGACTGCTCCCGGGACCAGAGGATTCCGGGGCCCTGGATCCAGCAGCTCGTAGGCCGAGAGGTCCAGCCACCGCGCCGCAAGAAGCGCCAGCAGGCCGCCCAGCGCGACGACCCCGGCCACGACGGTGGAGGTACGTCGGCTGAGCCGCCCCTGCCGCCACGCGTCGAGGCCGGCGCCTGCCAGGAGGGCAAAGCCGAGGGCCGCGAGAAGGGTGGTCTTCACGGGGTAACGGAGCAGCTCCAGTTGGGGCACCGCTCCCGTCGCTATGAAGTAGGCGAGGCCGTGCCGTCCGAGGGCCAGCATCAGCGACAGTACGACAAGTGCCGCTGCCGCGCCGACGAGCCTCCGGCGCGTCGACACAGCCGCAGACAACACCAGGGCGAAGGCCGGGAGGCCCAGGTAGATCGAGGACAGGAGAGGTTCGCGACCGTCAAAGAGCAGGCGACGCAGCTCGAAGCGGAGGGGCAGGCTCTCCGGCAGGACCGGCAGCAGGCACTGGAGAAGGCCCACCGGAGGCACGGACCACAGCATGCGCCCCGTTTCGGGGAGGTCGGCCCGGCCGGTCTGGCCGAGGAGAGCGAGGGCCGGGAGCCACAGCGCTGCCGTCCAGAGCACCGTCAGTCCGGCGGCCAGCGCCACTCGTCCGACAAGACGGCCGGTGGCCCGCCCCAGCGGGCGACGCCAGTTCACCCGGTTCAGAACCAACGCCGCCTGCGGCAGCGCCGTGAGGACGACGAGATCGAGAGAGCCGGTGAGGACCTGCGCCGTCTGCAGCAGCGCCCAGGCCACGACGCGGCGGGCCGAGGGGCGGGCGAGAGCCCGCTCCGCCCCCACGATGACCCACGGCATCCAGGCCGCACCCGCGAAGTGCTGCCAGAGGTCGACGGCGGAGAGGAGCGGGCCGGAGAGCATCCAGACCGCTGCTGCGGTCGTCGACCCCGCCCACGAGAACCGACAAGCGCGTCCGAGGAGGAGCATGCCGGAGCCCGCGAGGAGCAGGTGGCCGACCGCGTACACCGAGTAGTAGCTCTCCGGGCGCATGAGCAGGTTGAGCCACGTGAGCGGATAGAAGACCTGGGCCCCCGGGTTGGCGAGCATGGCCTGGCCGAAGCCGAGGTAGGGGTCCCACACGGGCCACGCGCCTCCGACCAGCACGTTGACGAAGCTCTCGCACTGGCCCCAGAAGAGCGCGTGAATGTCTCTCTCGAAGAGGACATGCCCGCGGAAGACGAGATCGAAGAAGACGAGGCAGGTGAGCCCGGCGACGACGACGAGCGCAGCCTTCGCGGCCCGGCCGTCCCCCGCGGCGCGGGCTCCGTTCACAGGAACTTGAGCTTGCGCGCAGCGAAGCCGCTCATCCGGAGGAGCAACACGCCGGCGCGGACGCGGGAGATGTTGGTGTCGCCGTAGAGCCGCTCGTGATAGCGCACGGCGAGATCCACGATCCGCAGGTTGAGGCGCGAGGCACCGAAGAGCAGATCGAAGTCGCCGAAGGGGTCGAAGTCCCCGAAGTACGAGCGGTTGGCTGCGATCCTCTCGTAGTCCTCCCGCCACAGCGCCTTGGTGCCGCACAGCGTGTCGCGCACCTGCTGCCCCAGGAGCCACGTGAAGAGCATTGCGAAGGTCTTGTTCGCCAGAAGGTTCAGGAAGCGCATGGCCCGACCCTCCATGGGGTAGACCAGTCGCGAGCCGTTCACCATCTCGCCCTTGCCTCGTGCCAGAGCGGCCACGAACTTCGGGACGTCGGCCGGGGCCACCCCCATGTCGGAATCGAGGATGAGGACGATGTCCGCCTTCGCCTGGCCGAAAGCGAATCGCACGGCGTCGCCCTTGCCCTTGCCGGGCTGTTTGAGCAGTCGCAGGTTGTGATCCGGGTTCTCGGCGATGACCTGGCGGATGACGGCTTCGGTGTCGTCGGTGGAGCCTCCCTCGACGAAGAGGAACTCGCTCCCTGGCGCGAGGTCGGGGAGCCTCTCGACCAGTGGTCGGATGTGGCCGGCTTCGTTGCGGCACGGGATCACCACGCTCACCGAGGGCGAGTCCGGTCGCGAGGGGGCCGAGAGCGCCGGTGCGGGGCGGGCGATGATGCCGAACATGAGAGAGAGGGCGTCGACCAACGGCAGGTGCCCGACGTACCGGTTGAGAAAGTTCGAGAGAAGAGGAAGCCACAAGGGGGCCACGATGTTCGCGTCGTTCCGCACGACCTCGAAGTCCGCCAGGGAGAGCATGTTCTTGATCTCTTCGGGCGGAAGCCAGGCCTCGGGGGGCTGGCGGTACTTCATGCCGAACAGCTCGGCGAGTCGGAGCAGCGGCTGCCAGGCCCGGCTGTAGCTGTAGATGAGCATTCGCGTGTGCGGGTGGCTGACGGCCTGGAGCGCTTCCAGAGTGGCCTGAACGTCCGTGAGGTGCGTGACGATGTTGACCAGGAGGATCACGTCGAACGGGCCTCCCGCCTCTGCCAGAACCGCCGGGTCCGCGACGTCGCCTTCGATGAAACGGAGTGGCTCGCTCTCGTACCGCTCCCGGGCGCGACGTATCGCCGGGCGTGAGATGTCGATGCCCACGCCGTACGACGGTTTCAGCCTGGAGAGCAGATGCCCTGCGCCGCAGCCGAGGTCGAGGATCCGAAGCCCTTCCGGAACCCTCACCCTGAGGATCCGCGTCAGGTACTCATAGAAGTAGCGGTGGCGCCGGCGGGACGCCTCGATTCCGTCGTCGTGACTCTCGTAGAAGCGCCGCACCTCATCCAGGATTGGATCGGCCAAGTCTGCTTGATGCGGCGCCTCGCTCATCGAGGGCAGACGTTAGCATGCGAGACCGTCACCCCAAAGTCCCGCTGACCCGGTGCCGACGCCTGAAAAACAGAACCCCGCCCAGGCTGGCAAGAACGACAACGGCCGTGGCGGACAGCGTGAGGCCGACCAGGACCGTCCACGGTCGATAGACCATCTCGACCACGTGCCGGCCCGCGGGAACCGCCACCGCCCGGAACACGGCGTTCGCCCGGAGGACGTTCGTCGAGCGTCCGTCGACGAACGCTCGCCAGCCCGGGGCCCAGGCATCGACGCTGACCAGGAAGCCGGGGCCATCGAGGTCGACCTCGTACCTCGCCCGATCGGCGAAGAGCTCGAGCACGCGAACGAGACCCCCCTCCGGCCCGGCCGTCGCTGCCGCCGTCGCCGCACCCGGGCCCGAGAGGACGACCTCCCGCCTGGGGTCGAAAGTCGGGTCGATCAGGACCGGGATCGCCATCGCTTCGTCCACCGCCCGCGCCCGTCCCACCGCGTAGGCCCGGGGCCGTGCGCCCGGGACCCGGAAGGTGTGAATCGTCTCGCCGAAGAGACTGTTGAAGGTGGCCGTCGGGGCGAGGTCCTCGAATCCCCGGGGGTGAAGGGCCACGACAGTCCGCACGGCTCCAAGGCGCAGCAGCCTCCTGTGCTCGGGCGTCCCTTCGAGGCGCCGAAGCAGGAGGTTGAGCTCGTGGAGCCGTCGGGGTTGAAGGCCCCGGATGTCCAGGTCGTAGCTGCCCTCCACGCCCCAGTATCCCGAGGAGGGTGGGACGGGATAGACGCGCATGGCGAATGCGGCGAGAGGCCGCGGGTCGATCCCGGGGCTCGGCTGTGCGACCGAGTACGGGCTCTTTCGCCCCAGCCACTTTTCGGAGGTGCCGTGGAGGATCTCGTACTCGTACACGTAGGTGCGCCCGTGATCGAAGCGGTCGACGGCGCTGAGAACCGGAGGGGTGACGGCGAGAAGGGCGGGCGGTGCCGTGGAGTGGAGGTCGTGGTGAGCCAGCAGCAGGTCCGCCACGAGGCAAACGGCCGCCAGGATGCGGGGCCAGGCGAGGTTCGGTCTCGCCTTCAACAGGGCAGCGGCGGCCAGGCCCGCCAGGAGCGCGTGGTCCAGCATCCTGAGCGCCGAGGGGAGGGCGTCGTCCTGAGCCCCGCTACGGTCCATGAGGAAACCCCAGCCGATGGAAGCCTGAAGCGCCGGGCCGAAGAGCGCGCTCGTCGCGACGAGGGCGACCGAGGCTGCGATCAGGCGTCCCCGGGGCCGTCCCCGGAGCGACCTCAGACCGATCCCCGACAGCATTGCGACGGAGAAGGCGGCCAGGATGGTCACCTTCGTGGGAAAACGGAAGTGCCCGGCGCCAGGAACGAGCTGGACGGCGAGTGCGTAGACCGGCGTGTGCCCTCCCATGGAGACGAGCAGGGCCAGAACGGCGATCGCGGCCAGGGCCATGGCGAGCCGACGGAACCGGTCGGTCGCGAGAGCGACCGCGGCCAGGGCGAGGGCCACGACGCCCAGATAGAGCGAACCGAAGAAGGGCTGGCGAGAGCCGTCGAACATCGCGAGGTGAGCCGCTCCGCCGTAGGCCACCCGTCCCGAGGCGTCCAGGGGCACGACGACGCGAGCGAGTCCTGCCGGCGGCACCGACCACTCGGTGCGCCACGCTTCCGGAAGGTCTCGCCGCGTCCCGCCCGAGGCCAGCTCCAGAGTGGGAAGCCACTGGCCCGCCGAGAGCGCGGCAGCGAGTAGCACGCCCAGGACAACCGGCACCACGGCACGCCTGACCCGCTTCCTGCCCGGTCCCATCGCGAGCCACCATGCCCCCACGAAGGCGGCGGTGAGCAGCACCAAATCGCCCGAGCCCGCGAGGACCTGCAGACCGAGACACACGGCGAACGCCAGGACACGGGCGGCGGACGGACGGCGAGCGAGGCGATGGGCGGCGAGAACGACCCACGGCATCCAGGCGGCACCGGCCAGATGGTGCCAGAGGTTCACGAGGGAAACAGCCGGCCCGCTCAGCATCCACGCCGCGCCTGCCACCACCGCCTCACCGCGTCCCAGGCCGATGGCCCGGGCCAGGAGCGTGAAGCCCACGGTGGAGAACGCCAGGTGGCCCACGGCGTACACCGTGTAGACGCTCCAGGGCGCCAGCACAAGGTTGAGCCACGTGGTGGGGTAGAGCACCTGTGCCCCGGGGTCGGCGAGCAGCGGCTGGCCGAAGCCGATGGTCAGGTCCCAGAGGGGCCAGAACCCTTCCCGGATCGTTCGCCCGAAGACGTGCGCCCGGGGGGTATCAGTCCATGTCCAGGTCCCGATCGAAGAGCGCCTCGCCCAGGAAGACGGCGCGGGGCAGCAGCAGGGCGGCCAGTGTCAGGTGAATCGGCCAGCCACCATATGCGCGCAGCATCCGCTCGCCGAGCGTCCGGACGAGCCTCATCACCGCGGCTGGAAGAACCAGTACCGGAAGGAGGTGTACTGCCCGACCAGGTGGAGCTCCGTCACGCCGTCCCCGACGGCGTCGCCGGGCACCTCGAAGACGTGCTCGTTCCAGCCGGGCCGGTTCTCGAGCTCGAGCCTTGCGACCTCTTCGCCTCCCGCACTCACCAGGAGGCGAGCGGTCGGAAACTCGAGCGCTGCAACGAGTCCTCCCTGGGCCCGGAGCGCCCGGGCTTCGGCTCTCGAGTGCGAGCGGATGACGACCACCAGTGGGCGTCCCCTTCGCGTGCGCACGTGGAAGCGCTCGTCGCCCAGCACGACCCGCCCGCCGTCGGCCACCGTGAGCGATCCTTCCGACACGGGGTAGTCGTCGATGCCCACGAAGCCGCCGAGCACCAGGTCCCCTCGTCGCGAGCGGACGCTGTACTCGTGGGCGGCCTCGTCTTCGCGGTCGCACACGTTGAGCCGGTCCACCTCTTCCAGGCCGACGACGGCCGCCCGGGTCTCGGGAAGATAGAGATGCGGGCTGCGAAGGAGCAGGTCCCACCGCGCACGAAAGAGAAGGAAGTCGTCTCCGAGGCTCGCGGTGGCGAAGACCGGCGGCCCCTCGACCAGGTGGGGGAGCAGCCGGGAGTTCTCGAGGCTCGACCGTGGGAGGAGGATGTAGGGCGGGCGCTCCTCGGGGCTCAGACGCCCGAGTGCCTCGAAGTAGCCGGCCTCCTTTTCCACAGAGCGTGTTCCGCCGAAGCCCGGGCTCGTGACTCCGTGGAGATTCAGGTTGCGATGGCCGGTGAGGTATTCGATGCTGGTCGCCAGGTTGGCGATCCGGACGCCCTCGGGAAGGTTGCGGCGGATCCATTCCGCCGTGGGAATCTCTCGCCTCCAGGTTCCGGCCGCCATCTCCGCGTACACGGCGGCGAAGCGAATCGTCGACAGCAGCCCGAGGACGAGGAAGAGCCCTGCAATGGCTCGGAAGAGCGCTCTCTCGAAGCCGTCGTCATCCCGAGCCAGAAGACGGGTGGCGATCCCGAGGCCCACAGCGACGAACGCCAGGAGGCCCGGAAAGGCCCAGATCAGATACCGGTTGAAGTGAACGCCCATGAAGACGGTGGGGCCGACGAGGGCGAACAGGACTCCGACGAGCCCGAGCCAGACACGTCCGGGCAGTCCCAGATCGGACGGCGGGCGGACCGCGGCCAGGAGGATCAGCAGCAGCCCGAGCGGGGGGAACATGAAGGCGGCCTGGCCTGCCGAGAAGCCGATCGGGGCTTCGGAGGGGTAGAGCCCCAGGAGGAGTCCTCTCACCACGTCGACGCCGTACTTCGCGGCGACGTCGATGGCGTGCACCAGGCCGTAGTTGGGGAGGAGCGACTTGTCGGCCACCGACGTGCCCAGCCACGACCCGCTGACGAGCCGGAGCCCGACGACCAGACCGAGGCCGACCAGCACCGGAGCCCAGGGGAGCAGCCGATCGCGACGGGATGTGGCGGGCCGGAGAAGGCTCGCCGCCGCGAGGACCGAACCGATGACCAGCCCCTCCGGCCGCGCCAGCGCCAGCGCGGACCCGGCGAGGGCGAAGCCCCCGCTCTTCCCGTCGTCCCAGAGCACCAGCCAGCGGTCGAGCACCAGCAGCGCCAGGAAGAGAAAGAGCGCAATGTCGGATCCGTAGAGGTAGGACCACACCACGGGGCCGCCGAGGGCGACGAGCGCCCCGGCGAGGAGCCCCTCCCGGGGACTCGACAAGCGTGTGGCCACACGGTGCGCCAGGAGGATCGAAGCGAGGTAGAGCCCCACCCCGAACAGGACGGCAAAGGCCACCAGCCCCTCGCCACGAGCGCCCAGAAAGTGTGCGAGGGCGAGGATCGCGGTGTGGAGCACACTGGTCGACCCGGTCGTGGCGGCGTCGCCGGCGTTGTACTGGAAGGGGTGCCCCTCCGCCATCGCCCGGGCGTACTGCCCAACGACATAGAGGTCCGGGCCCTGGGCCACGAAGTGGCCGTCGGTGGCGTGGAGCATGAGGGCCAGATAGCCGGAGGCCACCAGCACTCCGAGGAGGAGCAGTGCGCGCACTGACAGTAGTTTAGCAGGGACTCGATCAGATGAAGTCTAAACGTAGAGGGGGGAAAGTCCCGCCGGTGCTTGGTTGTCCCCCCTTGACTCGCGTGGGGAGGGGCCCCAAGATGCCTCGAGCACGCTTTGATGCCGCCCTTGCCCGACTGGACGCCACTGCTGCGGACGCCGGCCTTCGAGGTGACGGCGTTTCTGCTGGGCCTCGTGGCGGGCAGCTTCGGGAACGTCTGTATCCACCGCCTTCCCGCCGGGCGCTCGGTCGTCTCTCCGCCCTCGCGGTGCCCGGGCTGCGACGCGCTCATCCGGCCGTGGGACAACATCCCGATCCTGAGCTGGCTGGCGCTGCGGGGCCGCTGCCGTGCGTGCGCCGCGCCAATCTCCCCGCGCTACCCGGCCGTGGAGCTTCTGAGTGGGCTGCTCTGGCTCGGGTTGGCGGTGCTCCACGGACCGAGCCTCCAGACGCTGGTGTCGATGGTCCTGGTGAGTGCCCTGGTCGTGCTGAGCCTCATCGATCTCGAGCACCACCTCCTGCCCGACGCGATCACGCTGCCAGGGATCGCCATCGGTCTCGCCGCCAGCTTTCTGCCGGGCTCGAGCGTCGGACCGCTGAGCGCGGCCGCCGCGGCCGCCGGAGGATGGTTGGCCTTCGCCGCGGTGGCCCGGGCGTACGAGCGGACCCGTGGCATCGAAGGGCTGGGCCAGGGCGATTGGAAGATGGCCGCGATGCTCGGGGCGTTCCTCGGCTGGCAGAAGATGCTCCTCACTGTGCTGTTCGCGTCCATCGGCGGCACGGTGGTGGGGCTGTTCCTCATGGCGCTGCGCGGACGGGACATGCGCTACGCGTTGCCGTTCGGCACCTTTCTCGGCGTGGGAGCGATCCTGGTGATGTTCTTCGGGGATCCCGTTCTCGACTGGTACAAGGGGCTCTTCCATGGCTGAGCCCCCGAGGGCGTCGCTGCGCCTCGGCGTCGTCCTGGCCCTCGCGGTGGTCGCGCTCTTCGAGGTGCTGTCCCTTCTTCAGGGAGTGCGCTCCGCACGGCGCTTGCAGGCCCGAGTGGCCCAGGCCGTGCAGCAGCAGGCCGAATCGGCCCGTCCCCGGCTCGCCGCGGCGCTGGAAAGGGGTGGGCCGGCCTCGTGGAACGAGGCAGCCACCCTGGCGGTTCGCCTCGGTGTCGCCACGGAGGCGGAGGTGCTCGACGCGCAGGGAGGTGTCATCCTCTCGCGGCCCTCGCGGCCGCCTGTCGTCCACGAGTTGCGGCCCGAGCAGGCCGAACGGGTCGTCGCCGGCCAGACCCTGAGCATCGTCCGGCAGGCCGGGCCAGTGGCCCGTGCCCTCACCTACCTGGGCTTCACCGGGGGCGGGAGGACGTTGATCCTGCGCCTGGCCATGGCCGTGCCGGATCTCGAAGACGAGATGCGTGAGAAACGGCAGATCCTCCTGGGCCACGGCGCGGCCCTCGGCGCCCTCGTGATGGCGGCGGTCCTGGTCCTGATGCCGCGACGTCGGCGGCCCACGGTGGCGTCCCCGGCTGCGCTCAACGCCTACGAAGAAGCCATGGGTCTTCTCCGGGACCGGGGCCAGGAGATGTCGGCCCGGCACGAGGCGGAGCGGCGGCAGATGGAAGACGCCATCCATGAGAAGGAGGCGATGGCGCGCGCGGGCGAGCTCACCGCCGGGATCGTCCACGAGGTGAGAAACGGGCTGGGGACCATCGTCGGGTACGCCCGGCTCCTCGAGCGGACGGAGAACGCCGCCGACGCCGCCGAGTCCGCCCGGTCCATCCGCGACGAGTGCGTGACCCTCGAGACCGTCGTCCGCCGCTTCAACGACTTCATCCGCCGCGAGCGGCTCAACCTCTCCGACTTCGACATCGGCCGCCTCCTGTCCCGGGTGGTCGATCGGGAGCTGCGTGGGAGGGCCGTGAGCGTTGTCTTTCGGGGCCTGGACGAGCCGCTGTCGGTTCGCGGAGACGAGGAGCTGCTCGAGAGGGCGTTCGAGAACCTCGTGCGCAATGCTGCCGATGCGGCGGGGAAGGGCGGGCGGATCGAGGTCGAGGCGAGCGCTGAGAACGGAGAGCTCGAGGTGCGGATCGACGACGACGGCCCCGGCCTCTCGCCTGATCACCCCGCTGAGGTGCAGCCTTTTTTCACCACCAAGGCCGGTGGGCTCGGCCTGGGCTTGCCCCTGGCCCGCAAGATCCTGCTCCTCCACGGGGGAGCTCTGGCCCTCGAGGACCGGACCCCCCGGGGGGTCTCGGCACGGGTGGTGCTGCCGCTCGGAGGACCGGTGGACTGACCGAAACGTTACGAATTGTAGCACTCATTCGCGAGGATCGCAAACGTTGTCAAGGAATAATTCGTTGAAAATAAAGCGTTTATCGAAATCAGCCGATTGAGGTACGCGCTTTGCTAAGAAGGGAGTGTGATGGACACCGAAGCGTCGAAGCGATGTCGCCAAACCGGGTTCAGCCTGGTCGAGATGCTGGTCGTGGTGTTGATTGTCGTGATCATGGCGGCCGTGGCCCTGCCGAACATCTCTCAATACCTCAAAACCTACACCATCCGCGGAGGCTCCCAGACCTTCGCCGGTGTGATGCAGTCGGCACGCAGCAAGGGCATCATGTCGAACACCAACGCGGGCGTGTCCTTCGTGGTCGTCGACCGCGACAGCTACCGCTGGGTCATGGAGGATCTCCCGACCCTTGCCGAGCAGCTGGGGCCGCTCCACGATCTGCCCACCGGGGTCGAGTTCGAGCCCACCACCGTCTTGAACTCCGGGCCGTCCGTCCGCTTCAACCGGCTGGGCAGCTTCTGCAATCCCGGGGACGCCCCGAGCGGTTGCGCCACGGCGGCGGCGGCCGTCTGCACCGCGCCGGAGCTGCTGGCCGGCGGCCGGTGCGCCTACGGGACGGGCCTCAACTTCGTCGAGCCCCTGGCAGCACCCTCGGGCGCCATCGAGATCACGCTGCACGAGAGGCAGACCGAGCTCAGGACGACGGTGCGCCTCGTCCCCGGCGGGCGGGTGTACCAGAACCCGGGATGGGAGACACCATGAAGACACCGATCCGTGAGTTTCAGCTTGACACGGGCGAGACCGGCTTCACGCTGATCGAGGCCCTCGTGGCCATGGTCGTGCTCAGCTTCGGCCTGATGGCGGTGACCAACCTGATGCTCGTCGCGGCCAGCTCGAACACGGTGGCGAACCAGGGGACGGCGGCCGTCACGTCATCCACACGGGTGATGGACATGGTCAAGGCCACCACATACGCCAACCTGACCCCTGGCGGCATCGCCTGGGAGACGGCGCCCGGAGGCGGAAAAGACTGCAACGACGCGACCCTGGTCGTGACCGACTTGCATTGCGACGAGTTCATCCCGGGCGTCGGCACCCTCCACACACACTGGTGGATCACCGCGACCCCCGACCCGCGCCTGCTCCACGTGCGCGTGCGTTCGGAGGGCGTCGGAGCCCTCGCGGGTGCCCGATCCCGGTCCGAGTTCACCACGTTCCGCTCCTGCACCAACTCCGACCCGGCCACGGGCGGATGCCCGGACGCACCATGATGAAGAAGCGCGGGGAGAGAAACGTCATGCGCAGAGACAGCGGCTTCAGCATGGTCGAGCTGATGATCGCGATGACCTGTACGCTCATCATCAGCGCGGCCATCTACGGCCTCCTCACCGCCGGCAGCACCGCCTTCCGGCGCGAGCCGGAGATGGCGGACCGCCAGCAGAACATCCGCATGGCCATGGATCTCATCGCCAGGGACGTGTTCGGCGCGGGGGCCGCACTGCCGACGTACGCCCAGGTCTTCAGCCGCGTCGATCCCGCCGGCCTGGGAAGCTGTACGGGGGCACAGGGCTTGAACGGCTGTGGCCCCGCGGGCTCGCTCGGAGCCACGATCGCCGCGGCCCGAGCGCCCGGGGACGGCGGCGACACCCTGACCACCACCGACACCATCGAGATCGTCAGTACCGACGAGACCTGTCCGATGAAGACGGTCTGCAGCCAATTGCCCGTGGCGGGCAACGCGGGGCTCTTCGTCCTCCGAACTCCCGTCCCGGCCTGCGCCGCCGGGCCCGGCCTGGTCATGATGACCGACGGTCAGAGCTTCACGATGCAGGCGGCGCTGAGCGGCGGCGTTCCCAACAACGCGTGCCCGAGCGGTGGCGACTCCACACAGAACGGCAACATCAACCTGAGCGCCGTCCTCCAGCCCTGGGTGCCGACGCCGCCCATGGCCGCCCCATCGCAGCTGGTGCCGCCGAACCTGCCGGTCGTTTTCTTCTACGGAGCGCAAGTGGTGCGCTACCAGATCGCACCGAGCAACGATCCGCTCGATCCGGGTCCGGCCCTCTGGCGCAGCCGCTCGGGACGCTACAGCGTGCAGGACGGCACCGCCAGGATCGCGCCCGACGGCAACCCCCTTCCGGCAGGGTCGCCCTGGCAGCTCGTGGCCCGGGGCATCGAGGACGTTCAGATCGAGTACATGGCGGGCGACCTGTTGTGGCGCAACCGCCCCCCGACGTCGGTGATCAACGACTGGACCACCCTCGTCCGCCAGGTGCGCATCACGCTGTCGGCTCGCGCGAGCGGGGTGCTCCTTCAGGGGGCGACCACCGCGGGCGGGACCGGCCCGGACGCGATCCGCGGGCAGCTCGTCACCGTGGTGGCGCCGCGCGCCGCCTTCAATGAGTTGCAGATGGGCAGTCAGATCCAGTGAGAGGCAAAGTGATGACCAGCAGACAGAACCGAGTCGGACCGCGGGCCGGGGAACGAGGCTTTGCCCTCGTGCTGGCCATCCTCTCCCTCATGCTCCTGACGCTCCTCGGCTTGACTCTGGCCACCACCACGTCGATCGAGCTTCAGATCGCGACGAACTACCGCTGGAGCCAGCAGGCCCTGTACAACGCGGAGGCGGGGCTCGAGGCGGCGCGGATCGTCCTCTCCAACGTGGCCAACGTCTCGACCGGGTGGACGACGGAGCTCCCCACACAGCGCACCGCATTCTGGACGGAGGGGACGGCCCCCGGACCTCTGGACAACCCGACCGGACGCGACTTCTACAAGAGCACCTGTGACACCCGCGGCGGCGTGGGGTACGGGCGGGTTGTCGATGACGGCGTCATTCGCTACGAGGATGTCTCCAGCTTCTCGGGAGAGACCCTCAACGGCGCGTTCTCGATCTGGATACGGCGCGGCCTCCTGGTGGACAACGCGGGTCAGTTCACGGACTCGGATCGCAACGACGTGCTGATCATCGTGGCCGAGGGCCGGGCTCCCTTCTCCGGGGCCGGGGACGCCTTCACCCGGTCCCGTCAGGCGGTCCGAGTCCTCGAGACGAGCTTCAGCCTGGGCCTCGCCACGGTAGGCAGTCCCTGCCTCGGGAGCCAGCAGGGCCAGGAGGGCATGTCGCCCACCGGCGAGAACTTCAACCCCTGCGCCCCGATCACCGCCGGCGCCGGCGGCAGCCTCGAGAACGCGTTCGGGACGGCCGGTTCGGGGTCAACAGGAGCCCTCACCTCCACCCGTGTGGAGTAGAGGTCGTCATGTCAGGCAAGCGTTCGTGGGTGACGGTACGGACCGGAAGGAAGGGATAGTCATGATTAGGCGTGGAATCGGGCTCGGCAGCCGGCTGGCGGCGGTGGCCTTCGCGATGGCTCTCGTGTTGAGCCTGGCCGGGGACCGCGGACGGGCGGCGACGGTGCCAGCGATCATCAACGGTCAGGACCCGCTCGAGGTCCTCTCACTCAAGGTCCGCCCCAACATCATCATCGTGCTCGACAGCTCGGGATCCATGACGAGGACTCTGGACGAGGGCCGCCTCACAAACGGCGACAACCCCCGGGCCGGCGACCATCCCCGCTCGAAGATGCTCCAGGCCAAGCAGGTCTTGCGCCAGGTGATCGCCAACAACGAAGACAAGGCCAGCTTCCAGTACGGCCAGTACACCCAGTACAACATCAGCATGAGCTACCAGAACGCAGGGGACAACCGCTTCCAGTACGTCGCCGACGAGCGGGACTTCCCTTCGATGCAGACCGGCACGGAGCTGACGGTGCGGCGAGGCGTCAACGACTCCAGCACCAGCAACCGCGGGCTCCAGTCGTGGCAGCTGATCTTCGACCAGTGGAAGACGCTCCACTTCGAGGAAATCGGAGGGTCGGTCTGCTCGGCCACCCTGCCTGGGCCCTTCCCGAAGGGCTACGCGGACGGCGCGGTCCTGGCGCAGGACCTCGAGAACGCGATGAACACCTCGTCGGGCGCGTTCTTCTGCTCCAACACCTACACGGTGTCCTACAACACCGGCAGCGGCCGGTTCTCGTTCTCGGCGACCGGTCCCTTCAACTTCCGGCTCCTGCCCAACGCCACACCCAACAACATCGAAGAGGCCCTCGGAGGTCTTCCGACGAGCACCGCGTCGTCGGGGGGAGGGGGCGGATCGGTGGTGGTGGACTGGTGGTTTCTGCGCCTGAGGCGGAACATGTACCGGCGGGTCTACACGAACGGCCCTCACGGCCTTTCTGTGGGCGATACCTGCACCATCAGCGGCGTTCCTAACTCGCCCTACGGGGCCCCGAGCGGGTTCTGGAATGGCACGTGGAGCGTGACTCAGATCGATAACTCGACGCGCTTCCGCCTCAGTGGCTCGACCAGTCATTGGAGCTTCTGGGTCTTCCGGCCCCCGTCGACGGGGACCGTCGCGTGCACGACCTCGGGCGGCGGCACCGGCACCGGGACCTTGCAGTCCGGGAGCCCCTACACGCTCCTCTACCGTCAGACTGGCTACGCCGACTCGAACAACAGCCTGGACACCAAGTGGACGTTCGCGGAGGAGATCCCCTCGGGCAGCGGCACCACGGTGGAGTTCTTCCAGCTCCGAGCCGGGCGCTTCTTCAACGGCGAGGTGGTCCGCGTGGAGGCCGACGGGGACATCTGTGACATCACCCTCCCGACCGCGGCCGAGAAGACCAACCCGCCCACGGTCACGCTCCAGCTGGTGGCCAATGGCTGCGGCGCCGACGACCCGGCCAACCGCGTGACGTTCAGCTTCGCGGGCGGGCGGTTCAGCGGCAACTTCGTCGGCTGCAGGGGCTTCCGCTCCAAGTCGGACCTCATCCCCTGCGACCTGCAGTCGCCCCCGGCCCCGACCCAGCTCACGATGATCGGTCCGTACATCGACAACGAGCTGCCCCTCGACGCCAACGGCGACCCGGCCGACTGGGACGGCGACGGCAATGTGGACTATGTCGAGCGCATGGACGGTTCGTGGGCGGTGCAGACGATCAACGTCTCGCCCAGCTCCAAGGCCGCCGGGAACACTCCGATCGCCAACTCTCTCATCGACATCAAGGGCCTGGCGGATGGGTCGGGCGCCTGCATCATCAACCCGCCACCCGCCCCGGGCACCTTCGACCGTGTCGACGTGCCCGGCATCGTCGGGGCCTGCGTCGAGCGCGGCTTTGCGAAGCTCTGGAACACCGGCCAGGCGGGGGCCACCACCCAGGCCGGTCCCGCGCCGTGGCAGCTCGACCCCATCAAGAACCACCTCGACCCCAAGGAGAAGACCATCGTCCTGTTCGTCACGGACGGTGACGACACCTGTTACCGGCGGCAGAACGGCGGCTGGGGCTGGGCAAACAACAACGCCCTCCGGGCGGCCTACTGGGCTGAGCAGCTCTATCGGCCGATCAACGCCGTGGAGCCGGCGTCGTCGGTGCAGACCTACGTCATCGGGTACGGCGGTGGCGCCACCGGCCAGCGGCTCAACTGGATCGCGTGGGGAGGCAGCGGCCTCGGCCAGGGCAACGTGGGCCAGCCGGCCATCGCCGACAACGGGAACCAATGGACCGAAGGGACCACGTCCATCGCCAACAAGCGAGCCCAGTGCACGACCTGCGAAGACGCCTTCATCGCCCCCGACGCCGCCACGCTGGCGGCCACGATTCAGGGCATCATCGACCAGGGCGCGTCGTCAGGTGAGTTCAGTGCCCAGCAGTCGATCACGGAGTCGATCTTCGAGTACGTCGACCTGGCCTCGAACCCGCCCGACACCTTCGATCCCCGCGATCCGAACACCCGCTACCTGGCGATCGTGCCCACCCGGATCATCTCGAGCTTCACGCTCCCCGGCTTCCGTGGGCAGGTCAAGGCGTACCAGAACGACGGGTTCGGGAACGCGGTGCTGAAGTGGAGCGCCGGAGACACGCTCCAGCAGCTCGTCTCGAACGGGATGGCAAACTCCACTAGTCCCAATTTCTGCGACGTCAACGGCACCACCGGTGCCCTCCTGGGCGAGTGCTCCTTCAACCAGCTCCACGGCTCCAGCGCTCTTTCCGCCGCCGCCATTCAGCGGCGGATCTACACCACGAGCCGAAACGGCGTCTACACCTTCGACGCCGCCAACCTCGAGGCTTATGGCCGCGGCGCATGGACGCCACCGGAACGCGTCACGCTCTGGCCGCCGACCTCGGCCATAATCCCGGGGAACTACACGAACGAGGGCATTCTCGACGAGGCGCTCGGCCTTCCCCTCGACTCGACCGCGGACCCCGCTGGCGACTTCACGACGCTCCAGAACGCGTACGGAGCCTGCGTCGGCGCCGATCGGCCCGCCGGGTGCACGAGCGGGACCGCGTCTGTACGGATGAAGGCGGCTCGCCGCGAGGCCCGGGAGATGATCCTGGCCTTCATGGCAGGGGCTGCGTCGGCACTCGACTCGACCGGCGGCCCCAAGCGAGCCTCCGGCAGTTCTGGCCCCGTGTCCAACGGAGATATCCTCTATGTGGCTCGCCCGTGGGTGCTCGGTGATTCGGAGTTCGCCACGGCCGCCATCGTGACACAGCCGTTGCCGTCGGAGCCGCTGGCGACACCCTGGGTGGGCGAGTACCAGCTCTTCCGGGATGGCGATGGCGCTGTTCGCTCGAACTCCGACGGGATGCTCCGGCAGGGCTACGGCCTGGCGAACCCCGACTCCGACGCCACCGGGTCCGGGAACGACCCCCGCAACAACCTGAAGCCGGTGATGACCGTCGTCTACAGTCCCGGCAACGACATGCTCCACGCCTTCCGTGCCGGCCCGAACGTGAGCCCCAGCACGAGCTGTGACGAGGTAGCCAACCCGACCGACGAGTGCGGGGGGCAGGAGCTGTGGGGCTTCGTCCCGTTCGACCAGCTCGGGGCCCTCAGCCTGCGCTTCATCAACGAGCCCCAGGGGCGCGACAACCACGTCTTCATGCTGGCCCGCGGGGTCCGCTTCTCCGACGTGTTCGTGGCCGCCGCCAGGCCGCCGATAAACGTCACCGTCGGCGGCGTGACCCACCCGGTCAACGGTGTCTGGCGACGGATCCTCTACATCCCTCGCGGGATCGGCGGTAAGTACATCACCGCGCTGGACGTGACCGGCCCGGGCGCCCACACGGCGGCCGCCCTGGCCACCGCGGGTCCGATTCCCCTGTGGAGCCGGGGCAACCCTGACACCCAGGACGGTACCGCGGGCGGCACCAATAGCGGCACGAGCCTCGACCGGCTGGCGTACAGGGAGATGGGCGAGACCTGGTCGATGCCCTCCGTCGTGTATCGCGACAAGACGACCAACACCAGCCGGCTCTACAACACCCGGCGCCGCCCCGCCCCTGGAATCGACTACGCGCTCTACATGGGCTCCGGCTACGGAGCTGCGGGAGAGGGCTCGACGTTCTTTACCCTCGATGCCCTTTCCGGAGACGTCATTGCCGCGGCGGACGTCGAGGCGGTGGCTTCCGCGAACGGGCTCACCCGGACCACACTGAGCTACCCCAACGCGCTAGTGGCGAACGCCGTCGGCTTCAACCCCGCGGTCTTCAGCCTCCTCCAGACCGTCCATCCCGCCGCCTCCGCTCCCACTCGCGTCTATATCGGCGACATCCACGGGCGGCTCTGGAAGTTCCTGACCGCCCGTCCGGAGGTGGCGATCCCGGTGGCGGACCTTGGTGAAGACCAGCCGATCGGGACCGCGGTGTCCCTCCTGGGCATGCCGCCACAACCGGACGTCCCGGTCCCGTTCGTCTACGCTGTCGCTGGCAATGACAGCCGCGCGGACGAACCCTTCAATATGTTCGGCTTCCGCGACGACGGCACGGACACCCAGATCGCCATCGGCAGCGGAGTCGTCGCCAACGGGGTGACCACCTTCCCGCCGATGGTGTCCATCCACACCCGGGTCTTTGACCAGGGCACTCCCTTGGCCAGCTGCGGGTACACCGAGGAAGCGGTCTTCCGAGGCACGATCCAGCCGGCGACGGCCTTCGAGTGCTCGGCCATCGTCACCGGCGACTGCCAGAACCCGGTTGGCCGCGTCTTCTTCGGCGGCACCCGGCTCAGCCTGCCCAACACCGTGTTCGCACCGCCGACGCCACTGGCGTGCGGGACCGGTGACTACCCGTGCCGGTCGTCCTTCGACTCCATCATCTACGCCCTTGGGGCGAAGACCGGCTTGGCGGCGTACGACCTGAACTCCTCCGGCGACGATGCCTACCGCATCTTCCGCGACAACCGCATCTCCGCGATTGGCATGCAGGCGGATCCGGACCCGGCGTCAGGTGGGAGCAGCTTCAACACGGACGAGGGTGAGATGAAGGGCACGCCCAAGCCGCCGCCGCCTCCGGGAGTCCCGCCAACAGCGACGACCGCTACGGCGAACGTCGTGATGGAGCGGGTCCCGGGGCAGGCGCCCCCGTCGGTGCACTACGGCTCCACGGTCTGCCAGTAGACCGGGAGTGACGAAGAGGGCCCACCCCCCGGGGTGGGCCCTCGGTTTTTGAGGCCGTCTGGTTCCTTGCCTATCGTGACTTCAGCCCTACCGCTTGAGACTTCACTTGAGCCTCATCTGGGCGTACACTGGAGGACGTAATGGCTGGAGAGGCCGTCCTCTGCCCGTCGTGTGGGACCCGAAACCGCCCCGCCTGGGAGTTCTGCGCTCGGTGCGAGGAGCCCCTCGAAGGGGCCCTGCTCGCCCCTGACGACGCCACCACCGCCGAGATCAAGGCCAACGCCCTCAAGGTGAAGTTGAGCTCCTTCGAAGTCTCCTCATTGACCGGGTCGTCGGTTCTGCTCGTCGCGGTGCTGGCGTTCGGGGTCCTGGGCCTTGTAGCGTACCGGCACGTGTCGACGACGCCGCCGCCAGAGGGCCCGAACCCTGACCTCTTCACCCTCGCCACCCGACCGGCCGAGCGCCCGAAGGCCCCACCCAGCACCGCGGCCGGGGTCAGCGATTTTGACGCCGGCCGGCGTCTCCTCGGCTCCGGCGACGTCCAGGAGGCGATCTCGCCTTTGGCAGCGGCGGTGGCCGCGAACCCCGACGACGCTGCTTTCAGGGGGCACCTCGCGTACGCTCTCTGGAGGGCCGGCGACGAGGATCGAGCACTCGCGGAGCACGCCGCAGCGGCCCGCCTCGATCCCAACCGTCGGATTCAGTACGCCCGCGCCCTGGATATGGCTGGGCGCCCCGAAGAGGCGGAGCTTCAGTACGCTTCCATCCTGGCTCGCACCCCCGAGGGGGAGGGAGCCACAGTGCACGAGGATCTGGGAAGGCTCCTGTTCCGATCCGGCAGATACGCCGAGGCGGCACCCCACCTTGGCCAGGCGGTGGGTGCCCGGGACGACGACCCCGTGCTGAAGCAGGAGCTGGCCTACGCCCTCGACCAGGAGGGCAACGGTGAAGAGGCCGAGGCTCTCTACAGAGACGTGCTCGAGACCGTTCCCCAGGCCGTCCTGACCCGCAGCCTGCTGGCCGAGAACCTGTACGAGCGCGGCCAGAAGGAAGGAGCGATGTCCGTCGTGGAGCAGGGCCTGGCGCTGACGCCGGGCTCGCCGGTGCTACACCGGCAGCTGGGCAGTCTTCTCGAGCGGGAGGGCAAGACCGCCGAGGCCGCCGAGGCGTACCGCGCCTACGCCACGCTCGCCCCGAATGCACCCGATGCTGGAAGCATCGCGGCACGGGCAGCGCGCCTCGACTCCGCCGGAGGGACGCGATGATCCTTCGACGCTTCTTGCTTGCCTGCGCCCTGGCCATGTTCGGCTTGCCTATTGCGCTGGCTGCCCAGGGCCTGGGTGACTTCGCGGCCCGTGAGCGGGCCCGTCGGGCGAGTGAGGCGAAGGATGACAAGGCGGATCCGCGCCCGGTCTATACGGACCACGATCTGAAGGCGTACCGTCCCGCCGGCTCCGAGGACGACGATGGCGACGAAGACGGGGGCGAGCAAGGGCAAAGCGGGGAAAACGAGACCTCCGAGGACGAGCGGCGACGACGCGCCGACCGGCAGCGCGTGCGCGGGCGCAACGATCCGAACCGCGCCCAGCGCGACGAGGCGAGCCGGGCCCAGTCGGAGGTGGATCAGATCGAGGCCCGGATCCGAACGCTGAACGGCAAGCTCAACCCGATGAGCCGGGACTACATCTACGGCCAGGCCCAAAGCGTCGACGCTGCCAACGAGGAGATCCAGGTCCGTCAGGAGCTGACCTCGCTCGAGGGGCAGCTCCAGGACGCCCGCCAGGATCTCGTGGAGGCCAACGCCGAGCTGTCGGACGCCGATCGCGGGGGATACAACCCGCAGGACGACGAGTAGGCCCCTCGCGGCCGCGCATGGCCGACATCCTGATCGTCGAGGACAAGGAGTCTCTCCGCACGATGCTGCGGAAGACCCTGGAATCTCGCGGCTTCGTCGTCGATGAAGCCGCGGACGCCTACGAAGCCCGCCGACGCCTGCAAGCGGTTCGTTACCTGGTCGTTCTCACCGACCTGAAGCTCCCGGCGGGCAGCGGCCTCGACGTGCTCCGGGAGGCCCGCGAAGCGGACCCCGAGACGCCCGTCATCGTCATGACCGCCTTCGGGACGGTGGAGGAGGCCGTCCAGGCCATGAAGGACGGCGCCGCCGACTTCCTGACCAAGCCGGTGGACACCGACCACCTCCTGGTCCTTCTAGACCGTGCGGTGGACCGCCGCCGCCTGATGACCGAGCTGGTGCTCCTCAAGGAGGAGCACCAGCGTCGCTTCGGCCTGCCGAAGGTCATGGGCGAGGACCCGGCGTTGAAGGAGGCGATGCTCGCGCTGCAGCGCGCGGCGGCGACGGACACGACGGTGCTTCTCCTTGGAGAGAGCGGCACCGGGAAGGAGCTGATGGCCCAGGCGCTCCACCAGCTCTCGGACCGGGCGAAAGGCCCGTTTGTGGCCATCAATTGTGCCGCCATTCCCGAGAACCTGCTGGAGAACGAGCTGTTCGGGCACGAGAAGGGTGCCTTCACGGGGGCCACCGCACGGAAGGTCGGCAAGGCGGAGCTCGCGAGCAAGGGCACGCTCTTCCTCGACGAGATCGGCGACATGCCCTTGCCGTTGCAGGGGAAGATCCTTCGGCTCGTCCAGGAGAGGCAGTTCGAGCGCGTGGGCGGCCTGCAGACGTTGACCGTGGACGTGAGGGTGGTCGCCGCCACCAACCGGGACCTCCGGACACTGGTCGAGGAGAAGCAGTTTCGGGAAGATCTCTACTTCCGGCTTTCCGTCTTTCCCATCGAGATCCCGCCCCTCAGGCGCCGGCGCCGTGACGTGCTGCTTCTCGCCGATGCGTTTGTCGAGCGCTTCGGCCGCGAGATGGGTCGCCAGGGCCTGCGCCTCTCGGACGAGGCTCGTGCCGCGCTCAGCGAGCACACATGGCCAGGCAACGTCCGTGAGCTGCAGAATTGCCTCGAGCGCGCCTTCATCCTTTGCGACGGAACCACCATCGAGCCGGCACACCTGAGGCTCGAGTCCACGGTGAGAACCGGGCCCACGCTGGCGGACGTCGTGGACCTCTCCGGCCCCCTCCCCGAGGTGACGAAGAGGGTTGTGGCCCGGGCCGAAGAGGAGGCCATCGCTTCGGCCCTCAACGATACGAACGGCGACCGATCCGCGGCCGCGAGCCGCCTCGGTATCAGCCTCTCGACGCTGAACCGTCGCCTGCGCAAGGCCGAGGCCGAAGCCGAAACCGAGACGGAAGCCGAGGCCGAGACCGAGGGCTAGCGCTCGTCAGACTCTTCGGGCCCGCCCAACGGATGGAAGCCCTGCCAAGAACATAGTCAGTCATTCTGAGGAGCTCCACCTTGGACGTGCGACGAAGAATCTCTCCGTTGAGCTGACGGAGAGACTCTTCGCGCTCCCCCGAGACGGCCGCGCTCAGAGTGACACACTTGTCCTTGCTGCGGCAACCGGCCATTGCCGGTTCCAGACTCTGAGTGACTCTCTCGTTACCGGAGCCTTTTCCATTTCGTGCGCTGGTTGGCCTTGAGAATGCGCTTGCGCAGGCGGATGGCGGCGGGTGTCACCTCCACGAGCTCGTCGTCGCTGATGAACTCGAGCGCCTGCTCGAGGTTGAGCTGGCGGGGCGGTGTGAGGCGCACGGCCTCCTCCGACGTCGAGGCTCGCATGTTGGTGAGCTTCTTCGGCTTGGTCACGTTGACGTCGATGTCGTCCTGGCGTGAGTTCTCGCCGGCGATCATTCCCTCGTACACCTCGGCGCCCGGTGCGAGGAAGAGCTCACCCCGATCCTCGAGGTTGGACAGCGCGTAGGCCGTGGTCTGCCCGGCCCGGTCGGCCACGAGCACCCCGGTCTGACGCCGCACGACGTCGCCCTGCCACTCCACCCAGCCCTCGAGCAGGCTGTTCATCACCGCCGTTCCCCGGGTGTCGGTGAGGAGCTCGGTCCGGACTCCGATGAGGCCACGGGTGGGGACGTGAAAATCCAGCCGGATGCGCCCGGACCCGTGATTCACCATCTTGACCATCTTGCCCTTGCGGAGCGCCATCTTCTCGAGCACGACCCCCATGAAGGTCTCCGCCACGTCGATCGAGAACAGCTCCAGCGGCTCGCGGCGCGCCCCGTCTCCCTCCCGCGTCAGGACCTCGGGGTTCGAGACGCCCATCTCGAAGCCCTCCCGGCGCATGGTCTCGATCAGCACCGCCAGCTGCAGCTCCCCGCGGCCGAGGACCTTGATGGCGTCGGCGCCACCCGTGCTCTCCACCCGGATAGACACGTTCGTCAGGAGCTCCTTCTCGAGCCGCTCGCGGATGTTCCGGGACGTCACCCATTTCCCTTCCCGGCCGGCGAAGGGCGACGTGTTCACCGAGAAGACCATGGCGATCGTGGGCTCGTCGATGTGAAGAGGCGGAAGCGGTGCCGGAGTCTCCTCCGACGTCACCGTCTCGCCGATCTGGATGCCGTCGAAGCCCGCCAGGGCGACGATCTCTCCGCAGGCCGCCTCCTGCGCCGGCACTCGCTCCAGGCCGTCGAACACGTAAAGCTTCGTCACCTTCGTCGTCCCGATCGATCCGTCCAGCTTCGCCACCGCCACGGTGTCGCCGACGCTCACGCGGCCGGAGAACACCCGGCCGATGGCGAGGCGTCCCAGGTAGTCGCTGTAGTCCAGGTTCGCGATGAGAAGCTGCAGGGTCCTACCCTCGTCTCCGCCCGGCGCGGGGATGTTGCTCACGAGGGCGTCGAAGAGCGGCTGGAGGTCCTTCCCCTGGCCGTCAGGCGTCGTGTTGGCGAATCCCGCCTTGGCGTTGGTGTAGAGCACGGGGAAGTCGAGCTGCTCCTCGGTGGCGTCGAGGTCGATGAAGAGGTCATAGATCTCGTCCAGGACCTCTTTGGGCCGCGCGTCGGACCGGTCGATCTTGTTGATGACCACCACCGGGGGCAGGCGAGCCTCGAGGGCCTTGCGGAGCACGTAACGTGTTTGCGGGAGCGGGCCCTCGGAGGCGTCGACGAGGAGCATCACCCCGTCGACCATCTTGAGCGCCCGCTCCACCTCGCCCCCGAAGTCGGCGTGGCCCGGGGTGTCGACGATGTTGATCTTCGTCTCGCCGTAGTGCACGGCGATGCTCTTAGCCAGGATCGTGATGCCCCGCTCGCGCTCGAGATCGCCCGAGTCGAGGACCCGTTCGCGGACCTCCTGGTTCTCCCGGAAGGCGCCACTCTGGCGCAGGAGCGTGTCCACGAGGGTGGTCTTTCCGTGGTCGACGTGGGCAATGATCGCGACGTTGCGGAGGCTCATCGAGTCCTTTCGGTCGGGGACCGCTGCTCCCGGCACCGGACAGCGAGCATGCGGCAAACTATCGAGCGTAGCACAGTCTTTGTCGCCGTCTCCGAATCAGTCGCCCATGAGCTGCCGGTACTGCTCCTTTGTGTTGATCCCGACCACACAGCCGGCGTCGCCCTCCACGTGAACCACGCGCTCCGCGTGGGCCTCGAGAACGGCTCGGGCGCCGCGATCGAGCGGTGCGGCGCGCAGGGCTCGAAGGGCCTCGTGCCCGAAGCCACCGGGGTGGCCACGGCGGCCCTGGTGGGTCGGGACCGCTGCAAAGGCGCCTTGCTCGAGAGCGGCCACGACCCGGTCGACGGTCCCCGGAGCGATCCGCGGGTGGTCCACCGGGTGAATCAAGACCGCCTCGGCGCCCAGCGCTTCCGCGGCGTCGAGGCCGCGCCACACGGACGAGAGCATCCCCTCCTGCCAGCGCTCGTTCGCGACGAGGGTCACCTCGTCGCTCGCACCGGATTCGGCGCGGACTTGATTCGCACCGGCTCCGATGACGGCCACCACCGCCCCGATCCCGGGGCGGGCGAGGACTCGGCAGGCGTGGGCCAGAAACGATTCGTCGCCGATGGGCAGGAGGGCCTTCGGTGCGCCCATGCGACGCCCCTCGCCGGCGGCCAGCACGATGGCGACGATCCTCACTCGAGCATTGGAACATGGATCGCCTGAGCGTTGACGCGTCCGGAACGCCACCCGTATGATCGGCAACGGAAGAGAAACCATGCGCCCGAGACACTTCCTCTCGCTGAAGGACTGGTCGCCCGAGGAGCTCGTGGCGCTCTTCGATCTGGCCGCCGGCTTGAAGGCCCAGCCCGAGGGCTGGGCGGAAGCCCTCAAGGGCCGGTCGCTGGCGATGATCTTCCAGAAGCCCTCGACCCGCACGCGGGTGTCCTTCGAGGTCGGGATGTCTCAGCTGGGAGGACGGGCCCTCTTCCTCGGCGCCGACGACGTCCAACTCCATCGGGGTGAGACGGTGGGAGACACGGCGCGCGTGCTGTCCCGCTATGTCGACGCCATCATGGCCCGGGTCTTCGCCCACCAGGATCTCCTCGACCTCGCTCGCCAGGGGACCGTCCCGGTGATCAACGGTCTGTCCGACCTCCTGCACCCGTGCCAGGCCCTGGCCGACTACTTCACCCTTCGGGAGAGACGTGGAGACGTGCGCGGCCTGAAGGTGGCCTACGTGGGCGACGGCAACAACGTGTGCCACGAGCAGATGTTCGGGGCGGTCAAGCTGGGGTGCACCATGAGCGTCGGCTGCCCTCCCGGCTACGAGCCCAACAAGCTCATCTTCAAGAGCGCGGCCCAAGAGGCGCAGAAGCTCGGCTCACCGGTGCCCGAGGTTTCGAACGACCCGATGGCGGCAGTGGCGGGGGCCGACGTCGTCTACACGGACGTCTGGACCTCGATGGGGCAGGAGAAGGAGAGCCAGAAGCGACTCCAGGACTTCCAGGGCTTCCAGGTCTCCCCGGAGATGATGGCGGTGGCGAAGCCCGAGGCCATCTTCATGCACTGCTTGCCCGCGCACAGGGGTGACGAGGTCGACGCCTCGGTGATCGACGGCCCGCAGTCGGTCGTCTTCGACCAGGCCGAGAACCGCCTCCACGTGCAGAAGGCGATCCTGCTGACGTTGATGGGCGCCCTGGCCTAGCCTTCGCTCCTCGCCATCGTCTTCAGGGCCTGGCGGATCTCGGTCCGTGTCACGTCGTCGCGGATGACCACCCGGCCGACGCTGGCTGGCAGGACGAAGACCACGCGACCGGCCTTCACCTTCTTGTCCCGTCCCAGCGCCTCGAGAACAGCCGCGGCCGGCAGGTCCGACATTCTCGGCCGCGGGCCCACCCTGGCCACCGCATCCACCATGCCCGCACAGGCTCTCTCGGTCAGCAGCCCGCGCTGCTGGGCGATGGCTGCTGCGCCGATGAGGCCCCAGCCCACCGCCTCGCCGTGGGTGAAGCGCCGGTACCGGGTCAGCGACTCCAGGGCATGGCCCAGGGTGTGGCCCAGGTTGAGGACGCGGCGCAAGCCCCCCTCGCGCTCGTCCCTCTCGACGACGTCCGCCTTGATGGTGCAGGCGGCGCCTATGGCGCTCTCGACGTCGGGCGGGGGCCAGCCGCTCAGACCCGGCGGCGCATTCTTCAGGGCGGAGAAGAGAGCCCGGTCGCCGAGGATGGCGCACTTCAAGACCTCGTATGCCCCGGCCCGCAGCTCACGCAGCGGCAGCGTCTCGAGGAGCGCCGGGTCGGCCACGACGGCCCGGGGCTGGTGGAACGCCCCGATGAGATTCTTGCCCGCGGGAAGGTTGATTCCCACCTTCCCCCCGATCGAGCTGTCGACCATCGACAGGAGTGTCGTGGGGAGGCCCACCCAGTCGATCCCCCGCATGTAGGTGGCCGCGGCATAGCCCGCCATGTCTCCCACCACCCCGCCGCCGAGGGCCACGACCAGGCCGTCCCGGCCGAGGCGCGCTTTGAGAAACGCCTCGTACAGCCCCTCGAGGGTCTTCGGACCCTTGAACCGCTCCCCGTCCGGCACGAGCTTCACCTCGAGCGGTCCGAGGGACCGGAGCCCCTTCTCGATCGGCCGCCCATGGAGCCCAAACACCCGACGACTCGCCACCAGGACGATGCGTCGTCCCCGGAAAGCGGACAGCCGTTCGGGAAGGCGTCGGATGAGGCCCCGGCCCACCGAGACGGTGTAGCGCCGCGGGCCGAGCTCGACGGGGATCTCCAGCATCGCGCGGCAGAATAGCATCTCCTGATAGACTGACCCCTTTGACCATGGGCGCGACGAGCCAGCTATTCCCCTTCGCCGACTACTGGGCATTCTACGTCGGGTTCACGGCTTCGTGCTGGTCCTCTTGGCTCTCGACCTCGGGGTCTTCCACCGCACGCCCCACGCCGTCTCCATCCGAGAGGCCGCGCGCTGGAGCGTCGTGTGGGTGAGCCTCGCCCTCGCGTTCAACGTCGCCTTCTACCTGTACATGCGGTCGAGCTTCCCCCTCGATCCGCGCCTCATGGCGATCCCGGGCTTCGATCCACTGGTCGCCGCACGTCAGACGGCTCTCGAGTTCCTGGCTGGATACGTGGTCGAGTACTCGCTGTCTGTCGACAACATCTTCGTCTTCGTCGTGGTGCTCTCCTACTTTGGCGTCCCCGCCGCCTACCAGCACCGGGTCCTTTTCTTCGGCATCCTGGGGGCCCTGGTCTTCCGTGGAATCTTCATTGCACTGGGTGCGGTCCTGCTGCAGTTCGAGTGGGTGGTGTGGGTGTTCGGGGCCTTCCTCGTCTTCACCGGTGCTCGGATGATGTTCGGGGACGAGAGCGGGACCGTGGAGCCCCACGAGCGGGCGATCATTCGCCTCTTTCGGAAGTACGTCCCGGTCACCGGAGTCTTCAAGGGGCAGCGGTTCTTCGTGCGCGAGGACGGACGGCTCCACGCCACACCTCTCTTGATTTCCCTTCTCTTCCTGGAGATGACGGACATCCTCTTCGCCATCGACTCGGTGCCGGCTATCTTCAGCCTCACCAGAGAGCCCCTGGTCGTCTACACGTCGAACATCTTTGCCATCCTGGGCCTGCGCAACCTCTACTTCCTCCTGGCCGGGGCTGTGGGCAAGTTCCACCTGCTCAAGTACGGCCTGGGGATCGTGCTCATCTTCGTCGGGCTCAAGATGGCGATCCTGAACCGCCTGTGGGACGGACACTTTCCCATCTCCGTCTCCCTCGGCATCATAGTCAGCGTGATCGGCGCCTCGATCGCGCTGTCGCTTCTCTTCCCGAAGGCTGAGGAATCTCGCTGAACATGGAAAACGATCGCGTCCTCAAAGAGATCACCCCGAAGAGCAGGGACTACTCCCAGTGGTACCTCGACGTCATCCTGAAGGCCGACCTGGCTGACTACGGTCCGGTCAAGGGGTGCATGGTCATCAAGCCCTACGGCTACGCCGTGTGGGAGGCGATGCAGCAGGACATGGACCGGCGGATCAAGGAGACCGGCCACGTCAACGCCTACTTCCCTCTGCTCATCCCCAAGAGCTTTCTCGAGAAGGAGAAAGAGCACGTCCTTGGCTTCTCCCCCGAGTGCGCCTGGGTGACGGTGGGAGGGGGCGAGGAGCTCGAGGAGCCGCTGGCCATCCGGCCGACCTCCGAGGCCATGATCTGCTCCATGTACGCTAAGTGGGTCCAGTCCTGGCGCGACCTGCCGGTCTTGATCAACCAGTGGGCGAACGTCGTGCGCTGGGAGAAGGTGACAAGGCCCTTCCTCCGGACGACCGAGTTCCTGTGGCAGGAAGGCCACACCCTCCACGAGACCGAGAAGGAGGCAGAGGAAGAAACCCTCAAGATGCTCGAGGTCTACCGCAGCTTCTCCGAGGAGATGCTCGCCATGCCCGTCATCTGGGGCCGCAAGAGCGACAGCGAGAAGTTCGCTGGTGCGCTCCGGACCTACGCGATCGAGGCCCTCATGGGTGACGGAAAGGCGCTCCAGGCCGGGACCAGCCATAACCTGGGCCAGCACTTCGCCACCGCCTACGGGATCGAGTACCTGGACCGCAGCCAGCAGCGCGCCAAGCCGTGGTCCACCTCATGGGGCACGTCGACCCGGATGATCGGCGGCGTGATCATGACCCACGGTGACGACGCCGGGCTCATCCTGCCCCCGAAGGTGGCCCCGTATCAGGTGGTCATCGTGCCGATCCCGCCCCGCAAGGGCGACTGGAACGAGGCGATCCTGCCCAAGGCCCGCGAGGTGGCGGCAACGCTGCGGGGCGCGGGGTTCCGCGTCCACCTCGACGACCGGGACCAGTTCCAGACCGGCTACAAGTACTCCGACTGGGAGATGCGGGGCGTGCCGTTTCGCCTCGAGATCGGCCCGAAGGACGTGGCGAAGGAGCAGTGTGTCCTCGTCCGTCGCACCGACCGGCACAAGGACTTCGTCCCCCTCGCCGGCGTGGCGAAGCGGCTGGGAGAGCTGCTCGATGAGCTGCAGACGGACCTCCTCGAGCGGGCCCGTCGGTTCATCGACGACAACACGACGCGGGTTTCGACCTACGACGAGCTCAAGGAGGTGATGACGACGAAGCGCGGCTTCATCCTCGCCGGCTGGAATGGCGACGCCGCCACCGAGGCCAGGATCAAAGAGGAGACCAAGGCCACGATTCGCATCATCCCCACCGAGAACGAGCGCGAGGCCCCGTGCGTCGTCACCGGGGAGAAGGGACAAGAGGTCTACTTCGCCCAGGCGTACTGAGCGCCCTGCCGGCTACTCCTCAGGCAGGTGTGTCTCCGTTTTCACCGACACGTTGAAGCGCCGGAAGTTCGAATAGAGAGCCGTTGCCGCGACCGTGGGGCCGAAGTATCGCTGCCGGCCGGAGTCCTCGTAGCGCTCGTTCATCTCGACCGGCACCCACATCGCCAGCCTGGGCGCCGGACGGTACTCGGCGGAGAGGGAGGCCTGCGAGGCGACCCCGAGCTCCAGCTCGAAGTCGAAGCGAACCTCGGTTCGGAGCACGGTGCCTCTGGAGGGCTCGATCCAGACGCGGCCCCGGACCGGGAGATCCCTGGCCCCCTCCCGACGGATGATCGTGGCCGAGCCACCTCGACGAAGCGCAGCTCCACGCCCTCGACACCGGCGATCTTCCGCGTGCCGCCGCGCTCGAACGAGAAGCGATGCTGGTTGTCGGGGTGCAGGAACGCCAGGGGCAGCGTGGGGGTGTTCACCGTTCGAGTGGCGGGCCCGAGATTGTAGGCACTGCTCTCCTCGAGGATGGCCCGGGCCCGCGCGACCGCCGAGGTGTGCCCCCCCAGGAACAGCTTCTCGAGCCGAGCGTCGCGCTCGCGCACCTCATGGCCATCCACTTCGAAGACGTCGCGGAAGCAGACCCAGGGCACGTCGCCCGCGAGACGGACGAAGACCATGTCGGCCCGGGACCCGGTGCTGGCGGGGCTGAATCCCGAGAGGCGACCCGTGGATCTCCATTCGCTGGGTGTAGGTCTCCTCGGCGACGATCCCGCGGAAGCGCTCCTCGTAGTCGAGAACGTAGCGGCCAACTCGCTCGAGGAGTGCAGCGACCTCGGGGTCCGTCACCGGCGGGGCTGACGGCGGCCCGTCGGCGGCCATTGCGGTGAGCGTGGGCGCGACACGGAAGGGCGTCCGTGACGACAGTGTCCGACCTGACTCCTCGTGCCGGGCGTGCACGACCCCGGCGGACTCCCCGGCGGACTCCCCGGCCAGGCTGATCGCGGCCATCTGCGAGATCTGCCCGGCCGGTCCCCGGGGCAGCGGGGTCTCGGGCTGGGACGCCACCACGGTGCCGTCCGCGGCCTCCACCCGATAGCCGGCGACCACCGGTGGATCGGTGCCGGTGCCGGCGCTGGCTCCGTAGACCTGGTAGAGCAGCGTGAGGGTCTGGCCCCGTGTGAAGGTGCGGCGCGCCAGGGGTATGGGGCGCCCCACGGAGGCGTCCTCGCCGCCGGCTGGCAGCACCAGATCGGTCAGGATCGGAGTCGTGAGTCGGAAGGCACCGGGCAGGGGCACGTCCAACTCGTGCCGCACGGTCCCGATGGCGTCGGACCCCAGGTCCCGGACGAGCAGACGCACCTGATGGCGACCCGTGACGAGAGGACGTTGATCATCAGAGGCAGTCGCGTGCGTTGAATCCGCTCCCAGGGGCTGCGAGGTCAAGCTGAGGTCCACCTTGCGGTCGCGAACCACTCGTGCGCCGGTGTCACGGTGGGACACGACGATGTGGATGCCGAGAGCGCCCTCGAAGGGGTCGTCCTTCTCCTCCAGGAGGAGCGCCTGAGGGTCCACGTCGGCGACGAGGAGGACGCTCGTCCCTTCGTCCGCGGGTCCGAGGACGTAGGACGTCATCCGAAGGGGGATCGCGTCGGCCTCGAAAGGAGAGTCGAGAGCCCGGCGGAGCCGCGGGTCCGGAGCAGTTTCGGCGGTCGTCGACTCCGGCTCGTCGGTCGGGGCGTAATAGCCCCGGTGGGCGAGGACCTCGACCCCGGGCCGGCGCACCTCCACATCGAGCCGGTGGAACGTGCCGTCGGCCTCGATGCCCCTCGGCTCGAAGCCGATCAGATAGTAGGCCCGGGACTCCCGCTCGAGGCGACGGAGACCCACGGCGGGGTCGTTCATGTTCTTGATGACCCGCCCGCCGGTCTCGGCCGCCAGCGACACAGCGCCGAGGGACTCGACCGTGGCCTCGTTGAGCTGGGGACCCATGTCCCGCAGATCGGTGTGGTCGGCGATCTCGGCGTCGGCGGTGGCGGGGATGCCCGTGAGGCCCCCGGCGTCGAGGAAGTGAACGGCCGCGTTGGCCCGCTGCGCGGCCCGGACCATGGTGCGATGCTCGGGCCGCTCGGGCTCCTGGATGAAGCCCTCCGACAGGAACAGGATCGACTTTCGGCCGCGCGTCAGCTCGAGGGCCTCGGCCACCTGCCGGAGGACCGTGTAGCTGGCCTGCTTCCGTGACAGCGCCTCATCGTAGACCTCGCTCGCCCAGGCCCGCACCGCCGGGTGGGTCTCACCCAACTGCATCACCGTCTTTCTCGGGCAGGGCGCGGGGCACGGTGGGTCGAGGAGGATCCGGTACTCGTAGTAGCGCCGCGTGACCTGGGCTCCGACCTGGAGGTCGCGGTGGAGGTAGAGGCGCATGGCCTCCCAGTCGGAGATCCGGCCGGTCGAGAAGTCCCGTGGAAGGGGCCCTCGAGGCGCTCGAGTGCAGCGACGAGATCGCGCTGCCCCTCGGGGATCCGGGCGTGCCACCAGGGTCCGCCCGAACCCGGAACGAGCGTCACCAGGTCCCCGGGGCGGAGCATTGTCTCCACGAACTGCCGCACCGCGCGCTTCGCCGCACGGGCCGCGATCGGGTCCATGTGAACGTCGTCGAACACGACCACGAAGGTGCGCTCCGGACGGGTGCCCTCCTCGGCGTTCGACGAGAGGAGGGCAGAAACGGGAGGAGACGTGGGAGGCGACTCCGGGACGACGACCGCCTCGAAGCGCGACACGGTGCGCCGGCGCCCCTCGTCGATGATGGTGAAATCGTCGGCGGTGAGGCCCTCGATCGGGTCGCCGGATTCGTCCAGGACGACCACGTCCACGGTCACGACCTCGGCGGCTGTCGGGAAGGAGGGGGCCTGACCCTCCGCATCGGCCTGGGCCGAGGCGCCCCGAGGAGCGACACCTCCGAGGCAGAGGGCCGCAACGATGGCTGTCAGAAGGGTCTTTGTGGCACGACGAACTCTCGGCGGGAGCGTAGCAGAGGTCAGGCCATCCCAGCCCGGAGAACGAGCCTCACACTTCTTCATGTTCCCGACACAGCCCAGAAAGAACGAGGCTCGATCTTTGACTTGCCTCGAGAATCAGGCGAACGTATAATTCATACAAACGTTTGAACCAGAGCGGAGAGAGCTTGCCGAACGCCGACACGAAGACGCGAATCATGGACGTTGGGGAGACGTTGTTTGCGGAGCGGGGCTACGAGGCGACCTCGCTTCGAGACATCACCGGAAAGGCGGGCGCCAACCTCGCCGCGGTGAACTACCACTTCCAGTCGAAAGAAGGGCTGCTCTCCGCGATTTTCCAGCGGCACGTCGGCCCGGTGAACCGCGAGCGCCTCCTCGTCTTGGACGCGATCGAGGCCCGCGCTTCGAAAAGACCTCCCAACGTCGAGAAGCTCATTCGTGCGTTCCTTGCGCCTGCGTTCGCCCGACGGCGCGAGCGTGGCGCGGATGGCGCACGGTTCATGCAGCTGGCGGGTCGAATGCACTCGGAGACCAACGAACGCTTGCGCAGCCTTCTCCTCGATCAGTTCGAAGAGGTGGCAAAACGATTCGGCAAAGCGTTCTCGCGGGCACTGCCGCACCTCGCCAGGGACGAGGTCTCACTCCGCGTGCACTTCCTGATCGGTGCGATGGCGCACACCCTGCTTTGGAGCGACACGATGCTGGGGTTCGAGTCTCGAAAGCGTCGCAACGTCGAGCCCGAGGAGGCCCTGGAGAGCCTCGTCCGGTTCACGGCAGCCGGGATGACCGCCCCGGTGGCGCCCCGGAGCGAGGAGGGGAGGCGATGACGCGCCTGGCCGTGGTGTCGTGCTGGCTCGTGCTGGCTCTCGGGTGTGCCTCGGTGCCGAAGGTCGCCCAGCCGGACATCGATCTCGCCACACCGGCCGAGTGGGCCGGAGCGGCCCTCGAGCACGGTTCGGTGGATCCCACCTGGTGGGAGAGCTTCGGCTCCCCGGAGCTCAACGCGACCATCGGAACGGCTCTGGAGAGAAACTGGGACCTGCGGGCCGCCGCCGCACGGGTGCAGCAGGCCGAGGCCCAGGCTCGCATCGCCGGGGCCGACCTCAAACCCCAGGTGAACGCCGGTCTCGACGGCGTGCGCCGCAAGCAGAACTTCATCGGCTTTCCCATCCCCGGGGTACCTCCCGGCAGTGTCTTGAGCTCGACCTCGACCAACCTGGGTCTCTCGCTGAGCGTGTCGTGGGAGATTGACCTCTGGGGCCGCCTCGGGGCCCGGGCCGGCGCCGGCATGGCCGACCTCCAGGCCGCCCAGTCGGATCTCGCCGGAGCTCACCTCTCGCTGGCCGGACAGGTGGCGAAGACCTGGTTCGCCTCCGCGGAGGCCGCCCAGCAGGTGGACCTCGCCCTCGCCCAGGTCGCGAGCTTTCAGAGCACGGTCCGGCAGGTCCGGGGGCGCTACGAGATGGGCCTGCGACCGGCTCTGGATCTGCGGCTGGCTCTCGCCAACCTCGAGGGCGGGGAAGCGGCGGTCCGGGCCCGTCAGGCGCAGCTCGACGTCACCGTGCGTCAACTCGAGATCCTGCTGGGCCGGTACCCCAGGCGGCAGCTCGAGACGCCGACGCGTCTGCCCGACACGCCGCCCGCCGTGCCCGGCGAGCTGCCCGCCGACCTGGTGGCCCGCCGGCCGGACCTCGCCGCTGCCGAGAGGCGTCTGGCGGCCTCCGGCTCGCGCCTCACCGCCGCGAAGAAGGATCTCTACCCGCGTCTCAGCCTCACCGCCAGCGGAGGGACGGCGAGCGCGGAGCTGGGTGACCTGGTGAGTGGAAACTTCGGGGTGTGGAGCCTCGCAGCCAACCTCCTCCAGCCCATCTTCCAGGGCGGGCGATTGCGGGCCGCGGTGGATCTGGCGCGGGGAACGAAAGAGGAGAGACTGGCGGGCTACGCGAGCTCCGCGCTCAACGCCTACCTCGAGGTCGAGACGACGCTCCGGGCCGAGACCCTGTTGGCCGAGCGCGAGACGCACCTGGCCGAGGCCGCACGGCAGTCCCGGGCGGCGGAGCGCCTTGCGGACGACCGCTACCGCGCCGGGCTCGAGAGCTTCATCACGGTGCTCGAGTCCCAGCGCCGTGCGTTCCAGGCCGAGAGCGAGTGGATCGTCGTGCGGCAGCTCCGGCTGGCAAACAGGGTGGACCTGTTCCTGGCCCTGGGTGGCGGCTTCGAGCGCGACGGCGAGACAGGGGGCCCGAAGATCGTCGCTTCGATGGAGGCCCAGAGTGACCACGAGATCGAGAACAACAAGGAGTCGGTGAGATGAGCGGTGAATCCCGAACACTGAAGATCGTCTTCCCGATGGGCCTGGTGAGCCTCGCGGCGCTTCTCGCCGCGGGGATGGTGGCCCTCAAGCCCGATGTCGAGACGCGGGTCGCCGCGCCCAAGCCGCCTCTCGTGCGCGTGGCCGAGGTGACCCTCGCCGACGTGCCCCTCACGGTTCGCAGTCAGGGGACGGTGCGGCCTCGCACCGAGAGCCAGCTCGTCCCCGAGGTGTCGGGCCGGGTGATCCACGTCTCGCCCTCCTTCGCCGAGGGAGCGTTCTTCGAGAAGGGGCAAGTCCTTTTCAAGGTCGATCCCCACGACTCCCGGCAGGCGGTGGTGAGGGCCCGGGGCGAGGTGGCTCGGACGAAGCTCCAGCTGGCCTGGGAGGAGGCCGAGGCCGAAGCCGCGCGCGAGGAGTGGTCGGACCTCGGGCGCGGAGAGGCCGCGACTGCTCTCACGCTCAGGGAGCCGCAACTCGAGGCTGCGCGTGCGGCGGTGGCCTCGGCCGAAGCCAATCTGACGACGGCCGAGCGCAACCTCGAGCGCACGGAGGTCCGGGCCCCCTACTCCGGGCGCGTGCGGCGGAAGAGCGTGGACGTGGGCCAGTTCGTCACAATGGGCGCGCCGGTCGCGACGATCTATGCCGTCGACTACGCCGAGACACGCCTGCCGCTTCCCGACGACGAGCTGGCCTACGTGGAGCTGCCGCTCCACTATCGCGGCGAGACGGCGCGGCAGAAGGGCCCCCGGGTGACTCTCAAAGCCGACTTCGCCGGCCGGACGTTCGAGTGGACGGGTGAGATCGTCCGGACCGAGGGCGAGATCGACCCGGACAGCCGAATGGTGAACGCGGTGGTCGAGATCAAGGACCCGTACGGCCGGGGCGACGACCCCAACCGTCCCCCCCTGGCGGTGGGCCTGTACGTCGAGGCCGAGATTGAGGGGATCACGGCCGAAGCGGTGGCTGTCCTCCCGCGCTCGGCGCTCCGGGGCCGCGACCAGGTGCTGGTCGTGACCCCTAAGGATCGCCTGGAGTTTCGCGACGTGGACCTGCTTCGGACGACCCGAGAGGAGATCTACGTCCGCGGCGGACTGGAGGCGGGGGAGCGGGTGTGCCTCTCGCCCCTCGAGGCGGTGACCGACGGCATGCAGGTCCGGACCCGGGCCAGCGAGAGCGAGGCGGGTGGGACGGCGGACGGGGACGCCTCGTGAAGGGCGCCATAGCCTGGTTCGCCCGGAACACCGTCGCCGCCAACCTCCTGATGTTGGTGATCATGGCGGGGGGGCTGCTCTCCGCCTTCACCGTCAGGCGCGAGATCTTCCCGGAGTTCGATCTCGACATCATCACGGTCACCGTGCCGTACCTGGGTGCCGCCCCGGAGGAGGTCGAGGAGGGCGTGTGCGTCCGCGTCGAGGAGTCCATCCTGGGCATCGACGGCGTCAAGCGTGTCACCTCCACTGCCGCCGAGGGCCGGGGCACGGTGGTGGTCGAGCTGGACCTGGGCGCGAACGCCCGCAAGGTCCTCGACGACATCAAGTCCCGCGTCGACGCCATCGACACCTTCCCGGAGCAGACCGAGAAACCGATCATCCAGGAGCTGACCAACCGCCGGCAGGTGATCAACCTCGCGGTCTGGGGCGACGCCGACGAGACGACACTCAAGCGGCTGGCCGAGCGCGTGCGGGACGAGATCGCGTCGACTCCCGGGATCAGCCAGGTGGAGCTGACCAACGCGCCGCCCTACGAGATCTCCATCGAGGTTCCGGAGAACACGCTCCGTCGCCACGGTCTGACCTTCGACTTCGTGGCGCGGGCGGTGCGCCGCTCGTCCCTCGACATGCCCGGCGGATCGGTCAAGACCGATGGCGGAGAGATCCTCCTGCGTACCAAGGGGCAGGCCTACCGTGGCCGGGAGTTCGAGGACCTGGTGCTCCTCACCCGCCCGGACGGCACGCACCTGCGGCTGGGCGATGTGGCGACCGTCGTGGACGGCTTCGCGGACACCGACCAGTTCTCGCGGTTCGACGGCAAGCCCGCCATCCTGATCCAGGTCTTCCGCGCCGGGGACCAGGGGGCGCTGGAGGTCGGGGACAAGGTCAAGGCCTACGCGGAGCAGGCCCAGGCCTGGCTCCCCGAGGGCGTCCATCTCAGCACCTGGCGGGACCAGACGAAGGTGCTCCGCGACCGTCTCGACCTTCTCACCCGCAACGGGCTGAACGGGTTCCTGCTCGTGGTGGGAGTCCTGGCTCTCTTCCTGCGATTCCGTCTCGCTGCCTGGGTGAGCCTGGGGATACCGATCTCGTTCCTCGGGGCGCTCTGGCTGATGCCCACTCTGGACGTCTCGATAAACCTCTTCTCGCTCTTCGCCTTCATCGTGGTCCTGGGCATCGTGGTGGACGACGCGATCATCGTGGGCGAGAACATCTACACGCACCACCAGCGCCACGGGGACCCGGTGAAGGCCGCCATCGAGGGGACGCGGGAGGTGAGCGTGCCCGTGGTGTTCGCGGTCCTGACCACGGTGGCGGCGTTCATGCCCATGCTGGCGGTGCCGGGCGGGATCGGCAAGATCATGCGGGTGATGCCGATGATCGTGATCCCGGCGCTGATCTTCTCGCTGGTGGAGTCGCTCTGGATCTTGCCCTCCCACCTATCGCACCTGCGCAGCCGGGACACCAGCGAGGTGGCCAACGGAGGCTCGAGGCGATGGGGCTGGTACCGGGTCCAGAGCCGCGTTGTGGCCGGCCTCCACTACGTAATCGAGTACCACTACAAGCCTTCGCTGGAGCTGGCGCTTCGGTGGCGGTACGTCACGCTGGCCGTCGGCCTGGCCACGCTGATCTTCACCCTTGGCCTCGTGGGGGCCGGCTTCGTCCGCTTCATCTTCTTCCCCCAGGTCGAGGCCGAGTTCGTGATCGCCGCGCTGACCATGCCCCAGGGCACGCCGGTGGAGGTGACCTCGGAGGCGGTCACCCACCTGGAGCGCGCCGCCGAAGAGGTGCGTGAGGAGATGCAGTCGGCCGACGAGCCGAACCTCTTCAAGCACGCCATCTCCACCATCGGCGACCAGCCCCAGAGCGCCCAGCTCGGCGGGCCGACCGGCGACAGCGACGTGAGCCTGTCGGGCTCGCACCTCGGGGAGGTGTTCATCGAGCTGGCCCCGTCCGAGGACCGCACCGTCGGTAGCGAGGACCTCGCCAACCGCTGGAGGCAGCTCGCGGGGTCCATCCCAGACGCCGTCCAGCTGAGGGTCAGCTCTTCGCTCTTCAGCCCCGGCGAGGACGTGGACGTCCAGCTCACCGGGGGGGACGTGGCGGAGCTGCGGGCGGCAGCCCTCGAGCTGAAGCGGCGTCTGGCCGAGTACCCCGGGGTCTACGACATCGGCGACTCGTTCCGCGAAGGCAAGCGCGAGGTGAAGCTCCAGATCAAGCCCGCGGCAGAGCTGCTCGGGCTCACCCTCGGGGACCTCGGAGGTCAAGTTCGGCAGGCCTTCTACGGCGAGGAGGCCCAGCGCATCCAGCGAGGGAGAGACGACATCCGCGTCATGGTTCGCTACCCGAAGGAGGAGCGACGCTCCCTGGCCGACATGGAGAACATGCGCATCCGGACTCCGGACGGCAGCGAGGTCCCCTTCAGCCAGGTGGCGGACGTGGAGCCGGGTCGCGGGTACGCCTCGATCACGCGGGTGGACCGGCGCCGGTCGGTGAACGTGACCGCGAGCGTCGACCACTCTCTCGCCACCCCCGGGGACATCGTGGCCGACCTCGACGCCCGCGTGATGCCCGAGATTCGGGCCGAGCACCCGGGCGTGCTGTACACCTTCGAGGGGTCGCAGGCGGAGCAGCGTGACACGCTCGGGGGGCTGCAGCGGGGGTTCACCCTGGCTCTCCTCGTGATCTACGCGCTCCTGGCCGTCCCGCTCCGTTCCTACATCCAGCCCGTGGTCATCATGTCCGCCATCCCTTTCGGCCTGGTGGGGGCGGTGTGGGGCCACATCATCATGGGCCTCGACCTGACCATCCTGTCGATGTTCGGGGCGGTGGCCCTCTCCGGGGTCGTGGTGAACGACTCCCTGGTGATGGTCGACTTCATCAACCGTCACCGGCTGAGCCACCCGCTGGCGGAGGCGGTCCGTGAGGCCGGCGTCGCGCGCTTCCGGCCCATCCTCCTGACCTCCCTGACGACGTTCTTCGGGCTGCTGCCGCTTCTCCTCGAACGGAGCTTGCAGGCGAAGTTCCTGATCCCGATGGCGGTGTCGCTCGGTTTCGGCGTGGTCTTCGCCACGGGGATCTCGCTGATCCTGGTGCCCTCGGGCTACGTGATCGCGGAGGATCTCAAGGCCGGGCTCCAGCGCCTCTGGGGCGGGTCCGCCGAGCCGGCCGAGGAGGCGACCCGGGGTCTCGTCGGCTGACGGAGGCCGGCCCGAAGACCCGACCGGTCCCCGTGCCAACGCCAGAGGGTGTTAGTCCGTCTCTGCGGCCGCGCTGCCGTCCAGGTCGCTTCACACTTCTTCATCTGCGCGACAAACGAGGGAAAGGCCGCTCGCCCATCTTCTTTAGTGAAAGGCGCCTCTGGGGCGCCGACGATTGATGAGGAGAAGGACGATGAGCGAAACCAAGCAGACGACACCTCCCCGCCGGCCGTTCTGGCGCCGTCGGGACGTGTGGATCGTGACGCTGGCGCTGGCCGTGCTCGGCGCCGCCGTCGTTGCCGTCCCGGCGGCGATGGCCTTCCGGGGTCTCGGAGGCCACGGCCACGGATTCAGGCATGGACTGGCCCACGACCCGGAGAGGGCGAAGGAGCACGCCACCTTCGCAGTCGAGTGGGCCTTCAGGGCCGTCGCCGCAACCGAGGAGCAGAAAGCGGAAGGACGGGTCGTGGTCGAGCGGGTCGTCGACCAGCTGATCCCCCTGGGCGAACGCCATCGAGCGCACCGTGAGGCCCTGGTGCGTGAGATGGCCAAACCCCAGATCGATCGCATGGCGCTGGAGCTCCTCCGGGAAGACGGCCTGGCGTTGGCGGACGAGGCCTCACGCATCGGGCTCGACGGTGTGGCGGACCTGGCCGAGGCGCTGAGTCCCGAGCAGCGCGTCGAGCTCCTCGACCTGGCGCATCGCTTCCACCGAGGCGAGCCCCCGCATGGGGACTGAGCTTCCACCCGGGGGCGGGCGGGGGCAACCCCGCCCGCCCTGCTCGTGCGACAGATGCTTCGTCGCACGCCCAATGACGAGGCTCCTCTGCATGACGGTATCGGGCGAGTAGGATTGACCGGACCATGGCCGAGCGCCTGTTGATGATCGAGGACGATGCCGCGCTCGCCCAGCTCGTTCGCGAGTACCTGGGCCCGTTGGGCTTCTCTGTCTCGTCGGTGGGGACCGCCGCCGAAGGCCTTCGTCGCGTGGAAGCCGACACCTTCGATGCCGTGCTCCTGGACGTGATGCTCCCGGACCTGGACGGCTTCGAGGTGTGCCGCCGGATCCGCGCCGGCTCGGACGTTCCGATCCTCATGCTCACGGCCCGGGGCGACGACGAGGATCGAATCGCCGGGCTCGAGATCGGAGCGGACGACTACCTCCCGAAGCCCTTCAACCCCCGGGAGCTGCAGGCGCGCCTTCGTGCGATCCTGCGCCGTCGTCGCCCGGATCCGGGCCGCTCGCCCCCGCTGCGATTCGGTCGCCTCGAGATCGACAGCGACGCGCGGGTGGCACGCGTCGACGGCAAGGAGCGAGCCATGACCGGCTACCAGTTCGACCTGCTGCTGGCTCTAGCGGAGTCCGCCGGTCGGGTGCTCAGCCGTGAGGCGCTCATGACCCGCGTCCGGGGCGATGCGATCGAGGCCTTCGACCGGTCGATCGATGTGCACGTCTCGCGCCTTCGCGCGGTGCTCGAGGACGACCCGAAGCACCCCCGTCGGATCCTGACGGTCGCGGAGCGGGCTACGTGTTCGCCAGGGTGCAGGACGAGGACTGATGCGGCGGCTCGCGTTTCAGATCTATATGACGGTTGTCGGCGTTCTGTTGCTGTTTGCCGTGCTGGTGTTGCTCACGTGGATCGTGCACCCCCAGGCCCCCTGGGAACGAGACTTCGCCCACGAGCTGGGGGCGGCGGCGGCCGAGATTCTCCCCGGCCCGGACCGTCCGACGGAAGAGCTGCAGGCGACGTTGGACCGGCTGGCGACTCGCCTGCAGATCGACGTCGCTGTCTTCGACTCCGGGGGCGAGCAACTGGCCGCGACGGGGGAGTCCCTGCCGGACACGCCGCTCCGCCGCCGCAACTGGCTGCGTCACCAGGCCCGGGCCACGACCGTGACGCTGCCGTTGCCCGACGGACGCACCTTCGTGGCCCGGCGCTGGCACCCCCGCGGGGGAGGCGCCACGGCGTTCCTCCTGTTCCTCGGTCTCCTGGCGTTGGCGGTGGCGATCGGGGCCTGGCCTCTGGTGCTCCGGCTCACGCGCCGGCTCGAGCGCCTGCGGCAGCGGGTGGAGGATCTGGGCGGTGGTGATCTGAAGGCCCGGGCCCCGGTGGAGGGTCGCGACGAGGTGGCCCAGCTCGCCAGCAGCTTCAACCGGGCCGCCGATCGCATCGAGCGCCTCGTCGAGTCCCAGCGGCGTGTGCTCGTTCACGCCTCTCACGAGCTGCGCTCGCCCCTGGCGAGGCTTCGCCTGTCGCTCGAGATGATGCCCGGCTCGGAGGCGCAGAAGGAGCGGGCCACGCGAGACGTGGCCGAGCTCGACGGCATCATCGACGAGGTGCTCGAGGCCAGCCGGCTGGAGGCCCGCGGCCCCGCCGCGCGCAGGGAGCCGGTGGACCTGCTGGCCCTCCTGGCCGAAGAGGGCGCCCGACACGATGTCGACGTCGAGGGAGAGGCCGTGGTGATCTCCGGCGACCCGCGCCTCCTGAGGCGCCTCGTGCGCAACCTCCTCGACAACGCCCGGCGGCACGGCGGCGAGGGCCCGATCGAGGCCCGCGTGGAGCGCAGCGAGCACTCCGGGGTGCGCCTCCTGGTCCTGGACCGCGGGCCGGGCGTGGCCGAGGGCGAGCGGGAGCGGATTTTCGAGCCCTTCCACCGTCCTGCCGGCTCCGCCGAAACCGGGCAAGGCTTCGGCCTCGGGCTCGCCCTCGTCCGGCAGATTGCCCGTGCCCACGGGGGAGAGGCCCAGTGTCGGCCTCGGGAGGGCGGCGGCACGGTCTTCGAGGTGCTCCTGGCCAGGGAGGACGGCTAGAATAGAGACGGACGTTCATGGTGTGGATCTCCTGGCTGGTGATGGTGACCGCGTTCTCCTGCCGTCCGGCCCCGGAGGCCGGCGGCGACGCCCGAGCACGGGATCGCGAGAAGATGGTGACCGAGCAGATTGCCACCCGCGGGGTGCGTGACGAGCGAACGCTGGCCGCCATGAGGACGGTGCCTCGTCATCTCTTCGTGCCAGAGAAGGTGGCTCGCCAGGCCTACGCCGACCACCCTCTGCCCATCGGTCACGGGCAGACCATCTCTCAACCCTACATCGTCGCCTTCATGACCGAGGCTCTGGGCCTGGAAGGCGACGAGACGGTCCTCGAGATCGGCACCGGCTCGGGCTACCAGGCGGCCGTGCTGGCCGAGATCGTCGCCCGGGTGTACTCGATCGAGATCGTCGCCCCGCTGGCCCAGGAGGCCGCCATACGCCTTCGGGAGCTCGGCTACGAGAACGTCGAGGTTCGCTCCGGGGACGGGTACGCAGGCTGGCCGGAGGCCGCTCCCTTCGACGCGATCATCGTGACCGCCGCCGCGCCCCGTATCCCGGAGCCGCTCAAGCAGCAGCTCCGCGACGGTGGGCGCCTCATCCTCCCGGTGGGCGACGACTGGCAGGAGCTCGTGGTGGTCACGCGCCGCGGGGCCCGCTTCGAGGAGAAGCGCGTGCTGCCCGTGCGGTTTGTCCCCATGACCGGCGAGGTCCGCCAGTAGCAGGAACATCCGGCGCTGCTGCGCCCGGGAGGTGACCGTGGAGGCGGCGGTCGTTCTCTTGCTGGCTGGAGTGGCGTTCCTGGCGGTGGTGTCCCCAGTGCTCACGATCTCCGCGCTGGTTCGCCTGACGCGACTCGAGAAACGCGTCTCGGAGCTGGCGTCGCGGGTCGAGAGCGCCCGAGGGGGGGGGCGTCGCTCCGGAGCGCCCCGCTGAGCCGGAGGAGCCGGTGCCGCCTGCGCCGGCGGCGCCTGCCCCGACGGTCACTCCATCCCCACCGCCCCCGGTCCGCCCAGTGGCTCGCGCCGCACCGCGGCCCGGACCCTCCGCCGAACCCACGGCAGACTTTGCCACGAACCTCGGCCCCCGGATCCTCGTGGGCGCCGGAGGGCTGGCGGTCGTCGTGTTCCTCGCCCTCTTCGTCCGCTACGCGTGGGAGAACGAATGGGTGGGCCCCATGGGCCGCGTGCTCTCCGGAGCCGTCTTCAGCCTCGGGCTCGTGGCCGCCGGGCTCCGCCTGCTGGACGGGAAGTATCGTCCCCTGGGCCAGGGGCTGGCGGCGGCGGGCTTCGCCGGTCTCTACGTCTCGGCCTTCGCCGCCCACTCGTTCTACGGCCTCGTGCCCCGCGGACTTTCGGGAGCTGTGATGGTCGTGGTGACCGTGTGCGCCGTGGCCGTGGCCGACCTCCGCGGCACCCGACTCCTTGCCGCAGTGGCGTGGGTCGGCGGCTACCTCACCCCGGCGCTCCTGTCCACCGGAACGGATCGGGGAGCCAGCCTCATGTTCTATCTGGTGCTGCTGGGAGCCGGGGCGGTCTGGCTCGATAGGAGAAAGCCCTGGCCCGAGACCCTTCCCCTAGCCCTCTTCGGCACGCTGATCCTGTACCTCGGCTGGCGCGAGGCCCACTACGCCGATCCTCGCTTCGAGGTGGCGGCCGTGGGCCTGCTGTCGCTCTCGGCACTCTTCACCCTCGGCACGGCGGGCAGGGAGCGGACCACGGCGTTCGACACGCTTCTCCTGGCCGTGACACTCATGGTCGGCGCCCTGGTGTCGGTGGGCCTGGCGAGCGGCACCGATCGTCCCATGGCTCTCCTCTGGTTGCTCGTCGCTCAGCTGGGTCTTGCCGTGCTCGTGCGACCGCGATGGCGCTGGGCCGAGCCGTCGACGCTGTTCCTGGGGGCCCTCGCGGTCCTGGTCTGGTTCGAACAGGAGTTCGAGGCCCCTCGCTCGGCCGAGGCCCTGGCGCTGGCTCTCGGCCTCGCCGGGACCGCCGTCGTCGTGCTGGCGGTGAGAGGACTCCTCCTTCGACGCCCCCTCACAGCCCCGGACGGTGTGACCCAGATTCTCGCGGCCGGGCTCTCCTGGGTCGCCCTCGACCGCGTGCTGGACGTCACGCAGCCTGCCCTCCTGGGACCGGCAGCGGTGGCGCTGGCGGCACTTCATTTGGTGCTCGGCCTCGTGGCCCGGTGGCAGGACTCCGCGCAGCAGCTCTGGACCCGGGTGACGCTGGCCCTGGCCGCCGTCTTTCTCACCCTGCGATTCCAGTGCAGCTCGGCCTGTTCGGGATCACGCTGGTCTGGGCCGGAGAAGCGCTCGTTCTCCTGTGGCTGGGGGAGCGCAACAACTCCCGCCTCGCCCGGGCCGGGGGCTACGGCGTGATGCTCCTCGCCGTGGGCCGCCTCCTTGTCCGGCACCTCCCGCTTCATTCCAGTCCCTTCACGCCTGTTTTCAATCCAGCGTTCGCCACCTGGCTCCTCGTCATCGCGGCGATGGTGCTGGCGCGACGGCTTGCCTCGCCCGCCCGCCGACGGGGGAGCAAGCTCGACGTCTGGGCCGGCGGCCTCCTGGCACCCCTGGGGCTCGTCCTCCTGTTTGGGCTCGTCACCGCCGAGACCGGCGAGTTCTTCGAGCAACGAGCATGGGCGGCGAAGGAGGCCGCTCAGCCCGGGCAGGCAGCTCTCGCCGCGCGGCAGGGGGGCCTGGCCGTCTCCGTGCTCTGGACGGTGTTCGCCACAGGGCTCTTGGCTGCGGGCCTCGGGGTGCGCAGCCGTGGGCTCTTCTACGCGGCATACGGACTGTTCGCCGTCACGGCGATGAAGGTCGTCAGGATCGATCTGGAGACCATGCCGACGCTCTACCGCATGCTGTCCTTCCTGGCCCTCGGGGTGCTGCTCCTGGTCGGGGCGTGGCTCAACATCCGATTCCGTGAGCGCCTCGCCCCGCCGGGGGGTAGATCGTGAGGAGACTCGTCGCCTTTCTGCTTGTCGGGCTGCCCGTGGCGTTGGCTGCTTCGGCCCAGGACGCCCCCGCCCCGGCTTTCGAGCGGGAGATCCGAACGCCCGGTGCCGGGCTGGTGGCCGTTCGCCTGGACCGGCACGTCTACGAGGCGGCGCGCTCCGACCTGGGTGACCTCCGCGTCCTGGAGGAATCGGCCGCGAGGGTGCCCTACACCCTCGACCGAGGCTTTCCTCCGGCCAGCCCCGAGCGCCGCCCGGAGATCCGGAATCGAGGAGCCGTGCAGCGAGGAGCCGCCACGGCCGTGCTCGACTTCGGCAAGCGCGTCACCAAGACCCGTCTCGCCCTTCGTCTGAGCGGTGACAACTTTCGCCGGTGGGTCGTGGTCGAGGGAAGCGACGACGGGCGCTCCTGGGTCACCCTCACCGACGAAGCCTGGGTGTTCGCCATTCCCGGCGTCGAGCCCACGCGCTACGAGGTCGTGATGCTGCCCGAGAACGACTTCGGGCAGCTTCGGGTCACCGTCCACGCCGACCCCCGGGAGCGGAAGCGCGTGTCGATCGAGGACGCCTGGCTGCCGTCCGGTGCCCTCGGCGCGCGACGCGAGGAGAGCGTGGCGCCGCGATGGAGTCGCGCCGCGGTCAAGGACTCCCAGGAGACGTGGCTGACCATCGACCTCGGGGCGCGACACCAACCGTTCCAGGGGTTCGTACTCGACGTGGAGGACGAACGGTTCTTCAGGGAGGTGCGGGTCGAGGCTCGGGAAGACCCGGTCCTCTCGGCTTCGGAGAGCGTGGCGCCACCCGACCGGTGGCGCCACGTGGGAGGCGGGATGATCTACCGTCTGGAGCAAGCGGGAGAGCTCCGGGAATCTCTGCGCGTCGAGGTGGCCGGCCGGGCGCGGGTGGTGCGGCTCCGTCTCAGAAACCGAGACGACCGTCCGCTTCGTGTCACGAACGTGAGTGTCGTGGTTCCCGTGGAGCGGCTGCTCTTCGAGGCGGCCGACGACGACTACACCCTGACCTACGGCGCGCCGAAGCTCATGGCGCCCACCTACGACCTGGCCCGGACCCTCGACGACGAGCCCGCGACGTCCGTTGCCACGCTGGGTCCGCCGGTGCGTCGGGACGTGGTCGCAGACGTCCTGCCGTGGACCGAGCGCCACCCCGTCCTTCTCTGGGCCGGTCTTCTGATGGTCGTCGCAGCCCTCGGCGCCGTCACCTGGCGGGCTCTGCGTTCGGCCTAGAAGCGGAGAGGCGGCGTTCTCGGAGGACGAGGACGGCAAGCCCTCCAGCGGTGAGAAGGAACACGAGGGCCCCGGGGAGCAGCCAGCGGGAGCGGAAGCGCAGCTCCACGTGGTGACGTCCTGCCGGGAGCGCGACTGCGCGCATCCAGGCGTTGGCGGGAATGCAGGGCGCGCTGGTTCCATCAACGGTGGCCGACCAGCCCGGGTACCAGGCCTCGGCCAGGACGAGGAGCGACGGCTCCTGTGCGTGGGTTTCCAGCGTCACACGCTCGGGCTCGAACGACGTGATCTCGACCCGGTCCGCCGTTGTTGGATCATCGCCGTCGTCCTCTGCGTCGAACGGCAGGTTCGTCGCGCTTGCGACGAGAGGGCTGCGGTGGAAGTCATGGCCCCCGGCCATGGCCGTGATGGCTTCCCGCCAGTCCTCCACACGTGTCACCGAACGGGCCAGGTAGGCCCGGGGGTCCTCGGCACGACGGAACACCGGCCGGCCGGGTGGCGGCCGCCATCCGCCCGACGGATCGGCGCCCCCGGTCTCCTCGAGCTTCCCCTCGGCCGGGCCGACGAGCTGCCAGCCGGCCACGAGATTCATCGAATCGTACGGGTACGGCCCGTGGTTGTAGATCTGCTTCGACGGATACGTGTTTTCGTCCAGCGAGGGCGTCAGACCCAGATCCTCGTGGATGTACACCCACACGCGGTCCAGCGTCAACGCGTTGTATCCGGCGATGTTCGACCACTCATAGAAGAGCGCCGCGTTCTGGCGAATCGACCAGGGCGGCAACGCGATGCGAGGCGGGACACCGGTGTTTCCGTAGAGGTCCTTACGGAGGAGGCCGTCGAAGACAAACGGCTCACCCTGGCGAAGAACCGGGAACGCCCAGACCCGCCGGGCCGGTCCGAGAGCCAGCCCGAGCTCGGCCAGGATGAGCACGGCAAGACCGACCCGGGCCGCCGTGACGGCACGGCTCGGGCGGAGGTGGACGACCAGGCCGGCCAGGACGGCGACGCCCGTCCCGAGGGCGAGCCGCGCGAGCGGGAACGGCTCGTGGGCGGCCTCCGGCGCGGGCGCCAGCGCTCGAAAGGCGAGCGGACCAATGAGCGCGAGACCGACTCCCACGGCCAGCACGGCTACGGAGCGCCGGAGCGATCCCGGTCGTGAAAGGTAGAGCGCCGCCCCGAGGATCAGGGCGAAGACGACGAGAAACGCGGCGCGCGAGTGGATGTGGAAACTCGACAGCCCCGGCACCAGCGCGTAGAGCACGGCAAACGCCGGCGTTCGCGTCCCCAGGGCCAGGAGGGCTCCGGCCCCTCCGGCGGCCAGGAGACCGCGGACGTTGCGGTCACGCACCAGGGTGAGGCCGGCGACGCCGACCACCAGCGGGAGAAGGCCGCCGTAGAGGTTGGCCTCCCAGGTGAAGACCCGGCGACCCCCGTCGGGCATGGCGAGGGACGTCCACTGCCACGACTCGAGCGTCCCGCCGGCGGAGAAGACGAGGGACGCCGCGGCGCGGTTGCCCTGGGACGCGAGCTCGAGGAACGGGAGGAGCATGGGGGCGGCCAGGGCCAGTGCCGCCCCGAGAGCCAGGGCGAATCCTCCGAGGCCGGCGAGGACCTGGCGGCCCGGCCGCTCGGTGGGGGGCAGGGCCCTCCCCAGCAGGAAGAACCCGATGCCGAGCCAGCTCACCCAGGCGATCTGGGGGTGTCCGCAGAGGAGCTGCAGTGCCAGCGCCGTGGCGAGGGCGGCAAGACGGGAAAAGGAGAACTGGTCCTGGAGGCGCAGCGCGAGAAAGAAGAGCAGCGGGACGTAGCACGAGGCGTGGACGTAGGGGACTTGACCCGCTGAAAGCCGGGCCACGAGGGGCGCGCTCCAGAGGAGGCACGCCGCCGCCAGCCACGCCGTCCAGCGTGCCAGGCCGAGGGCGCGCCCCAGCGCCAGCATTCCAAGAAGGCAAAGGGCGTAGTGGCCGATCGTGAGGAACAGGAGCGCCGTCGACGGATCGAGGATGACATGGAGCAGGTTCGGCGGGTAGAGAACAGCCGTCTCGGTGTCGGCGAGAAAGGGGCGCCCGAGACCCACGTAGGGGTTCCACAAAGGCAGCCGGCCCGAGCGCAGGGCATCCGCCCCATGAACCTTGTTGGGCAGATGCAGCTGGAGCCAGTCCGTCCCCTCGAAGAGGGTCGGCGGGAGCAGGTAGGCCAGAGCAACTAGGGCGACGGAGGCGGCCAGGACGAGAAGCGCCTCGCGCCGCAACCGCCGATCGGGGCTCACCCGGGATGGTACGATCGACATTGATGGGTCTCTTGCGCTCCTATTGTCTCCCGTTGGCCCCCGCCGTGCTCGTCCTCGTCGCGGTTGCGGCCGCCTCGGCGCCCGCCACGACACCTCTCACCCTGCCCTCGGGTCGGGTGCTCGAGGTCGAGGTGATGGTGAAGGACCAGGATCGGGCGGTGGGCCTCATGTTCCGGCCCTCGTTGCCCGCCGATCGCGGGATGCTGTTCGCCTTCCGGAGCTCCGACTTCCACGGCATCTGGATGAAGAACTGCCGCTTTCCCATCGACATCCTGTGGCTCGACGAGGACCGCCGCATCGTCCACGTCGCGGAGGCCGTGCCGCCGTGCAAGGCCGACCCGTGCCCCGTCTACGAGCCGCTGCGCCGAGCGTCCTATGTGGTCGAGCTGAACGCCGGGCAGGCTCGGCGGGAGGGTGCGGCGGTGGGAGAGACGCTCAGCTTCCAGCTCCCTCGCTGAGCGCCTTCTCGTCCTCGTCCTCACTCTCCTCGTGCCGGCGGTCCCGTCCGAAGATCCAGGCGACCAGAACGCCGAGGAAATAGAGGCCGACAATCGGCCCGGCCAGAAACGTCATCGTCGGGGCGTCTCCGCTCGGGGTGATGATGGCCGCGACGACGAAGGACATGAGGATCGCCCACTTCCAGGCCCTGAGGAGCATCCCGGCGTTTACCAGCCCGATACGGGCCAGGACGAAGATGACGACCGGGATCTGGAAGACGGCGCCCAGGCCGAGCAGGAACCACGAGTAGAACGACCAGTACTCCCCGATTCGGGGCATGAACCGCATGTCCGGCCCCGCGAAGCCCCAGAGAAACTCGAACGTCAGCGGGAAGAGGGCGTAGTGGCCGAAGAGCGCCCCGGCAGTGAAGAAGAACGAGCCCATCCCGATGAAGGGAATGGCCCACATCTTCTCGTGGCGGTAGAGGCCCGGCGAGATGAAGGCCCAGATCTCCCAGAGGATGAAGGGCGCCGCGAGGAAGATGCCCACGAAGAACGACATCTTCATATAAAGGAAGAACGCCTCGGCCGGGCTCGTGTAGATGAACTTGTCCGTGAAGCCGGCGACTCGCAAGGGCTGGGTCAGGAAGTGGAAGATCTGCTCGTGGAATCCCCAGCAGGCCGCAAAACCCCCGACGAGGTACCCGATGGTGCGCAGCAGACGCCCCCGCAGCTCCTCGAGGTGCTCGAGGAACGTCATCTTGTCGGGATGGGAACGCCTCGTCGGGGGCAGCGCGCGGTCCTACTTCGGTTCGACACTCGGAGGTGACGGCTTGCGGCTCACGGTGGACGGCACGGGCTCGTTGGCCGGGGGAGCGGGCGCGTCCGGCGTCGTGGGCTCCGGCGCTCCGCCCTCGTCGCCCGCTTGAGCGCTGGCGTCGGAGGCGGGCTTCGGATCGTTCGGCGACGCAGCGTCCTCGGACGTGTCTCCGCCCTCGGCGGAGGCCTCGGACTCCGAAGTGCCTCCCGCCGACTCCTCCCCGGTGGAAGCCGCCTTCGTCTTGACCGTCTTCACCCTGGGCGGCTCGATCTTCATCACCTCGCGGATCTTCTCGGACTCGACTTCGCTCTCGATGGTGCTCTTGAAGTCGTTGGAGGCGCGCCGGAACTCGCTCATCATCTTACCGAGGCTCTTCCCGATATCGGGCAGCTTTCGCGGGCCGAAGACGATCAGCGCGACGACGAAGATGAGGAAGAGCTCGGGGCCACCAAGCGTACCGAACATGACTAATCCAATCCTCTCAATCCGGCAGTCTATCACCTCCCGCAGAGCGTTGACACCCATCTGCCTGAGCCCCTACAGTGGGGGCATGCCAGGCCATTGGCGTGCGGCGGTTGCGGCGCTGGCTCTTCTGGTCGGGGCCCGGGCCGGGGCCGAGATTCCCGTGGTCGAGCTGGATGGGGTGGTCCACGCCGTCACCGCCGCCCACGTCGTGAAGGCCATCGACGATGCGGACGCCGCCGGAGCCCCTCTCCTCGTCATCCGTCTCGACACCCCCGGGGGGCTCGACACCTCGATGAGGCAGATCGTCGACCGCATGCTGAACTGCCGCACGCCCATCGCGGTGTTCGTCGGTCCCTCCGGTGCGCGGGCCGCCTCCGCCGGCTTCATCATCGCCGTCTCGGCGGACGTGGCAGCAATGGCGCCCGGCACGAACATCGGAGCGGCTCACCCGGTCTCGGGACTCGGGAAGATGGACGAGGTGATGTCGAAGAAGGTCACCGAGGATGCCGCCGCCTATATCCGGAGCAAGGCGGAGCGCCGGGGCCGCAACGTCGAGATGGCGGAGAAGGCGGTGGTGGAGAGCAAGTCCTTTACCGAGAAAGAGGCCCTCGAACTGGGGCTCGTCGACCTCATCGCCAAGGACATTCCCGACCTGCTGGCGCAGCTCGACGGCCGCGAGGTCCAGCGCTTCGACGGGACGAAGGTCGTCCTCGAGCTCGAGGGGCACCAGTTCGTGGACGTGAAGATGGACTGGCGGCAGGCGATCCTGTCCGCCATCGCGCGGCCGGAGATCCTGTTTCTCCTCCTGCTCGGGACGCTGGCGGGGATCGGGGCCGAGATCAGCCACCCCGGCCTTATCTTTCCCGGCGTCCTCGGGGTCTTCTGCCTCGTCCTTTTTCTGTTCGCCAGCCAGATCATCCCGGTCAACTGGGCGGGGGTCCTGCTGGTCCTCCTCGCGGTGGCGCTCTTCGTCGCTGAGGTCAAGGTCACCTCGTACGGGCTATTGACCGTCGGCGGTCTCGTGGCCATGATCCTCGGTGCGATGATGCTCGTCGATTCCAGCGTGCCCGAGCTCCAGATCGGTCTCGGCACCCTCTTGCCCATCGTCATCGCGTTCGCCGCGTTCATGATCGTCCTTGCCCGTCTGGTCCTCCAGGCCCAGCTCCGCCGACCCTCGACCGGAATGGAGGGCCTCGCGGGCCGCCCGGGTGAGGCGGTCAGCGATCTCGATCCGGAGGGCTGGGTCCTCGTGCAGGGCGAGCGCTGGCAGGCCCGGGCGGAGGAGAACGTGGCGAAGGGCGAACCTATCCAAGTGGTCGCCGGAGATGGTCTCCGGTTGCAGGTCCGAAAGGGGGCATCATGATGCAGCCGTTTGTGTTCATCGTCGTGGCCGTTGTCTTCTGGGTCATGATCTCGGTCAAGGTCCTGAACGAGTACGAGCGCGGCGTCATCTTTCGTCTCGGCAAGGCGCTGCCCAAGCCGAAGGGGCCAGGGCTCATCATTGTGGCGTGGCCCATCGACCGCATGGTGCGCGTGTCGCTCCGCACGGTCGTCCTCGACGTGCCTCCCCAGGACGTCATCACCAAGGACAACGTCACCGTCAAGGTCAACGCCGTCGTCTACTTCCGGGTGATGGATCCCCTCGCCTCGATCATTCAAGTCGAGAACTTCCTCTTCGCCACGAGCCAGGAGGCCCAGACGACGCTCCGGTCGATCCTCGGCCAGGCCAGCCTGGACCAGCTGCTCTCGGAGCGGGAGCGGCTCGGCCAGATGATCCAGGAGGTGATCGACCAGCACACCGATCCCTGGGGGGTGAAGGTGACCCAGGTGGCGGTCAAGACCGTGGACCTGCCCCATGAGATGCAGCGGGCCATGGCCAAGGAGGCCGAGGCCGAGCGCGAGAAGCGGGCCAAGATCATCCACGCCGGGGGCGAGCTCGAGGCGTCGAATCAGCTGGCAGAGGCGGCGAGCGCGCTCAGCGCGGAGCCGGCGTCGCTGCACCTGCGGTACCTTCAGACGCTGGTCGAGATCTCGGCCGAGAAGAACTCGACGGTCATCTTCCCCGTGCCGATCGACTGGGTGGAGGCGCTGATGGGGAAGAAGTAGGGACCTCGTATGGCGACGCCCGAGGCCGACCAGGAGGACGAGGGCCTCATCCTTCGAGGCCGGATCGACGAGACCAGCGTGCCCGAGCTGCTTCGATCCGTCCTGGGGAGCGGGGAGACCGGGGTGCTCACCTTTCGGCGGGGGGAGGTCACCAAGAGCATCTTCCTCCACATGGGACGGGTGACCTACGCCCGCAGCAGCAATCCGGACGAGCGTCTCGGAGAGAACCTCCTCGGGCGGGGCCGGATCTCCATTCGCCAGTACATCGAGGCCTCGAAGCTCGTGGCTCCCGGCCGCCGGCTCGGAACGATCCTCATCGAGCTGGGTGCCCTCGAGTCCGAGGACCTGACGTCCGTCGTCGAGCATCACGTGAAGGAGATCCTCCTCGACGTGTTCTCCTGGGCCAAGGGCGAGTACGAGCTGGTGATGACCGAGCCCGGGTCCGAAGACGTGGTCGCCCTCAACCTCTCCACCGAGAGCCTGATCCTCGCCGGCATCCGGCGGATCCACGGCTGGAGCCGCATCTACGCGGGCATCGGGGGCGACATCGAATCGGTGCCTTCACCCACCGGCAACACCGACGCCCTGCTCAAGATCGAGCTCACCGAGGAGGAGCAGGAGCTCCTGACCCACATCAACGGCCGGAACAGCGTCGAGCAGATCTGCCAGGTCTCGTATCTCTCCAACCTCGAGACGTGTCGTGTCCTCTGGGCCTTGATGGTCCTCGGCGTGGTGCGCAAGGGGCAGCCGGGCGAGGACGTGGCCCGGGCCGAGAAGGCGGCCGCCCACGAGGACGAGCTCGACCTCGAGGGCATGGTCGAGCAGTTCAACCAGATGCTGAGCCGCGTGTACGTGTTTCTCCAGGGACGCGTGGGAACCCAGGTGGACACTTTCATGGACGAGGCCCTCTCCCGGGTCGGGGCCCAGTTCGGGTCCTTGTTCTACGGAGTGGATCTCAAGCAGTACGGGCGCGCTGACTACGATCAGCTCCTGGCCAACGTGGCCGATCTGCCCGCGGCCGAGCGCCGGCGGTTGATGCTCGGCGGGCTGAACGAGCTGGTGGCGGCGATCCAGCTCGGCGTGAAAGAGCACCACGGGGCCGAGGAAGAAGCCGTGGTCTCAGGCATAATCAAGGAAGCATATCGCAGGCTCGGGGCACGCTGAGGGGAAGGGACGGAGACTTGGCCCAGGACGACTACTACTACGAGATTCAGCTGACCAACAAGCAGCTGGTCTTCTATTTCATGGCTGGCGCCGCAGGCCTCATCCTGAGCTTTCTGGCCGGGGTGATGGTTGGGCGCGGGGTCGACACCGCCGCCAACGCCCACGCTAACGACCGGACCGAGCCCGTAGCGGAGGGGAGGATCGTCTCCGAGCAGCCGGCCGTCGCCCCGACCCCGCCCGAATACAGCTTCCCGCAGCGGCTCGAGGCGGATCGCCCCGTTGCTGCCCTCGAGCGCCCGCGGCCCGGCGCATCCAGCCCTCGGCCCACTCCCAAGCCGACCGCCACGCCGAAGCCCACCCCGAAACCCACGCCGGCCGCACCCGCAGCCACTCCCAGGCCCACGCCGATCCGGGCCACGCCCTCGCTGCCGAAAGCGCTGCCGTCGACCAGCAGCGGCCACGCGGTGCAGGTGGGCGCTTTCAAGGACAGGGCCACCGCCGACTCCGTCATGGGCGGCCTGAAGACGAAGGGCTTTCCGGCGTACATCAGCGTTCCCGCACCGCAGAGCGGCGGCCTGTTCACCGTGAGGGTCGGCCCGTATCGCGATCGCGCCGATGCCGACGTGGTGGCCGCGCGGCTGCGCGTCGACAAGTTCAAGCCGTACATCATCAAGCAGTAGTGAGCGCCTCTCCGGCCGCCGCGCGGCTGCCCGACTGGGCTCGGAAGGGCAGCCCTCTCGCCAGGGGAGCGCGGGCCGTTCGCATCCTGCTGCGCGAGGGGCAGCTCAACACCGTCTGCGAGGAGGCCCGCTGTCCCAACCTGGGAGATTGCTTCTCCCGGGGCACGGCGACCTTCATGCTGCTCGGCGATCGATGCACGCGCCGGTGTGGCTACTGCTCCGTGAGCACCGGCCGTCCTCTGCCCCCCGACCCGGACGAGCCGGCTCGGGTGGCGATGGCGGCGATCCGGATGGGGCTCCGATACGTCGTCTTGACCTCCGTCAACCGCGACGATCTCGAGGACGGCGGCGCCGGGCACTTCGCGGCGACCGTGCGGGAGCTGCGACGGGCACTGCCCGGGGCCGGCGTCGAGGTCCTGACGCCTGACTTCGAAGGCGATGCCCTCGCCCAGGTCCTTGCGTCGGTCCCCGACGTGTTCAATCACAACATCGAGACCGTGCCGCGACTGTTCCCCCGACTGAGGCCGCAGGGCAGCTTCGAGCGGAGCCTGGACGTGCTGGCCGCGGCAAAGCGTGGCGCCGCCCCGGTCGCGGTCAAGAGCGGCTTCATGGTCGGCCTGGGTGAGACCGACGCCGAGGTCGAGGCGGTCTTGCTCGATCTGCGCCGTGTGGGCGTGGACATCGTCACCATCGGCCAGTATCTGCGTCCGACCCGGGAGCACGCGCCGGTCGCTCGCTACGTGCACCCGGACGCCTTCGCTGCCTACGAGGCCCGCGCCGGGGAGATGGGCTTTCCCACGGTGCACTCCGGCGTGTTCGTCCGGTCTTCATTCCACGCCGAAGAGGTCTTCCACTCGGGGAGTGGGCGCTCTTGACGCGCCTCTGGAGAGAGGGGCTGGCCGCTGTCTCCGGTCTTCTACTCTTCTTCTCCTTCCCGAAGTTCGGGCACGACGCGGTGGCCTGGATCGCCCTTGTGCCTCTCCTCGTGGCCCTGCCCGGCACGTCGGGTTGGCGCTCCTTCCGCCTCGGGTACGTGACGGGGGCCGTCTCGGCGCTGGGGCTTCTCTACTGGGTCTCCCTTGTCATCGTCCAGTACGGCGGGATCCCCCTGCCCGTCGGGATCGCGATCATGCTGGCCCTGTGCCTGGCGTTCGCGATCTTCCCGTCGATCTTCGCCTGGGTTGTGGCCCGGCTCGTGGCGAGCTTCGGGGGAATGGGCCTCCTGGGCGCGCCCTTCGTGTGGGTGGGAACGGAGCTGCTCAGGGCCCACACCGCTCTCCAGTTTCCGTGGTGTCAGCTCGGCTACACACAGTACCGGACCCTGCCCGTCATCCAGATCGCGTCGATCACGGCGGTCTACGGCATCTCGTTTCTCCTGGTGGCCTCGTCGGCTCTGCTGGCCTTCATCGTGGTCGAACGGCGCCGCGCGGCCCGTCGAGCGGCCCTCGTCGGACTGGTGGCTCTCGTGGGCGGGGCCTGGGGTTTCGGAACATGGGCCATGAGTCGCCCGCTCCCGGAGACCGGTCGGATCCGAGTGGCGCTGGTGCAGGCCGCGATCCGGCAGGAGGACAAGTGGACCCCGGGACGGGCGATGGACAACCTGGAGCGTCACCTCGAGCTCACGGCCGAGGCCGCCGACCGTGGCGCGCGTCTCGTCGTATGGCCCGAGTCGTCCGTTCCGTTCTTCTGGGGGCAGGCCCCGGGCATCGCCGAGCGGCTCCGTGCGACGACGCGTCTCCAGGAGGTGTACCTGTTCTTCGGCAACGACGACCGCGAGGACGACCCGACCGGCGAGAGCCGCTACTACGTCGGCGCCAAGATGCTCACACCCCAGGGCGAGGTCGAGGCCCGCTACCGCAAGATGCAGCTGGTGCCCTTCGGCGAGTACGTGCCCCTGCAGCCGGTCTTCACGCTGGGAGGGCGCGTCGCGGCCAAGGCTGTCCGGCAGGTCGCGGACTTCAGCCCGGGCACCGAGGCCGTGGTGGCCGATGTCGACGGCCATCTGGTCGGGGGCTACATCTGCTACGAAGCCATCTTCCCCGCCCTCGTGCGCCGGTTTGCAGCGTCCGGGGCCGAGCTGCTGATCAACGTTACGAACGACGCGTGGTACGGGACGACCTCCGCGCCACACCAGCACCTGGCCATGTCGGCCCTTCGAGCCGTGGAGAACCGGCGCTACATGGTGCGGGCGGCGAACACCGGGATCACCACCGTGGTGGATCCCTGGGGCCGGATTCTCGAGCCCACGCAGCTGTTCGAGAGGACCGTGGTGGTCCGGGACGTTCCCCTCATCGCCGAGACGAGCTTCTACACCCGTCACGGAGACCTGTTTGCCCAGGCGTGCCTGGCGGCGGCCCTCGCGCTCTTTGCCGCGACCCTGCGGCGCCGAAGCGTCTAGAATCAATATGAGGAGACTGACGTGAACGAAGAACCACAGCAGCGTTTCGAGACGCTGGAAGCGAGGGCCGCGGACGTTCGCGGCTACCTTTGAACAAGCGGCCCTCCAGCGAGAGCTCGAAGAGCTCGAGAAGGGCATGGCCGGCCCCGATTTCTGGAACGACAAGGCCGCGGCCCAGAAGGTGCTCCAGCGACGCAAGCGCGTCGAGTCCGACCTGGAGCTGGTGAAGCGCCTCGGCACCCAGGAAGACGACACCCGCGTCCTCATCGAATGGCTGGCCAGCGGAGAGGACGTTGCGGACGACCTCACGGATGCCCTCGCCGCCTTCACGCAGACCCTCGAGGATGCCGAGTTCAAGAAGATGCTCGGCGGCGAGCACGATCGAGCGAACGCCATCCTCACGATCAACTCCGGTGCCGGGGGAACGGACAGTCAGGACTGGGCCGAGATGCTGCTGCGGATGTACCTCAAGTGGTGCGACCGCCGGGGCTTCAAGACCAGCGTCACCGACACCCAACCCGGGGAAGAGGCGGGCATCAAGGGCGCGACCGTGATCGTCGAAGGCGAGTACGCCTACGGGCACCTCGCGGCGGAGGCCGGCGTTCACCGCCTGGTCCGCATCAGCCCGTTCGATTCCAATGCCCGCCGGCAGACTTCTTTTGCCTCCGTGTTTGCCTGGCCCGAGATCGACGACACGATCCAGATCGACATCCAGGAGAAGGACCTGCGCATCGACACCTACCGCTCGAGTGGGGCCGGTGGGCAGCACGTCAACGTCACCGACTCGGCGGTTCGGATCACACACCTGCCCACCGGCACCGTCGCCTCTTGTCAGAACGAGCGCAGCCAGATCCGGAACCGCGACGTGGCGATGAAGATCCTGAAGTCCCGACTGTACGACCTCGAGATGCAGAAGCGCCGCGAGAAACTCGATGCCGTCGAAGCGGGGAAGAAGGACATCGCCTTCGGCAGCCAGATCCGCTCATACGTGATCCACCCCTACCGCATGGTCAAGGATCACCGAACCAAGTACGAGACGGGGAACGTCGATCGCGTGCTCGACGGGGACATCGAGGACTTCATCAAGGCGACGCTCGTCGCCCAGGCGCGCGGGACGCTCGGCTCGGCGGCCGGCGGCGAGGAGTGAGGGGCGCTCCACCGTGACCCTCCGGGTGGGCGCCTTCGGCCCGGCGATCCTCACCCTCTGCCTTGGTCTCGCCCTCGCCCTCGGTGGCTGCCAGGGCGGTGAGGGGCCGCGGGAGGCGCCGGGGGTCTCCGTGGCGGCGGCGAGCGACGGAGTCCCCGCCTGGGAGCTCGTCTACGATCTCGAGGTCGATGGCAACGCGGACCTCTGGGCGGTGTCCGCCTCGGTGGCCGAACCCCGGCGGCTGACCAGCAGCCCCGGCTACGACGGCATGGCCCGCTTCACCCCCGACGGCGAGCGGATCGTGTTCAGCTCGGAGCGGACGGGCGATTGGCAGCTCTTCGAGATTGCGACCGGTGGGGGAGAGGCACGGCGAATCCGCACCAACGACGCGACGGAGTATCAGGCCGACCCCTCGGCGGACGGCCAGAAGCTGGCCTTCCTGACGGACCTCGACGGGCCGGAGCGCCTGGTGACCATGGACTTCGCAACGGGCCAGTTGCGTGAACTGGTGCGCCACGGGAAGAGGACGATCTTCGGCAACCCGAGCTGGAGCCCCGACGGCAGTCTCATCACCTTCTCATCGAACTGGCGGATCGGCCATCAGATCTACGTCGTCGATGTCGCCAGCGGGGACGTGCGGCGGATCTCCGCGCTGACCTCCGGAGGCTGCGAGCCGCGCTTCATGCCGGACGGGCGGGTGTGCCACGTGAACCGGGGCCATATGGGCGGTTCCCGGAGCACCCTTGTGGCTGTCGACCTCGAGACGGGGGAAGAGGAAGTCCTCGTCGACTGGCCGGCCCTCAACTACGACCCCGCCTTCTCTCCCGGCGGGTCCGAGATCGCTTTCGCCTCGAACATCACCGGGGAGTACGTGATCTACCGCCAGCGCCTGTCCGACAGGAAGGCCTGGCGGGTGACGTTTGGAGCCGGTGCAGCACGGTATCCGGACTACCGCCCTTGACCGGCCCCGATTCCGCTCAGGGCGAACCGGTCAACGAGGCCGGAAGGACCTGGGGCTCCGTCCCGGCCACGAAGGTCTCCATGCGGACTCCCGGCGCGCCGGGAGCCCCGGGGCGGCCGCTGCTATCGACGGGAACGAAGACGATGTTTCCCGGAATCGGCGACTCCTCCACAGGGAGGTCGGCGGTCGCCGCCTTCCAGAAATCGATCCAGATCGGCAGCGCCGCCCGGGAGCCGTCGGCGCCCCGTCCGAGGGAGTTCACCTTCGCGTCGAAGCCCACCCAAACACCGGCCGCCAGGGCCGGCTCGTACCCGATGAACCAGGCGTCGGTGTAGTCGTTGGTCGTCCCCGTCTTGCCGGCGATCGGGCGCTTCAGCCGACGGGCCCTCGTGGCGGTCCCGCGCTCCACCACGCCCCGGAGCAGGCTGGTCACGATGTAGGCGGTGTCGGCGCGAATGGCGTCGCTCGCTCTGGGCCGGGTCTCCTCGATGAGGTTGCCGTCCCGGTCCTCGATCCGGTTGATCAGGAAGGGCCGCATCCTCAGGCCCTGGTTCGCGAAGGTAGCGTAGGCCGCCACCATGTCGATGAGCGTGACCTCGCCCGCGCCCAGCGCGATCGGGAGATAGGGGGGCATCTCGCCCGACAGCCCCAGGCGGTGAGCGTACTCGATGCCGGTGTCGAGACCGACCGCCTGGAGCACCTTCACGGCGGGGACGTTGCGGCTTTGCTCGATGGCGCGCCGCAGCGTGATGGGACCCATGAAGCCGTGGTCGTAGTTCTGCGGCGACCACACCGACTGGTCCCAGGGGTTCGTGATGCTCAGGGGGGCGTCGATGAGCGTGGTGGCCGGGGTCCACCCCAGCGTCTCGAGGGCGGCGGCGTAGACGATGGGCTTGAAAGCGGATCCCGCCTGCCTCCGGGCCTGGGTGGCCCGGTTGAACTTGCTCCGCTCGAAGTCGTACCCGCCGACCATGGCCCTCACCGCCCCCGACCGCACGTCCATGGCCAGGAGCGCGCCTTGCACCTTCGGCTCCGGCTCGAGGTGAAGACGGGCCTCCTTGCGGCCGTCCTTGTCGGTGAGGGCCTTGATCCGGAAGGGTGCGACGGTGCCCCGGGGCAGCACGTCGTCCACTCGCCCCTGCCGCGACCAGCCGATGTCGGACGGCCCGAGCCGGGCACGATACTCGCCCAGTTGGACCACCGCTGAGTTGCGGTCCGAGGCCACCACCACGCCCCGCACGATGTCGCCCTCGCCAAAGGGCCAGTTCCACTCGGGCAGTTCCAGGGGATCGGGGAGGAGGCCGTCCTCGAGAATGCTCTGGGTGGGCTTCACGAATCCACGGGCCCGGCGATCGAGGACCCGGAGCCCGTCCCGCAGCGCTCGATTGGCGCCTCGCTGCATCCTCGGATCCAGGGTCGTGTAGACCCGCAACCCCCCTTGGTAGATCCTCTGGCTTCCGTACTCGCGCTCCAGGTGCTTGCGCACCTCTTCGAGGAAATAGGGAGCGATGGAGGGCTGCCTCCGAGAGAGTCGCAGCTCCAGCGGCTCCGCCTTAGCCTCATCAGCCTCCTCCTGAGTGACGTATTTCTCCGCCGCCATGCGGTCCAGGACGCGATTGCGCCGAGCCATCGAGCCCGCCGGGTCCAGGATCGGGGTCCGGCGGCTGGGTCGCTGCGCGGTGCCCGCCACCATGGCGGCCTCCGCCAGAGTCAACTCACGGACTCCCTTTCCGAAGTAGAAGCGGCTCGCCGCCTCGACCCCGTAGTTGCCGTGACCGAGGTTCACCTGGTTGCAGTACAGCGTGAAGATCTCTTCCTTCGTGAAGTTCTTCTCGATCTGGAACGCGAGGATGATCTCCTTGATCTTCCTCTCCAGCGTCTTCTCTGGCGTCAGGAAGAGAAGGCGCGTCAATTGCATCGTGAGGGTGGAGAATCCCTGCCCGAGCCGCCCCGAGCGGATGTTGGCGAGAGCCGCCCCGGGGACGCGCCAGGGGTTGATCCCGATGTGCTTCCAGAAGTCCGCGTCCTCCACGGCCACGATGGCGTTCCGGAGCACCGGGGGGATGTCCCGAAAGGCGATGACCACGCGCTTCTCGATAGCGAATTCCCCGAGAACGCTGCCGTCGGCGGCGAAGATCTGCGTGATGATGTTGGGCTGGAAATCCTCGAGCGAGGTGATCTCCGGGAGGTCGCTCTCGACGGCGAGGAAGACCCCCAGGAGACACCCGCCGAGGATCGCGCTGACGAAAAGCGCGGTCGCCACGACCCGGCGCACCGTCAGAATCCGGAGGCGAATTCGGGGCGGACGCGAGGCCATCTACGGCATTATGACGCTTCTGTCACCGCCTCCGGGATCCGCCCCTCGACCGGCCCGCCGAGGACCGGCCGACGGAGCCCGAGCGGGAGGAGCCCGACCGGGACACCGCACCGCGGGAGGCGCCGCTCCTGCTCCCGCCACGGCTCGACACGCTGGGTCGGGACGAACTGCTCCGCGGCCGGCTCGAGATGCTGCGAGAGGAGCCGCTTCGCGACGGGCGGCTCGACCGGCGACTCGAGATGCTGTTCGAGGAGCTGCGTGATCGGCTGGAGGCACCGCTCTGCGACGAGCGGCTCGACGGCCGACTGAAGGTCCTCGTCCGGGAGGCGCTCGCCGATCCGCTCTCCAGGCCTCGCCTCGGGCTGCTGAACGGCAGGATCGACACACCGCCGTTTCTTCGGGACGATCCGCTCGAAGGCCGGGTCGACGAGGTGCCTCGCGGCCGGCTGGACGCCCCACTACGAATTCGACTGCTGGGCGTTCGGCCCGCTGCGCTGCTGCGTGGGCGGGCGCGGGTCGAAGAATCCGATCGAGTCGGAGAGCGGGAGAGCGCGCCCCGGGGAGTCGAGGAGCGACGAGACGGCGTCGCCGCGCGACCGCTCGCACCACTTCTCGCGCTGGAGCCGATCCACGGCAGGCTGCCCCTCGAGATCGACCGCGTGCCGCGAGGAGACGTCGTCGTCGAACGCGCCCGCGCCTGGCCAGGGCGCCCCCGGCTGGCCGACACGGCCGCGGCCGTGGCGCCGGGTGCGTTGCGAGAGCGCGCCCGGGCGGACGAACCGGTGAGGGCACTCGTTGCAACGCCGATTCCGGAGCGGCGGGTCGCGCCGGCTCTCGTGCCGGCGGCGGCCGAGCTTCCGAAGCCACCCCGAGGCATCGGGATTGCGGAGGCCCGGCCGGAGCTCCGGGACGATCCTCCCGGACGCGGGCGAGCGCTCGCCACGCTGGGCACCGCCGTGTTGCTGGCGAATGCTGCGCCAGCCCGGTTGGGCCGGGCGTGGATCGAGTCGGCCATACGCAGCCCGGTCACGCCGCTCGGGTCGACCCGGTGACGGGCCAGATTGCCACGTCCCATGTCGCCCCGGCGGACCACGTTCCAGGCCCGGCCGTGCCCGACCGATCCCCGCGGCACGGCGTAGCCCCGGTGGCCCCGAGGACCGATCGACCGCCCGTAGTGACTTCTGTGGCCTCGGTGGTGCCACGGAACGATCGGTCGGTTGTGCAGGCCCAGCGGGGACCACCCGACGTAGCCGCCGCCGACGCCCCAGCTCACCCAGGCCGCGCCCCAGACCGATCCGGGCGACCAGTACCAGCCCACCGACGCCCTGAAGCCCCAGCGACCGTAGTGGAAGGGCGCCCAGCCCCAGGGCTCGTAGGGCACCCACGTCCAGCCGTAGGACGTCCAGGCCCAGCGTCCGTTCGAATAGGGCGTCCAGCCCACGGCCACCCGAGGCTGCCAGACGTAGCCCACCGGCGCTTCGTATCTCCAGCTGCCGTGGGTGTCGAACTCCGGTGCGTACGGAGCCAGCTCCTCGGGCAGATACCGTTGACTCCTGGCCGCCCGTGCCTCTCGCGACTCCAGGTCGGCGTCCCACACCGCGAAGGCGTCCGCGGTGTTGCGATCGAACGGCTCGGGCGTTGCCGGAGCCTCTCCATACCGCCCCCACGTCCGCTCGCCCCCGGCCACCTGGACACGGCTGCCACCCGTATCGATCCCGGCCTCTCCTTCGTAGACCGAGAGCAGGGTCTCACCGTCCTCGACGTCGATGCGGACGACACCGGCGACCGCAATCTCCACCAGCCCACCGGGGGTCTCGATCTCGAAGATTGCTGCCATGGAGTTGCGCGTGCGAATGATCAGGCTGCCGGACCACAGGCGCAGCACGACCCGCCCCTCCCGACTCTCGTCGTGGGCGGAGTAGTCGAGCTTGCTGCGGGAATCGAGGCGCAGCACCGACCCTTCGGGGAACTGGAACGCAGCCCGGCCCGAAGCATCGGTCCAGACCCGATCGCCCGGGAGGAACGGGAGGTTGGCCAACGCCTCCTCGGCCGAGACCTCGGTGGCGCGCTGCAAGCTGACGCCGGCTTCGACGCTGCGAATGAAGCCGTGTTCGTATTTTTCCTGTGCTGTCGCCGGGGTCGTGGCCAGTCCGGCCGCGGCGACGGTCAGGCTCGCAAGAGCGAGTGTGAATTGCCGCATGACTGTCCGCCTTCCGGGAGTCCCCGTGACTCCTGCAGCCCTGTAATGGCAAGGGCCGTGCCGGCCGTGCCTCCAGTGTAAAGCCTGTAAGGTCAGAGGCCTCGACCGATGACCCACAGCACGGGGTGTCCTGAAGCGTGAGCATATCGTCCTCTCCGCACCACGAATCCGCATCCGCTTGAAGCGTCAGCAGTTCCTTGTTACTCTGCCCTTTCGCGGCTATGCCGGAGTGGCGGAATTGGCAGACGCGCACGGTTCAGGGCCGTGTTAGCTTCGGCTAGTGTGGGTTCAAGTCCCACCTCCGGCACCAGTCGCGCGCTTGAGCCTCAACACCTTCTGCGCCCGCCGAAGGTGGCTGTGCCGGTATTGTGCCGGTCCTCATCCTGCCCATGTTGACGACGTTGCGTTCCTTGGGCTGCGTCTCCAGCCAAGTCTCAGCGGTCTGAAGAGCCGTGGCGGTCTCGGTTTCCTCGATGGGCTACGAACCACTCGTGCGCCCGAAACGGCCTGAACAACCTCTCCCGACGAACAATCAAAGAAAATCCGCCCGCCGAGGTCTCCCCCCGCCTATAATCGGCACACTCGATGGGTGAGGTGCGACACAGACCGTAGACTGCTCACCCCAGCAGGTTTGTCCTGAGGGGATACTGGCGGAAGCAAACATGGCCGCACGCTGTGATTGTGGTCACTCTGGCCAGTGTGCCCGGTATGAGCGCTTTGCGAGGGAGGTACCCAACCTCCTTCGAGGAGACATGCATGGGATTTCTGCCTTGATCGGACACGCTGCGGGTGTTTCATGGCGATGAACGCCGGAGAATCCGGTGCTGTGCCCAGAGTTGCCTGCGCTCCGGTCCTCAGATCGAGCGCCCCGGCCCTCGCGGCGGTACGTCGAGTGCTCTTCGGAGTGGCCGCCATCATCACGGTAACCTCGATCATAGGCCCCCTAGCGGAGCAGGCGAGAGCCTATCAGCTCTCTAGTCTCGCCTACGATCTCGATTGGTGGGTTTGCCATCAGCTTCCGTCGCGGTCTTTCTGGCTGTTCGGGCGACCGCTGGGCGTCTGTATCCGGTGCAGCGGGCTCTACCTAGGTATCCTGGTGGGTGCCGCGCTACACGCGACCGGGTGGGTTGTCTCGCGACGCTCAGCCGCGATGCTCGTACTCTCGATGCTGGCCCACGTGAGTTTCCAGGCATCCACAGGGATGGTGATTCACCCTTTTCGGTTCATGACAGGAATCATGGCCGGGGCCGGCATCTGGGCGTTGCTAATGTCGTCTGCCAGGAAGGATGCCCCGTTCGCAACATAGAGTTGGCATCGACTTGCGCGCTTGCACTCTGCACATCTCAATAGGAGATCCTAGAAATGACGAAACGCATGCGGACGTTTGTTGCAGTGACTATGGCGGCCTGCCTTGCGGCCGTGACCATGACGCCGTCTCTGCCTATCAGCGCGGCGCAGAAGACGGTGACAATGCCGGACGGCTTGGCCCTGGTGGTCAAGAACAGAGCGATGATTGTCGCGAAGCGGGCCACGCCTGGCGAGATCATCGCGTTTTCGGTAGCGCACGATCTCGTGGTTGACGGAGCCGTCGTGATAGCTGCCGGAACGACCGCTCTTGGGCACGTCATCGAAGCTCGCGGACAAGGTGCCATTGGCAAGGCCGGGGAAGTGATCGTCGGAATCGACACGACGACCGCTGTTGACGGACAGCAGATCGTGTTGCGTGGGACCGCCGGCCGAGAGGGTGACTCGAAGGCGGTGAGTTCGATTGCGCTCGGTGCGATTCTGTGTCCGCTCTTCTTACTCAAGAAGGGTGAGAAGGGCGACATGCCGGCCAACTCCGAGTTCAAGGTGTACACAGAGAACCCCTACGAGATCGAGGTGGCTTCGTAGGCGTTCTCGTTCCGTAACATGTGGACTCTCCGGAGGAGGTGATCGTCTGGTCTTCGGTCGAGCGACGATGTCTCCAGCACGCCTGGGGTGGTCCTTCTCGTGGGTCATCTTGGTTGCCGGTGTCTCGGCGCCGCTGGCTAGCACGGCAGACGGGAACTCTCAGGAGGCGTCTGCTCCCGAGCACCTTCTTGCGAGGGTGCAGCAGCGGTACCGGGAGGCTAGCGATCTTCGGGCGAGGTTCACTCAGCGCACTACGCCGCGGCCGGGCGGGTTGACATCCGTCGCGGAGGGGAGCTGGTTCAGTCGGCCGCCCGGGCTCATACGCATCGAGTATGCGTCGACTGGTCGACTCTTCGTGGCCGACGGCGAGGCCTTGTACTGGTACTTGCCGAGAGACAACCAAGTGCAGGTTCTAGCCCAATCGGCACTGGACCCGAGCCAGACGCCGCTACTCTACCTAGCTGGGGCGGGAAATCTGAAGCTCGATTTTCGCGTCTCGCGAGCCAACTGGAGGGAAACGCTGCGCCCGGGCAATGTTCAACTTCGGCTCGACCCTGTGCGGCAGGGCGCGAGGTTTTCGCACTTGTTGCTTGAGATAGAGCTTGACAAGGCCGCAGTCGTCCGCTTGGCGTGGAGCGGTCTCCTTGGCGAGTTGACGGAGCTTCGATTCCGTGACGTGGAGTTCGATGTTGGTCTCTCAGGCGAGGCGTTTCGCTTTGTGCTGCCAACGGACGCACGTGTTGAGCGCCTCAGAGATTGAACATGATCAGCCGGTCTACAAGGGCCCAGCCGGGGTTCCTCGAGCGCTGGCTGGAGCACGATTTTCGGCTCCTCGTCGCGGTGCGCTACTTCCGTGCCGGGAGGAGGGACGCCTTCACCGGTGCCGTTGCGGCTGCATCGGTTCTGGGCATCGTGGTCGGCGTTTCGGCACTGATCCTAGGGCTTGCCTTGCTCACGGGATTCCAAGAGGACATTCAGGAGAGGATCGTCGGTGCAACCGCGCACATCGTAGTCAGCGCGAGTGGACCAACGCTAGCCGAGTACCACCAGGTCGCCGCCGTTGCCAGAGCGCTGCCGGGCGTCCTTGCGGCCTCGCCGGCGATCTCGACCGTGGCACTGGTCGAAGGCGTGGCCCGTGATCCGCGCGTCGTGAGTCTTAAGGGCGTCGACGCGCTCCCAGAGAATCGTACGACCCGCCTCCTCGATCACATCGTCGAAGGATCGGCTGACGGGCTTCTGGACAGCCAGGGTGGTTATCCCGGAATTGTGCTAGGCCACGAACTCGCCAGCGCGCTAGCGGTAGGGGTCGGCGATAGGACCAAAGTCACGATTCAGTCAGCGACGATGGCAACGCCTTTCTTGGGAGGAGGGATTCGGATACGTTACTTCGAGGTGGTCGCGATCTATGACGCGGGCATGTTCGAATACGACGCGGCGTGGGCTCTAATCTCGCTACGCGAGGCTCGGAGTCTTGTGGAGGTTGACGGGGAGGGCACAACGGTCGAGGTGCGCATCGCCGACATCTTCGGGACCCGAAGAGTGGTGGAAGCACTAGCCGGAAAGATCGATGAGGAGTACCTGGTAGTCGACTGGAAGCGAGCGAACGAGACATTCTTCGCCGCGCTACGCCTCGAGAAGCTAGCGTTCTTCTTCATCGTCGGTTTGATCATGGCTGTGGCCGCGCTGAACATCGTCTCCACCCTGATCCTGAGCATCAAGGACAAGCAACACGACATTGGAGTACTGATGTCATTGGGCGCGACTCGTAACGACATCCTTCGCGTGTTCACCTGGCAGGGTGCGTTGGTAGGGTCGGTCGGCACGAGTCTTGGCGGCGCGCTCGGGGTCGGATCGGCGTGGGCGCTCGACCGATACGAACTCATCCGGCTCGATGCCGAGGTCTACTACCTCTCCTACCTGCCGTTTCAGGTGCGGTGGCAGGACTTCGCGGCTGTTTCCGGCATCTCGCTGTTGATTTGCTTTCTCGCGACACTGTATCCGTCTCGGCGAGCAGGGAGACTCAGGCCAACAACTCTTCTGCGACGCGAGTAGTCCATGCGCAAGGTCGTCCTGAGTGCCGACAGCATTTCAAAGAGGTATCGGTCGGGCTCCGTCTCGCTAGAAGTTCTCAATGAATGCAGCCTGCAACTGAATGCTGGCGAGAGCTTGGCGATCATCGGACCGAGTGGAGTAGGCAAGAGCACGTTGCTGCACCTATTGGCCGGCCTCGATGAGCCTGATAGCGGGACGCTTGTCTTCGCCGGACGCGACCTGGCGGAGTTGTCCGAAGCAGAAGTCGCGACCTTGCGCAATCGGTATCTCGGCATGGTGTTTCAGTCCTACCATTTGATGGCGGACTTCACTGCATTGCAGAACGTGATGATGCCGTTGTTGATCGCTGGGAATCGAGGGAGCGCTCGGCGGCGCGCACTTGATCTGCTGGCGGAGTGTGGCCTTGCAGAGCGTTCTCAACACTACCCGGAGGAATTGTCCGGCGGAGAGAAGCAGCGCGTAGCCATAGCCAGGGCGTTGGTGATAGAACCCGAAGTCGTGCTTGCGGACGAACCCACCGGCAATTTGGACCATGATAGCGCCGTCCGCGTCACGGACTTGTTTCGCCGGTTGCGCGCCTCTTGCGGCACGGCCACGATCATGGTCACTCACAACCCGGCGCTGGCCGCGGGATTCGATCGCGTGCTGGCGATGCAGCCTGGGGGTCGCTTGCGTGCGTTCGCCTAGGCGACAGGGCTCCTGTCGTCAGTTGGTTCCCGCCTGGGCGTTAGTCCTTGCCGGTGCTGGGTGCGGTGGCGGATGGGTGAGAGACCACCCGCACGTTGCTCGACGAGCGCAGGCAGTCCCTGCGGAAATCGTCCTGCAGACCCTGCGATACTCGGACATCCCCGAGAGCCTCGCAGGCTCCTACTCGGTGCGGGTAGCGAAGGGTGTCGGGCGGCGCAGTGTCTCCACCTCGATTTCCGTGCGGCGGCCCAGAGAGCTGGATCTGGTCGTGCTTGATCCGGCCGGCGGCATCAAGGCTTTCATACGGTCTGATGGATCCGAGTTGGGTGTCTACGCAGCAGACGAGGGCATTCTGTACCGTGGCCCGGTAGATCGAGCAGGAAGCGACGTCCTCGGACTCGGAGTGTCTATCGAGGAATTCACGGGAATTCTCGTTGGCCTCGGCATCGAGCCCTCCAAGTTGCGCGAAGGAGCGAGTTCGTGGGATGCGAGGCATCAGCGTGTCCGCGTTGATCATGGCCCTGACGTAAGGGCCTGGATCCATCCGCTGAGCCGCCGTGTAGACCGCGTGGAGTACTACGGTTCCCGGGCTCACGTGGTCGTCGATATCGGCGAGTGGACCGAACAGACGCCGCCGATACCGAGCCGGATTCGATTCTCCGTTGAGTCGGACAGCTACTCCGTCGAACTGACCCTCATGGGGCGCGCCCTAACCGACCCAGTGTTTCCTGCTGCCTACTTCCGTCTTATCGTGCCTCCTGGAACGCGCGAACTGCCCCTGTCAGGGTTGGGTCGGTGGCATGGGCTGGACCCTGCCGATGTACCTTCCTCATAGACGACGTAACTCCAAGGCCCAGGCGCTATCGAGAATTGATCCACCTCTGCTAACGAGAAGAGGACCAGGCCGCGGTTCAGGAGGCAGAAGTGGCGACGAGCTGCCTCTGGCGGCAAAGGTCATTGCGTGCTTTGGGATTGACAAGTTGGCGCGAAGGCCTAGCTTCTATAGGGCCGCACGATGCCGGCGGGCTGGCGTTGCGTGGCCGCCGGGGACTTGCTGAGCTGCCCAAGGGCTCGGCCGTGGGTTGGGTTTGTACGTTGGTGGTCGTCGCCGCGCGAGTCGGACCGCTGCGTGGCTTGCGGCCTCCCGTCAGTCCAAGCCGCCTGGAGCCCTGGCAGGTGCTGCGCGCCTCGAACGGCCACGCGCCTGCGGCGCGGAGGATGACCCTCAGTCTCCCCCGCCTGATTAGACCCGTTCCAAGCGTGGGTCACTCTTGCCGAGCAGAGGTGGGTCATTCCTGGCTAGCGCCAGGGCTCAAGGAGCGAAAACCAGCGGCGGGGGGCGAGGGGAGCGTAGGTAATACAAGGGCGGTTCGCCCGTCGCCCCGCGTCCTGTGGTTCGCCAAAACGCCAACGCCGGCTGAACTGGCCTGCTGACCGGGGTGAGCGGCGCCGAGCCAGCCGGGAACGCAGTTGAGGAGGAGCGTTCTTGGGTCCGCAGGGGCGGTCGCCCTTCGCTCGCAGAGACACCTCCGCCGGAGCTTCAGGCGTCCATTTGAGTTGAGAGCTGCGCCAATAGCCTACCGAGTTCGCGTTGTAGGGTTCTTTGGCCGCCTCGGTAGGCGTTTCGCGACGACCTGGCCTTGCCTTCCAGTGTTCGGGGTCCGGTTGAGTGTTCCGACGGTCGCCACCGCCTGCCGCCGTCGCCGTTCCCCCGTCCACCCGTTCACCATACGCCTCCATTACTTCGTTCTGCGCGGTTTGAGATTCCCGCACACGAGAGCCCGCGACCATCATCCCGTTGTTCACCACCTGCTGTGCGGCGATGTTCGCCTGCTTCGTGAAGATGGGCGGCGTTTTAAGCTCTGCAAGAGCCTCACAGGTAGTCCGGCATTGGGACTGGGCCTTGAGGGCGAGTTTCAGGTAGCTCTCGAAGTGGTCCATTAGCCGCGTCTTGCTCGCCTTGTACGCCAGGTTCACGAAGACCGCGTTCAAGGTGACTGTCTGTGCCGTGAGCAGGGCTTCCACGTCGCCAAGATCCCCGGCGTTCACACGCTCCGCAGCGTCTACGATGCAGTTGAGAGTGGAAGTGAGGTCTACCGTTTTCTCGACCTTCCCAAAGGGATAGCCGGACCACTCCCGGGCGACTGCCGCGTTGGGTGCAAGTCCAGCGACAAGTAGGGAGGCGTTCGCTTCCTGAGGAGTCTGCTTGGGCTGAAGCTTGCCTTCGAGCACGTTGGGCGTGCGCTTAGCCACGGCCCGCTTGGCCGAGGGAACGATGTGCCCTTCTTCCTGCTAGCCATACACCTCCTCAACTGTTCTAGAAATGGGCTAGAACCTTGGGGTCACGATTACCCGCAACCAGGCTCAAGATCCCTCGTTACTGTGCCGGTTTTGTGCCGGTTCTCGGTCCACAGAGGCCACTTCGAGCGCCTTTGACAGTGTGGTCGTAGGCTCCAAGTAGTTGATGGAGTTGACTGAGTTGCTGGTGTTGACCTTGGGGTCTGCGTTCAAGTCCCACCTCCGGCACCAGTCGCGCGCTTGAGCCTCAACACCGTCTGCGCCCGCCGAAGGTGGCTGTGCCGGTATTGTGCCGGTCCTCATCCTGCCCATGTTGACGACGTTCCTCTCCTTGGGCTGAGCTTCTAGCCAAGCTTCGGCGGTCTGGAGGGCAGCAGCGGTCTCTGTTTCCTCGATGATGTTGTAGCGGTCCAGCATGGATCTGGTCTTGTGGCCGCTCACCTTCATGGCGATGGTGGGGTCCACGCCGGAACGGATGAGGGTGCGGACGGCCGAGCGCCGAAGATCGTGGAAGAGCCGGCTTGGAGGTAGCCCCGCGGCGTTCAGGGCGGAGCGCCATCGATCTCGGAAGGGACCCATCTTCCTGCCGGAACGGTGGAAGATCAGTGGGCAGTCGAACCGTCGGGATTGTAGGCGCCGCTCGATGATGGTCCGAGTCCGACCGGCGAACCCGAACGCACGCCCGTCTTTGTTCTTCACGATGCGACTCGGGACGCGGAGGACCCAGGTGCCCTCAGAGCGGTCCAGCATGTCCCAGGTGAGCTGACTGATCTCACCCCGACGCATCCCTGTCAGCCAACCCCACTCGATGAAATCGCCCACGTCCGAGTCGTCCATGTGGGAGAGGAGGGCGTTGACCTCGGCGAGTGCGGCGATGGTGCAGTCCACGGTCGACCGGACCGCTACGCCCTGCTTGCGGAGTGAACGGCAAAGCTCCGCGGCACGGAGGTAGAGCTCGATACCCGACGGCTCCAGGAAGAGCAGATCCTGGAATGATCGCTGGATCGCGCCTCGCTCTCGATCGCGACGAAGGCCCTGGAAGACCTCGGCCGCCACAATCCCGCACGTATAGATGTCCTCCTCGCCCTGGAGCAGGTCAGTCAGGGCGTCGGCGGCCGGCGAGGGGAAGCCGTTCAGGTAGTCCACCCAGGCCGAAGTGTCGACGAGGACGCTCACGAGGCCGAGCTCTTGCGCTCCCGGAGCTCATCCAGGTTGCCCTCCCATCGAACCCGTCCCCGGTATTTGAGCAGCCGGCGAACGCGCCGCCGCCGCGCGTATTCGCGAAGCGCCCAGCCGTCCTCGTCATCCCGGGGGCGGTGTTCATGGCACCGTCAAGCGCCGCGTCGATCGTCCCGTTCTGGGCTGGCCCTCAACTCGGGTCGCCCGAATTGAGGGTCCACGACTCAACTCGTTTCGGGAGGAGTCGAGGGGCAGAGCTCAGCTCTCGCCGGAGGCCGCCACAGCTTGCTACTGGTACGTTCGGCTCACCAGGAGCACGCGGTCGAACCATGCATCAGGGATGAGGGCTGCCGCTCGCTGTCGAGAGTCAGAGTGTCGCTCGCGGGGAGCGAAACGGGCTCGATTGGAACCCCCGGCGTTTTCGGTGCTAGAGTGGCCAAAGGAGCTGGCTTTGAGCCGGCTCTGGGTCCAAACCCTACCTCCGGCACCAGCCCCTGGGCGGTCCTCCGATAGCCACATCAACACCCAGCCTCGCGCAGCGCGTGCTCGACCTCCTGGCGAGCCACGGTCGGCCGCTGTCCGTGCGCGAGGTGTTCCGGCGGCTCGAGCTCGAGAGTGCCGAGCGCGGCGAGCTCAAGAAGGTCCTTCGCGGGCTGATCGAGGAGGGCACGGTCGTCAAGCTCCGCGGGGCCCGTGTGGGCCTTCCCTCCCGAATGAACCTGGTGGTGGGGCGGCTTCGGTGCAATCCCGGCGGCTTCGGGTTTGTGATTCCCGACGGCGAGCGCAAGGGTGGCGGGGATGTGTTCGTCCCTCCTGCCAGCCACAGGGACGCGCTTCACGGCGATCGTGTCGTGGTCCGGGTGGAGCGACGCACGTCCAAGGGACTCGAGGGGCGGATCATCCGGGTCCTCGAGCGTGCGCAGCAGCGGGTGGTGGGTCGCTACGAGAGCGACGGACGTTTCGGAGGCCACGTGGTGCCCTTCGACCGGCGGGTGCTGCAGGAGTTCTTCGTGCCGAAGGGCGAGGAGAAGGGGGCCGAGTCCGGGCAGATGGTGACGGTGGAGATCACCCACCCTCCGACGGCCAACCGCAACCCGATGGGTCGGGTCGTGGAGGTGCTGGGCACGCTGACCGACCCGGGTGTCGACCTCAAGGTCGTGATGGCGAAACACAACCTTCCCGATGTGTTCCCGGAGGAAGTGGAGGCCGAGGCCGAGCGGGTGGCTCGGGCCCCGGGCTCCGGAGAGACCGAAGGCCGCACCGACTTTCGCGACTGGGCCACGGTGACCATCGATCCGGCGACAGCGAAGGACCATGACGACGCGGTGAGCATCGAACGCCTCGACGGGGGCGGGTGGCGTCTGGCCGTTCACATCGCCGACGTGGCCCACTACGTCCAGGAGGGACGGTCCCTCGATGAGGAGGCGTACCTGCGGGGGACGTCGGTCTATTTTCCGGACCGGGTCGTGCCCATGCTCCCGCACGCCCTGTCGAGCGATGTCTGCAGCTTGGTCGAGGGGAAGGATCGCCTCACCCAGACGGCGGTGCTGGAGCTCGACCCGAAGGGCCGGGTCCAGAGCAGCAAGCTGCACGACGGCTTGATCAGGAGCGCCGCTCGCCTGAGCTACCAGGACGCCCAGGGGATCGTGGATGGGGACGAGAAGCTCCGGAAGCGCTACGCCGCCGTCGTGCCGTCCATCGAAGCCATGGACGAGCTCGCAAAGCTCATGCGGCGCAGGCGCTACGAGCGCGGTGCCCTGGACTTCGACCTGCCCGAGCCCAAGCTGATCCTCGATGAAGACGGCGAGATGACGGGGATCGTCGCCCACGAGCGTCTCGACAGCATGCGCCTCGTGGAAGAGTTTATGCTGGCCGCCAACGAAGCGGTGGCGGAGACGCTTCACAAGGCGGAGAGGGGGGCTCTCTACCGGGTGCACGAGCGCCCGGATCCCGAGCGCGTGGCGGAGTTCTGCGAGCTCGTGGCCTCGCTGGGATATCGGATTCCGGGGGACCTGGAGGCGATTCGTCCCGAGGACTTCCAGCTCATCATCCGGCAGATCCAGGGCAAGCCTGAGGAGAAGCTGGTCTCGTACCTCCTGCTGCGAACGATGAAGCTGGCCCAGTACCACGAGGACAACCTCGGCCACTTCGGACTGGCCACCGACATGTACGCGCATTTCACCAGCCCGATCCGCCGCTACCCCGACCTCGTGGTCCACCGTGCCCTGAGGGCGCTCCGTGGAGGGCCTGACGCCGAGCGGGAAGCGAGCCTGCGGGAGCGGCTCCCGGAGATGGGACGTCATCTGTCCGAGGCGGAGAGGCGGGCCGCCGAGGCCGAGCGCGAGCTCATGGAGTGGAAGAAGGTCCGCTTCATGGCCGGCAAGCTCGGCGAGACGTACCAGGGCTACGTGACCGGCGTGCAGGCCTTCGGGCTCTTCGTCGAGCTCGAGGAGGTCTATGTCCAGGGGCTCGTGCACGTGTCGACGATGACGGACGACTACTACCACTTCGACGAGAAGGCCCACCGCCTCAAGGGCGAGAGCAACGACCGGACCTACCGGCTCGGAGACCGGGTCGAGGTTCAGGTCGTGAAGGTCGACCTGGACAGGCGCCAGATCGATTTCGCCCTAGTGGACGTCCTGGAGCGGGCGGGGGCCAGGCGTCGCAGCCGCGGCCGGGCCAGCCGTCCCCGGTGGCCTCGCCGGCGATGAGGTTGCCGGCCCGGTTGTGGGTGACGCCCCCTCCCACTAGAATACCCGGGCCGCGCGACACCCTGGCCACCGACGGAGCACGATCGTGACCCCAGCACAGAGACCGACATCCCGTCCCGGCGAGACACGGACGGTGGCGCTGAACCTGACCGCGAAGGAGCTCACCTTCCTCCAGAAGGTCACGCGCCAGGAGTACCACTTCATCACGGACGACGAGCAGCAGGCTCGCCTCGAGCTGCGGGACAAGCTCGTGGAAGCGGCGTTCGACCAGGCGAAGGGCCGTGTGGTCCTGACTCTCTCCCGGGACGAGCTGCTCTTCCTGATCAAGGTCGTGCGCGAGAACTTCTCCTTCATTGCCCGGGCGGAGAAGGAGGCGCGGCTGGCGCTGGAGGCCAAGCTGCACAAGACCGGGGAGTCGGTCTTCGGTGTCGCCACCCGAACGGGCTGAGCCTCCGCTGCGTTCCTTCATCGTCGGGACCGCGGGTCACATCGACCACGGCAAGAGCGCCTTGGTGCAGGCGCTCACGGGCACCGATCCCGACCGGCTGAAAGAGGAGCGCGAGCGCGGCATCACCATCGACCTGGGCTTCGCCCACTGCGACCTGGGGGCCGGTGTGGTCGCGTCCTTCGTCGACGTTCCCGGTCACGAACGATTCGTCCGCAACATGCTCGCCGGGGCTCACGGCATCGACGCGCTCGTCCTGGTGGTGGCTGCCGACGGGTCGGTGATGCCCCAGACCCGGGAGCATTTCCACATCGGCCGCCTGCTCGAGGTGCCCCGGGGCCTGATCGCCATCTCCAAGTGCGATCTCGCCGACAAGGAGACCCAGGCCCTGGTGGAGCTCGAGGCGCGAGAGCTCGTCTCCGAGTCGTTTCTCGAGGGTGCGCCCGTACTGCGGGTGTCCGCTCGTACCGGGGAGGGGTTGTCGGAGCTCAAGGCGGCTCTGCTGGCCCTGGCAGCCGAGGTTCCCTCGCGTCCTCACGACGGTCTTCTCCGATTGCCGGTGGATCGCGTGTTCTCCATGCGGGGCTTCGGCACGGTCGTCACGGGGGTCCTCGTGGGCGGTGAGCTGTCGGTCGGCGACGAAGTCGAGGCCCTTCCGTCAGGGCATCGAGGCCGGGTGCGGGGGTTGCAGGTGCACGGAGAAGCAGTCGGGGTCGCCCGCGCCGGCACCCGCACGGCGGTCAACCTGGGCGGCGTCGAGGTCGAGGACCTGGGCCGCGGCGAAGTCCTGATCGCCCCGGGGACGATGAGCGCCACGTCCATGATCGACGTGGAGATTTCGCTTCTCGCTTCGGCCCGGCCCCTGGTCGAGGGGGCGCGGGTCCGGGTCCACGTTGCCAGTGCCGAGGTGCTGGCCCGGGTGCGGCTGCTGGGCACCAGGAAGCTGGAGCCTGGGGCGAGTGCCCTTGGACAGCTCCGACTCGAGGCGCCGGCGCTGGCAGGACGGGGCGACCGCCTGATCCTTCGCTCGTACTCGCCCATGGCCACCATCGGAGGAGCCCGGGTCGTGGATCCCGGACCACCTCGCCGCAAGACCGCCGACCGCCCTGCCGTCGAGCGGCTGCATGCCGCCACGCGACTCGACGAAGCGGCCCTGGCCATGGTGGAGGAGGCGGGCCGGGCGGGTCTCGAAGCGCCGGTGCTGGCAGGGCGACTCACGGTTCCCGTGCAGCAGCTTCGGCCGGTCCTGGAAAGCGCTCCGGCGATGGTCACCCTGGGCGGAGTGCCGTCGGTGGTGCTGTCCAGGGTCGTGCTCGACCAGTTGGCGGAAGAGGTCGTCGAGACCCTGGGCCGCCGCCACCGGGAGCGTCCCCTCGAAGCAGGGATTCCCCGGGAAGAGCTAAGGAGCCGCGTGTTTGCCACCGCCCCCGGAGCGTCCTTCGAGCGAGTGCTCGAGGAGCTCGGGAACGCGGGAAAAGTGAGGCTGGCGCCCGACGTCATCGCCCTGGCCTCCCACGAGGTGCGGCTGTCGGCTGGCGAGGAGGAGGTGCGTGAGCTCCTGCTCAGCGACGCCGGTGCGGCGGGCCTCGCCGGGGTGGACGTACCCGCCGTGGCCGAGCGGAGCGGCAGGGACGTGGGGCTCCTCGATCGAGTGGCGCGGGTTCTCGTTCGCGAGGGTCTCCTCGAACGGGTGGGCCGGGGGCTGCTCGTTCACCGGGAGACCCTCGACACCCTGAAGAAGGACGTGCTGCAGCGCTGGCCGCCGGGCTCGAGGCTCGACGTGGGCGGATTCAAGGAGCTGACCGGGCTGTCGCGCAAGTACGTGATTCCCCTGCTCGAGTATCTGGACCGCGAGCGCATCACACGGCGCGCCGGCAACGACCGGCTCATCCTGGGCCGATGACTGGGCGGTCGGGCTAGAATGGAGCTGGCATGACGGTCCCGAAGGACGCGAACAAACGGCGGGTAGGTGGCGCGATCCGCGTCCCGTTCGTGAGGCGCTGCGAGCTCGACTTCGGAGACGACAGCTCCGGCGTTGCCTTCATCGTGAACATCAACGTGCTCGGGGCCTACCTGGCTCACGACGTGATGCCCGCCCTGGGTCGGGAGGTCGTCTGCCAGTTCCAGGTGCCGGGTCGCGAGGGCCATGTCCGGATCCCCGGCGTCGTGGCCTGGACCAACCCCTCTCAGGAGCACCCGGTCCACAGCCTCCCGCCCGGCTTCGGCGTGACTTTCCGGGACCTGAGCGAGGAGTCGCGAGGCCGGATCGAAGAGGTGGTCTTCGACTACCTCGCCCGCCAGAAGACGTAGGGGTCAAGTCTGCCATTTTGCGTTTTCGGATGTCCCGGACGACCGAAAGCGCAAAATGGCAGATCTGACCCCCGCTAGACGAGAAGGCCGATCGGCTTCTCGAGGAGCCGGCGGATCTCGGCCAGGAATCGGGCGGCCAGAGCGCCGTCGACGGCCCGGTGATCCACGCTCAGCGTGAGCTTCATGCGGTGCCCGATCTCGATCCGGTCTTCGACCACCACCGGCTCTTTCCTCACTGCGCCCACCGCGAGGATGCAGCTCTCCGGAGGGTTGATGATCGCCGTGAACTCGGTGACGTCGAGCATCCCGAGGTTCGACACGGTGAAGGTCGACCCCGTGAACTCTTCCGGCTTGAGCTTGCGCTCACGGGCCCGCTCGGCCAACTCCTTGATCTCCCGTGCGATCTCGCCCACGGTCTTGCGGTCGGCATCCCGCACCACCGGCGTGATCAGCCCGTCGGGAATGGCGACCGCGATACCGACGTGGACGCCGGCATGGGTGACGATCCTGTCCTCGGCCCACGAGGCGTTCACCATCGGGAACCGGGCGAGCGCCTTTCCACAGGCCTTCACCACCAGGTCGTTGAAGGAGACCTTGACTTCCTCTGCCTCGACGATCTGCTTTCTGAGCCCGACGGCCCGGTCCATCGCGACGTCCATGGTGACGTAGAAGTGGGGTGCCGAGAACTTGCTCTCCGAGAGCCGGCGGGCGATGGTGCGCCGCATGTTCGAGAGGGCGATCTCCGTCCCCGGCACCACCGCGGGCACGCCGGCCGCCGCCGGTGTCGCGGGCCGGGACACAGGCACGGGCGAAACCAGGTAGCCCTCCACGTCGCGCTTGATGATTCGTCCGCCGGGTCCGGACCCGGAGATCGTCTCGAGGGGGACGTTGCGACGGGCTGCGATGGCCCGGGCGAGCGGGCTCGACTTGACCCGCTCGCCGGGTGCCCCCGTGGGAAAGCTCACCACCGAGGCCGCCGCGGCTACCGGTGCGGCCGGCTGTGCAGGCGGGGGGGGAGAGGCGGCGGGCGGAGGCGGGGAGGGCGCAGTCGGTGCTGGCGACGGCGCCGCCGGCTCCGGGGCCCGCTGCGCCTCGGCTTCGGCCTCGGCAAGGAGCGCCGAGATGTCCTCGTCCGCTTCGGCAATGACTCCGATGAGCGTGCCGACCGGCGCCTTGCCTCCGGCCTGGACGAGGATCTTCCGGAGGATGCCCGTGCCCAGGGCCTCCATCTCCATGTTGGCCTTGTCCGTCTCGATCTCGGCCAGGACGTCCCCGACCTTGACCGCCTCGCCCTCCTGCTTGCTCCAGCTCACGACGCTGCCCTCCTCCATGGTGGGAGACAGCTTGGCGAGAACGACCTTGGTCACCATGGGCTACGGCTCCTGAACAGCGCACCGGCGCGCGATCACCGGTAGAGCACCTGGTGGACGGCGTCGACAATCTGCTTCGGCTGGGGGAGGAACACCTTCTCCAGCTTCTTCGAGTACGGCATCGGGACGTCGGCCGCGGTGACTCGCAGGATGGGCGCGTCGAGGTCGTCGAAGCAGCTGCGCTGGACCCGGTCCGCGATCTCCGCGCCGAAACCCGCGTAGCGCCATCCCTCCTCGATCACCACGCAACGGTTGGTCTTGCGCACCGAGTCGAAGATCAGCTCGTCGTCCAGGGGCCGGAGCGTCCGGGGGTCGACGACCTCGGCCTCGATTCCGTTCGCGGCCAAGAGGTCCGCCGCCTCCAGTGCCCGCTGCACGGACCGGCTCCAGGCCACCAGGGTGACGTCCTTGCCCACGCGCTTCACGTCCCCGAGACCCAGCGGGATCGTGTAGTCCCCCTCGGGGACCTCGCCCTTGAGGTTGTAGAGGACCTCGTTCTCCATGAAGATCACCGGGTTGTCGTCCCGGATCGCGGACTTCAGCAGGCCCTTGGCGTCGGCGGGGGTCGAGGGCATGGCCACCACCAGGCCGGGCACGTGGGCGAACCAGCTCTCGAAAGCCTGGGAGTGCTGAGCGGCGACCTGGGCGGCGGCCCCAGAGGGACCTCGCAGCACCATGGGGCAGCGCACCTGGCCGCCTGACATGTACCTGTACTTGGCGGCGTGGTTCACGATCTGGTCGAGGGCGAGAAGCGAGAAGTTGAACGTCATCATCTCGGCGATGGGCCGCATGCCGACGAACGCCGCGCCCACCGCCACACCCGCGATCGCTTCCTCGGCGATGGGCGTGTCTCGCACGCGCCACTCTCCGAACTCCTGGATCAGGCCCTGTGTGACCTTGTACGGCCCTTGGTAGTGCCCCACCTCCTCGCCGATCAGGAAGACGGTGGGGTCGCGGCGCATCTCCTCGCCGATCGCTTCGTTCAGCGCCTCGCGCATGGTGAGTGTCGCCACGGCTCAGCTCTCCACTCGGGCGGAGCTCCAGGCCGGGAGCTCTTCGGGTACTCGGTCCTCGGCCACCGAGCCGCGCCAGGCCGGCTCCTTGTCGGCCGCCCCGGCGGTGATGTAGGGCGAGCGGACGTAGACGTCCTCGAACAGCGTTTCCGGGTTCGGCCAGGGACTCTCTTCCGCGAAGCGCACGGCGTCGTCCACCCGGGCGATCGCGTCCTTGTCCATGGCCGCAAGCTCCGTTTCCGGCACGGAATGGCTCTGTTGGACGTGCTTCGCGAAGCGGAGGACGGGGTCCTGGTTCATCATCTCCTCGACCTCCTCCCGCGTCCGGTACTTCCCCGGGTCGGACATCGAGTGCCCCCGGTAGCGGTAGGTCTCGGCCTCGAGCAGCGTCGGGCGCTTCTCCGTCCGGGCGCGCTCGATGGCTTCACCGAGGGCGTGGCGCACGGCGAGGAGGTCCATCCCGTCCACGTCGGTGCGGGGCATGCCGTAGGCGCTGCCCCTTTGATAGAGGTCCTTCACCGAAGAGGCCCGGTCGATGGAGGTGCCCATTCCATAGCGGTTGTTCTCGATCACGAACACGACCGGCAACCCCCAGAGCGCGCTGACGTTGAGGGCCTCGTGGAAGGCGCCCTCGTTCACGGCTCCGTCGCCGAAGAAGCAGAGAACCACTTGATCCGTTTCGCGCAAACGAATCGAATAGCCCATTCCGGCTGCGATGGGCAGGTGCCCTCCGACGATCCCGTCTCCGCCGAAGTTCCCCAGCGGGACGTCGTAGAAGTGCATGCTGCCGCCCTTGCCGCGGCTGATGCCGCCGATCTTGCCGCACAGCTCGGCCATCAGCAACCGCGGATCCGTCCCGCGGGCCAGGGCGTACCCGTGATCCCGGTAGGAGGTGAGGAAATAGTCGTCGGGCCGGAGGAGACTCAGGGCCCCGACCGCCACGGCCTCCTGACCGATATAGAGGTGGAGGAAGCCGCCGATCTTGCCCTCCACGTACAGCTGGGCGCAGCGCTCTTCGAAGCGCCGAATGAGGAGCATTGTCCTGTACAGTGCCAACGCTTCGTCCCTGTCCATTCCGGTTATGGCTTACCCCCCCGCCGCGTGATGGGCGAAACTCCATATTTACAACGAATTAACCGCCACGTCAACGAAACGACGGCGGGGTTCAGAGGACGAGGGCGGCCCCGGCCGTGAGGACGAGGCCGAGGGCCAGCATGCCGAGCAGCGAGAGGGCAAAGGTGAGCTCGGCCTCGCCGGCTCCCGGCGCGCCCGGGGTCGAGCGACCCTCGAATACGGCGCGGACATCCGGGCGAAGCATATAGATCAAGACGGTCATCGAGGCGAAGGTGAACGGGCAGATGAAGAGGCCGAGCACGGCGGCTACGACCTGAAGGTGGCGTGACCAGCCCGCGCGCCCTCGCAGGCCCACGGCCATGAGGCCCGCGAAGGCCCCGAGAACGAGGCCCGCCCCACCGGCGAGAATCCCTCCGGCAGTCCTTTCGCCAAGGCTCATTGCCAGCGCGATGCCGAGGGCGACGGACATCGGGGCCAGAAGCGCCCAGAGAAGCGCCAGGGTGGTGATGGTGGGGGGAAGCCCGGCGGGCTGGGCAGGCCGGCTCGGTGTCCCCCGGCGGGGCGGCGGCCCGGCGGGCCCCCTGCCGCTCGAGCGTGAGGGGGGCGGGGGGAGCGGAGCGGTTCGCGACGCCGACGGCCCGGGGGCAGGGGCAGCATCGGCATGGGCATCATTGAGAAAATCCAGGTCGCCGGGGCCGATGACCACGGTCGCCGCGATCTCGGGCAGCACCTCGAGGATCGTCTCGCCGATTCGAATGGTGTCTCCGGGGCTGAGACGCGATCTCTCCAGCTTTCGGCCGTTGACGAACACGCCGTTGGCGCTCCCGGTATCCCTGACGACGAGGCCCATCTCGGTCTCCTCGAGGACGGCGTGTCGCCTCGAGCACCGGTCATCGTTCAGCACGATGTCGCAGGACGGGTCGCGGCCGATGACCGCCACATTGCCCGTCAGGTCGATCTCGTGCGGCGTGCCTTCCGGATGGGAGACTTCGAGCCTCATTGTCACTGCCGATGGTACGCGCTGGCGCGGGATTTGGCAGGGGTCGACTTCGGCACGGACGGCCGTGTAGCCTTGGAGACTGGAGACATGGCGCTAGGAGATCCGCAGGACCGGAAAGCCCGTCTTGGAGAGGTGCTGGAGATCATCAGTGAGAGCGCCGGCCCCGAGGATCGGGGTCTGGCCCTGAGCTTCGCGCCCCTGGTCTTCCAGGACATGCCGGTGCGCATCGCCCTGAACCTGCCGGCCGAGGCGGTGGCGGCACGGATCATGTCGCATTTCCACTTCGTCGCCCGGGAGATGCCGCCGTCCCACCAGCTCTATCACGGTCTCCCGGGGATTCACGTGGCGGTGTGGAACCCGGAGGAGGAGACCGCGTGGGCGCTGGGGGGCGGGGCGGGTCTCCCCGTCTAGACGACCGTGGTCCAGACCCACACTCTGGACAAGCCCTTCATCTTCGACAGCCTGAAGAACTACTTCCAGAGGGCGGGCGTCCGCGTCTACGCCGCTGCCCACCCGATGTTCACGGTGCGGCGACAGTGGGAGAAGGTCGTCTCCTTCGGTGGCGTCCAGGACGAGGGCAGCCGGGAGAGCTACACCTTCTTCCAGATCGAGGCGCTCGAGTCCAGGGACCGCCTCCGGCGGATGGAGCACGAGATCGTCTCCATGCTGAAGGCCGTCTTCCTGGCCGTCGACGATTTCGGTGACATGCAGCGCTCCGTCCGGGAACAGCTGGGCCGGATCCACAGCCCGCGGGGCGATGCCGCCCAGCTGGCTTCGGCCAGCGCTTTCCTCGAGTGGCTTCTCGAGGACAACTACATCTTCATGGGCACGGTGTCCTACAAGGTGGGGCGCGACGGTCGCGCCTCGAGGGTGGACGAGTCTGCCAACGGAGCCTTCGCAGACCCCACGATCCTGCCCATCGTGTTTCCGGGGGTGGCCGAGCACGTCGAGACGCACATGCAGCCGAAGAGCGGTGATGGCCGCATCATCGATCTCAACTTCTGCACCGGCCGGCACCATCTACCACCTTGATCCCCTCGAGGACCTGACGCTCAGGGAGTGGGATGAGCAGGGCCGCCTCAAGAGCCTGCTGTTCGTCCTGGGGCAGTTGCCCGCGGTGCTTTCGCCCAGCGCGCCGACGCCATCCCGATTCTCCGCGAGAAGCACCAGTGGCTGCTCGATCGCTGCGGGGCCGCCCGCCACTCGTACGTGTGGCGCAGGACTCGTGCCACGTTCAACCAGCTTCCCAAGGCGGAGCTGCTCTACGCAGACGTGGCCGACCTCAAGCGCATCATCGATCGCATCGTCCACTTTGCCAGTGACGAGGAGATCATCGTGGCAGGTCGGCAGGGGCCGGGGTACGAGACCCTGTACGTGGCCTTCTCGAAGCTCAGGTACTCGTACCGTACGGAGCGCGACCTTCGTCGCGCCCTCGGCGAGGCCTTCGGCCCGGTCGCCGTGGCCACCTCGGTGAGCGCCGATGCGGTGAGAGTCCTGATCTTCTATTTCGACTCCGCCGCTCTGGACCATCCGCTGGACATGACCGAGGCGCGGAGGGTTGTCGTCTCCCTGGTCACGACCTGGGAGGACCAGATCTCGGAGGAGCTGGAACGGGCCTTCGGTGAGAGAGAGGGCCGCCGGCTCCTCCGTCGCTACGTGACCTCCCAGACGCGCAGCGGCCTCTACCGTGCGGTGACGGCGCCGGCGGACGTTCCCGCGGACCTGGAGCGTCTCGAGCGTCTCGAGCGGCTCGAAACTCGTCTCGACGTCAGGATCGTGCCGCGGACCGAGGAGCGGGTCACGGTCATCCTCTACGCGGTCCGATCCCTGGATCTCACCGACATCCTCAAGACGATGCAGAACCTCGGGCTGACGGTCGTCGAAGAGCTGTGCATCCCCCTGGACCTGCCTGACGGGCGGCGCTGTCTGATCTATCGGTTCCAGGTCGAGGCCCCCGCGCAACGAATCGCCGCGTTGCTCGAGGCCGAGGCCCGAGTCGACGAGGCCCTTCGCGCGCTGGACGAGGAGCGGGCCACGGACGATCCGCTCAACGCACTCATTCTCTCCGCGGGCCTCGGCTGGCGCGATGTCGAGGTCCTGGGCCTCATGAAGACCCAGATGGTGAAGAACTCGGTGATCGTGCCCGTGGGCTCGAAGGGCGGCTTTGTGCTCAAGGGCGAGGTCCCGCTCCGTCCGGCCCTCGACGGGTACCTGGTCGATCGCTACCGCGAGTACGTCTCCGGCCTTCTCGACGTCACCGACAACCGGGAGAACGGGCGCATTCTCCACCCGCCCGAGGTGGCCCGCCTCGACGGCGACGACGCCTACCTCGTCGTGGCTGCGGACAAGGGAACGGCGCATCTCTCCGACACCGCCAACTTAGTTTCCTCCCAGTACAGCTTCTGGCTGGGGGACGCGTTCGCGTCCGGCGGGAGTGTCGGGTACGACCACAAGAAGATGGGAATCACCGCCCGCGGAGAGTGGGAGTGCGTCCACCACCATTTTCGCACCCTGGGTCTCGAGATCCAGACCGACCCCTTCACCGTGGCGGCGATCGGGGACATGGGGGGCGACGTCTTCGGCAACGGGATGCTCCTCTCTCCCGCGATCCGCCTCGTCGCGGCGTTCAACCACGTCAACATCTTCCTGGACCCGAACCCCGATCCGGAAAAGAGCCTCGCCGAGAGACAGCGCCTCTTCGAGCTGCCTCGCTCGAGCTGGCGCGACTACGACAAGGCCCTGATCAGCAAGGGCGGCGGTGTCTTCGATCGTTCCGCCAAGGCGATTCCGATCTCGGAGGAGGTCCGAGCGCTCCTCGAGATCGAGACCAGGAGGCCCTCGGGCGAGGAGGTCGTCCGAAAGATCCTCACCGCCAGGGTGGACCTTCTCTACAACGGCGGGATCGGAACGTACGTCAAGGCCGCGGCAGAGGAGCACGTGGAGGTCGGCGACCGGTCGAACGACAGGGTGCGGGTCGACGCCCGCGACGTTCGCGCGCGGGTCGTGGGCGAAGGCGGCAACCTGGGCTTCACCCAGCGGGCTCGGCTCGAGTACTGGGCGGCCGGCGGGCGGATCAACACCGATGCGGTGGACAACTCGGGCGGTGTCGACGCCTCCGATCACGAGGTGAACATCAAGATCCTCCTCGACATGCTCTCCAAGAAGGGCTTGATCGAGGGGCGCAAGGAGCGCAATCGGATCTTCCTGGAGATGACGGACGACGTGTCCGACCTGGTCCTGGCCGACAACCTCGGCCAGGCGCGGGCCATCAGCCTGGACAGGCTCCGAAGCGGCCGCGACTACGAGGCGTTCGTGGACCTCATCGACGACATGGCCGGAGCGGGGCTCCTCAACCGGAAGGACGAGTTCGTCCCGCGGCGCAAGAATTTGCTCTCGAGCTCCGATCGGAAGCGAGGGCTGCCGCGGCCTCTTCTCGGCGTCCTCCTCGGCTATGGGAAGATCTCCGCCTCTCAGCTCCTCCTCGAGACCGATTTTCCGGACACACCCGCGGCGCGACCCTTCCTGGACGGTTACTTCCCGGCACTCCTGCGCGAGCGGTTCTCGGACCACTTCGAAGCCCACGTGCTGCGCCGCGAGATCGTCGCCACCGTCGCCATCAACTACGTCGTCAACCGGGGTGGCGTGACGCTGCTGCCACGCCTCACCGGGGGGGGCGGAGATCGCCCTGGGCGATGCGGTGGCGGCGTGGGTCGAAGTGGACCGCGAGGCGGAGGCGGATGCGGTTCGCGAGGGGCTCTTCGCCTCGGGCCGCTCGGCCAAGGAGGAGCACAGGGCGCTGCTCGAGGTCGAGGACGCCCTCGAGACCGCCGTACGCCAGCGGCTCTCTGGCGGCAAGGGGAAGAAGGCGGCCGGCTTTTTCCGCCCGATCCGAAAGCGTTTCGAGCCTAGTCCGCCTGGCTCATGGGGCGGTCGCGTCCTTTCGCCTATCATCCACTGGAGTGATGCTGTCGATGAACAACCCCATCCCTGGGAGAAGCGCCACATGACGACACACGTTTCTACGCTCCTGGACGCAGTCAAGGCCAAGAACCCGTCCGAGCCCGAGTTCCACCAGGCGGTCTTCGAGGTCGCCGAGTCGCTGGCCCTGGTCCTCGATCGCCATCCGGAGTACCGCCACGCCCGGATCCTCGAGCGGATCATCGAGCCCGAGCGGGTCATCCTCTTCCGGGTCCCGTGGGTCGACGATCAGGGGCAGGTGCAGATCAACCGCGGCTTCCGCATCGAGATGAACAGCGCCATCGGTCCCTACAAGGGCGGGCTGCGCTTCCACCCCTCCGTCAACCTCGGCATCCTCAAGTTCCTCGCCTTCGAGCAGGTCTTCAAGAACGCCCTCACCACCCTTCCCATGGGTGGGGGCAAGGGCGGCAGCGACTTCGACCCCAAGGGCAAGAGCGACAACGAGGTGATGCGTTTCTGCCAGAGCTTCATGACCGAGCTCTTCCGTCATATCGGCGGGAACACCGACGTGCCCGCCGGCGACATCGGCGTAGGCGGCCGGGAGATCGGCTACCTGTTCGGGCAGTACAAGCGCATCCGGAACGAGTTCACCGGCGTCCTCACCGGGAAGGGCCTAAACTGGGGCGGCTCGCTCATTCGCCCCGAGGCCACCGGGTACGGCTGCGTGTACTTCGCCCAGGAGATGCTGCGGACCCGCGAGGAAACCCTCGAGGGCAAGTCGTGCCTGGTCTCGGGGAGCGGCAACGTGGCGCAGTTCACCGTGGAGAAGATCCTCGACCTGGGCGGCACGCCGGTCACGCTCTCCGATTCCAGCGGCTACGTGTACGACGAGTCCGGGATCGACCGTGACAAGCTGAAGTACGTCATGGACCTGAAGAACGTCCGACGGGGTCGGATCAAGGAGTATGCGGACGAGTTCAAGGGTGCCGTCTACACCGCCTCCGATCCCAGGCTGGACCACAACGCGCTGTGGGACCACAAGGCCCACTGCGCTTTTCCTTCGGCCACCCAGAACGAGATCAACGGCACAGACGCCGCGAACCTGCTTCGGCAGGGCATCTACGTGGTCGCCGAGGGCGCGAACATGCCGTCGACAGTCGACGCGGCGAACCAGTTCGTCGACGCCGGAATCCTCTACGGGCCGGGCAAGGCCGCCAACGCCGGAGGCGTTGCCGTGTCCGGCCTGGAGATGGCTCAGAACAGCATGCGGTACGGCTGGACCCGGAAGGAAGTCGACGATCGACTCCAGCTCATCATGAGCAGCATCCACCAGGTGTGCGTCCAGACCGCCGAACGATTCCAGACCCCGGGCAACTACGTGAACGGAGCGAACATCTCGGGCTTCCTCAAGGTCGCCGACGCGATGATCGACCAGGGCGTGGTCTAGCCCGTCCGCCCCGCTGTGCCCACCGCGCCCCGTGCTAGTCTTCCGGTCTCGGAAGGCGCCCCCCAATGAGCAGCTCGGACGGCCGACGGCGGTTTCACGACTACCAGGACCTGATGCGGTACCGCATCATGGACATCCTGCTGGTGTCGACCCCCTACGACACGTTCATCCTGGAAGAGGCGGGCGAGCTCGCGGAGCGAATGCTCGGCGAGTTCCGCAACCTGGACCTCCACTACGCGCCTGCGCTCACCGGCGTCACCTCCGGGGCGGAGGCGCTGCGCCTCGCCCGGGAGCAGCGACGGATCAACCTGATCATCACCACGCCCCACCTGCCGGACATGGACGCAGCCGAGCTGGCGAAGCAGGTGAAGGCGGAGGAGCTGAACATCCCCGTGGTCCTCCTGGCCTGGGACACCCGGGAGCTCAAGGAGTTCGAGGCCCGCGTCGACACCTCTCTGATCGAGCGGACCTTCCTCTGGCAGGGCGACGCCCGAATCCTCGTGGCCATCGTCAAGTCGGTCGAGGATCGGCGGAACGTCGAGCACGACACCAGCGCCGTCGGCGTTCAGGTGATCCTCCTGATCGAGGACAACGTCCGCTACTACTCGTCTTTCTTGCCGCTCATCTATGCCGAGCTCCTCCAGCACTCGCGTCGGGTGGTGAAGGAGGGCCTCAACCTCTCCCAGCAGATCCTGCGGATGCGGGCCCGACCGAAGATCTTGCTCTGCACCACCTGGGAGGAGGCAGTTCAGGTGTTCGACCGCTATGCCGACGAGGTCCTGGGGATCATCTCGGACGTCCAGTTCCCCCGCGAGGGGATCAAGAACGCCGAGGCGGGCACCGATTTCGCTCGACGGGTGGGCTCGGCCTATCCGGACGTGCCCATCATCCTTCACTCGTCCCGACCGGAGAACGAAGCCCTCGCTGTCGGGGTGGGCGCCAACTTCCTGCTCAAGGGGTCGCCGCTCCTCCTCCAGGAGCTCCGCAAGGTCATGCTGCAGGACTTCGCCTTCGGCGACTTCATCTTCAAGGGCACCACGGGAAAGGAGCTGGACCGGGCTGCCGATCTGCGGAGCCTGGAGGAGAAGCTGGCCACAGTGCCCGACGAGTCCGTTGCGCGCCACGCCAGCCGCAACCACTTCTCCCGCTGGCTCAAGGCCAGGACCGAGTTCGCCCTCGCCCACGAGCTGAGGCCTCGCACGCTAAGCGACTACGAAGACGCCCATGAACTGCGCGAGAGCCTCATTCGCACGATCGCCGACTATCGCCGGGAGCAGAGCCAGGTCCTCGTGACCGACTTCAATCGCGCCACATTCGACCTGAGCGGCGATTTCTACCGCGTTGGAGGCGGATCCCTCGGGGGCAAGGCTCGCGGGCTGGCCTTCGTCCGGCGAATGCTGGGCGAGCGACGCCTCCGCCACCACTTCGACGGCATCGAGGTCGCGGTGCCCGAGACCGCGGTGCTGGGCACGAACACCTTCGACGAGTTCCTGGAGCTGAACGACCTCAAGAACTTTGCCATCGAGTGCGACGACGACGCCGAGATCCAGCGTCGCTTCCGCGTCGCTCGATTCCCCGAGGAGGCGGAGTGGGACGTGGCTGCCTTTCTAGAGAAGGCGGCGTGGCCGCTGGCGGTTCGTTCTTCGAGCCTCCTCGAGGACTCGCAGCACCAGCCCTTCACCGGCGTCTACGAGACGTTGATGCTCCCGAACAACGACTGGAGCCTCGGTGAGCGTCTCGAGCAGGCGCTCGAGGCCATCAAGCGCGTGTACGCCTCGACGTTCTGCCAGCACGCCAAGGCGTACCTGAGGGCCACGCCCTACCGGCTCGAAGAGGAGAAGATGGCGATTCTCCTCCAGCGGATCGTGGGCTCCGCCCGAGGCAGCCGGTTCTACCCGGACTTCTCGGGTGTGGCCCGATCCCACAACTTCTATCCGACACCGCCCCTCGAGCCGCAGGACGGGATCGTGGCAGTGGGCCTCGGCATGGGGCGGATCATCGTGGAGGGTGGGGCGTGCCTCCGCTTCAGCCCGAAGCACCCGCGGCACATTCTGCAGTTCTCCTCGGTGCCCGAGATCCTCGAGACCACACAGAAGGAGTTCTGGGCGCTCCCCCTCGATGGCGGCACCGGGAACGCCGGCATGCGCGAGGAGGTCTTCGACCTCAAGGCCGCGGAGGAGGACGGGGCCCTCGCGGCGGTGGGATCCACGTATTCGCAGGAGAACGACGCCGTCTACGACGGGTTGTCTCGGCCCGGCACCCGGGTCGTGACGTTCGCATCCATCCTGAAGCACGAGAGCTTTCCCTTGGCGGAGGTGATCGGGACGCTCATGAAGGATGGCGAGGAGGGCATGGGCGTCCCGGTGGAGATCGAGTTCGCGGTCAGCCTCGCCACACAGCCCGGGAAGCGATCCGAGTTCGGCTTCCTGCAACTCCGCCCGCTGTCTCTGACCCGTGAGATGGAGGCGCTCGAGCTCGGCGAGGTGGACCCGGCGGCGGTGTTGTGCCAGAGCAAGCGCGTGCTGGGCAACGGCCGGCTCGGGGACATCCAGGATCTCGTCGTGGTGGACTTCAGGCGATTCGAGCGGGTGAAGAGCCGCGAGGCGGCCGCCGAGGTGACCCGGCTCAACGCGGTCCTGCTCTCCGAGAAGCGGCCCTACGGTCTCATCGGCGTGGGACGCTGGGGCTCGCGGGATCCCTGGCTCGGGATCCCGGTGACCTGGGACCAGGTGGCCGGCGCGCAGGTCATCGTGGAGGCGGGGCTGCGGGACCTCAACGTGACGCCGTCGCAGGGCACGCACTTCTTCCAGAACCTGACCTCGTTCAACGTGGGCTACTTCACGGTCAACCCCGAGACCGGAGACGGGTCCATCGACTGGGACTGGCTGGACGCGCAGACCGCGCTCTCGGAGGCCGACCACGTGAGGCACCTGCGGCTCGACCAGCCGATCCTTGTCCTGATGGACGGCAGGCGCAACGAGGGCGTGATCCTGAAGGAGGGGCCCTAGCCCGCATTATTCATCGGGCATGCGGGATTGAGTTCAGGCGTGTACTTGCACCGATCATTTGAGGAGTAGCAGCCGAGTGCACGGTCGAAACGGCTGGTGAGCCGCTGGAGGCGGCGCTCC